>NZ_JAUNKD010000002.1 GCF_030532915.1 Capnocytophaga sp.
AATTCCCCCTTTGAAAAGTGTGAGCGAAAGCGAGAAAGTGATGAGAGAAATGTGATTAAAAAAAAAAACACATCCTCCGCCCTTTCCCGCGTATCCTGCTTTCACAGCATCCTCCAATAAGGAATATTTTGTAAAATGACAATTTAAGGTGAGTTAGCTATAAACTTAAAAATACCTTTTCAATTATAAAGGACAACAACGAGCTTAACTCAAAGTTAAACCCGTTGTCGCCTATTTTTTTTTTTAAGTGTGCGCAAACTAAGCTGTAACAGAGGAAAAGAAAACTTATGAAAGTCTCTTGCTTCAAATAATTTATTTCTTTGAAACAACTCTAACTATCTCCCCTGTCCAAAGAACACTACTGGTAGAGGCGATGATGATTCCCCAATCCATAATACTTAATGGTACAACACTAAACATTTTTCCTCCAAAAGAGGTTATCAATATTTGTCCTACGATAATTACCAAGGCTATTACTAAAAAATTTATGCTTTTTCGTAAATTTATAAAGGCTGTTTTGCTCGTATGGTAAGCCTTTGCATTAAACATATTCCAAAATTGAAGCATTACAAAGACAGAGAAAAACAATGACAATTCATATTCTGACAATCTTCCTTCCACAGAAGTAAAGTTAAAGAAATTGCTTAAATAATCTTGAAATGAAAAATGAGATAATGATGTTACTTCGATATGTTTAAAATATTGAATCAATCCGTAAAGGAGAACAACAAATAAACCTCCTACTCCGAAGATGCTCTTTGCCATAGGTTTAGAAATAATATTGGCATTGGTGGCTCTGGGTTTCTCATTCATTACTTCTTTGCTTGGAGGCAATGAAGCTAATGCCAATGCCGCAAATGTATCTATTATCAAATTTACCCACAACATTTGTGTAACTGTTAAAGGTGATTCTGTTCCTAAAAATGCTCCTATCAATACGATAATACAAGCCGCCACATTTATCGTCATTTGGAAAAGAATAAATCGTTGTATGTTCAAATATAGTGAACGCCCCACATTACTGCTTTTCCTATGCTTGAAAAAGAATTGTCTAAAATCGTAATATCGCTGGCTTCTTTTGCTACGGAAGTTCCATCACCCATTGAAAGCCCTACTTGTGCTGCTTTCAAAGCCGGAGCGTCATTTGTTCCGTCGCCTGTAACTGCCACTACTTCACCTTTTTGTTGTAACAAGCTCACTAAACGAGCTTTATCGATCGGTCTGGCTCTGGATACTATCCTTATTTTATCTATTTTTTCTTTTAAGGCTACATCAGACAGAGCCTCAAATTCAGCTCCTGTGATATGATTTTCTTCATTACAGTTGATATCCCACAAACCGATTTGTCGAGCGATTTCTTTCGCTGTTCCGGGAGTGTCTCCAGTTACGATTTTTACTTGTATTCCTGCTTCTAAACATTCCTCAATGGCTTGGGGAACATCGACACCCTATTTTAACATAAGCTAAACAACAAATCAAAACATAGTTATGTTTTACTATACACCGCAACGATTTATTTCATAAAATTTCTAAAAATAAAAAACTCCGAATGACTGCATTCGGAGTTTTATTATTAGTAAATCTTATTTTAAAACAGGTTGCAACACGTGTTCTTTTCCGTCAATTTCAGCAGGCGGATTAACCCCTAATATATTTGTAATCAGCGGATATACATTTATATTTTCAAACGATTTCAGTTTGTAGCCTTCTTTTATGTTATGTCCGAAAGCGTAGAAAATTCCGCCCATATCAGGCGTGGTGTACGGGTCATAACCGTGCGTCCCCCATTTGTTGGTTTTCTTCGCCGTCGGGTGGTTTTTATTGGGTATCATATAATACGGATGCTCACAAATCAGGAAAATATCACCAATGCGTTCATCTTTATTGTAATGCCAATGTGCGGGCGTTTCATTTCGGTAATACAACGACACGCGTGGCGCTAATTTTGATTGAACATAATCATAAATCTCGTTGATTTTTTCAGGATTTTTAACATAAATATGTCCGTGCATTCCGTTGTTTACAAACTTTGCTTTATCTTTCAGATAATCAGCCACTTCTTCGATATATACGAGATTTTCGTCATTCGATTCCATTTCGGTCATTCCGTGGTCGGAAACAACGATGGTTGTGATGGGCAAGTTCGTTTTTTTTACCTTTTCGATGATTATCCCTAACAATCGGTCGGCTTCCTGCACGGTTTCTTTTAGTTTTTCGGAATTAGGTCCTGAATGATGTCCTTCGGTATCGACCAACGAAAAATAAAGCGTTATAAAACGCGGACGCTGACTTTTAGGCATTCCAAACCAACGCATTACCTGATTGATACGCTCTTCATCAGGCACTTTTTCATCGTATTTGTAATAATAGGTTGGGAATTCGCCTTGAATGGGCGCTTCCGAGCCCACCCAGAAGTACGAAGCCGTTTTCATTCCGTGTTTTTGCAACCACTGCCACAGCGGATATCCTTTGTAGTACGAAGCATCTTCTACCTTGCTTCTGTCGCCAATGGTATAAAAAGCATCTTTTTCCTTCACGTAGAATTTATTATCGACCAACCCGTGATTTCCGGCATACATTCCCGTGATGATGGAATAATGATTCGGGAACGTTTTGCTCGGGAAGGACGAAAGCATCATTTCGGCGGAAGCTCCTTCTTTTACCAATTTCTTAAAATTGAGTAAGTTATATTTTTCTGCATAATCGTGCCTGAATCCGTCAAACGACACCAAAAGCACATAATTTTCAGTAGCATCACCAACCGCCGTTTTTTGCGTTGTACAGCCCACAAGAAGCAAAACAAGCAAAAAAAGTGCCCTTTTCTGATTTTTAATAAATTGATTCATAATTGTATATCTTAAAAAAAGCCACCTTTTAAAAAGTGGCTTTTTAGGTTATTAATCTATTTTTTTTAGAATGTATATCGCAAACCAACATTCCAAGTGCGTCCTGCACCAAAATACACACGGTTTGAGGTATCAACACCTTTGTAAAGATTGTTACTTTGATAAGTATCAAACTGTTGTTGTGCCGTTCCTTTGGCAGCATCATCTTTAAAATCAGCTAACGTTTTTGCGTGCTTATTGTCGTACGATTCTGCTATGTAGTGTGTATCCAACAGGTTATCAACTCCGGCAGAAATTGTAAGCGCTTGTTTTTCTTTGAAACGCAATTTATATGAAACATTCAAGTCAAACAAATTGTAATTAGGCAAACGTAAAGCTCCTTTATCGGCAGCGGCTTGCGTTGTAAAATCAGTTACATTCAAATTAGCGTACAAGTTGCTAACATAACGCCAGTCTGCATTGATATTCAAACCTTCCAAGGGTGTTACGGTAGCTCCCAATGAAACGGTTTGCTGTGCCGAATCGCCTACTTTTACTTTATCCAAAAACAATGTGATTGATTCTGCTCCTCCCGAAGTAACTACATTCCCTTGATTGTCAATCAATTCATTACTTTCGTTAAACAAACTTCCTTCTGCATTTCCTTCATAAAACCAATCTCCTAATGAATATGAACCTCTGAATTTCAAATAGTCAGTAACGGTTACATTTGCCTCCAACTCAACCCCTTGGTGAATTTCCACAACACCAAGTACATTAGCATACGCACGAATTGTTTGACCGGCAGCATTGGTTACATCATTGCTTTTTCGTACAAAACGGTCTTTCCAAGAAGTTCTATAAACGTTTAAATTTACGTTAGCAATGCTTGATTTAAAACCATATCCTGCTTCCATTCCAAAAATTTTCTCGTTAGTCAGGTTCGGATTTGAGAAGTTTCTGTTGTTTGGATAAACCGCATTAAGGAACGGTTGTTTTGAGTAATATCCAACATTGGCAAAAACATTGTGTTGCTCATTAATGTTATAATTCACACCTCCTTTGATATTGTAACCCAAAATATCTTTAAATCCTGTTTTTCGTTCCATTACGGTTGCCGGATTTCCTTTAACGGCTTCGGTTCCGGGTTTTAAGAATTCATCAATTCGTTGGAAACCTTGCAGAGAAGATGAACCTTGAACGAAAGCAGAGAAATTATCATCGGAATATTCCAATTGAGCAAAAAGTCCCATCCAACGTACCTCGCCATCATTACTATATGTTATGCGTTCTTCGATAGGAGCTATTTTTCCACCGAAAGGATTGTAATTTGGTTTATCACTCATCACAGCTGATACGTTATTAGGCGCAGAAAGATTTTTGTTTGAAGTATCTCTGTAAGAAGAAGCTCCCCAAAGGTCAGTAAGTACTTGATAGTGGTATCCGTAGTAGTATCTTCCGTCAAGACCAATATTTACGGTGAAGTTTTTGTCAATTTTGTGATTAAAATTGGTCAGAAACCCATACCAGTCGTGAGAGTTTACACTGGCTCTGCGAGCAAAACCCTCTGAAACTGAATGCTGTTTATTATCTGGATCGGTTACTGTACGTCTTGAATTAACATTACCGGCTTCTGCTTTTTGTTCAATTTTGTAATCCGGACGAATATCTTCTCCTTTATTGTATTTTTCAACAGCGTCAAAATCAATAAGCCCGTCTGAATTTCTTATACTTGTTAATCTGACTGTTCTTGGGCTGTACTTACCCGTTTTTCTATCTTGATTAAATTCACCTGACCAAGCTGAACCCGTATCCCCTGTTCCAAAACCTCGCCCAAGTGAAGCATAAACCACTGTGCTTAAAGCTGATTGTTCAGTTATATTCCAATCCCAGTTAAGCATCATTACCGGTTTGTGGTAGGCATTACGGCGATTTGAATAGGCTTCTCCGTTAAGATACCCCCAATCTGAATTGTATCGTCTGTTAGGCTTATCCATTGTACCGCCATATTTTATGGCATCGGCAATTGATACAGACGAAGAACGTTGGTCGTGCCACTGCGGAGCGCCCGTTATCATAAACTGCAAACTATGTTTTTCAGAAGGCGCATATCCCAAAGCAAAATAGTAATTATATCCTTCAAATCGGGTTCCGTCAGCATATTTTTGACCTGAACTACGGCTAAACAATACAGAAGACGACCAACCGCTTTGGCTCTTTCCTGTGTTGTAGGACACCAAGCCTTTGTACTCGTGATTTCCTCCGTTATTTCCGTAACCTGCATAAATTGTTCCGCCTTGTGCCATTTCCGAAGCACGCGTCACCACGTTTATGGTTCCGCCCACTGAGGCAATCGCCAACTTTGAAGCTCCCAAACCGCGTTGTACCTGCATAGCCGAAGTAACGTCAGAAATACCCGCCCAGTTGCTCCAATATACTTTCCCGTTTTCCATATCGTTCACGGGCATTCCGTTAACCATCACAGCGATATTTTCATTGGCAAACCCACGAATGTTAATTTTAGAATCCCCGAAACCGCCACCGCCTTTGGTTGCGTAGACTGACGGGGTTCGGTTCAAAATTTCAGGAAATTCTTTCGTTCCCAATCGCTCAACAATTTCGCTGGCTTTAATGGTTGAAACCGCCACAGGCGTTTTGCGTTCTTGTGCAATATCCAAAAGTGCACTTCCCGTTACGATTACCTCATCCAAGGCTTGGGCATCGGGTTGCAAAACCACTCTAACACTCGCCTTTCCTGCTGAAAGCGTGTAGTTTAGTTTTTGAGTTACAAAACCCACGTACGAAACTTCGAGTATTCCCGTATTGGAAGACACTTGCAAGGAAAACTTCCCGTCCATATCGGTCGAGACCCCTTTCGATGTACCTTTTACCACCACACTTGCCCCCGGAAGCGGTACGTTCAACTCTCCGTCAATGATTGTTCCCGTAACAACTCCCTGAGCGTAAGTCATTGAAGTTAATAAAATCAAAGCTAAATTTAAAACCCAGTTTTTCATTTTAGTAATATAAATAGTTAGTTTTTGAGCGTACAAAGTTGCGTATTTTAAAAGAAATATTTGTTAAGTAAATGTTAATGTTTTGACTTTCTAAATAAATCGCAACACTTTTAAGTATAAAGCATTAGAGTTTTCACAAGCAACCGGCAATTTATTAAGAATTTCTCATTTTTTTAACAAAAAAGCTATTTTATTATTTTCGAGCAAAAAAAATGACTTTCATTTCAAAAAACGAATAAACACAGGCTTGGGAAGACGCAATTCATTTTTCAACCGCAACAAACCATCTTTTTGAATTTCAAATACTTGAACAGCATTTTCATCTCGTGAAGCCACAAGCATATGCTTTCCGTCGGGGGTTATCGCAAAATTTCGGGGGTGCTTTTTGGTGGATTGATAGCCCACTTTTTTCAATTTTCCTGATTTTTGAATTGAAAAAATAGCAATTCCGTCATTTACCAACCGATTGGAAGCGTACAAAAACTTCCCGTCGGGACTGACATGAATGTCGGCTGCTCCTTGTCCGTCTCGAAATTCGTCCGTCGCAACAGATTGTATTTCAGTAATTTTATTATTTTTATAGCTGAAAACAGAAATTTTTCGGGATAATTCCCCCAAAACGTACAAAAATTTCCCATTCGAGGAAAACACAAAATGACGCGGTCCCGTGCCTTTCCCTAACGACACCTCCTCATTCTGAACCCGTTGTAACTTTCTATCTTTCAACTGAAAAGAATATATTTTATCCGCACCCAAATCCGTAGCTAAAATTCGCTTTTTATCGGGTGAAAACTGCACGGAATGCAAATGCGAATGTTTTTCAAAAGCGATATTTTGCGAAATTTCTGACAGATTTCCGTCTTCCGCCACCGAAAAAACCGAAATATTTCCTCCCGTATAATTCGCCGTTATAACATTTTTATTATCAGCATCATACATAATATAACACGGTGCTCCGCCAAACGTATTTTGGTGATTTACAGGCTGTATTTTTCCTTCTTTTTTATCCAACGAAAAAGAAAACACCTCGCTATCGTTTTGGTCGTTTTCACTTACCGAGAAAAGAAATTTTTCATCAGAAGACAACGCCATATACGACGGATTTTTCACAAAAACGGACGTTACTTTTTCAAACGTATCGAATTCATTATCAGTCTCATACAAATAAATCCCATCACTGCCCGAATCGGTATAAGTACCTACCAAAAACTGAATGTTTTTTCCATTTTGAGCCGACGAAATCAACGCAAAAAACAGTGCGATTATAACAAAAATTTTCTTCATATTGATAAAACAAAAAACCGAAAGCCAAGCTCTTTTTCCGTCTCAACTTTCGGTTCTATAAAATTATAACTGTTTAACTATCTGCAACTTGCTTTCAAATACTCGCGGTTCATACGTGCGATGTTTTCCAAGGAAATTCCTTTGGGGCATTCCACCTCGCAAGCTCCCGTGTTGGTACAGTTTCCGAAGCCTTCCAAATCCATTTGGTGCACCATATTCATCACACGGTCGGCAGCCTCCACGCGCCCTTGCGGAAGTAACGCAAACTGAGATACTTTCGCCGCTACGAACAACATCGCCGACGAGTTTTTACACGTAGCCACGCAAGCCCCGCACCCGATGCACGAAGCAGCGTCCATTGAGCGATCGGCATCGTATTTCGGAATCGGAATGGCATTGGCATCTTGCGTATTTCCTGATGTGTTCACCGAAATGTACCCGCCTGCCTGTTGGATACGTTCAAAAGCGGTTCTGTCCACAATCAAATCCTTAATCACGGGGAAAGCCGTTGCTCTCCACGGTTCAATGGTGATGGTGTCGCCGTCTTTAAACATACGCATATGCAACTGACAGGTAGTAATCCCGCGGTCAGGCCCGTGAGCTTCCCCGTTGATGAAAAGCGAACACATTCCACAGATTCCCTCGCGGCAATCGTGGTCAAAAGCCACCGGCTCCTCGCCTTTGGCTACCAATTCCTCGTTAAGTATGTCCATCATTTCCAAGAACGACATATGCTCGGAAATATCGGTTACTTTATATTCTACCATTCGACCCTTGTCGCTGGCGTTTTTCTGTCTCCAAATTTTTAATGTTAAATTCATTGTACTTAGGGTTTAGGGAGATTAGGAAGTAAGAATGATTAGATATATAGAATTTTCAGTTTTTTTGATTGCTTTGGGTATTATCTTTGGATTTCATTTTAAAAATCATAGAACCTATCATTTTTCCTATTTCAGAAATGAGTTCTTCTATATGACTATCGGATACGAAATCCAATCCTTTTGCAATATATATTTGTGTTTCCAATTCAAAAAGAGAGCCTCGTGCTATTCTTAAAAAGTTTAAACAACTTCTCAAAGAACCTCGTCCCCAACCCTCTGCTATGTTTGAAGGAATGGAAACTGCACTTCGGCGAATTTGACTTGTTAGTCCAAATTTTTCTTCCTCCGGAAATAAGCGAGTTACTTCATACACTCTTTTGACTAAATCCATTGATTTTTTCCAAACTATTAATTCTTTATATGACGTAACTTTACTTTACATTGTTACAAGCCTACCTCCTTTTATCGTTCTATTTTTCTAATCGTTCTATTTTTTCTATTCCTTCTTTCTCCTATTTATAACTACGTTGTGCTAATTTTATATCTTTAAACTCTAATTCTTCTTTGTGCATAATTTCCTCACTTGGGTTGTAAGTACATTTCACCTCGTTCGGATTTCCTGTGTACTCCCAAGCGGCTACGTAAGCATAGTTTTCATCATCACGAAGCGCCTCACCATCAGGAGTTTGGTACTCTTCACGGAAATGCCCGCCACACGATTCATTACGCTCCAAAGCATCTTTGGCAAAAAGCTCGCCAAGCTCCAAGAAGTCGGCTACACGTCCTGCTTTTTCAAGCTCGGTATTCATTCCCGTAAGCTCACCCGGAACTTTTACGTTCTTCCAGAAATCTTCACGGATTTCACGAATTTCCTGAATCGCCTCTTTCAAACCTTGTGCGTTACGTGCCATTCCTACTTTATCCCACATCACTTTTCCGAGTTTTTTGTGGTAATAATCAACGGAATTCGTTCCTTTATTATTAATGAAGAACGCCAAACGCTCTTTCACAACACGCTCTGCTTCTGCAAATTCGGGTAAGTCGGTTGAGATTTTACCCGTACGAATGTCCGCCGCCAAATAATCCCCGATGGTGTACGGAAGTACGAAATATCCGTCCGCCAAACCTTGCATCAGCGCCGAAGCTCCCAAGCGGTTAGCTCCGTGGTCAGAGAAGTTCGCCTCACCGATACAGTAACAACCGGGTATTGTGGTCATTAGGTTATAATCTACCCAAATTCCGCCCATTGTGTAGTGCGTTGCAGGATAAATCATCATCGGTGTTTTATACGGATTTTCATCAACGATTTTTTCATACATTTGGAAAAGGTTTCCGTATTTCGCCTCAACGATTTTCTCGCCTCGTTTGATGATTTCCTCTTTGGAAGGATTTTCAATTCCGTGGATTTTACACTGCTCTTTTCCGTAACGCTCAATGGCGGAAGAAAAGTCAAGGTAAACCGCTTCACCTGTGGCATTTACGCCGTATCCGGCATCGCAACGTTCTTTGGCGGCACGCGAAGCAATATCACGCGGAGCCAAGTTCCCGAAAGCGGGATAACGTCTTTCCAAGTAGTAATCGCGGTCTTCTTCGGCAATTTCGGTAGGTTTTTTACGCCCTTCGCGGATGGCGTGAACGTCTTCCATTTTCTTCGGAACCCAAATACGCCCGTCGTTACGAAGCGATTCGGACATCAAAGTCAATTTCGATTGATAGTCGCCCGAACGCGGAATACAAGTCGGGTGGATTTGCGTAAAACACGGATTGGCGAAGAAAGCCCCGCGTTTGTGCGTTTTCCAAGCTGCCGTTCCGTTACAGCCCATCGCATTGGTAGAGAGGAAGTAAACGTTTCCGTAACCGCCCGTTGCAATTACCACAGCGTGAGCCGAATGACGCTCGATAGCCCCCGTTACCAAATCGCGAGCGATGATACCGCGTGCTTTTCCGTCCACGATAACGATGTCCAACATTTCGTGACGGTTGTACATATCTATCTTACCGCGAGCGATCTGTCGGTTCATCGCCGAATACGCCCCGAGCAAAAGCTGTTGCCCTGTTTGCCCTTTCGCATAGAAAGTACGAGAAACTTGCGTACCCCCGAACGAACGGTTGTCCAACAATCCGCCGTAATCACGAGCCAACGGAACTCCCTGAGCCACACACTGGTCGATGATATTGGCTGAAACTTCCGCCAAGCGATATACGTTTGCCTCACGAGCTCGGAAGTCGCCTCCTTTTACGGTGTCGTAGAACAATCGGTAACTTGAATCACCGTCGCCCATATAGTTTTTGGCAGCGTTGATACCTCCTTGTGCTGCGATGGAGTGTGCCCTACGTGGCGAATCTTGATAAGCAAACGCCTTTACGTTGTAGCCCAATTCAGCCAACGTTGCTGCTGCCGAACCACCGGCAAGCCCCGTTCCCACCACGATAACGTCGATGTTACGTTTGTTGGCGGGGTTCACCAAATTGATTTTATTTTTATGTTTCGTCCATTTGTCCGCTATTGGACCTTCCGGAATTTTAGAATCTAATTTCTTCATACTTTCTTATGCATTACAGGTTGCCCCACAGTTATTAATAAAATGGAAAAGAGCCACAAGGATAAATCCACCGCAAATCACGATAGAGTAGATTTTTCCGCAACGGCTGATGAACTTCTTGCGCTTGTCGTCTTTAAGTCCGACAGATTGGAACGAAGACTGAAATCCGTGAATCAGGTGGAGATACAGGAATACGAAACTCAATACGTACACCGCTACCCGAAACGGATTGCTCATCGCTACGATAAGGTCGGTGTAGTAACGGAAGCCTCCGTCAGTTGCCAATCCCGACATATCGCCGTTTACGTACTTCACGGTCATCTCGTGTACCCAAAAGTCTTTCAGGTGGAAAAGCAAGAACAATAGGATAACCGCCCCGCTGATAATCATATTTCGGGACATCCAAGTGGAGTTCGCTCCCCCGTTGTAACGAGCATACGCATTGGCTCCGCGTGCTTTTCGGTTTTGGATTTCCAAAACAAAACCCATCACGAAGTGGAAGATAACTCCCAGCATCAGAATGGGTTGCATTAAGCCTTGAACAATCGGGTTGGTTCCCATAAAATGTGATAATTGGTTGAACAAATCGGCACTAAAAACCGATGTGAGGTTCACAGCCAAGTGTATCACCAAAAAGACAATCAAGAAAAGTGCCGATAATGCCATCGCCACCTTTCGAGCAATAGATGTTTTGAATAGTGCTGCCATTATGTTAGTTAATTATTACTTAAATTTCTCACAAAATTACGTGTTTTTTAACTGTTAAACAACAAAAAACGACTTTTTACCCCTAATTTATAATCAGTATAATTTAAGTAAACGTGTAAGCATCAGTAAATAAAGTGTTTTTGATTCTTTTTGCCATATAACACTCATTGCATCCTACCTTTTTTAAGAAACATTCAATTCATTGAAATGCAAAATAAGTATGTTTTGGCGAAATTAAACAGCTTGTTCAAAATAACAAAACCGACAAAATTCTGCCACAAACGGCAAAACCTTGTCGGTTTACAAGTCTATTTTAGTTGATGAAATTAATATATCGAAGCCACTTTAAAAAGTCCCATAGCCATATTTTCTTTTATTTTCGGGTAAAGACTTGTGTTTGTATCGCTTTGCTGAGCGTTTTGCTCGGTTAATTGAATTTTATTTTTCCCACCAAAAATACTGCTGGCATTAACGTCAAAACGGATATTTTTCACTTTTTCATCAGCAATAATTAATGTTTGTGACGAGTAGTCTTGCAAATCTGTTGCGAAATCTCTTGTGAAAATCATTGAGTCATCAACCATTCCCGAAAGCTTGCTTGTCAGGTGAAAACCAAACGGATGCGTATCAGCAGGCGTGCCGTTCTCTGCCCAAGTACCTTCAAAATTGGTGTGCTTGTAGCCTCTTTCCCAAGCCCAAGCCATACCGGCTTTTTGAGCAGCACTCCAAAAAGCGGATTGTTTGCCTTGCCCCAACTTCCAAGCCTCGTTTGAAATTCCCAAACGGAACTTGATTTTTGTATACTCACCAAAGGGGATTCTCTCCAAAGTAACGGATGGCGGCGCTTGCTTTCCTTGTTGAATCACCAAAAAAGCACCTTTATCAGGATTGGTGTGATGGTACGAAACTTCCTCACCGTTTGCCTTAATCAACGTTATGTCGCTGATGATATACGAAAATCGTTTAAATTGAAGTTTTTGCGCGTGCGGAGGCGGCATCGTGTATTCACCATCAAGGTCAAGTGGCGCATCTTGATAATTGTGCTGAAATTCAAGTTTCACACTCCCCGTTTGTACGGGCGCCGGCATTGGCTTAGGCTCGTCTTTTTTACAGGAAACCACTGCCGTTACCACAAAAATAGCCAATAAGGATCGTTTAATATGCTTCATTTTTTTCTATTTTATTTATTTGTTTATAACAACTTACACGGCTTAATCCACAAAAGGATACATATAGATTACCGCAAAGCTCATTTTAGAGGGCAAAAGTAAGCCTTATTTTTTGAATCGTGAAATTATTTTCTTTTTTTTAACAATCAGTCGTAAAATTCCGTAAAGTAAAAGATATTTTATATTTTTGCAAAGTTTTGCAGGGCGATTTAACCTTATGTTTTTCTAAAATATTTTAAACAACCCCAACAGAAAAAACGCAACAACAGCACCAATCACCCTGCCGACGTAACAAAAAGGCAATTGCCGTTACACCATATACTATATATACGTAAAAATATTTAACTTGTAACCTTATATAAAATGCAAGCACTAAAAATATACAACTCCCTAACGAGGGAAAAAGAAACCTTTACGCCTTTGAAAGACGGACACGTCGGGATGTACGTCTGTGGGCCGACCGTTTACAGCAACGTCCATTTAGGGAATTGCCGAACCTTTATGTCGTTCGACCTGATTTTCCGTTACTTAAAACACATCGGCTATAAGGTTCGTTACGTGCGGAACATCACCGATGCGGGACACCTAACGGACGATGGCGACATAAATAACGACCGTTTCGTGAAACAATCCCGATTGGAAAAGTTAGAGCCGATGGAAATCGTACAGAAATATACGGTTGATTTTCACAAAGTGCTCGAACTCTTCAACACCCTGCCTCCGACCATCGAACCCACCGCAACGGGGCATATCCTCGAACAAATCCAACTGACCGAAAAACTCATCAAAGACGGTTTTGCCTACGAAAGTAACGGCTCGGTGTATTTCGACGTGCAGGCATACAACCAACGCGGACTGAATTACGGAGCGCTTTCACGCAGAAATATAGACGAACTGCTTGCCAACACGCGCGACTTGGACGGGCAGAGCGAAAAACGCAATCCGCAGGACTTTGCCCTCTGGAAGAATGCCTCACCCGCCCATATTATGCGATGGGCTTCGCCGTGGGGAGAGGGTTTCCCGGGCTGGCACTTGGAGTGTACCGCAATGAGCACCAAATATTTAGGCGAGCAGTTTGACATTCACGGAGGCGGAATGGATTTGAAATTCCCACATCACGAATGCGAAATCGCGCAGGGCAAGGCGGCTAACGGTACAGCCCCCGTTCGTTATTGGATGCACGCCAATATGCTGACTATGAATGGGCAACGAATGAGCAAATCCACCGGAAATTACATATTACCAATGCAGCTTATCTTGGGCAAAAACGACTTTTTTGAGAAACCCTTTAAGCCGTCGGTGGTGCGATTCTGCTTTATGCAAGCCCATTACCGCAGCGTTTTGGACATTTCCAACGAGGCGATGATCGCCGCTGAAAAGGGCTTTAACCGACTTATGGAGGCGGGGAAAATCCTTTCGTCCTTGCCTGTTTCAAAAAACACCTCGTTTGACGTGCAAAACTGGCAGGAGCAATGTTATCAGGCGATGAACGACGATTTCAACAGCCCTATACTCATTGCCCAACTCTTTGAGGCTGTTCGCGTTATCAACTTAGTCAAAGACGGAAAAGAGACACTGACCCAAGCCGACCTCCACACGCTTCAAACCACTTTCAATGCCTTTGTGTTTGACGTACTCGGACTGAAAGACGAGCAACAAACCACCGAAAACAACGACAAACTCGACGGTGTGATGCAACTCCTCATACAAATGCGAATGGAAGCTCGTGCCAATAAGGACTGGGCTTTGTCTGACAAAATCCGTGATGCACTTTCTGCCATCGGCATTCAACTCAAAGACGGAAAAGACGGAACCACGTATAGTTTGGAGTAGAAAATCCGTATCTTTCGGGAAAATCAACAACCCAAAATCCGTATAAGTTACATTGTTTTACCATTTTGAAGAGTACGAGTTTCAGATTCGTGCTTTTCTTTTTTTTTAGGCAAACACCATAACAAATCCAAGCCCACACAATAACCTCCCTCCTACACCACTAACCTTTGCAACGAACCTCCCTGCCGGTTAAAACAAACATTAAAAAACTTTTTTGTAATAAAAAGCACAAAATATTTGCTTTTTAGAAATATCCTTCATACCTTTGGCAGGTGATTGGTTCGTTTCTTTATTGACGAACCAAAAACTCATACGTTGGGACTTGCAAAATGATACGTCGCATTTTTGAAAACGGAACGTCGCATTTCACAAAATGATACGTCGCATTTTTGAAATTCAAACGTGTGGTTATAGTTAAAAATAAGTATTAATTTTTTAAAACATCTTGTGTTATGCCTGTAAAATTTAAAGCTGTTCAGAAGCAAAATCCGCAGAAACGCACTGAACCCGCCAAGTGGTATCCGCACGCCATCGGTGATGGCGAAACAAATCTGCAAGACCTTGCCGATTATGCATCGTCTGTTTCAACCGTGTCAAAAGGAGATATTTTGGCAGTGCTTGAAACCGTTTTGACCAAAGTAAGTGCTGACCTCTCAGAAGGGCGCATCGTGCGCGTGGGTGAGTACTTTACCTTACAGATGGGGCTTACGGGGCTTCCGTCTGAAAAAGAAGAAGAAGTTAATTCAAGTAAAGTGAAGAGTTGCCATATTCTCTTTCGCCCCGGAAAGATGTTAAGCAATATGATTAAGCTGGCGACCTTCAAGAAATTGTAAAACAAACCGTTTAACCTCCGCCCCTCACACGGGCGGATTTTTTATTTAAAAAAACCTTTGCCAAAGTTCAGCACTTTCGCAAAGGTTTTTTGTACGTTTCTATTAAAGAAATTGTTTGAGGTAGTTTGATGTCTGTTTTGATATGGTTTGATAGATTGTTTGAGGTAATTTGAAAGTTTGTTTTAGTTTGTTTGATGAATGGTTTGAGGTATTTTGATGAATGTTTTGAGGTGGTTTGAAAAATTGCTAAAAAGGTTGAGTTTGTTTGTAATGGTTAAAATCATAAAAAATACGTCCCCATAAATGAAATTAAATGTATTATAAACGATAAAAACAATAGCATTTTTTAATATTGCAACATCAGGAAATGACTTCTATACGGGGGTTTATACGCTTTAAGTCGGCAATAAATACCTCTTTGTCAAGGGGAGACAGCATTACCGAATCATATCGATTATAAAAAATCTCAATCCGGTCAAATGAAGTTACCAGTGGCGTATTCAAAATCGATTTAGTTTTTTCTATCTTTCGGATAGAATGAATATCGATTTCCTTCTTGTAAAAACACCCTATTCGCCCGATGAATTTATCGCCATCTATCTGATATTTAACACTAAAAGCACCTATCAGCATCAATATCAGCACGATTATTACTGCAATAAGCGACGTCAAAATCACCGCAACAGTAGGTATGCTCCACACTACAATTCCGACAGAAAACAAGGTAAACAACAGCCCGATTGCCATACTCCAACGGTCAATTTTAGGTTTATACTCGGTCATTTTTCATAAATTTACGGGTTTAAAAGCGTGGTTTCGGCTATGGTTTCAGCAATAATATACGCGCCTGTCCAGGCATTCTGAAAGTTAAATCCACCAGTTACGGCATCAACATCGATGACTTCACCTGCCAGAAATAAATCACTAAACAGCTTGCTTTCAAAGGTTTTGAAGTTTATTTCACTCAAAGCAACCCCGCCGGCTGTTACGAATTCTTCTTTAAAAACAGACTTTCCGTCAATGCGAAATTCGCAAACTGTCAGCTCCTTTGCCAAAGCTCGCAATTGGGCTTTGTTAAGTTCTGCCCACACTTGGTTGGGGTTAACCCCTGCCCTTTCCAAAAGCCGTACCCACAATCGCTTCGGAAGATTATAAAGCGCTGTGTTTTGCACCCCTTTGCGTGGTTGTTCTTGCTTGGTTTGTTGCAGTAACACAAAGGCTTCTTCTTGGTTAAGCACCCCGTCGGAATCTGCTAACCAATTGATTAGCAAACAACATTGATAGGAACGTTCTGCCAAAACGCGCGCTGCAAATGCCGAAAGTTTCAAGATGGCAGGCCCGCTAAACCCCCAATGTGTGATGAGAAGTGGTGCGAGGTTTTTCAGCTTTAAGGCGTTTCCGTCCGTATCAGCAAGCGAGGCTTCTGCCCAAGCAACACTTACCCCTGCCAAGTTTTCGATAAACGGGTCAGCCGTATTAAAGGTAAAAAGGGACGGAACCGGCGGTACTATCGTATGCCCTAACTTAGCTAAAAGTTGCCATATTTTAGGGTTACTGCCCGTGGCGATAACCAGCTTTTTGGTTGTAAATACGGAAGATTGGGTAAAAACCTCCCAATATTCAGTGTGCTTTTTAAGGTTGGTTGCGTTTTGTTCGCGCAGGATTTGAATGTTATGCTGCTTGGCTTTTGACAGAAAGCAACTGATAATACTCTCGGAAGTGTTTGATTGTGGGAAGACACGCCCGTCATCTTCCACTTTGAGCGGCACGCCCCGATTTTCAAACCACTCCATCACATCACCACACATAAAGCGGTGGAAGGGACTGAGAAGTTCCTTTTCACCCCGCGGATAGTTCCTGACCAATTGCTTGGGCAGATACTCGGCGTGGGTTAGGTTGCACCTGCCGCCTCCCGAAATTCGCACTTTTGAAAGTACCTCTTTGCCCTTTTCAAGCAAGGCAATTTTCAGTCGCGGATTTTTCTCTGCGCAGTTTATTGCCGTGAAAAAGCCCGCTGCACCTGCGCCAATAATCAATACATCAAACATAAAAGTAGCGTTATTTTTTAATGGTTACACCTTATTATATATATAAAAGTCGGGAACGTTCCTTGACGGAAGTCCCCGACTTTGGTTCGTTTTCTCAAAATCATTTACGTGAGCGCAACGCCCGACTGCCTGTTACGGATAGGGTGCCAGCGTAACTTCAAGCCCGTCAATTTCGGCAGTGATTGGGATTTGGCACCCCAATCGGCTGTTTTCTTGCACGTGATACGCCTCGAAAAGCATTGCCTCCTCCTCATCGGATTTCTCGGGTAGCACTACGTTATTTTGCACATAGCACTGACAAGAGGCGCACATTGCCATTCCGCCACACACGCCTATCTCGCCGTCTTGGGCAATTTCATAGGCGCGCATCACTTCCATCAGCGTCATATTCATATCGGTCGGAGCTTGCAGTTCAAACAAGTTCCCCTCACGGTCTGTTATTTTCAGTGTAATGTCATTCATTATTAATAATATTGAATTTTACGAACGCGTAGTTTGGTTGGCACGCCTTGCTCGTACAACACGGCTTCTTTCCAATTGCCTTTGGCGTCGAAGGTATATTTGTATTGGTGGTTAAAAGCGGGGGTTCGGTGTGTTTTGAGCAAGCCGTTTTTGTCAAAGACTTTCTTGGAGAGCACCTCGCCCCTTTCCGATTTGATGATTTCGGTTTTGCCCATCGTTCCGTACAACGTGTTGAGTTGGTGATAGAAGCTGGGGTCGTCTTTGGCTGTACAGACCGTTTCAATCAACCGACCGTTTTTGTCGTACGTATAGGTACAGACGGTTTCCTTTTTTTCTTCGTTCAAGTACGTGGCTTTGACCAGTTTATTTTGCCGATTGTACTCTTTTTCAATCCGTAAGAACACGTTGTGTTCAGGAAATGACTCTTCGGAAAAGGTAATTTTCTTAGCCGAATTGTACTGAAACTGCTCTTGTTTGGTGTATTTCTCTTGTACCCTATCCGAAGGCAGTGCCTTTGAACCCGCGTGATGCGACGCCTCATTTACCGGCTGAAAAAAGCTCGCTTCTTTGCGCCGCGCGATGCAATTACCGAGTTTGTCATATTCAAAAGCTATAGTTTCAAGCATCTGATTGCCTTCGTATTCCTCTATTTTTACCAAACGCTTTTTACCGTCATAGGAATATTTCTTGTGCGTAATGAAGTCTCCGTCCGACACACGAAAGCAAGTCTGACTTTTCACAAGTCGCCCCCCGAAGTCATACGTGAAGTCAGCCGTACCGAAAGGTTTTCCTTCGGCATAGTAGGTTGTAACATTTGTGTTTTTGCCGTTTTTGTCAAATTCATACGAAATATTGGTAAGCGAATGTTTGGGTTTGTCTTTTTGCATTGTCCAATCTTCCATAAACGGCATTGTGTTGAAGCGTTTCCCACCGATGGTTTTATCGCCTTTTGCGTTGGCTTCCAAATAATACGAGTAATCCTCAACCTTTTTCACCTTTCCTTTAATGGATAAGTTTTTGGGATTGATGGTATCAGTCTGGGCTTGTAGTGTAACCACATTCATCATCAACAGCGCAAAAAGTAAGCGCCAGTTGTTCACGTTCATCTTCTCTCTCATCTCTAAAAAAATTAAATTTATATGCTTTTATAATTATTCTATGGATTTTACTACGGCTTTCTCGGCTTCTTTTCGGCTTCCGTCAAAACCATCAACGCCTGCCACGGTGGTGTATTTAAGCACGTATTTCTTATTCGGATTCAGGCGATTGTAAATACTTTGGCACATTAGAGTAGCCTCGTGGAAGCCACACAAAATCAGTTTGAGCTTACCGGGATACGTATTGATATCGCCAATGGCATAAATACCTTCAATATTGGTCTGATAATCCAAAGCATTATTTACTTTGATGGCATTCTTTTCAATTTCAAGCCCCCAGTTGGCGATTGCTCCCAGTTTGGGCACTAATCCGAAGAGGGGAATAAAATAATCCGTCGGCAGGGTTTGTTTTTCTCCTTCTTTAACTAAGCTGATGCTTTCCACCTTGCCGTTTCCGCTAATTTCAACCACTTCGGCAGGAGTGATTAAATTGATTTTACCCTCGTTTTTTAGTTTTTGCACTTTTTCTACCGAATCTAACGCCCCACGGAATTCATTACGGCGATGCACTAAGGTAACGGATTTGGCTACATCGGTCAGGAAGATAGCCCAGTCAAGAGCCGAGTCGCCCCCACCGGCAATGACGATGTTTTTACCACGAAATTGCTCCGGATTTTTTACAAAATACTCCACCCCTTTTTCTTCATAGGCTTGCAGATTAGGAATTTCGGGTTTTCGGGGTTCAAACGTTCCTAATCCGCCGGCAATGGCAACGGCTTTGCCTTGAATTTTCGTTCCTTTATTTGTGGTAACGACAAAGGTAGTGTCGTTTATCTTCTCGATATGTTCGGCGGTTTCGGAAAGCGTGAATTCGGGCTGAAACTGTTTGATTTGCTCCATCAGGTTATTCACCAGTTCGCCCGCCCCAACACTCGGGTAGCCGGGAATATCAAAAATGGGCTTCTTCGGATAAAGTTCAGCCAATTGCCCCCCCGGTTGCGGGAGTGCATCAATCAGATGGCATTTGAGTTTAAGCAATCCGGCTTCAAATACGGCAAAAAGCCCCGTAGGCCCTGCCCCAATGATGATAATATCAGTTTGTTTCATTCGTGTTATTTTCTTATTTTTTTTATTATTTCTATTTTAAAAAACATTGCCGTACACCCAACCGCCAATAGTTTTAACCGGCTGATACAAAAACGATTGCCCTATTACATCTTGCGGAAGCCAACGGAATGTCTGTGAGGTTCTTTCAAGAAACAAAAGCATCGACCCGACAATAACCGCCGCTTTTAACACCCCAAAAATACCGCCACAAAGCCGGTTGAAAAAGCCAAGCGAAACCGATTCCATCATTTTGGTAATCATTTTTGCCAGTAACATAACCGCTACCATTATTAAAATCAACGTGAAAGCAAATGAGATGACTTCCACCCCCGATTTGTCAAGCGACACATACTTATTGAGCAAATCAGCCACATAAAACGAAAAGTGAATAGCGCCGTAAATCCCTAATACAATGGCAAGTAAAGAAGCTAATTCAATGATTAAGCCCCGCCAAAAACCGCGTACTAAACCGAATCCTAAAAAAAGTAGCAGAATAATATCTATTGTGGTCATTCGTATATTTTATCGTAATGATGTTGTGATTTTTACCTTAAAATTTTGTTAAAAAGCAAAACAAACATATTAAGGGACAAATATATAACTTTTTTTGCTATTTTTGTACCTGTCAGACAAATAAATACACAACAATCTGTTTATTTATCGCACAAACCATCATTAAACACTAAAAATCAACACTTTATACAAAAATTGTTTTTTAGGTTTGAAAAAGATTTTTTAAGATTTTAAGAACGAAAAAATGTTGAATTATGATTTTTTCAGATTTATTTTCAGTAATTTACCCTCATTATTGCCTCAATTGCGGATGTATTTTGGGGCGTAATGAATCGTTCTTGTGTTTTGCGTGCCGAGGTAACCTACCCGAAACAACCTTACATCTGCAAAAAGAAAACCGAATCATAAAACGATTTTATGGGCAATGCGATTTAACCTGTGCCACAGCCCTTTTCTATTTTCATAAAAACAGTGCCGTACAGCATTTAATCCACGAACTGAAATACAAAGGCAAAGAAGAAATCGGGCAATGGTTAGGAAAATGGCTGGGCGAAAAAATCAAAACCGTAAACGAATTTCAAAAAACAGACGTTGTAATTCCGGTTCCTTTACATAAAGAAAAGTTAAAAAAACGAGGATACAACCAAGTTGCCCGTTTTGCGCAAGAATTGGCTCGAATTTTGCAGGCAACCTATCTTGATGACGTACTTATCAAAATTAAAACCAATTCAACCCAAACGAAAAAAGACGTATGGAGGCGGTTTAATGACAGTAAAAACATTTTTTCCATACAAAATCAAAAAAAAATTGAAAATAAAAACATTTTGCTGGTTGATGATATAATTACCACAGGTTCAACCATTGAGAGCTGTTACAACCAACTAACAAAAGCCCCAAACACAAAAATAGGCATTGCTTCAATGGCATATTCTTTGCTTAACCATTAAACCTTTTATCTGTGGAAGCGTCTAACCAAGTAACAAAATAATAATTTATAAATTTTAAAATTCAAACAGATGAAAAACACTTTAAAGTTAGTCACAGCAGCGTTCTGTATGTTCGTATTTAGTTCTAATGTTCAAGCAATTACCTTAGACCAAGAAGTTAAAGTTGAACAAAGTGAACCAAAGCAAGAAAAAAAATGTTGTAAATCAAAAAAATCTTGTAACAAAGACAAAAAATCTTGCAGTAAAGATAAAGGAGATAAAATGTAATTTTTCTTGTTTGTAAATGTAAAAACTCGGCGTAAAGTCGAGTTTTTTGTTTGTAATTAACCCTCTTTTATGTTTTCTGTCGTATATTTGCAGGTTGAAAAAATACAACTAAAAATCCCTTATTTCAAATTTAATATCCGTGAAAACGTTACTAAACCTATTTGCTGAAAACAAACTTTATGACAAGCTACTCACTTCAATCAAAACCAATAAACAACTATCTATCAGTGGTTTAACAGGTTCAGCTTTATCGTTTGCCATTGCCAGTATTTTTCAATCTGCTCGGCGAAACCTGTTTGTAATGCTTTCCGATAAGGAGGAAGCCGCTTATTTTTTGAACGATTTGGAGGGTTTGCTCGGCGATGAAAACGTAGTTTTCTTTCCCGATAGTTATCGTCGTCCGTATCAAATTGAGGACACCGACAACGCCAACGTATTGCTGCGTGCCGAAGTGCTGAACCGATTAGGCTCATCCGCAAAGCCTTTGGTGGTCGTTACCTATCCCGAAGCTCTTTTTGAAAAAGTTATCACACGCAAACAGTTAGAAAAGAACACGTTAAAAATGAAAAAAGGCGATTCGCTCACCTTGGACTTCCTCAACGAAATGCTTTTCGCTTATCATTTCAACCGAACCGATTTCGTAACCGAACCCGGCGAATTTTCCGTGCGGGGCGGAATCGTCGATGTGTTTTCCTTCTCAAACAACGAACCGTATCGGATTGAGTTTTTCGGCAATGAGATTGACAGCATTCGGTGTTTTGACGTTGAAAGTCAGCTTTCTACCAAACAACTTTCGCAAATTACCATCATTCCGAATGTGGAAAACAAGGAAGTGGAGGAAGTCCGCCAATCCATTTTGGAATATATTTCCGCAGAAACGCTCATTATCGCCAAAGATATAGACGGATTTCAACCAAAAATCGATAAATTATTCCAAAAATCGGAAGAAATTCATCAAAAACTTTCGCAGGAAGTCAAACATCTTCCGCCGCAAATGCTTTTCTGCCAAAGCGACGAACTTTTACGGCAATTCAGCGGATTTCAAACGATTTTCACGGGCGTAAATTCCGTTTTTCCTGCCGAAAACATTGCGTTTCACACTTCACCCCAGCCGTCTTTCAACAAACAATTCGAGCTGTTAATCAGTTATTTAAACGAAAAATACGAAGAAGGCTACACTAATTATATTATCTGCTCTACCGAGCAACAGGCAAAGCGTTTTGACGATATTTTCGGCGAGATAGAACAAAAAGTGCATTACCAAACCGCCATCTTGTCGCTCCACAGCGGATTTTCGGATAACGACAACAAAATCAACCTATTTACCGACCATCAGATTTTTGAGCGGTATCATAAATTCCACCTAAAAAACGGATATGCCAAAAAGCAAGCCATCACACTAAAAGAACTCACGCAACTCACTGTGGGCGATTACGTTACGCATATCGACCACGGTATCGGGAAGTTCGCAGGCTTGCAAAAAATCGAGGTGGAAGGCAAAATGCAGGAAGCCATCAAACTCATCTACGGCGACCGCGACGTGCTGTTTGTCAGCATTCATTCCCTGCACAAAATCACGAAATACAACGGCAAAGACGGCAAACCGCCCAAGATTTACAAACTCGGCTCCAATGCGTGGAAAGCCCTGAAACAGAAAACGAAAGCCCGCGTTAAAGAAATCGCCTTCAACCTCATTCAGCTTTACGCCAAACGCAAGGAAGCCAGCGGTTTTGCCTTCGCTCACGACAGTTATTTACAGAACGAATTGGAAGCTTCGTTTTTGTACGAAGACACGCCCGACCAAAGCAAAGCCACTGCCGAGGTCAAAGCCGATATGGAAAGCCCCAAACCGATGGACAGGCTCGTGTGTGGCGACGTTGGTTTCGGGAAGACGGAAGTTGCCATTCGTGCCGCTTTCAAGGCGGTCGATAACGGCAAACAAGTGGCGGTGCTTGTACCGACAACCATTCTGGCGTTCCAACATTATCAGACGTTTAGCCAACGAATGAAAGATTTCCCCGTTCGGGTGGATTATCTGAATCGCTTCCGCACGGCGAAGGAAAAGAAAGCCATTTTGGACGAACTCGCCAAAGGATCGCTCGACATCATCATCGGTACGCATCAAATCGTAAATGAAAGCGTGAAACACAAGGATTTAGGGCTTTTAATCGTTGATGAAGAACAGAAATTCGGCGTGGGCGTAAAAGACAAACTCAAAACGCTGAAAGAAAACCTTGACGTACTGACACTTACGGCAACGCCCATTCCGCGTACGTTGCAATTCAGCTTGATGGCGGCTCGCGACCTTTCCGTTATAAATACGCCTCCGCCAAATCGTTATCCGATTGATAGCCAAGTAATTCATTTTAACGAAGAAATAATCCGCGATGCCGTGGCATATGAAATTCAGCGGGGCGGACAAGTATTTTTCATCAATAATCGGGTGGAAAACATTCGCGAAGTGGCAGGAATGCTGCAAAGGCTCGTTCCCGATGCCAGAATCGCTGTCGGACACGGGCAAATGGACGGCAAAAAACTCGAAGAAACGATGCTTGCCTTTATGGACGGGGCGTACGACGTTTTGGTTGCCACGACCATCATCGAAAGCGGGTTGGACGTGCCCAATGCCAACACCATATTTATTAACAACGCCCATAATTTCGGGCTTTCCGACCTGCACCAAATGCGTGGGCGTGTGGGGAGAAGCAACAAAAAAGCCTTCTGTTATTTCATCACGCCTCCGTTTGTGGCGATGAGCGACGATGCCCGCAAACGCATTCAGGCGATTGCTCAATTTTCCGATTTGGGAAGCGGATTTAACATTGCGATGAAAGACCTCGAAATACGCGGGGCGGGCGACCTGCTCGGCGGTGAACAAAGCGGATTTATTAACGAAATCGGGTTTGAAACCTATCAGAAAATTTTGCAGGAAGCCATCGTAGAGCTGAAAGAAAACGAGTTTGCCGACCTCTATCAAACCAAAGAAGAAGACAAATCCTACCTTACTGACACCCAAATTGATAGCGATTTTGAGCTTCTGTTCCCCGACACCTACGTAAATCGGGTGGCGGAACGTTTAAATCTTTATAACGAGCTGAGTAACATCACTTCGGAAGCACAATTGGCGATTTACGAAAGAAATTTGATTGACCGTTTCGGGCAGTTGCCTCCGCAGGCGGTGGATTTGTTAGGAAGCGTACGCCTGAAATGGATTGCCACCAAAATGGGCATCGAAAAATTGGTGATGAAAAACGGCAAAATGACGGGTTATTTTATTTCCGACCAAGAAAGTCCGTTTTATCAAAGTCCGCGGTTTTATAAAATCTTGCAATTCGTGCAACGCCACCCCGACCGATGCAAAATGCAGGAAAAAGAAACCCGCAACGGACTGCGACTACTGCTTCACTTCGAGCGAGTTACCAGCGTAAATCAAGCACTGAAACTAATGCAATTGGTTGCAAATGAATAAATTTTATTAGTGAACAATATGCAATTGAAAGTGAACATTTTTCTTTAAGTAGTATTACATAAAAACAATAAAACACCTAGTTTTCAATCTGTTGTAAGCAATCATAACTTTTTATATCTTTATCAAAAAACAAAACCTATGTATATTTATAATTTAACTTTCGTAATTGACAATCAACTTCACAATCAATGGCTTGAATGGTTTGAAAAAGAATATCTCCCAAGCCTTAAAACTTCAAAACTGGTCAGTCAGGTAAGGGTTTTTAAAGTTCTAACCACTCAACCCGAGCCTACATACGCCATACACCACCAAACGGAATCGCCACAGCAGCTTCTTAGCTTTACACAAGAGGATATTCCGCGGGTACAAAGCAGGTGTTTTCAGTTATTTGGAGACAAAGTACTTACATTTGGCACACAACTGAAAGAAGTTTCGCTAAAATAAATCGAACTCAATAAAATAAATATAAAACCACATCATAAAAATAACAAACCGCTATGGAAACCGTAAAAGCTAAAAAATATCTGGGGCAACATTTCTTAAAAGACCTTAATATTGCTCAAAAAATAGCCGAGACCCTCTCACTTTCCGGATATAGTAAGGTGTTAGAAATCGGTCCCGGAATGGGCGTACTCACTCAATTTCTGTTACGAAAAGAAACTGAAACGCACGTCATTGAAATTGATAAAGAATCGGTTGGGTATTTGCAAAAAAACTTCCCGAGTTTGCAAAACCGAATCATTAGCGGTGATTTTTTAAAGTTCGACATTCTGTCATACTTCCAAAGTGAGCCTTTCGCCGTGATTGGTAACTTTCCGTACAATATTTCTTCGCAAATCGTATTCAGAACCTTAGAATTACGCGATTATATTCCCGAATTTAGCGGTATGTTTCAAAAAGAAGTAGCCGAACGCATCTGTGAAAAACCCGGAACCAAAACATACGGCATCCTTTCTGTGCTGACACAAGCCTTTTATGAAGCAGAATACCTGTTCACCGTGTCAGAAAACGTGTTTAATCCGCCGCCAAAAGTAAAAAGTGGCGTGTTACGACTGCAAAGAAAAGAAAATTACCGCCTTGACTGCGATGAAAAAAAGTTTTTTTCCGTTGTAAAAACTGCATTTAATCAAAGAAGAAAAACGCTTCGTAACAGCTTGAAACAATACTTGACTAACGAAGAAACAAAACAGCATAAAATCTTTGACAAGCGTCCTGAACAACTATCGTGGCAAGATTTTATCCATATCACCCAGATGATAAGTGAATAGAAATACTCAAAAAAGACATTTTACTAAGCAAAAACACATACAAACCAAGCAAAAAAGACACTTTATCAAACGATAATCCATCAGAAATAAATAAAAAAGATGTGGTATTACACAAAAAAGACATTAAAATAAATAAAAATCCATTGGCAGTATCGAAAAAATACAATTAATTTCTTAAAAATATATTCGTATTACCAAAAAAGGAATAGTAACTATTTAAAAAAATACACCTAATTTAATAAAATCCTTTATATTTTTTCTTTTAGAGCAAAATTATAAGAAGTGCTGAATATCTATTTATATTCAGCACTTCTTTCTTTTTATTAAAAAATTTCAACTGAAAAATAATCTACACTTTTTCTTCAAAAAATAAAATTTTTGAAGAAAAATTTGCTTTGTATTATTTTATTACGTACTTTTACCGCGTGAAAATTTTTCAAGAATAAAATAAAATTAGTAACAACCCTAAAAATACGTAATTATGGTAAAAAAAATGAACTTCAAACAAGAACATTATACGGCAGTAGCTGACTTTATTGCTGTTAGTTTTGAGAGAGATTTAGCCGATTTTTCCAAAACATTCAAAACAATGAATGAATCATATTTAGAAACCTTTAAACAAGCAATTGAAGTAGCTAAAAATTCGGTTGCACCAACAGAATTGGTTGTAAAACGAAAGCAAACAACAAAAAATCTGCACGAAAAAGCAAAAGAATTAAGTGATATTCTTGTATTTTTGAAAAAATATGCACAACGAGCATCAGTTGATGCACCTAAATTACAAGAAACAATTACCTATCTGAAGACAAAGAATATAGAAGGTGCTATAAAATCATTGCGTGATATACTTCCGTACTTCATTAGCATTCAAGAATCGTTGGTTGATATGCCTGAAAACTTTTTAGATAAAATACCACCGCTTGTTACTGCTATTGAAGGACTTAATACAGAACAAAACAAATATACGAATGAAGTAAAAAAGATGAGTAATGAGCGAAAACCCATTTATAAAAACCTTTATAAGTATATAAGTGAAATTGCAGATGCCGGTAAAATAATTTACAAAGACAGTTATAAAAAGTCAGAGTACACGATTTCAAAGTTACTTGCACGTGTTCAAAGCAAAGTGTAAAAAAGTAGTCATAACACTTTATAAATCTTCCTTTCAGAAGAAATAAATATAATAAAATAGATTTTTATTAGCATATAAATAATAAAAATCAGCATATTAATGCTTTCTATTATTCTTTAAAATAGGAATAGAAATAGATATACTATTAAAACCATTCAATTAAACTAACAGACCGTATGGCAACATTTAAACTCACAGATGAACTTATCGAGCAGATTAAATTATTAATCAATGAGGAGCGAAACAAGGAATTGGAGTCGCTTTTAAATGATATGCACTACGCTGATATTGCAGAGATTATACACGAATTGCATATCAAAGAGGCGATTTATATTATCCGACTGCTCGATACGGAAAAGACATCAGACGTTATTACGGAGTTAGATGAAGATTTCAGGGACAAAATCCTTGAAAATATGTCCGCAAAAGAGATTGCCGATGAGTTAATAGAGCTTGACACGGACGATGCAGTAGATATTATCTCAGAACTTCCTGAAAAACGGAAGACAGAGGTCATTTCATATATCGAAGACGTCGAGCACGCTAAGGATATCGTTGATTTACTTCGGTATGATGACGATACGGCAGGGGGATTGATGGCAAAAGAATTGGTACGGGTCAATGAGAATTGGAATGTATTAAAATGCGTAAAGGAAATGCGCGAACAAGCTGAATTTGTGAAGCGTGTACATTCTATTTACGTTGTTGATGATAATGATGTATTAAAAGGGCGTTTATCACTGAAAGATTTACTAACAACATCAACGCGTTCAAATATCAAAGACATCTATATACCAAAGGTAGATTACGTTTATGTAAACGATACAGCGGAAGATGTAGCCCGAATAATGGCAAAATATGACTTAGAGGCGATTCCGGTAGTCGATGAGATGAAACGGTTAGTCGGACGAATTACTATTGATGACATAGTGGACGTTATTAAGGAAGAAGCAGAGAAAGATTACCAATTAGCAGCCGGTATTACCAATGATGTAGAAGCCGATGACAGTATATGGAAGCTAACGAAAGCACGACTGCCGTGGTTACTTATCGGAATGTTCGGCGGATTGGGAGCAGCAAGTATTATTAATGGATTTCAAGGTGCTATGGAACGATTTCCGGTGCTTTTGATATTCATACCACTCATTCAAGCAACAGCAGGAAACGTTGGGGTGCAGTCATCAGCCATTGTGGTTCAAGGACTTGCTAATGATTCCATCGATGGAGAAATATGGAGCCGGTTGTTCAAAGAATTCCTTTTGGGTTTAATAAACGGACTTGCTATTGCCGGTGTAGTGATTCTTGTTAGTCATTTTGCCTTCCAAACCAGTTATTTAATCAGCCTGACTGTAGCAATAGCCTTAGTTACCGTGATTATCAATGCCGCAGTTATCGGAACATTCATTCCTATTTTTTTACATAAACGAGGTGTTGACCCGGCGGTTGCCACAGGTCCATTTATCACTACAAGTAATGATGTATTAGGAATTCTGATTTACTTTTCAATTGCAAAAATTGTATTAGGATTTTAAAAAAGTAAGTATTTATAATTATTTGATAATATTTTAGTTTAAAGTAGTATTTATTATTCTGTCAGCAGTCTATTTTTAAGAAGATAGATTACTTAAAAAAGAAATTATTTTAATAAGAAAACTAATTTGATTTACTATTTTTAGGAAATAATTATAATATATTACTAAAAAACTAAGCAAACTATAAAAGGTTTTAACTAAGAATTATTATTAGTAAACACTTTTAAGTTTGCACTTTTATATAAAAACTTCTTACCATAATTAATTAACTATTGAACATTTTCTCCAAAAATGATGTTTCAAGTGTTCGTTCCACTTAGTTGATTTGTAAAAATTTCCGCTTAAAAAAGGCAAACAACTGAATGATAAGCAACTTCTGCGTATCTTTACTTCTTTTCTTTGGTGCTTTCAATTAAAATTTCTACTTTTGCAAGTTGAAAATCAAAACAACATCATCATAAAATGGCTACAACCAAATATATTTTCGTAACGGGCGGCGTGTCGTCTTCATTAGGAAAAGGAATCATTGCGGCTTCCCTTGCCAAACTCTTGCAAGCCCGAGGCTATCGTGTTACAATTCAGAAGTTTGACCCGTACATTAACGTTGATCCCGGTACGCTCAATCCGTACGAACACGGCGAATGTTTTGTAACCGAAGACGGTGCCGAAACCGACCTTGATTTGGGGCATTACGAGCGTTTTTTAAACGTGCATACTTCGCAGGCGAACAACGTAACCACAGGGCGTATCTATCAGAGTGTCATCGAAAAAGAACGTCGTGGCGAGTTTTTAGGAAAAACCGTGCAAGTGGTTCCGCACATCACTAATGAAATCAAACAGCGAATGCAAATTTTGGGGCAAACCGGTGATTATGACATTGTTATCACGGAAATAGGCGGAACGGTGGGCGACATTGAATCGCTTCCATACATCGAATCGGTTCGTCAGTTGTTGTGGGATTTGGGCGAAAATAACGCAATGGTGGTGCATTTGACTTTGGTTCCGTTTTTGGCAGCTGCCGGTGAACTCAAAACCAAACCAACTCAACACAGTGTTAAAACCTTGATGGAGAGTGGAATAAAAGCCGATGTTTTGGTTTGCCGCACCGAACACGAGCTTTCAGACGACTTGCGTTACAAATTGGCACTTTTCTGTAACGTAAAACGCGAAGCTGTCATTCAATCTATCGATGCTTCAACGATTTACGACGTACCGAATATGATGCTTTTGGAAGGTTTGGACAGAGTGGCGCTGAAAAAATTGGCTCTTCCGGACAAAAAAGAACCCGATTTAACGCAATGGAACGCCTTTTTGCAACGACATAAAAACCCGAAAAATCGCGTAAAAATCGGATTGGTGGGCAAATACGTGGAATTGCAAGATTCGTACAAATCCATTTTGGAAGCGTTCATTCACGCAGGGGCGGAAAACGAGGTAAAAGTGGAAGTGGAAAGTATTCATTCTGAGCATCTTGACAAAGAAAATATCAAAGGAAAATTAGGTCATTTGGACGGCGTTTTGGTAGCTCCGGGCTTCGGAAATCGGGGAATTGAAGGCAAAATCGAAGCGATTCGTTTTGTACGAGAAAATAAAATTCCGTTTTTAGGGATTTGTTTAGGAATGCAAATGGCGGTTATTGAATTTGCCAGAAATAAAGCTAACTTGCTGAATGCCAATTCCACAGAAATGAATCAAGATACGGAATTTCCCGTTATCAGCTTGATGGAAAATCAGAAAAACATCACGCACAAAGGCGGAACGATGCGTTTAGGAGCTTGGGATTGTAAATTGCTAAAAAACAGTAATATATACAGCGCTTACGAAACAGAACAGATTTCGGAACGTCATCGTCATCGTTACGAGTTTAACAACGATTTTAAAGAGATTCTGGAAAAAGCCGGCTTGCGATGCACGGGCGTAAATCCGGAAACCAATTTAGTGGAAGTGATTGAAATTCAAGAACATCCTTGGTTTGTAGGCGTGCAATATCACCCTGAATACAAAAGTACGGTTGCCAATCCGCACCCGCTTTTTGTGGCATTCGTGAAGGCAGCTTTGAAGCACAAATTAGGTAAAAAATAATGCGATTTTCTGTTTTTTCAGAAATACACCATTTAATTAATAAATACAAAATAAATTCAACAAGATAAATGGAAGAAAAAAAAATAGACTTTAAAACCATTTTGGGATTTGTCCTTATTTTTGGGCTACTGATGTGGGTGATGTACAACAACCAACCAACACCCGAAGAACTGGCAAAGCAAAAAGCTGAAAGAGAACGCGTTGAAGCTGAAAAAGCGAAACAAAATACAACCATCGCAACGCAAAATACAACTACTTTTCAAAACATTCCGACTGACTCGGTGGCGTTGGCAAATTATAAATCATCGTTAGGTGCGTTTGCCTATTCGGCGAGTTTGCCTTCTGCCAAAGACGAAGTTACCGTTTTGGAAAACAAAGACATTAAGCTGACAATCAGCAATAAAGGAGGAAAAATTCAAGAAGTTTTCCTAAAAGAATTCAAAACCTACGACAAAAAATCGTTATTTTTGATTAAAGACCAAAACGCTTCTTTTTCGTTGAATTTCACCACTTCACAAAATCAAAATCTGAATACGAAAGATTTATATTTTCAGCCGTCAGTTTCAGAAAATGGCGGAAATAAAATGGTTTCAATGAAACTCAAAACTTCTGAAAATCAGTATTTAGAATATGTTTACACGCTTCCTTCCGAAGGCTATATGCTTGATTTTGTAGTGCGTTCGCAAGGATTTTCAAACGTGCTTGATACCTCAAAATCAATTACGTTGGATTGGGGACTCAAAGCCCGCCGAATGGAAAAAAGTGTTACGTACGAAAATCGATATACGCAATTAACCGCTATGTATGAGGGCGATAAGGTAAACCGAATGAGCGAAGGAGGCGATGATGATGAAGAAAATACCAACGTGAAATGGGTGGCTTTCAAGCAACATTTGTTTTCTTCTATTTTGATTTCGGACAAACCTTTTGAAAACGGAAAATTCACTTCCAAAAATTTGGTGAAAGACGAAGGAAAAGAAGTGAAATTCACCAAAGAATATTTAGCTCAAATCCCGATTGCGGCGAAAGGTGGCGACATTAACGAATCGTTACATTTATATTTCGGACCAAGTGATTATCAAGTTCTTAAAAAATACGAACAATATAATTTAACGGATTTAATTCCGCTGGGTTGGGGCATATTCGGCTGGTTGAACAAATGGTTGTTTATTCCGTTGTTTGATTTTCTGTCGAGTTATTTCTCTATCGGGCTGTGTATCATCTTGATGACTATCATCGTTCGGGTGTTGCTTTCGCCGATGGTTTACAAATCGTACATTTCACAGGCAAAAATGAAAGTTTTACGCCCCGAAATCAACGAAATTAACGAAAAATACAAAGAACCAATGAAACGCCAGCAAGAAACAATGGAGCTGTACCGCAAAGCCGGCGTAAGTCCGCTAAGTGGTTGTGTTCCAGCGCTGTTACAATTACCCGTTTTCTTGGCGTTATTTAATTTCTTCCCGACGGAATTCGGTTTGCGACAAAAAGCCTTCCTTTGGGCAGACGACCTTTCATCGTACGATGCGGTTTTTGAACTTCCGTTCTCGATTCCGTTTTACGGCAGTCATTTTAGTTTGTTTCCGTTCTTGGCATCGGTAGCGATTTTGATTTATTCACTAATGACAATGTCACAAACGATGCAGCAGCAGCAACCGGGAATGCCCAATATGAAGTTTTTGATTTACCTCTCGCCCATAATGATGTTGTTCTTCTTTAACAATTATGCCAGCGGACTGAGTTTATATTATTTCGTATCAAACTTACTGACTATCTTTATTATGTTGGCTATCAAGCATTGGATTATTGACGAGAAAAAAATCCACGCACAGATTGAGGAAAACAAGAAAAAACCTAAAAAAGAGAGTAATTTTCAGCGAAAAATGCGTGAAATGATGGAACAAGCCGAAGCACAACGCAAGGCGCAACAAAAACGCTAATTGAAAATACATAAAACGCCGGTTGATTAACACAAAAAGTGGTGGAAGCTAATAGTTTAACCAATTCAAATGTTTATCAACCGGCGTTTTTCCTTTAATCTATACAATGTTGTTTAAAAACTACTTTTAAGTGATTTATAATAAGAAGGATTAATATCAAAAAATCATTTGCAATTAAACAAAAAATAAATCGCCCCGCAAGAAAATTCTTGCGGGGCGATTTATTATATGTAAAAGAATTAAAATTACTTCACGCCGTGCATCCAACGGGTGATGAATGGACCCATTAGGAACAAAACAATCCCGCAACCAATGGCAATAAAACCTAACATCGTGAAGACAGACAATCCCTTATTGAGTGATTCTCCTTTAATTACGTTTGCAACAGATACACTTGCCGATTTTTCAACTAAATTCTCATAGTCGGCAAATGTAGCCACTTCCGTATTAACCTCGCTTCCTTTGAAAGAAAGAAATTCTTGCGTGGCAGACTTAATCATCTTCTGCTTTTTGATTCCGCTGTAACTTTCAGCTTCATCCAACGCCTCTTTTATCGTAACTACCGACTTGGCATATTGTTTCTGAGGATTTTTCTTATTAATCTCGTTAATAAAATTGTCTGACACTAAAACAGTTTCCACAGATTGACCTTCAAGCATTGTTTTAAATTCGTTTTCAGATAAAACAGCCTTCAAATCACTATCAATATCCGAATTTTGGAATGCATCGCTCTCTACAATTGTCTTTTCGTTCACCGTAGTGAGTTTTGAGATATGTTTTCCGCCTTGATGCGCGATGGAAGAGGATAAAAACCAGATTCCCATCATAAAAGCCACCATATGTTTTGGTGAAAGTTTGGTTACTAATGACAAACCTACGGGTGAAAGCGTTAATTCCCCAAGCGTATGTAATAAATACAAGAAAACCATAAATAAAGCAGGCACCATTCCTAATTTTGCATAGCCGCCGCCGAATTTAAGCACCAAGAAACCAAGCCCTAGCAAAAGCAAACCTGTTCCAAACTTGTACGGAGCAGCCGGCTCTTTGTTGAGATTTGATAACTTTATCCATATCCAAGAAAAAACAGGCGCGAAAAGCATTATAAACAACGGGTTAAATGATTGAAAGAAAGTTGTTTTTATTCCAACCCCGAAGATTGTTTTATCAACGTTGCGTGCAGTGAATAGATTCAGTGCCGAACCAGCCAACTCAAAGAACGTCCAGAATATCGTGGTGAACAACAAAAGGATTACAACCACCCAAATACGTTGTTTGGCAACCAATTCCATTTTACCGGCTTGGAATAATAAATATCCGATGATGATAACAGCCAAACCGCCCAACATATAATCCACAACATCGTTATATTGAATTAAAATCCACGAAATAATCACTAAGGCAACGATGGCTGCATACGGAAGCACGCTGTTAGGCACGCCGCTAACCACATTTTTAACCGGTTTTTCATCGGGGGTTAATCCCACATTCTCAAAAATAGTTGTTTTACTGGCAAAGAAGAATATAATGTAGCCCAGTAACATCCCTACACCGGCTGCTAAGAATCCATATTGCCAACCTTCATTCTCCCCAATAGCGCCACAGGTTAAAGGAGCCAAGAATGCACCCATATTTATCCCCATATAGAATAAAGTGAACGCCCCGTCACGTCGTTTGTCGCCGTCGGCATAAAAACGACCAATCATTGAAGAGATATTCGGTTTGAAAAAACCATTTCCGACAACCAATAAAGCCAATCCGATGAAGAAAGTAGTTTGATTGTTCATAAATAAAGTAAATTGCCCCGCTGCCATTAGTATAGCACCGATAACAATGGCCTTTCTAAACCCGATTAACTTATCGGCGAAGTATCCGCCAAGTATTGGCGTTAAGTAAACTAATGCACCGTAGGCTCCGTAAATTCCAAAAGCCTTGGCATCATCAAACTGGAAGCCCCCATCAACCAAATTGGCGGTCATATACAATATAAGTAACGCCCGCATACCGTAGTAACTGAAACGTTCCCACAGTTCCACCATAAAAAGTGTAAAAAGAGCTTTGGGATGTATTTTACGGTTCGAGAAAATAACAAACCCGACCCACAACGCGACTCCAAGCCACGCTATTAACATTAATTTGTAATCTGGATTTAACATATAGTACTTAGTATTAATTTAATTTATTTTTGAATTGAATTCCTTTTGTCGTGTAATAATTGTTTTATTTCAGGAGTTTTAAGTATGACAACCTTATCATCACGCATCACAACGAGCTTACCGTTATTTTTAATTTTTTCTTTTAACAAACGTACGTAAGCAAGTTCCAATCCCTTTTGAATTTTGGTTTTCATTTCCTGAAAATGGGTGTTTTGCTCATTCATCATTATACAATTTTAAATTATTGAATTTATCAATATCATTTACTTTTAATTTCCCTTCACTACTTTCAGCAAGAAGACAAGGTTCAGCATATGAATTATCAAAAATCAAAGCACTATTTACTATGGGTAAATAGATTTTAAACAGATTTTGTATATTTTCGTGATACTAAAATAAAAACCCCATAAAAATCACCTATAAAAACTACTATTTTACGCCTTTTTCTTTTAAAGCTCGGTTGAGCGACTTCAAAATGGCTAAACCTATCAGCGTTGCTACTAACAACAGACCACAATTCACCCAAAAGAAGTACGATTTATGCTCATATCCGTACCACATACCCGCAAGCACGCCCGAGAGTTTGTTGCCTATCGCCGTGGAAAGGAAAAAACCGCCCATCATCAGTGCCGTAATGCGTGGAGGCGATAACTTCGATACGAGAGACAATCCCATTGGCGACAAACAAAGTTCCCCCACCGTGATAACACCGTAAGCAGCCACCAACCATAATGCCGAAGCCTTGACCATTCCGTTATCCGAAGCATATACAGCTGCTACCATCACCAAACAGCTTAAAGCGGAGATAAACATACCCAATACAATCTTCGCGGGAGTTGTCGGCTCCTTATCTTTCCTGCGTAAGAACATAAAAAAGCCTACTACAAGCGGTGTTAAAACAATTACCCAAAACGGATTAATTGATTGGAACAATTCCGGATTGTATAAAAACACTTTTTCGGTTGGATTTGCCTCCAACATAGCCTTTTGCTCCTGCGGAATATTTCTAAAATAGATGTCTTTACCTATTTCCTTCTGTGGTTTGCCTGCTTCGTCCTTCATTATTCTGTATTCCGAATCATAAAGCGTTGTTTCCTTGTCCTGATAATCCTTTACTTCCACGAGGTAAATACTTTCCATCGGTTTTTCAATCGATGCAGGCACGCTTCGGTCGGTATAGTACTTCGCCCAAGTGGTTAGCACCGTGCCATTTTGTTTAAATACCGCCCAGAACATCAAACTCACGGCGAAAATAGCCAACAATGCCCCGATAGGTCTTTTGTCGGTTGAACTTGCCCGCACATAGAGCGAAACGTAAAAGAAAATCACCGGAACACAAGCAAATATAAAGGCATCAGTGCTATCGCTTCCAAAAATATTGCCTTCAATCACCCAACCAATTGCCCCCATAACAACAGCAGGTAAAAATACCTTCACAAGAACCGAAGTTATGGTTGTATCGCCTTGCTGTACGGGTTTTAAAACATTTGCGTGCAAAATGTGCTTACGCCCCATCGTAAAGATAAACAATCCTAAAAACATTCCGATACCTGCGGTTATGAATGCTTCACTCCACCCGAATTTGTTACGCATAAAGGCAGCAATGATATTGCATACAAAAGCGCCAATGTTTATTCCCATATAAAAGATATTGTATCCGGCATCTTTGTTATCACGATAAGGCTCTTCCGAATATAAATTCCCCAGTAGGGTAGATATACTCGGCTTGAAAAACCCATTTCCTATGATAATTAAACCCATTGAGGCATAAAACAACGGAAGTTCCTTAAAAACTCCTAACCCTATGTATCCGAGCCCCATCAATGCACCACCGATATAAATTGCTTTGACATATCCTAAAATCCTATCGGCTAAAAATCCGCCTAAAAAGGGTGTTAAGTACGTAAGTGCAATGAACGTTCCGAAAATATCATACGCATTTTTATCGTCAATTTCCAACCCCCCCGTTAATTTGGGGTCAATCATATACAATACAAAGATTCCGAGCATTAAATAATACCCGAATCGCTCCCACATTTCCGTGAAAAAGAGATAAAATAACCCCTTGGGATGTTTTCTGTTATCTGTCATAGTATGTAATATTTATTAGTTATTTAGTTATCAGCTGTTTTTCAAAGCATTTTACCCGCTGAACTTTGACAAAGTTTTAAACTTTGTCAAAGTTATCAGGTAAACATTTTAAAATAGTAAATTTTTAAATATAAAACAGCTTTTTTCTATCAAACACGATACATATTCTTTAACCTTTGGCAGCTTTTACAAATTCATTCAGGTTGTTGTACAAAGAAACCCACGCATCTGCATCAAACATCAGCGTGACAAGGTCTAAAAAGCGACGTAAATCACGCTCCAATTCCTTGCGTTGCTTTGTTGCGGAGGTTTTTTCACGAAGTTCAGCATTGGCTTGCGCTTGCTGGTTGAAATGCATCTTAAACTCTTCGTGTTTTACCTTCATTGTTTCAAAAGCAGTTTCAAGCGCCAAGTTTTTTATGTACTCTTGGTTCTCAGCGGACGAAAGTGCTTCAATGAGTTTCCCTAACTGGATGGTTTGTTCAGCATACGAAAGCTGATCTTGTTTCAAACCAAACAATTTAAACTGCTCGTAGAGCGCAACAGCATCATTATAGTTCGGAACAGATGAAACACGCGTGTAACCTGATAAAAACACCTTCATATCAGAAAAAGCTTTGTCGCGTTCTTTATTAGCTTGCGCCACAGTTTTTCCCTTTCCGCTGAATGCTTGTTTAGATACCGAAGGGTAATACTTTTCATACGAAGCTTCTAATTTAGTCATAAACAAATGTCTTTTCGCTTCGTTAATGTCTGATTTCTTTACAGCCTCAATAATTCGTTCGGCAAGGGCTGCTAAATCCTTTGTTGATAATTTTCTGTAATTTAATCTCATATTTTATATGTTTTTAGTTTAGAAATTAATTACTTATAGTTTGTTTAATATTTGTTTCCCTATTTTAATTGTTTCGCTCAATGTAATTAGTTTGTTTTACTAAATTTAACCAATAACATCAAGTGAATTCTGTTTATATTATAACTTTAAAATTATTTCATCTTGTGAAGTAAATTTAAAATCTAAAAATAAACTTATTTCATTTACTGCAATCAGCTTGATTTGTTAATTTAAATTTATTTCGTCAAGTGCAATGGGTTTATTTTATTATTTTAAAACAATTGCATCGTACGTAATTTGTTTAATTCGTAATTTTATAAAAATACACTTGCTGATTTTAGCTAAAATCATAAAATTACATTACAGAACTTAAAAAAGTACATACACTGCAATCGGTTGATTTTGGTTGTACTCTAAATTTTTTCCAAAGGTATAAAAAAAATATTGTTTTACGCAAGAAAAAATGAATATTTTTTTATTTGCATCTTATTTTTCTGTTTTTTTTTATAATCTCCACACTGGTAGGGGCGTATTGCATACGTCCGCTAAAGTATTTCATCGGTGTTTAGGGCGTATACAATACGCCCCTACGTTAATTACGTTGTATTGCTTCAAAATATTGATAATTTTTTAAAGCTTTTCCAACAGATAATCCGTCATCTTTTGATAAAGTTGCAATCTTGTGTAACCACCGTAAATACCGTGGTCTTTATCCGGATATATCAGCCAGTCAAAACGTTTGTTTAGATGAACGAGTTGGTTAATCAGCACCATAGCGTTTTGAACGTGCACGTTGTCATCGGCTGTTCCGTGAATGAGTAAATAGTTTCCTTTCAGTTTTTTAGCGTGTGTGATAGGCGAATTATTGTCATAGCCCGACGGGTTTTCTTGCGGGGTTTGCATAAAGCGTTCCGTGTAAATGGTGTCGTAAAATCGCCACGAAGTTACCGGAGCTACCGCGATGGCTGTTTTAAAAATGTCGCCGGCTTGAAAAATACAGTTGGAGGACATAAATCCGCCAAAGCTCCAACCCCAAATCCCGACGCGATTTGCATCAATATACGGATAAGAAGCCAACAATTTGGCTGTATCGATTTGGTCTTGTACTTCGTATTTTCCCAATTCCTTGTAAGTACATTTTTTGAAGTCGTTGCCTTTGTAACCCGTTCCGCGACCGTCCACACAAGCCACGATATAGCCTTGTTGCACCAAGTGCATATGCCAGAAATCATTACTGTTAAGCCACGCATTCTTAACTTCTTGTGAACCCGGTCCTGAATATTGATACATCAACAGCGGATATTGTTTCTTCGGGTCAAAATCAGTCGGTTTTATCAGGTAAGTGTTTAATTTTTCGCCATTTATACTGAGTTCCAGAAATTCTTTTTTAGGAATATCGTAAGCGGAAATACGTTTGATGTAAGCCGAATTATTTACAATGTCTTTTACTTCTTTTCCGCTGCTGCTTTCGTTCAGCGTATAGTGAGGCGGTTTGTTTACGCTCGAAAATTGATTAATATATAAAGTGTAATCCGGACTGAACGTAGCGTTATTGGTTCCCACATTAACGGAAAGCTGTTTTTTGTTCTTGCCGCTGAGCAAAATGCTGTAAACGCCCCGATTGATTGAGCCGTTTTCGGTAGATTGATAGAAAATGCGTCCGCTTCGGGGGTCGTGTCCGTAAAATTGGGTTACTTCCCACTTGCCCTGCGTGATTTGTTTCTTTAATTTGCAGTTTTTATCATAATGATAGATGTGATTAAATCCGTCCTTTTCAGAAGTAAATAGAAAACTGTTGTCACTGAGGAACCTAAGATTATCGGAAACATCCACATAAGTGTTGCTTTTTTCATTTAAAACGGATTTAAACGAAAAATTTCGGGCATCGACCAAAATCAAGTTAAAATCATTTTGATGTCGGTTGAGGGTTTGCACACTAAGGAAGTTGGCATCGTTAGTCCATTGAAGGCGAGGAATATAGTATGCACCGATACCTATTTCACGCTGCTGATTTAAAGCCACGTCATACAAATGAAGGGAAACCTCGGCATTTTTTTCGCCCGCCTTAGGATATTTAAACACCTGCTGCTGCGGATACAATTCATTTGCGTAAATATCCATTGAAAATTCAGGGACGTCTTTTTCGTTGAACCGCAAGAAAGCGAGTTTTGTTCCGTCGGCATTCCAATCGAAGGCACGCACAAAACTAAATTCCTCTTCGTAAACCCAATCGGTGATTCCGTTAATGATTTCATTGCGTTTTCCGTCAGAAGTAATCTGAATTTCATTGCCATCTTCCAGCGAATAAATATACAGATTGTTCTGATAACCAAATGCAATTCGTTTTCCGTCAGGCGAGAAGACGGGTTCTTGTATTTTTTTGTTGCTAACTTTTCGCAGCTGATTGGTTGTAATGTTATACACGAAATAATCGGCTAAAAATGACCTTCTGTAAATCGATTCGCTTCGTGTGGCAATTAAAATTTGGTTTTCTGTTTTGTCAAACGTATAGCTGTGAATTTGCGCCACTTCGGGGAATTGATTTGCGTCAAAAAGTGTTTTAATTTTTTGCAAAGTAGCAAAATCATACACCCCGATTTGCTTCCCCGATGCCTCCACTACTGTATATCGGTTGGTGTTTTTCATCGCCGAGAGGTGTGTCATTCGCTCCGGATAAAAAGTTCCGCTCGCCCAGATGTCTTCCAAAGAAATCGGTTTGTTTTGTGCCTTTACGCCCGCCAAATAAACCGATAAAAAAAGTAAAATATAATAAACTTTGTTTCTCATTTTAGTTTACATTAACAATTTCAGTGGTCAATAATACTAATTTTTTTAATTCCGTTCTAATTTTTTTCGTTATAAATATAACATAATTCATACTTATCACTGAAATACAATCGTTTATAAATTGTTAAAGAAAGTAAAAAAATATTTTGATTTTTTTAGCATTTCGCTTTTATAAAAAACGTATCTTTGTGGCTTCGGAAAACGTCAAATCAAAATAATAATCATTATATGAGAAAAAAAATTGTTGCAGGAAATTGGAAAATGAACAATGACCTGAAAAAATCAACGGAATTAATTTCCGATTTGTTGAAAAAATTACCACAAACGCAAGCCGAAGTGATGGTTGCTCCCACTTTTGTGAATCTTATCCCCGCAGTGGAAGCCGCCAAAGGAAGCGCCGTTGAAGTGATTGCTCAAAATATGCACTTTGCTGAAAATGGGGCTTATACGGGCGAAATTTCGGCTGAAATGTTGCAATCAATCGGCGTGAAAACCGTTATTTTGGGGCATTCCGAGCGTCGTGCTTATTTCAACGAAACGGATGAATCGCTTGCCAAAAAAGCGGATACGGCCTTGAAACACAATATCCGAATGGTGTTCTGTATCGGAGAAGAATTGGCAGACAGAAAAGCCAACAATCACTTCAAAGTAGTTGAAAATCAGATTAAAAATGGATTGTTCCATTTGCCTGCCGATGCGTGGAAAAACATCGTTTTGGCCTACGAACCCGTTTGGGCAATCGGAACGGGCGAAACGGCTTCTCCCGAGCAGGCACAAGAAATGCACGCTTTTATCCGCAAAACGCTTGCTGATAAATACGGAAATGACGTAGCTAACAGTGTATCAATTCTTTACGGAGGAAGCGTAAAACCCGATAACGCCAAAGAAATCTTCGCAAAAGCCGATGTTGATGGCGGACTTATCGGAGGAGCATCACTCAAAGCAGACGATTTTATCGCAATTATTAACGGAATTTAATATTTTAGGGAATAGGGAATAGTGATTAGGCAATAGTTTATCCTGTTGCCTATTTCTTAATTTTGTGCTAAAAATTACAGTTATTAACGGAATTTAATTGTTTTAGGGAATAGTGATTAGGCAATAGTTTATTGTTGCCTACTGCCTATTGCCTATTGCCTAACTTTATGTTAAAAAACGATTTATTTTTAAGAGCCTTAAATGGCGAGGTGGTTGAGCGTCCGCCGGTGTGGATGATGCGTCAGGCGGGGCGTTATTTGCCCGAATTCAGAGCTTTACGCGACAAATACGACTTTTTTACGCGCTGCCGAGTGCCTGAACTGGCAGCGGAAATTACTGTGCAACCCATTGATATTGTGGGGACTGATGCGGCTATTTTATTTTCGGACATATTGGTAGTTCCGCAGGCGATGAACATCGAAGTGGAAATGAAATCGGGTGTGGGGCCGTGGCTTCCCAATCCGATTCGTTCTACCAAAGATGTTGAAAATGTGATAGTTCCTGACATTCACGAAACGCTGGGCTACGTAATGGACGGCATCAAACTTACCAAAGAAATGCTTGCCAATCGCGTTCCGCTTATCGGGTTTGCAGGTTCGCCGTGGACGATTTTCTGTTATGCGGTGGAAGGCAAAGGTTCGCGTGACTTCAACATTGCCAAGGAGTTATGCTTTACCGACCCGCAAACCGCACACCGATTGTTGCAAAAAATCACGGACACGACCATTTTATATCTGAAAGAAAAAGTAAAAGTAGGCGTTAATGCCGTTCAGATTTTCGACAGCTGGGGCGGTGTGCTTTCACCTGTTGATTATCAGGAGTTTTCGTGGAAATACATCAACCAAATTGTGGAAGCCTTGGCTCCGCTTACCAAGGTGATTGTCTTCGGGAAAGGCTGCTGGTTCGCACTGCCCGAAATGGCGAAATCCAAAGCCTCAGCGTTGGGTGTGGATTGGACTTGCACGCCGCAAATAGCCCGCGAACTCACGGGAGGAAAAATCACGCTACAAGGAAATTTCGACCCTTCGCGATTGCTTTCCCCACCCTCGGAAATCAAAAAAATGGTACACGAAATGATTGACAATTTCGGCAAAGACCGATACGTGGTGAATTTAGGTCACGGAATTTTGCCCAATATTCCTGTTGAAAATGCGAAAGCCTTTGTGGAGGCGGTGAAATCGTATCGATGATGAAGGCAATTACCAGTGTGCAAAATCCGCTTGTTAAGCGATTGATGTTGTTGCGTGAAAAATCTCGAAACCGCAAAAAAGAGGGCGTTTTTCTCATTGAAGGCATACGTGAAGTCGGGCTTGCCATTCAAGGAAATTATACTTTGGAAATGCTTCTTTTTCAGGAAGATATTTTTTCGGAAGAAAAGACAAACGACTTACTTTCAGCTTACAAACAAAACGTGGAAACAGTGCGAATTTCAAAAGAAGTTTACGAAAAACTTTCTTATCGCTCTTCCACCGAGGGGGTTATTGCCCTTGCCCAATCAAAATCGCACTTACTTGAAAATGTGAGTTTTAAATCAGAAAATCCATTGGTTTTAGTTGCCGAAGCTCCCGAAAAACCGGGCAATATCGGGGCTTTGTTACGTACGGCTGATGCGGCAGGCGTTGATGCAGTTTTGATTGCCAATCCTAAAACGGATTTGTACAACCCAAATATTATCCGTTCAAGCGTGGGTTGCGTTTTTACCAATTCGGTGGGAATGGGAACGACTTCCGAAATAATTTCTTTTCTGAAAGAAAAAAACATAAAAATATACTGCGCGGCACTTTCCGCTTCAAAACCCTACACGGAAGCGACTTTTAAAGAGGCTTCGGCGATTGTGGTAGGTACGGAAGATGAGGGACTTACGCAAGAATGGCTACAACATTCACATCAAAATATCATTATCCCGATGGAAGGCGTTATTGACTCGATGAACGTATCGGTTGCTGCCGCCGTTCTGATTTTTGAAGCGAAACGCCAACGAAAGGAATGATGTTTTTGTTTAGAGTTTAATTTATTATAGATGAAGTGAGTATAGATCATAAGGCTGAGCAAAATATTCTTTTTTGATATGTCATACTTTTTACATCGCTTTCTTTTTAGTTTTATTGTTTCAATAGGAAATAGATTTTTATGAAGAAGGTATTTTTATGGTGTTTTGTGTTATTTTCATTGACTATCAAGGCACAAAAAGGGTTTTATGAAAGCATAGAAGTGGGTTTTGGTTCTAATTTTAGTAAAAACACCAATGTTATGACCGCCCTTGACCTGGATTTTATTGGGGGATATGAATTTTCTGAAAAATTCAGAATAGGAGCGGTATTGCCGGTTTCGTATATGGTTTTTAACGATGATCTCAATATAAAACATAAAGGAGTTTCTGTTGGTTTGGGCTTCAACGCAAACGTATTGCTGTACTCAAACGAGGCTCTTTCGCTTCGGGCTGATGTAATTTTGAGTGTATGTGATTTGAGTCCCTCAGCAAAATCCGACCCCGATTGGGTATTTTTTAGAGGGAAAGCAGGGCTTCAATGTTATTTTAATTCATTAGCTAACGGTAAGGTTCAACCTTTTATTAGTTTGGGAATGAGCTATTATTTTGATTCCCACGAATTGCCTGACAATAAATTCAAAGATTATCAATACATAATTCCGTTGATTGGAATTGGTATTAAGTCAAAATTCTTCTAAATTAAAAAATAAGCTATCTGAAAAGTTTTTTTTGTGTTTTATCAAAATTATCTACTGAAAAGTTGTTTTTGTTTCGCTTAAAATAAGCCTGTTCGGATAGTTTAATTCTATTTTTTTACAAACTCAATCTTACCTTCTTATTATGAAAAATACATTTGGAACACGTATTTATAAACTAAAAACTGCCATCAAAGCAGTTTTTTCTGTTATTTTATGTTTTTCAAATTGATGATTTCTTGTTGCGTAAGTCGTCGCCAATGCCCACGTGGCAAGTCTTTTTTAGTGAGTCCGGCAAAAACAACACGGTCTAACTTTTCTACATTGTAGCCCAAATGCTCAAAAATGCGACGCACAATGCGGTTTCGTCCGCTGTGAATTTTTATCCCGATTTCATTTTTAGGCTTGTCGTTCACGTAGCTGATTTCATCAACCTGAATGAAGCCGTCTTCCAATTCAATGCCTTCTTCAATTTTTAAAAAATCTCTGTATTCCAACTTTTTATCAAGAGCTACGTGATAAATTTTCCGTACGCCGTGAGTAGGGTGAGTGAGTTTTTTGGCAAGCTCGCCATCGTTTGTAAACAACAATAATCCGGTTGTGGGGCGGTCTAAACGTCCGACGGGCAAAATGCGGGCATTCGTGGCGTTGGCAACCAAATCCATCACGGTTTTTCGTCCTTTTTCGTCGCTGGTGGTGGTGATAAATCCTTTTGGTTTGTTAAGTAAAATGTATTCTTTCTTTTCGGAAGAAAGCACTTTTCCATCGAATTTCACAACATCGCCGGGTTTTACGCGATACCCCAAAGTGGTCATCACCTCGCCGTTTACTTCCACATTTCCGGCAGCAATATAGATATCAGCATTCCGACGCGAGCAAATTCCGGCATCGGCAATATATTTATTAAGACGAATTTCAGTAGCTTCCACTTTCGGAGTTTCGTCCGTATTGTAGAAATTCTTTTTAACAAACGGTTTTTTATAGTTATTACTTTTTGAGAAATTAGAATTGTATGTTTTTTTCTTTCCGGAATTCTCTTTGAAATTAGGGTTGTACGGCTTTTTGTAGGTGTTTGTTTCCGTTTTTTCGGAAGAAAAACGATTATCGGTATTTTTTCTAAAACCGCTCGTTTTCGGCTTGTTATACGAATTTTCAGAAGGGGCGTATTCCTTTTTTTTGTAATTACCGGTTGAATACGCTTTTTTCTTGTAGGTGTTGCGTTGCGAATTTGAATTTTCGCGGTCAGAATATTTTCTGTTTTCCATAAATTTCTCTATTTGTTATTCTTATGCTTAAAAGCGCGTCCGTCATCTTACGAAGGTCGCAGTTGTAATCTTTCTAGTGGGCAAAGATACTATATTGAAACGACAAAAACGGCTTTTTACAGAAAAAATAGAAAAAGAAATTGCCGATTTTATACAAAACCGACAATTTCAGTAAAATGAAACAAAATTTTCATCGTTTTTTATCTTACATAAGAAACTGATAACGATTGCCTTGCGTGTTTTTTCTGATACGACACAAATTTTATTATAACTCGTATCATAACATAAGACATCGAAATAATCCAATAGATAGCCATTGCAATAAGTTCTACGGAAAATTTATTCATTAACAGCACCATAACAGGAATAAGAAGAAAAGGCACGATGTTATCAAAATTCAACTTTATGGGTTTTTCATCAAGTAATTTTTCAGCTCGTAAACCTTCAAGAATGTATTTTAAATCTTCCATTTTAAACACAATACACCTTTCTTTAATATGATTTCCTTCTCGGTAAGCGATTAAAAAATTGGCGTATCCCACTCCTGTTTTTTCCATTTTTGTCTCCACAATGTGCTGACGGTCAATGTAAGGAATTCCCCACGAAAACGGAATCAAAAACTGAATCATTATTATCCATAATATGGTAAAAACCAACAGCAAAGCAGCAACGGTTTTCGCTTCCAAAAAGTAAAGCACAATGGTTAATATTACCGATGAAAGTATGAAAATCATAAAAAATCCGAATGCCTCCATCAAATTCGCCACCGATGTTTTATAATTTTGTAATACATCTTTTTCTTTAATCGATTTACTGATTATCAATTTATTATCAAATATATGTACAAATTCCCGAACACCTTTGAGCGTCCGCAAAGGTCGGCTATGCTGTTGTTTTTTGAGTTGCTCGTATGTCGTTCCTAAAATGCCCAAAATCCGTTTCAGCGTTTCTGCCGAAGGTGTGCGTTCAGCATTTTCTACCCGTTGCACCGTTCGTAATGACACGCCCGATTGCGTAGCCAATTCTTCCTGTGAAAGGCATTTGATTTTTCTCAATTCTTTAATCTGTTGGGATAAAATTTCGATGTCCATACTTTTTTTCTACAAAAATACGATACCAGCAACTTTTTTCACAGAATTGCGTTACGTCAATTTTATGACATTTTACTTTAAAAATGCCATAAAACTGAAAATCACTTCGTTTCAAATAATTTATCGATACGGGCGGCGATGTCTTTCAAATGGTTTTTGGTCATTGCATCTGCCGAAGCTGCCGAGCGTGCCATCGAACGGATTTGCGAAAGTTCGGCACGAACCGCGGCTTTGATGTCCGACGTATGGGCATTGGCTCGCGTTCCTTTGTAATACGGACTGGCAGGAGCCGAAGGCAATGGTTTGGTTTCCAGTAGTATATTCCCTAAAAGCTCTACGTGAGCCCGTTGCAAGTTTCGGCGGTAAGCGTCTATTTTTGAACCTGTTGTGAGTTCCGTCCAAACGCCTTTGCGAATGTCGTTCATCAGTTCGGTAATTTTGTAGGCTTTTTCTCCGTGAAGTGCCTCATTTTCAACCACTCGGTGTAATCGAGCAATATTCAACAAATGACTAAGCCCTGCCGATTGCGTGTTTTTGATTCGCTCCAAAGTTCCCTCATATTCAATACGTTTGATAATCGAAGGATTGATAAGCCAAGATGGCGTTTTAAAAACTTCATTATTAAGGAATTGAACCGCACGTTTTTGAATTTCTTTCGGAACATACACATACACCTCGCCCGCTTGGTCAGTGGTTTTGTAATGCTCATAAACCCCTCCGACATTGGCAGCTACGTGTCCGATATACAGGCGATATTGCCCCAAAACTTGTGCGTAAAGGTCTTTCAAATCGTTGTAAGTTTCGCCCTCTTTGCTCGTCCATTTGATTAAATTCGGAACGATGCGTTTGAGGTTGGCAATTCCGTAAGTACTAGCTTTCATCGCATCATCGCCCAAATCTTCGGATTGCGAGCTGGGGTCTACAATGTGATTAACTTGCTGATGTCCAAATCGATAAAGCGGGTCGCCTGCATGTTTTAAAATCCACTGATTCAGAGTTTCTTTTTCTTCTTCGGCGGATTTATCCAAAATCGGGCGGTATCCCCAAGCGATGGAGTATTTGTCATAAATCCCGATTTCGGGCATCAACGCCACGCCTTTGTCTTCGGGCTGAGCGATGTAATTAAATCGGGCATAATCCATAATAGAAGGAGCAGTTCCGTGTTTTTTTGTGAACGATGCAGAACGCAGTGAATCAACAGGATAGGCGCTACTACTTCCCATATTGTGCGGTAATCCGAGGGTATGTCCCACTTCGTGCGAAGACACAAAACGAATGAGTCGCCCCATAATTTCCGTCTTAAATTCAGGCTTTTGCGCATCAGGATTGATGGCCGCCGTTTGCACAAAAAACCAATTGCGGAGCAGGGTCATCACATTATGATACCAATTGATGTTGGCATTGAGAATCTCGCCCGTACGGGGGTCGCTGATGTGCGGACCGTTGGCGTTGGGTATGGGGGAAGCCAAGTAACGCACCACCGAATAACGCATATCATCCGGGTCCCAATCGGGGTCTTCCTCTTTGGTGGGCGGGTCTTTGGCAATGATGGCGTTCTTAAATCCGGCTTCCTCGAAGGCTTTTTGCCAGTCTTCAATGCCTTGTTTTATGTACGGAATCCACTCTTTGGGTGTGGCTCTATCCACGTAATAAACGATGGGCTTTTTAGGCTCTACCAATTCGCCTCGTTTGAATTTTTCGATGTCTTCATCTTTGACTTCCAACCGCCAACGGTCAAGGTACGTAACAGATTTTGTTTTCTGAACGGGAAGCCCATAGTCGGTTTGTTGGGAAGTGAACCAGCCTACGCGTTCGTCAAAATAACGGCGTTTCATCGGGTTTTCAGGAAGTAAAATCATTGAATTGTTGATTTCAAGCGTAATAATTCCGGCAATGCGACTGGTATGAGCGGGAGCCTCCGAAGCGTAATAGGTTTTGATACTGCGTACTTCCACATTTTTCGGGAAGGTTTTGATGCGTTCGATAAAACTGCGTTTCGGGTCGATACCGCCTACTTTGAACTGCTTGCGGTAACGTTCTGTCAATCCGAAGGGTTTTACGTCTTTGTCAAAAAGTTCGTTTATTTCGATAACGGAAGAAATGCTGTCTTTTCCACGCGTTTTGATGTCGAAACTTGCCAAAATCGGTTCTACGTTCGAATTGATAACGGCTTCGTAAATCGGAAGGCTATCGCTGGCAATCACACGATGCGACACCATTCGCACCAAGATTTTTTTATCTTTTTTCTCCCATCGAATTACCTGATTGTTAGCTTCTTCACCGCCAAACCCGATACCCGAAGCCGTTTTTGAAATGCGGGTAACCATCAACATTTCTTTCCCTAAAAGCGAATCGGGGATTTGATAGAAAAACTTGTCATTCACTTGATGGAGCGTGAAAAGCCCCTGCGAGGTTTTTGCCGATTTCGGAATGATGGCATCGAAGCCTTTGGGTTTGGCGGCTTCGGCTTTTTTCTTTGCCTCCGCCTCCATTTGGGCTTTCTTCTTTTTACTTTTGAAGAGCTGTGCATTTGCTTCATTTACAGTAAAAAAGAAAGGCAAAGCCAATAGGTAGAATGTAAATTTACGCATATTAAATTGTTTATAAGTAACGAAAATAAATTTTCCCGCAAAGGTAACGAAATTTTGGTTGATTTTCGGCGTAAAAAGCATAAAATTGAACAACAAAACGTGTTTTTCTGATTTCGTTTCAACAAAAATTAGTATCTTTGCAAAACATTTCATTTTTCGACAGAAGAGAATAAAACGCAAATATATGTATATCAGCATAAAAGAAATATTAAACAAAGGAAAAATAGCGCAAGAAGTAACCTTAAAAGGCTGGGTTCGTACCTTCCGAAGCAACCGTTTCATTGCATTGAACGACGGTTCAACCATTGAAAACGTACAAATCGTTGTGGATTTCGAGAAAACGGACGAAGCCCTACTAAAACGCATCACCACCGGAGCCGCCCTTGAAGTGAAAGGCGTTGTTGTGGAAAGCCAAGGAAAAGGGCAATCCATTGAAATTCAAGCAACGGAAGTGAACGTTTTGGGTGATTCCAATCCGGAAGAATATCCGATTCAGCCCAAAAAACACTCGTTTGAATTTTTGCGCGAAAATGCCCATCTGCGGGTGCGTACCAATGTTTTCGGGGCGATTATGCGGGTGCGGTCGGCATTGGCGTTTGCCATTCACGATTACTTCCAACAAAACGGATTTTTCTACGTGAACACGCCTATCATCACCGGAAGCGATGCCGAAGGTGCCGGCGAAATGTTCCGCGTAACAACCTTAGATGCTAAAAATCCGCCACTTACCGACGAAGGCAAAGTCGATTTCAAAAAAGATTTCTTCGGAAGAGAAACCAATTTGACCGTTTCGGGGCAGCTTGAAGGCGAAACCTTTGCGATGGCTTTGGGTAAAATTTATACGTTCGGACCTACGTTCCGTGCCGAAAATTCCAACACTTCACGTCACTTGGCTGAGTTTTGGATGATTGAACCCGAAGTGGCGTTCCTTGACCTTGACGGAAATATGGATTTGGCAGAAGATTTCATCAAATACGTGCTGAAATACACGCTTGAACGTTGCCGTGAAGACATTGATTTTTTGAACAAACGCTTCTTGGAGGAAGAAAAAACCAAACCGCAAAACCAACGCAGTTCAATGTCGCTTATCGAGAAATTGGAGTTCGTCATCAACAACGACTTCAAACGCGTGAGCTACACCGAAGCCATTGATATTCTGAAAAATTCAAACCATAATAAAAAGAAAAAATTCCAGTACCTTATCGACGAATGGGGGGCTGATTTACAAAGCGAACACGAGCGTTATTTGGTGGAAAAACACTTCCAATGTCCGGTGATTTTGTTCGATTATCCGGCGAAAATCAAAGCGTTTTATATGCGATTGAACGAAGACGGAAAAACCGTTCGTGCGATGGACATTCTCTTCCCCGGCATTGGAGAAATCGTCGGCGGGTCGCAACGTGAGGAGCGTTACGAGGTGCTGGTTGAAAAAATCAAAGCGATGGGCATCGACGAGAAAGAACTTTGGTGGTACTTGGATTTACGCAAATTCGGAACGGCGGTACACAGCGGTTTCGGACTCGGATTTGAGCGCCTGGTGCTTTTCACTACCGGAATGACCAACATCCGCGACGTAATTCCATTCCCCAGAACACCGCAAAACGCGGAGTTTTAACACTTAAATTTGAGGGTTATACAATTTGTTTTTTTATTTTTTTCTGTCCAAAGGAAAATTTCTTTCTTTGGGCAGATTTTTTTTATGGCTCGTTTTTTACCGAGATTAGATAAAGACCGAAAATCACAAAAAAAACCTCGGTAAAGGTTTTTCTTTCCGAGGTTTTTTCATTTCAAAACTAAAATTTTAAACCGACTCCTATTTGTATTTGTTGTGTTTTTGCTTCGGCTCCAAAGTCACTAATGTTGGCAAAGCCCCAAACATAACGCCCGTAAACGAAAAAGATTCCGAGATTTACTTCTGCGCCGGCAACGAATGAAAAGTCCGGATTTTTAAAGAGTTTTTCTCCGTTTTGCCACAAGTTGTCGTTGCTGTTGGTTAAAATACCAAACTGCGGACCGGCAAGCAATGAAATAAATCCGTCGGGATTGTACTTCAACAGCACGGGCAGATTTAAGTAGTTCAGTTTCTTGCCCTTATTAAACTTATCATCCCAAACCGAAGCATACGAATCACGGAAGGTGGTGTTGGTTTGGTCAAACAAAACCTCGCCCTGCAAAGCAAAATCATCTGACAGATTCACGCTTACAAAGCCGCCCAGTTGGTAGCCCAATTTAAATTGCTTATCATAGGCAATTCCGTCAAGTTTACCCAAATTGGCTCCGGCTTTTACCCCCAAACTCACCTGCGAGTATCCGTCGGACGGAAACAGTAGTAGCCCCAGCATCGCTGCGAAAAATAAAATCGTTTTTTTCATAATAAAACAAATTAAAATTTCAAAGTATGAAGCAATAACCGTACCAATTTTGACTGAAACCCTATTTTTTCACAATTTGCAATAGGCTTCAATGGCAGGTTTGCACTCTTGCACAAACAAATCTTCCAGTTCTTCAATTTTTAGAATGATTTCCAAAACACTTTCGGTTGAAATATGATTCAGGTGGTTTAAAACATCCACCTCGCGTCGGGCATTTATTTGTCCGAACATACTGAGCATTTTATGGGCTATGGCTCTGACCTCGTCGTTATTTCGGGTGGTGGCATAGAGTTTTAGCCGAGCGATATTATCTTGTGTTTCACTGATAAAACTCTGATACAAAGCGATGATTCCCTCTTTATCATCGCCCATAAATTGCTCCAACACCTCGGGCTGATATGCCGTGCTTTCGGTTGGGAGAGGCTCAACAACATCGGGGCTTACTTCAATTCGCGGAAAAAAAGTATTCAGTTTCTGATAGAATTGATGTGGCGAAAAAGGTTTCGACAAAATCCCTGAAAATCCGTTTTGAGTGTAAAAACTCTCAGGAACATCCTTCCTGCCGGTAATTGCCAACACCGGAATCGGGTTGTTTTTGTACTTCTCATTGAAAAGCGTAACAAAGTGAAAACCATTCATTTCCGGAAGCTGAATGTCAGTAATAACCATATCAAACTCCAACGAATTCATTTTCGAGAAAGCCTCCTTTCCGTTATTAAACGGAAAAACTTTGATGTTTTTCTGCTGTAAAAGTTCTTCAATCAGCCCCAAAATTGTGGCATCATCGTCAATGGCGAGAATGGTTATCTGCTCGGGCGCTTTTTCGGAAGTAACCTGCGGGGCGCTCACTTTCGGCGCTTCCGACACTTTTTCGGCAACAAACGTCAGCGTGAAGGTACTCCCCACATTTTCTTCACTCACAAGTGTAATGTTACCTTTGAGCAAGTGCGCCAGCTTTTGCGAAATGTGCAAGCCCAAGCCCGACCCGCCGTAACGTTTTGATACATCAAGGCTTGCCTGAGTAAACTCATCAAAAATATGCGCTTGATGCTCCTTTTTGATGCCGATGCCCGAGTCGGTAACCGCAATGACAATCTCATAGATTTTGTCCGAAATGGCTTTCGCGTGACTTTCTATGCAGATTTCACCCGCTTCGGTAAACTTAAACGCATTGGAAATCAAATTGTAAAGAATCTGCTTAATGCGATACGAATCATTTGAAAACTTACTTTGCTGCACCACTTCCGATGCCTCCACACGTAGCGCGATGGGCTTGGCTTTATGAATAGACCGCACGTTATCGGTAACCTCGCGGATAATCTCGGCAATATTTAGCGGTACTTTTTCAACGCTGACCTTCCCCGCTTCAAGTTTCGAGTAATCAAGCAGTTCGTCAACCAATTTCTGAATATATTCCGATGAATATTTAATGTGCGAGAGGTAATTCTTGCTCTTTTCGGTGATTTCCTGCTTGCCCAACAACTCGGAGTACCCGATGATGGAACTTAGCGGCGTGCGCAAATCGTGGCTCACCATCGAGACCAGTTGCTCGCGGCTTTTCAAAAGGCGGTTGCTTTTCAGGTTTGCCCGCTCCAATTCGTGTCGGTATTTTTGAATTTTCCAGAAGTCACGAACAATCACAAACGAAAAGAAAATCGTAATAATAATGGCAAAAATATAGGAAATAATCAGGTAAGTCTTACTCTTTTCAAAAATAATGCGCCGTTCGCGATTAATTTCTTGTGAACTTGCCAAAAAATCGTCCTCAAAATTAGAGAGCAAGTCGTTGAGTTTCTCCGACATACGGTTGTCGTTATGCCACAGGGTTTGTATCTTTTCGTTTTGCTTGTACTCGTGTTTGAGTGTTTCTTTATGCACCCGATTGAGCAGGCGCAAGGCTTCCAGTACGGTTTCGTCAAACTTTGATTGACTGCGCGTTGGCGGAATTTTAATGTCTTTGTATCGGTTTAAAATCGACGGAATATCCGAGCGGTTTGCCTCTCTGACCGAATCCAAGCGCGGTTCGGTCTTCTCCTTTTCCTTGGCAGAAGCCAGATTGTCATTCAGCAAAAAATAGCCCAATGAAGGCTCCAAACTCGAAAGTTTTTTGATGGCGTTGCGTATGATAATCGTTGAACTGTCATTACGCTGAATTTCTTTAAGCTCTTGCAGGTTTTTACTTTTGAGTTGCAACAAAATCTGCACGGAATCAATCATTTGCAAATGCTTGCTTGATGACACACTTTCGCGAAACTTGGCGATACTATCCTCCAAAATGCGGTTCTTTTCCAAAAAGAAACCAAGCGCCTGCTCGTCATCAGAACGAATGGCAATTTTTCCGGCACTTTCCGCTTCGTTAATAAGCGTAAGTATTTTATTGATTCGAAGCATTTTGCCGCGATTCATCTGATGAATTTCTTCCGAAGTGGTTAATTTCTGAATTTCCCCGTAGGTGATAATGGCAACCGTTGCCGAAGTGAGTATCAACAAGGAATACCCCAAAATGATTTTTAATGTTATTTTCTGAGATTTCATACGCTTTAAAGAAAGAATAAACGTTCATTCCACCGACAAAAATAAGGCTTTTTCACGAAAAACCGAAGCAAGCCCGCTAAATATTTCCGTTTGGGCATCTTTGGCAGAGTTCAAAACTTTGCCAAAGATTTCGTGCATCATTTGAAGTTTTTTAGCCGTTTCTTTACGGAAAGAAACCGGAATCCTGAAATTCTTTCAACTTTCCACACGGAAATACATTAGAATTTCAGAATTCCGAATACTTTCTTATCAGAAAACACCTATCGTTTCAGAATTTTCATTACTTTTTACACAGAAAGAAGCCGAAATTTTGATTTTTTTACTATTTTTATTACACAAGAGCGAAATATTTCTTGTCGGTTATATTTATCTCCTGTATAACAGATAAAAATGTTTCGCCTCTATGGTATTGATTAATGATAACACGCCAATCTTTGGCAGAGTTCAAAACTTTGCCAAAGGTTGGGCAAAAAAAAGAACCTCAACATTGAGGTTCTTAATTTTATTTTTAATTGTTCAATCTAAATACTATCGGATAAGAGAACATTACGGAAGTTGGTTTTCCGCGTTGTTTTCCGGGGATTAGTTTCGGTAGTTTTTCGATGATTCGGCGTGCCTCGGCTTCCAAAGACTTATCGGGTCCGCGAACCCCTACAATAGTTACTGAACCATCTTTGTTGATACGGAAACTCACGTTTACCCTTCCTTGGATTCCCATCTCTAATGCTGAAGGCGGGTAATTGAAATGTTTCTTCACGTGGTTATCCAAACTTTGTTTGAAGCATTTTTCTTGCTCTGCTTTTGACATATTTTTACACGCCTCAAACATCGGTTTATCTTCAATAATGGTAAAAGGAACATCTACCTCTTCTTCTTCTACCTCTACTTCTTTAATGTCAGCTACTTGAATAACTTCTTCTTTGGTCGTTTCAGTTGATTGGATAATTTCCTCTTTAATATCCTTTTCGTTATCCACAACTTCTACCTCAACAACAACAGCCGGCGGTGGTGGTGGCGGTGGTGGCATTTCGGGAGTTTCCATTACGATATCCTCCACGTCTTCATCTAAATTTTTGTCAACGTCAGACTTTCTATCGTCAACAATTTGTTTATCGTACGTTTTTGCTTCAAAGCCTGCATACGACAAGGCTGAAATTAAAGCAAAACCGATGGCAAAAAATAACCCGCTACTTTTGGTTAAATCTGCCTTTGGATTTTTTTTAGGTTGCATAACTTAAATCTTTTTAAAAGGTTATTAAACATTCACTTAACATTAATTAAAAGCTTTTTATCAATGATTTTCACAAATAATAGAGCAACAACCGTGCCAAAAGTGTTGAATAAAACATCTAAAAATTCGCCACTTCGTGTTGAAGTTGTTATTTTTTGCAACACTTCCAGTGAAATTCCTAACAAAAAAGCAGCAATAAATGAAAAAGTGTAAAAATAAACTACTTTTTTAACATATTTACATTCATATTTTAATGTTAAAAAAAACAAAATCGTGAACACAAAATAGAACGTAAAATGTGCTAATTTATCTAAATGGGGTATGCGAGGCAAATCGCTAACCTCATTTGCCGGCATTAGGCTCAACGTTACTACAACGCCAAGCCATAGTACCAGCAAAATCGTAAATTTGTGTTTTTTAAGCACCTATCAACTCTCTGTATTGTTCTACACTGAGCAGTGTATCTATTTCAGAGGCATCGCTGAACTTCACTTTAACCATCCAGCCGTCTCCGTAAGGGTCAGCGTTTACTTTTTCGGGGGCTTGCTCCAACGCCTCGTTAAAGGCTACGATTTCGCCGCTGAGAGGCAAGAACAAATCTGATACGGTCTTTACCGCTTCAACAGTTCCAAAAACTTCCTCTTTGTCAAGGGTTTCACCTTGTGTTTCAACCTCAACATAAACAATGTCACCCAACTCGCGTTGTGCAAAATCGGTAATACCTACAAAGGCAAACTCACCTTCGATACGCACCCATTCGTGGTCTTTTGTGTACTTTAATTCTGATGGAATATTCATAATTTCTTACTACTTTTAAATAAAATCCAAAAGTATGTTTTTTTTTTGAAAGAAAAAAATTATCGGCAATGAATTTGTAAAAAAAATCTTAAAATTCATAATAAAAAAACAAAAACCCGAGATGCAGTGCGCATCTCAGGCTCTTGATTCTTTTTATAACACTTTGATTATCTGAACAACGTAAAGTTTCCTATAAACTCACGACCATCATCACCTTCTCCGTTGAGTTTAACAAGATACCAATAGTCACCGGTTGGTAAATCACGTTGGTTGTACTTACCGTCCCATTTTTCACCTTGGCGTAATTTTGCCAAATGCCTTCCATATCGGTCGTAAATAAATATTTCGATATGTGGGTAGCTTCGTGTATTTTCCGGCGCCCAACCGTCGTTATTTCCGTCGCCGTTTGGCGTGAAATAATTCGGAATTCGGATATCGATAAACTCTTTCTCGATAGTCAATGTTCGTGTACAACCCAGTGCGTCAATTACCATTACTTCAACTTGTTTGATTACACGTCCGTTGGCATCGGTACGACCCGGATCATTTGCTGAAACGTAGTACGTATCTCCGTCATCGCTCAATTTCCCGTTGAAGTAATACCTGTATGCCGGTTTTCCGCCACTTGCTTGTACCTTAATCTGATTCATTTGTCGCGGATCAGAGATATTCTGCAAGGTCAATGGTTGATAATCTTCTACATCAAAGTACTGACTTACCGGAATGGTGTAACTGCACGAATTATAGAAAATGGTTATGTACTGATCACTTCCCACCGGCAAGTTTCTGATAATTCCGACATTGCCGTTAAACTCGGTAAATCTGCGGGCATCCGCAATGTTTGTACTATTCAACGCGTAGAACACATTGGCTTGGTTGAACAACATACTGTCAAAGACCACTTCAAGATAATTTGACGGAATGCTCGTAGCACACTCATACCTTACTTCCAAATCATTAACAGGTTTCAAGTTTGGTGCAGCACCCACCACCAAGGTGTGTGTTTGCGTACAAACGCCACCTGCATCACCGTACGTTAGGGTGTAACTTCCCGGTACCAATCCGGTACGGTTAATTACCTGACCGGCAGCCACTGCGTTGGCAGCATCTATTTGCTGACCTTGTGCATTGGTCAATACATAACTGTACGTTGGTCGTCCTCCTTTTATCTCAAAGGAAATTTGTCCGTCGTTGTCTCCGTAACAAGTTTCACTCACGGTGCTTGCATCCACAGAAAGCAAGGCAGGGTCGATGAATCTAAACTGCTCGGAAACAACACAACCCAATACATTATCTCTAACCGTTACCGTATAGTTGTTTGGCGGTAGGTTTATAAATCGTCCTGTTGCTGCATCAAAGTTTCCTGCCATAGGCGTAATAGTATAAGTGTAACTTGACGTTCCGCCCGTTACTTGGAAACTGATGATACCGTCATTGGCTCCGTGACAGGTAATCTCGGTTGTGGCTGTTACCACTGCAAGCGGACTGTAATTAGGCATATTCACAGTAGTTTCCTTTACGCAACCACCTGAATGTGTAACGGTTATTGTATGTAACCCAGGTGTAACTCCGGTAAAGATGTTAGAGCGTTGTGGTGTTCCTCCATCAAGAACATAAGTTACTTGTGAAGCATACAACGGATTAACCGAAACTACAACACGATTTTCAATCACATTATTGTTAGAACATTGTGGTTGTGCCTCTGCACTTAATTGCAAATCAACACCCGGTTTAATTTGCGGTATGATTACATACGTTTCACAATCATTGGCATCTCTGACAAAAATCACGTGATTTTCACCAGCCGGCAAATTATCATAGAACAACTTACCTTGTACCCAATTGGCGGTATTGCTATTATCATTGAACGAAGTACGATACGGTGCAACACCACCGGTGATTGTAATAGTTGCCGTTCCGTCTGCGCTACCCAAGCAGGTTTCATCGGTTGTTGAAACTAAGGTAACGTCAATTTTGGTGGCAGCCGTAATCACGAACTGATGCTCAATGGTACAGCCGTTTTCGTCTTGCGCAATCACTACATAAGTACCCGGTTCAAACTTCTGATTTCGGATATATTCAGCCGTTACCACTCGGTCTAATCGCGGTGAAATTGCGTATGTAATAGCACCTGTTCCGCCTGCGGCTTGCACATCAATGGTTCCGTCTTTTTTCTCAAAACAAGTTTCATTAGTGCTTGTAGCCGTTGTAAATACAAGTGCCGGTGCTTCATCAATTACGATAGGTACTCGCGTGATATGCTCGCAATCATCACTTGTAACTTTCACATTGTACGTGCCTTTTGGCAAACCTCCGAACACGCCGTTTGTATTTGTTACCGGTGGCGCAAACGGATTTCGTGTGGCATCTAACAATTCATAGGTATAATCTCCTAAACCTCCGTAGGCTTCTGCTTTGATGGTAGCCGAGCTATCTCCATTACATTTCACATACGCCAAGGTTGTATCAATATTCAAGCCCAATGCTTCAATCGGAAGGATAACAATGGTATTTGAAAGTCCTGACGGACAGTTATTACTATCCACCGCCGTGAAGACATACGTACCTGGACCCGCTTCGTACACTCCCGGTGCAGTTTGAACAATTGTTCCCGTTGATGACGGATCAACCGCAAAGACATACCCCGTACCTGAACCGCCTGTTCCCGTTAAGGTTATCTGAGCCTGTTGCAAGCAACTCAATCGGCGTGTAATAGCAGCCTCAACACGAACTTGTAGTGGTTCAACAATCTGAATATAAGCAGACTCGGCATCACAACCCCATCCGTCAACTACTCGTACGGCATACTCTCCAGCTCCTAAACCGGTGAATGTCGGGCTGTCTTGCGCTCCGGATTCAATAATTCCGGAAGCCGTTTTGGTAAGCAATATGTATTTGTAATTACCGCTTCCCGCACCTGCCGGCATAACGCTCGCCGTAATGCTTGCCGTTTTATCACCGAAGCAAGTCAAGTTAAGCGTACTTGGCGTGATACCCACCACAATTGGTGTCGGGTTGCTTAACAATACATCTGCAAAGGCTTCACAACCTTCTTTATCTTTTACTTCAACTCTGTAATTTCCGGCATCCAAATTGGCGAATGTTACCACTGTTGCATAAGCTCCGTAAACAGGGTGAGGCGCTCCGTTTTTCAGTAATCGATACTGATAATCACCCCAACCGCCTTCGGCTTCTACATTGATAATGGCATCATTACCCTGACACGTTAGCGGATTGGCAAGTGTTGCCGATACCGTTAAGGCTGCCGTAGGTTTGGCAATATGTACCAAAGTTGAATTTATTGTACAGAAAGGCGTTGCCGTCTGTTTAACTTGCACCACATAATCACCTGCCGACAAGCCTGTTATGGTAGTTACTACCGGTGAACCGAATACGGTTGCATTTGCCGTACCTGTTTTAGCAGGCGTTAAAGGTGTTAAGGTGGCAGCATCAAGCACTTCCCACGTATAACTTCCGATGTAATTTACCGTTTCAAGTTTTATCTCACCATCGGCTGACGTGAAGCACGAAACGTTTTTGTTTGGCGAAGCCGTTACTTTCATTTCTTCATACGGACGCACCTCGTAAACAATTGTTGATGAACATTTGGTTACTAAATCGGTAACTTTAAACTCATACTGACCGGCTTTTGACAGTTTGAAATCAAACGTATTAACTCCGGCTGCCAATACTTGGCTTGGCGGCGTAATCGTAGCACCTGTCATAGCCGTGGTTACATCAATTTGATAGCCGTTGTTAGCGCCACCGGTAACAGTAATACGTACCTCTTCATCATTAGCACACGTAAGTGTCTTGATTGGGTCAGCTTTCACATCGGTAATTTTCGGTAGCGGATTAAGTTGAACCTGAGCTGTTGTTTGACAGCCATTGGTATCTCTCACCGTAATAGTGATATTTTGCACCGCTCCGGTATCAACTATGTTAAATATGCCTGTGGTGTCACTGAAGTCAACCCCGTCAATACTGTAATGATACGGCGAAGTTCCACCTTGCGGCGTTGCCTGTACCACAGCCTGTTGCGATGTGTTAGAGGCATCACAAGCAAACTCAGTTACCACAGCTGCCGTTGCCGTCAGCACCGCAGGCTCTGTAATTGTTATGGTTTGAATAGCCTCACAACCACGTGCCGAAATCACTTTTACCTGATAAGCACCTGCTTTCAAATTATTGAAATGATGCGTTGCAGGTACGGTGGTTACCGTTTGTATTTGCGTTGTAAAGCCTACCACGGTACTTGTTACCTCAATTCGGTAATCAAGTTGTGTTTGTGTATTATCCAACGTGATGGCAAAACCTCCGTTATCACCTCCGTTACAACTTACGTTGGTTTGCGTATGCGTGAAGGCTACCGCAACGGTTGGTGTAAGCTCAAAGATTGCAGTTACCGGCGCACAACCTGTTGCCACGTCAGTAATTGTTACGTTGTACACGCCCGGAACGGTCAAGTTGGTAAACACAGGATTGTTGTTCTGCGTGATTGGCGCACCACCCGCAGGAGGCGTTACCACATAATTGATATTTCCTGAATTACCTCCTTGGTGTGTTATCGTAATGTCAGCACCCGTATGTGGCGTGGCAGTACAAGTGATTTCCTTATCAATCGTAACACTTGGATTGGTTATCGGCTGATAAAGCGTTGCCGAAACCGCAGAAGTTCCTTGACAACTCCACGTATCGGTAACCTGTACGGTGTAAACTCCGGCTGATAAATTCGTAAATGTTGCCGAATTAGCAGCATCACCCGGCACAGGAGCACCATAAGGGGCACCGTCTTTTATCAATTGGAAGGTATAATTTTTACCTTCACCACCCGAAGCCGTAGCTTTGATAACGCCTGTTCCTTCGGTACAGTTTTGTGTATCGATAGTCAATACAGGCACTATCGGCGCAGGATTCGCCAATACGATATTTTGTATCTCAAATACGCAACCTTCTTTATCCGTTACGGTTATTTTGTACGTATTTGGCGGTAAGTTTATAAACAACGGATTGGTTGTTTGCCCCACAGCGTTCGGGTCAGGTGTAATACTGTATTTGTAATCACCCCAGCCACCGGCTACGTTTATCACTTCAATTGTTCCGTCATTACCAGCACAAGTAATTGGTTTCACCGTATGATTTGCTGTAAGAGCCGCATCGGGTTCGGTAATGGTAAACGGATATTCTTTTGAACACTCAGGGAATGAAACCTGCGTCACACGCAAGATATGCGTTCCCGCTCCGATGTTTACGGTTATCGGTCCTGAACCGATTCTGTTTCCGGATACGGCAGGCGTGCCTACCACAACCCAATCATACTGACCTGCATAAGTAGCATCGTGAATGTTGAACACGGCACTTCCAGCGTCGCCTTTACATTTTGCAGGCGTTACCACCGGTGGGTCAATCACGAAGGTATTCGGTTCTTTCACCACGTGGGTTACCGAAGTCATACAGCCGGTATCAATATGCCCTACCCAGAAGGTGTATGTACCCGGTGTAAGCCCTGTGAAGGTTCCTGTTGTAATCGTCCAAGTACTTGGTGCTGTCGTTGGTACGGTAGCACTTTGGATATATCGTATTTTCGGATTATTAATACTTGCAACCGCTGTATTAACAGTAGTTACAGAAATATCAATATTCTCATTAACTTTACAAGACATATCCTGCGTTACCGTAATATCTACTTTTGTAATTGCGTCGAATTTATCAATGGTTCGGGTTATCGGCGCAATCGTTGTACAGCCGTTGGCGTCTGTTACATTGATAGTTACCGTACCACCGGTGTAGTCATTGGTTATTAACTGCGTTCCGTTTACGGTTTGTCCGTTATATGTAATGGTAAAGCTATACGGAGGTGTTCCGCCTGTTACTTTGGTTGGGTCGAGCGTTACCACAGCACTTTCAGGGGTGTTGCCCGAAGCGCAACCAAACTGTTTTACGGTTACGAAATCAGCGGCAACATTCACTGCATCAGGTTCACCTACCACAACATTTGTAGTAGTTTGACAACCGTTGGTTGATAGCGCTGTAATCATATACGGACCTGCCACTAACCCTTCAAATCCTTTGATAGTTGGATTATACGGCGCTCCTGACGATATCGTGTAGGTAACCGCTGGAGCTCCCGTAGCGATTTCGTTTATCAGGATTTTTCCGTCAGATGCTCCGTTACAAGTTGCTGAAACGGTGCTTGCCGTAAAGGCAGGATACACCGGAGGTGCTACCGTTACCGTAAAGGTAAGCGGCGGACAAGCAGCAGCGCTTAGGTCTTTATCCCATAACTTGATGACATAAGTTCCTTGTGTATTAGCGGTATAGTTGTAAGGCGTTGCAGGTAAATCTTGACGTGCAATCGTGCTCGCTCCTGAAACTTCATATTGGTATACACCAGAACCTCCCTCGGCTTTGATTTCAATTACGGCTTCTTGCCCCGTAACACAACCTAACAATTTGGTCTGTTTTACTTCACCTTTTATTTTGGTAAGCAACATAGTTGGTGTACTTACTGACTCACAGCCTGTTTGTACATCTTTTAATTTTACCTCATACTGAACCCCACCTGCAAGGTTGGTAAACGTATCGCTTGTTTGCCAAGCTCCCCACGTTCCACCTACTTGCCGGATGGCAAATTCGTACGTTCTGCCTGCCACAGGCGTATGTTCAGCCTTGATAGAAAGCGGTTCTTCACAGCTGTTCGGCACTGCCTTAACCGCAGGAGCCGTTCTTTCTGAATCTATATTTACGCTTCCTAAAACTTTATCACAACCGTGTTGGTCTGTCATCTTTATCTGAACAGAAATTGGTGATGCGGTTGTATTAAGATTATTTGAATTGATTTCAATAGTTGTATTGTTTGTTGTAATCGGAGCTACAAAAGCAGCACTTGTTAATTCAAAAGTATAGGTGCCGCCACCTCCGTGCGGATTTTGAATTTCAATCACGCCCGGAATTGTACAGGTAATACCTCGCTTTACGATTGGCGTACCTTGCAATTCGGTTTGTACATACATTTGCGTGTCAAGGCTTGCCCATTTACAAGCTGTTCCTTGCTCTTCAATTTCCATATAGTAAGTACCCACCGGCAAATTCGGAACGGCAATACGAATATCACCCGGTTTTGGAGGCATCGGGCTATTTCCGGTAAAGCCTGTTCCCGGAACCACATTACCCGTTGCTTTATCAATTACTTTCCAATCAAAATGAGTTGCTACCGATGTAGAGTTTGCCGATCTTTTCACTACAAAAGTAATAGTACCGTGAGTAGCACCGAAACAGATAGGTGTAACCTCTGCGTCCACTTTCATTGGCGGAACATACCCCTCATAAATATCTTTTTCATTTTGTTGGATACAACCCTTGCTATCTTTCACATAGAAGATATAAGTTCTTCCCGGAGTAAGACCCGTAAATCGATATTTATTGGTACTTCCCGGTACGTTTGATGAATGCCAAACCGTTGCCGGATTATGTGGGTCTTCCATCGTAAAGGTATAAGGTGGAATACCGCCCGTGGCCGTTACCTCAACGGTAAATCCGCCCGGTGTACACGTTCCTGTGAAACCTGTTATTAAGTCGGTTGCCACTGCCAATTCACTAAGCGGGAATGGCACGGTGTAGCGCGGAAGTGTTGTTAAACAAATCACTCCCGAAGCCGTATCAACCACTCGAAGCGAAGGCGTGAACGTATCACCCACTTTTTTGCCGTTGATAATAGTTTGTGCTGTTGTAACATCCGCCCAACTTGCTCCTCCATCAACGCTGTACTGCACTTTGTAACCCAAAGCGGTATAGGCATCTATCAAGTTTTGTGATACTGTTAATGTTAAAGTAACGGTTTGCCCAAATACCACACAACCTGTTGTACCCAATGTAATGGTAGCGGTCAGTTGTGGTTTGTCGGTAATCATTACCGTTTCAGTATGCACACAACCATATCGGTCGGCGATGGCTACGTCATAGGTTTTACCGGGTGCAAGATTTGAAAAATCATACGTTTTGTTGATATAGTTTGGCACGGAAGTAATCGGTGCCGTTACACCCTGCTCGTATAAATTCAAGGTGTACGGACCATCACCCACAATATTCGTGATGGCGATGTTTCCGGTGTAACCGTGGCAACTTGGGTCTTTCGGTGTAACGGTAAACGCAATAGCAGGTGCTTGCGCTACAGTTACCGTTGTGGAGTACACACAGGCTGCCGATTTCACATATACGTCATAAGCTCCGGCTGCCGTTACATTTTCACTGTACGGACTTGCTCCGGCTGTATATGTAGGTGCTGTTCCCGCAGGTACAATGTCAAATTCATACGCACCATCGCCTCCCGTAGCCGTAACTTCAATTTTACCGGCATTACAGCTAACAGACGTTTCCTTAGTGGTTACCACTAATTTCGGATGGATGACTACTTGTTTCACATCTGCACATCCGAAAGCATCTTCCACACGAATGGTATAACCCGCTCCGGTTGATGCAGACAAGCCCGTAAAGGTATATGTCATTGAGCTGGTTGCCGAAGGCGTTTGCCAAGCTCCGTTGTTGATACTGAAACGATAATCGCCGTTTCCGTCGGTTACGGTTACCACAATTTCGGCATCGTTATTTCCGGAATAACAAGCTGTTGGAACTGCCGTAAAGACAACTTGTTTTGGAGCTGCAACATCAACAGTTACCGAAACCGAACAGTTGTTTTTATCGGTTATGGTAAAGGTTTGTGCACCCACTGGAACTTGCGTAAACACATTGGTTTGTTGTGGCGGGAATGTTCCGAATTTGTAACTATAAGGAGGCGTTCCGCCCTGTGCTTGCAGCGTAACCGTTGCCAATCTGTTGTTACTACATTTTGCCGGCACGGTAATCGTTCCGGTTGCCGTAAGGGCATCGGGTTGTGTTACCGTGATAGGCACTTCAAGCGTACAGGTTGCATAGGTTAAGGTAACGGTGTGCAATCCTGCCGATAAATTCGGAATAGTGATTGTCGGGGTATTTGCGTTTTGTGAAGCACCCGTATCAACCTTATAGGAATAGCCCGCACCGAAGTTTTCAACATTGATGATTGCCTGTGCATCACTTTGCCCGTTACAGCTTACGCCCGTAACGCTTGCCAAATTGGCTTTAAATTCCTGACCCGGAGCCACCGTGATTGTAACGGTCATCGTGTAACCACAATCTTCGGCACCCTGCACCGGATTTTTCTCTTTGTACTGAATTACCACTTGATGCGTTCCGACGGCAACGTTAGCAAACGCACCCGTATTGTTCGTTTCCGTACCAAGCGTATAGGTATAATCGTATGTATTTGGTGTTGCCGTTATGGTAAAGTTTCCGGTTCCGTCACAATTATATGTAATTGCCGGATTGGCATTTACCGTTGGCGGTGTAGGACGAGCCGGAACCACGATGGTTTCCTGTACCTGACAGCCGTTGGCATCAGTTACCGTGATATTATGTGTACCCACACCTAATTTTATGGTGCGCGGAACATTACTTTGGTAATTTGTTCCGCCTTGGTTGTCGTTGTAGGCAGGTGTTCCGCCTGTAACGGTATATTCCACCTCTGCCATATCACTTGCCGGGTCACAACTTATCAATTTTTTGAAGGTTGTCGTAATAGCCAAAGCAGCGGCAGGTTGTTCAATAAGCACTTGTTTTGTTACCTCACAATTTTTGGCATCACGAACGATGATGGTGTAATTGCCAGCCGGCAAATTGTTGTACTGGTTTTGTGAACCTCTGTCCGTACCGTTTACAAAATATCTGTACGGAGGCGTTCCGCCCGTAACATTCACGGTAATGGAACCTGTGCTTTCACCAAAACATTTCACATCAACTTTGGTAGTTGTAAAATCCGGATTTTGCGGAGCAGTCAGCTCTCTGTCTACACTTGTTTTACAGCCTTTTGCATCAGTGATTTCAATGGTATAAACACCTGCATTAGCTGATTTGTAAGTTATTTCATTACCTACCAAAGCCGTTTCAGGCATCACCACAGTTGTACCCATTTTGAGGGTATACTTATAAGGTGTATAACCTCCGGCAACTAAGACTTTAATGCTTCCCTCATTGGTAGGAGGCGTATCACAAGTGATATCTTTCTCTACCGTAGCACTTTGCACTCTGAGCTCAGGCTGAATGGTTTCTGTTAAAGTTCCTTCACAACCGTATTTATCAACCACTTTAATGGTGTATGTTCCGGGTTGTAAATTTCCGAACGAGAATGAAGCGTTGTTAGTCGGTGCCTGAACATTTCCGTTGATTGAGAACGTAAACGGAGCCGTACCGTTGGCAACCGTTACATCAAGTTTGGCAGGCGTTCCCGGCGTTACACAATAACTTGACGTATTTGCTACGCTTATTGTCGGTATTGGTGCTTGTGTAACGTTAAACTGTACTTTTGAAGAACAGTTGTTTGCATCAGTAGCAGTTAGTTCGTGCGTACCTGCCTGCGTAATGGTAAAGTTAGGCGTGTTTTGTGCAAGTACCGTTCCGTCAGGTTGTTTTAGTTCAAATCGTAAAGCTCCTACGCCTCCCGAAGCCATAAAGGTAAGCCCCACAGATGCCGGATTACAGCCCAATACCACGTCGTTTATCGGTTGAATTGTTATCTGCGAAGGATTATTTACCGTAAAGGTACGAGTTTTCTCACAATGTGTTGTGGTTTGACCAAATCGGAACACAACATTGTGTGTACCGCCCGCTATGTTGTTCCATACAAACGGATTAGCAGTTTCCCGCACAAAAGGTCCTCCGTCTTTGGACACCCAATAACCGGCAGGATCTGTGTTTTTCAAAGCTATTTGGTATGTTCCGTTGTTGGCATCGTTACAAAGAATATCGGTAACCCGTTGGGTGTTTGGAAGCACGTCAAACGCTTTATCGTTTTCGATGGTTACGGTTAAAGTCTCGTCAAACGAACAGATTTTTGGCAATTGATATAAATAAATATCGTCAATAGCCACATCATTACCATTAGTTACCAAGCTTCCGGAACGAATCACAGCATATAATTCGGTGTTGTTACCCGGATTTAACGGATATTGATATGTATACCAATCACTTACATTGGTACTTTTCGGAATCACGTATCTAGGCGGTGTACTACCCGCAACAAGTGTCCCTATAGGCTGTGAAATAAGTGGTGTGTTCGCTGCAATGGCAGCCTCACTGGTATATAACTCAATAGTTAAATCAGGGTCTGCCGCCCTAGGATTTGAACCCCTAGTGTTAATCAAATTCATTGCAGCTATCGAAAATTGAATGGGTTGATTGGGTTCCACATCTATCATTTTCCGTTGATACAAAATAGCTCCTTCCGTTCCCAAAATATTACCAACATTCACAAATAACATTCGTCCGTTGGTAAGCCCTGTATGATCAGTAGGCTGTGTCCAAGCCGGATTATTTTGAGAACCCAACCCTCGAGAAACAACATATTCACCATCATTCAGACGAGTACTAGCAGGATCAAATGACACATTACCCACCGGTGGAGGAAGTGTAACACTATTAGGCTGAAGTTGCCCCAAACCATTTATAATACGATACGTTCTTCCATCTGTATGCAATTTAAGATCATCAGGATATAAAGTTGCATTTCGAGTCAAAGGCTCAAAATAATATTTTGAATTGATGTAGGGCGTTCTTACATTGGTTGTTCCTGCACCAAAATCTTCAATAAACAATTCGTGACGAATTGGCGTTGTCGGGTCAGCATACTTGATTTTAATGGTGTGTTGTCCCGGAGGCAAATTTGAAAACGTAGAAGTGGTTGTTTCTACACCTCCTATTTCGTATGTATAAGTATAAGTGCTTTGATTGCTACCGATACTTATGTTTCCGGTTCCGTCACAATTGTAGGTTACCGTACTTGTAAATACCGGATTTACAGGACGCGGATCAACCACCACCTGAGTTCGAAATTCACAATCAACCGCATCACGAACTATGACAGTGTACGTACCGGGCAATAACCACATTTCACGAACGCTTCCCCAAGTTGTTCCGCCGTCAAAACTGTACTGATACGGTTCTGTACCACCACGCACATTGGTGATACGCACCCGTGCCTTATCGGCATTAGTACCTGTACCACAACCTATTAACTCCGAAACCCCGGCAGAGGCAATAACCCTTCCGGCAGCCGAAGGCGGTAAAGTTATAGTTTTTGAAATGGTACAATCCACCGAACCGTTGCTGTAAATCAAGGTAGGGGTATAAGTAGTTTCAGGAGTCAAGCCTATGAATTTTGGTCCCAATTGCGAGGTTGTTCCTCCGTCAATACTATATTTGATTTGGTAACCATCAGGGTTTGTTACATTTATAAACTCAATCGTTCCTTTTGTACCACAGTCAGTTAATTTTTCCACCACATCAAAGGTAGGCGGTGTTGCTGCTCTGACAGGGTCAGAAACTACCGTTACCTCACAGTTGTTGGCATCTACCACTTTTATGGTGTAACGACCTGGATTTGAAACAGTAAATTCATAAAAATGCCCCGTATAGTTTTGCTGATAAGTAGCCCCTCCGTCAATGCTGTAACTGTAACTGGTTCCGGGCGTTCCTCCAAAGGCATCTACCCGAACGATTCCTTCGCCATTACACATTAAATGACTTTTGACCGTTACACGAGCCTGCAAATCAGGGATTTTATCAACCACCTTGGTGTCAGTCATTCGACATCCGTCAGGGGTTTGAACCTCAATGTAGTAGGTTCCGTTATCAATTCCGGTAAAGGTAACATCTGAATCGTTAGAAGCCGGCTGGCTCGCCACCACAGCTCCCGTAGCGTTATCTCTTCGGATGGTATAGGTATACTGCGGATAGGCATCAATTACCTGTACGCGAATGGTTCCTTTGGTATTGGCACAGGCAAGAGGTGTTGTCGTTACCGTAATTCTCGGATTTTTCTTGATGATAGACGCCGGTGCTTGGAACACACAAGCCGTATAGGTTGCCCCTGCTGCCAATTTTTGGCGCATCAAAACCGTATATGAATCGGTATTGGTAATGTTGGCAAACACATTACTATCCTGATACGGACGCACTATGGTTCCGGCACTGCTTTGCAAAGCATACTGATAGCCCGCAGCAGGATGCGTTACCGTAATGCTACCCTGTGTGTTACAGATAATATCACGCACATTAAGAGCCGGCGTAAGTTGTGTTTTTGAAACTTTAAAATAGAAAAGCGCCACACAACCGCCTTGGTAGGTAATTTCAACACGATAATCACCCGGTTGTGAAGCCGTATAACTGTTTCCGTTATGAACCTGTGACCACGTACAACCGTAATTGTCCCTAACCGGACAGTTTATAGAGTGCGCAGGCGGCACGTTACACGATTCGTTACGGCGTTCCCACTTGTAACTCAATGCTTGCGTAACGTTTAAGTGGATTTGTCGGGAATCGGCAGTACCACAAAGGTAAATCTGCGGGTATTTAGTCCCGTCATTCGGACAAATAACCACCTCTGAGGCGTAGGGTTCTATCGGATTACTTTTCAGTGCCTCATCGTGAAGTTTCACATCAATTTCTTCAACCATATCGGCACATCCTGCTTTTTTCTTAAGCACACGATACACACCCGATTCAGTAACGGTAAGGGTTTGTGCGTTACCTCCCGGAACGGGTTGCCCGTTACGCGTCCACGCATACGTATCAAAATTGGCTCCGGCGGTTAAGGTTAGTGTTTTTTCGCAAAGCGTTTCTTTGGCTTTACTCACACAAGTTCCTAAATCGGCGATGAAAGTTGAAGGTCCTGTTAAATTCCCTTCACAATCTTTGTGTGAGGTTACACTTTCGGCTGTAAATCCGTCACGTGATGTGTTTTGTACACCAAAATATTTAGCGTGAACAATGTTGGCAATCACGTTTGAACAAGCATCTCGCAAATCATCACAATGATCAGGCACTTTCATTTCAAAAGAAACGGTTTGCCAATCGGTTTGTCCTTTTTTAACGATATTATTCGGGATTTTGAATTTCAGCTCGTTGGTCGTTTCATTATATTCATAATCCGTATTTCTGACCGGATTTGACTTCCATGATAATTTGATGGAATTAATATTTTCAAACAACAGATTTTTAGGTAGTTTGTCAGTAAGCACCAAATCACGGGCATCATCATTACCCGAGTTTCTGAATTTAATTTCGTAACGAAGTCTATTACCCAAATTTACGCTACCTCCCGTAACATCCGTACCCGAATCAACCCGAAAAACTTTTTTCTCCAAATTGATTACAGGTGCAATTACCTCAACGTTAAAGGCAAACATAAAGGGATAATATGAATCGGTAACTGTTGAAGGCGAGATTCGTATTGAAGAAGCCCCGTTGGGTATCAATCGTTTGGCATTATTAGGAACATTTAAAATACCGGCATCAAAACCCAATAAGTTGGTACTACTAGGATTTCGATTGGTATTTGCTCCTGTTAAACCGGTTATTTTACTATTGAAGAAATTATTTTGAGGGCGCTCTCTATCACTCATCTGTGTTGAAAATCTTGTCCTTGGATTGGTCATTCGCAATCCGTCACCGGATATTCCTAATTCTCCTTCCAACGCCGCAAAGGCAAAGGTTGCGTTTACAGGACCGGTAGGTACGGTTTGGAAACCGGTAACATCAATATTCACATTTGTATTATTTCTATTGATTACCGAAAAACCATCAAATATGGTAATATGGCGGCTTTCTCTGGTCTGGTCTTCATATACAACAATCAAGTTCCAACCGGCAGCATAGCCTACTCCCGAATCTTCCCTTCCTTTGGGTGCCATTATATTGGCCACTGTATACTCTCCGTCAAAAGCACCGTTACGCCTTGCTGCTTCGGCTTCTAATAAGGAAGTTACATCTGCCAAATAAACATAAGCTCGTTGACCACTCTCTTGAGGCCAACCTGCGCTAAGTGTCAGAATATCGTATCCATCATAGACCTGTATTCCTGTCAAATTTTGATAGGTCGTTGCATTAGGCGTTTTGAATTTGACTTGCCCAAATTTACTACGTTCAAATCTTGGATTTTGTTGATTTTTAATACGTTCTTGTGTGTAAGCCGCTGACCAGTACAGATAGGCTTTCTTAACTCTCAAACAAGAAGAGCGAGGATTCGGACTTTGAATCCTTGCTGAACTTGAATTAAAGGTAGTTCCATCTTTGTCAATGTCTATATAATCCAAATTAACAGCTGCATTATGCCCGTGTCTGCCCGTGTAAGGCAGGTTTGGATTGGTATGCCCGTGGTTCCGGTCATTCACGTTTAAAATGGAGTTCCCCACCAGCAACATATCCCCTTTCACGGTCTCTTGATGACGAACACCAAAAGGAACGTAGTTAGGTGACCTTTGTGCAAATAACTCTCCCGTAGCCAATACCAAAAGCGTGGCGTACAAGATAAAAACCGCTCTTTTCATAAACGTTGATTTACTTTTATTTTTTGTGCTTACTTTCATTGCGTAAAAGTATAAGGATTAGTAATTATTTTATATGTTGTTTCGAAAAACGAATTCTTGATTTATTGTTTAACAACCCGTAATATCCAAATGCTCACTTCGGCAAATTCGCGTCGTTTAAGCATTTGGGTCATTATGAGTCCGGCATCTTCTTTCGAGTCATACGGCTGATTGAAATACACATAAGTCATACCATTTTGCGGATGCAAAAAGGCATTTGCCACAAGCCCCAAAGAGCGCACCTCTTGTAGGCGTTGGTAAGCTCCTTTCGGATTTCTAAACACACCCAGCACCACATAATATCCGTCAGAAATTTTACCCCCTGCAATTTTATGTTCCTGAACACTGAGTCGTTCCTGTAATGGTTTTCCGGTGTTTTGTTTTTGCTCCGTTTCGGGCTTAACATTGGTTTCAGCCACTTTTTCAGACTCAGGTTTCGGCTCTTTTTTAGCATTTTGTGCCTGTTTTGCCCGCTCAATTTCAGCTTCTTTGGCAGCTTTTCGTTCTTTTAGTTGCTTGGCTTTCAAATGTCGATCGCCCCCAAATTGGTAAGCTAGCGTAATTTCATAAGTTCCGCCCAAATTGCTTGCATACGTTCCTATGCCTTGCTCATAACCGAAACTTGCACTAAAATGCGAATTTACATTAAAGCCCAAACCGCCAAAAGCACCATACTTTCGGTCGTAACCTGCATATAACCAACCAATAAGAGGCATATCAAGCATTGCGTGCCCCCCGAATTGGTAATTTTCAGAACTTCGCCTCACGCGAGCCATCAATGAAAGTGTTGCCTCTTCCAATATACCCGAAGCACTTGCCATTGTGTTGCGATACATCAAATGCCCCACAAATGATTTCGCATTGAACGGCACGGCCATTTCTCCTGCCGAAAGGGCGTAATCAACCAGATTTTCAGCAACCACCCCAAAATGCATTCTTCCGAAATTGATATCAAAACCGGGCTGAATGTTAAAAATTCCGGTATTGGAAATGTTATCAAAAGTAGGGTCAGCTGGATTGTTCACAACAATATCACCACGTGAAATTCCAGTCATCCCGAAAGAAGCATTCACCCCTAAGCGCAAATAATTTTCGTCTGAAATTTCAATTTGATGAATGTAATTACCTAATATTCCGTAATTTGAAAACACTCCTGCTTTCTTTTGGTAAACCATTCCGTGGAACATATCTTGGTCAGTCCATTTTTTTCCGTAAGTAGCTGCGAAGGTTTTAAAATTATTTTTAAAACTCAGCCATTGGTTTCTGTGATAAAGCGCTATGTGCGATTCCTTCTGTCCCAAAATTGGGAGAGCAGGGTTCATCAAAAAGGAATTGAACTTAACGGAGGTGTGACCGGGCATCTCATAAGGCAAATAATAGGCTCCTCCCCCTTTTTGTGCTGCCACAAATTGGAGAAAAAAAGTAAAAATCAATACTATGCCATTTCTTCTTGTCATCATTTTTCGTTGTCCTATTATTTAATTATGGTGATTACACCTTGTTTTTCTACTTTTCCGTCTACTTCAATGGTATAAATATAAAGGAGCGCCCGTTGCCCTAAATCTTTAGTTGTATTTGCATTAGGCCATCTGTTGTCATAGTTTATTCCGTCAAAAACAACTTTGCCCTCTTGTGAGTATATTCTGACCCTTACATTGGCTTTATTGCTATATTCATTCGGGATTTCCCAGAAATCATTAAAGCCGTCACCATTGGGGGTAACCACGTTAGGGATTTCATTAATTTCATATAATTCACTGATAGTAAAGACTATAGTTACCGGTGCACAGGTGCTTCCTATGGTTGCCGTAAGGGTGTAAGTGCCTGCCTCGGTAACAGTTACCCTTTCACCGGAAGTTTGCTGTGTGGGTGTTGACCAATAATACTCATAATCGCTGCTACCGTCAAGCACGCCCACCTCCAAGCCTTTACTTGCCGAGAATGAAGCTCCGTTTGCTATCTGTGCGTTGTTATCCAATCGGATAATTTTAACATTATCAGCCGTGAAATAATTCACCGAAACAACAGGCGATTTTTTAGTACACGCACCGTTGGAAACTTCTATGTAGTAACTTCCCGGCTCGGAGGCTTCGTAAACAGCCTCAACTGCACCGTCAATTTTGCCTCCTTCCTTATACCATTGATATGAATAGGCTGCCGACGACACGGAAGACGTTAAAGTTGCCGTTCCGCCCGGACAAATATGCGGTGTGTTGTTGGCACTGCCCGAAAGTATGGTAACATCGGGTACAGAAGCGAACGAAACTCGTAATTTATTCGATTCGGTAATTGATGATTTGTAAAACGCCTGCAATGAATAGTCGCCTACCGTACCATCATTTTGCACCACCAAACTGCCGGGATTGGTTTGCCCCGAAATAGGTGTTCCATCTTTAAGCCATTGATAGGTAAAGCTACCAAAATCATTAGCACTCAACGGAATAGGGTCTTCACCTACCAGAACGCCCTCTAATTTTTGCAATTCCAACGTAATTTCAGTAGCCGTACCGTTACAGTTATCTGACTGATTTTGAGATTTAAAACCAACAGTAGGTTTCAAACTTTTTACCTCTATAAAATATTGTGTCGGGGTCACCCGTTTTTCGTTGGCACAAGTGGTTCCTCCGTTAATTAGTTCAGCATAATAACTTCCCGATTGGGTTATTGTTAGTGAAAGCCCCGTTTGTCCCGAAATCTCAGTTCCGTTTCTGAACCATTTAATCGAGGGGTTTGTCATTGTATGCGAGATGGTTAGCTCATAGGTTTTTCCTTCAATATAAACCTCACGTTGCCGTAATTCACGCGACCAACCTGCGGTAACGTCATCTTTAATCGCAACAATTGAATTGGAAGTTGCCGGACAGCCCACATCGTTCTGTTTGGTAATTGACACGTGATACGTTCCCGTTTGCGACACCTGATATTCGTGCTTGCCAAGTTCTTGCAACACCTGAACCCCGTCTTTGTACCACGTATAAGTTGCCGAAGCATCAGCAGGTTCAGCCGTGAGGGTTACCGTACCGGTACAAAACTCAATGCTTCGTCTGCCTTGATTAAGTTTAATAGCATTAGCGTCAACCAATTGAATCGGTAATTCGTTGGAACGGGGAATCGTATAGCCCGAAGCGGACACCTGTAATGAATAAGTCCCGTTTTGGGAAATATTTTGAAGGAACAATTCCGTAGTGGTAGCTCCTGATACGGCTTCTGTTCCTTTGTACCACTGGAAATTAAACATATTATAGGTAGACGCATCCATTTCTACTTCTTCGGTGGTAGTTACGGCTAAAATCTTTTCAATGGCAAGTGATGTTTTGTCATACAAACAAGCTTGATAAGTAGCCGATTTGTATTTAATTTCAACTTTAAAATTTGTCGGGCTTTTTAAAACAACCTTTTCAGAAGTAACCGAGCCGGAACAGGTTCCCTGTTGGGTTACTTTTACCTGATATTCACCGGGTTGCGTAGCCGTATATTGAGCCGATGTAGCCCCCGAAATGGGATTGCCGTTCAAAAGCCATTGGTACGTAGGGTTTTCGGCGGTTGTTTGTGCCGTAAGTTGTCGCGAAGCTCCGGGCAACATAAAATCGCTTCCCGTTAAGGTTACTGAGGCGTTGAATTCTTCTTTAAACTTAATTTCGATAACATTGGTACGCTCCTCACAATCTTGCCCCGTAGCACTGATACCTAAATAGTACTTTCCGGCGGCGGTATCATCAGCTGGGGTGGTATACGTATCAAGCCCTACCCCTTCACGTACCACCACATCATTGCGATACCATTTATATGTATAAGACGCGTTTTTCTGATTTGCAGTAAAAGTTACAGTTTGTCCCTTACAGATGGTATTGTCGGTAGATGAAGAGGAAATCGCCAATCCGGTATTTCCACCAACGGTTACATTAACAATATTTGAACGCAAATAATCGCTGGCACTTTGGGAACAAAACTGACCGTAATCAGGCGTTGCATAATAAGCTCCGGGTTCAGAAACCCGCAATGAAGGTCCCGTAGCCCCAGCAATAAGCTGGTTATCTTTATACCATTTATAACCCGCCTCATCGGTTCTGTCCACTGAAATTTCTTGTGAGTGTCCCGGACAAAGCGCCAAAGTGGACACTCCATTATTAAGTTTCAACGAAGTGGTACTTTTTATGAAGTAGGCTTGAAAAGGACGCGATTCCGCCGAAGAAGACGGATTGCTACTGCTTACCCGCACCTTGTAGCCATCGCCCCGTATTGAGTTGGGGAATGAAATAGTCGTATTGATTTCAAAACTCGTGTTTTGCCCCGTGATTGTTTTTAAAAGCGTAGGGTTTGAGAAATTACCGTTGGCATCAGATAACTCAATAACGTACTGATTGTTGGCATTGGGTAACGGGGGCGTCCATTTGAATGAAATCGCGAAGTTGTTATGCCCGTCTCTGGCACAGATGTAATTCGTGTTATTCAAAAAATTAACCGATTCCACTTTTCCTCCATTTTGCGAGAACGAAACGCCCGCGACCAAAAGCAGAAACCAAGTTAAAACACTATGAGAAAAATGAGTATTCATTACGCAAAATCTTTAAAATAAAACTGTGCAAAAATCCCATCGTAAAGCACATTTATCAAGACAAAAGTACAAAAATTAATGAAACAACAAACACCTATAAAGGTAATCCGTTTTAAAAACAAAGTCAAAGGGCAAATTTCAGTGATTTAGCCAAAGCTATAAAAATATTAAAATTTAAAAAACAATATAAAAAAGTTTATCTAAATTATATTTTTAATAACAATAATTCATTTATTAAATACATTTATAAATAATTTCACAATATAAAAGTAAAATCAAAAGATATTGTTAATTATGATTTTTTTAAGATGTATGATTTTTTTTTAACATATAGTTTTCAACATTTTTTTGTTAATAAAATCTTTAAATATTAATAACAATCCATTAAAATTTGCCCTTTATTCTGAAAAAAACTCAGCGGTTTTTGTAGGTGTTTTCTGCTAAAAAAATCAAGAGTCTCAACAACGCTTTTTTGCATCGCTACCGAACCACATAGCATCACCACGCCTCCACCGGCAAGCAATTTGGTAAAAAAAACGGCTTGTTGCTTCACAACATCTTGAACATACCGTTTAGCACCTTCCCGTGAAAAAGCCAACTGCAAGTCTGTCAGTTGTTTATCTTCTAAAAAACGATACACAAACGGGCTGTAAAGCTCAAATGATTTTTCGGTTTTTCCACCCCAAATCAGGCGTACGTTTCGTTTCTGTTCATTGGCTTGTATCATTCCTAAAAAAGGTGTAATTCCGGTGCCTGTGGCAATACAAACCACTTGATTAGCTTTTTTCGGAAAGTGAAACTTCGGATTTTTTTCGATACCGGCCTGCAACGCATCACCTTCTTTCAATTCATTTAAAAAATTAGAAATCAGCCCTTTACAATGTCGTTTTACGCTTAACAGAATTTGATTATCTTTCACTTTCCCGATAGAATACAGCCGCTCCCGTTTATCTTCGTTTGAGGTAATCCCGAGCAAATCACCGGAAGAAAAACGTACGTTTTCATCAGGTTGTAACCAAATTAAAAACGTTTCATCACACTGAATTTCAGTCTTTTTCACTACCGTAAATGTATATTGCTTTCGTTTTTTTAAAGGAAGTAAATCCGCAGCTAATTGTAAGTTAAATCCGTGATGAGAAGCCCACGTATTTACCCAAGCAGAAAAAGACTCAAACGACTGGTTATTAACTGTATGCACTTCCATTAATTGAGTTGCATTAGGCGATAATCTCAGCAAAGCATCTACATCATAGGCATACTTGCAAAAATCAGGATACGCTAGCGAACCAAACCCCAACACAGCATACGAAAACGAATGAGGCACAAAGATTTTAGCACACAAGTCATTGAATTTTAATGCATTGACAGGTGCTTCACCCTGACCATAAGTAGAAGTCATCACAACCAAATGTTTCATATTCGGATAGGTTTCAAAGGCATTCATTTCTGCCAAAAAAACTTTAATCTTTTGCCTAACCAACTCATTATAAAGCATATTGGCAAAACTTATCGTTGTTCCGCCTTCCGAGCCAACAAGAATAACATAATCACACTCTTCCTTTTTAAATCTATTCTTTATAACTGATTTTCTGCGACTTAACGCAATTGAAAAACCCGAATACATAAAAAATAAAATCCCAATAGCCGAAAGCCCCAAAATAATCGACCAGAGCCAAGCACCCCGCCCCGTATGCAAAACAGAGCTATAATGCGTAATGAGTTTAAAAACCGAAAAATCAACACGATGAAGCACCTCACCCGTTAACTGATTCACAACCAGCTTTTTATCAGTCGTTTCTACGGTAAAAAATTCCTCAACATCTTCAAAAAGAGGAAACTCAACCTTACGAACTCCTGACAAAGGAATATCAAAAACCTCAAAATCAACTATTTTTTTTCGAGGTTCTTCCAAAAGAAGCTCATTATCAATCGTATATAAAAGTTCTTTTTCAGAAAAAAACGAAAAACCTTCCAGTGAAAGATAAATACCTGTAAATGAAATAATAAGTATCGGAAACAAAATCAATCTACCTAATACGGAATGATAATACGGAAAAGAATTTTCTTTCACGAGAGGCCTAAAAAAGTTTTTCCAATGTTTTTGCTTCCTGACAATGAGCAACATACCCGAAAAAGCAATCAACAACAATAGAAATGATGTTATCGCCATAAGCACACGCCCCACCTTCCCCATAAAAAGAGAGCGGTGTAACGTCTGCGAAAACGTGAATATTTCCGAACGTTTAGAAACAGCCCCCAGTTTTTCCCCACTTTTCGGGTTCACATAAAATACAGTATTATACCCCTTATTATCAACAACTTCCGCTTTAACAAAATCATTTTCATCAACTTCAAGGGTAAGTACTTCGGTATATTTTGCTTGCAAAACGGCAATGGTTTCACCCAAAGTAATTTCATTAAAAGAATCACTTTTTAACGGCCTAAACTGCTGTGAAACAGGTTCAATTGCCAAAATAATTCCGGTTACCGATGCCATTAAAATAAAAACCGAAGCCAATAACGACAGGGCTAAATGCGCATAACGCCAAACAGATATGGTCATTCAAAAATTATTTTTATTTAAATTAAATACAAAAAAGCAAAAATACACAAAAAAACAACTTTGGCAAAGCATAAAACACTTCGACAAAGTCATTTTCCGTAATGAAACCCGCAATTAATTACAAATCCAAATCAAATTGTTTAATTTTTCGGTATAAGGTTCGCTCTGAAATTCCTAATTCTTTGGCGGCTTCTTTTCGTTTTCCGCCATTGCGTTCCAATGATTTGATGATGAGTTCCCGCTCCTTATCTTGCAATGACACCGGTTCTTCTTCTATATCTTCCTCATAATCATAAAGTTCCTCCTTGTCAGAAACATCACGGACGGGCTGCACGCGTTCCACCGGAATTATGGAAACCACCGGAGCGGCATCAACCGTATGAGTTCCTTCGCCATATATTCGGTGAATTAGTCCTTTATGATTTTCTTCAACCTGCTGATAATTACCATTTTGCAAAAGTTCCAGCGTAAGTTTTTTCAAATCGTTCAAATCATTTTTCATATCGAACAACACCTTATATAGTATTTCCCGTTCGTTACTGAAATCATTTTCGGGGCGACTTGCATTCACTATGGTGGGCAAACTATGGGTTTCATTGGGCAAATAATGCTGCAAAACAGCTGATGAAACTTCTCTTTTTTGTTCTAAAACGGAAATTTGTTCCGCCACATTGCGCAATTGCCGTATGTTTCCGCTCCAACGATAATTTACCAACAAATGTACGGCATCTTCGGTGAGTCTAATAGGCGTAGGCATTTTGTATTTTTCGGCAGTATCAGAAGCAAACTTTCTGAATAACAAATAAATATCATCTTTTCGGTCACGCAATGCTGGTAAGTGAATTTGAACCGTACTGAGCCGATAAAACAAATCTTCACGAAAACGCCCTTTTTTGATTGCTTCAAACATATTCAGGTTGGTTGCCGCCACAATGCGCACGTTGGTTTTTTGTACCACCGATGACCCCACCTTGATGAATTCCCCATTTTCAAGCACGCGCAAGAGTCGCACCTGTGTGGTTAGGGGCAACTCCCCTACTTCGTCCAAAAAAATGGTTCCGCCATCGGCTTCTTCAAAATAACCGCTACGAGTAGAAGTTGCACCCGTGAAAGCTCCTTTCTCGTGTCCAAACAACTCAGAATCAATTGTTCCCTCAGGAATCGCCCCGCAGTTTACGGCTATATATTTTCCGTGTTTGCGCAATGAAAGTGCGTGTATGATTTTCGGAATCGCCTCCTTGCCCACACCACTTTCACCCGTTACCAACACCGAAATATCGGTAGGCGCCACCTGAATTGCCGTTTCAATGGCTCTGTTGAGCTTGGCATCATTACCGATAATGCCAAAGCGTTGTTTTATTGCTTGTATATTTTCCATTATATCTATTTCATTTTAAACATAATACTAACCCGAAGTCAGCATTTTTTCCAATGATTTTTTCCAATGCGGAACAGCATACTGAAAATCGTTCTTCAATTTTGATTTATCCAGAACCGAATAGTGTGGGCGTTTCACCTTTGCCGGAAATTCATCTGACAAACAAGGAGTTACCTTACATTCATTGCCTGAAAGTCGTACAATTTCCGTAGCAAAATCAAACCACGAACAAACACCTTCGTTCGAAAAATGATAGGTTTCTTGTTTATTTTTAAACAAATCATTTTCAATTACATACAAAATAAATTCGGCTAAATCAGCGGCATAAGTCGGCGTGCCAACCTGATCAAAAACCACCTTCAATTCAGTGCGTTCAGCACTCAATTTCTGAATGGTTTTCACAAAGTTATGCCCAAAAGACGAATAAAGCCACGAGGTTCGGATTATCAAATGCGGAATGCCTTCGGTGCGTATTGCCTGCTCGCCATCAAATTTCGTTCGCCCATAAACACCCAGTGGTTGTTCGGCATCTTGCTCCGTATAAGGCCTATTTTTGCTTCCTGAAAACACATAATCCGTTGAAATGTGAATGAGTTTTACTCCTTGTTGTTTACAAACTTTGGCAAGATTTGCTACCGCCATATGATTTACCAAATCGGCTGCCGTTACATTGTCTTCGGCTTTATCCACTTGTGTATAGGCTGCGCAATTAACAATTATATCCACTTGATTATCAACAACAAAACTCGCTACTTTTTTCAGGTTTGTTATGTCTAAATCCGTAGTATCTGTAAAAAAATAAGTGTTTTTAACTGAATTGGTAACCAACTTTCGGATTTCGGAACCAAGCTGACCGTTGGCTCCCGTTACTAATATGTTCAACATTTTTTGTCTGTTTTTCGGTTGCAAAAATACAAAAAAGTTAGTCTATTTTCATTTTCCAAAGCCCACGAAGTTCTCCCATTTTGTAATTTGTGGCTTTGTCATTCGGGTACTTTTGCGTAATGATTTGTTGCACTTCGGGTTGTATGTCAGTTTGTTTGTTACCGTGGCACGCAAGGCAGGTGGGCATCGCAAGCGGAATGGCTTTGTAGTAAAAAACGGCGCCGTCAGCCTCCAAAATAAAATGTTTGGGCTGATTTTCAGTAAGTAAATTAGTCATCTTTTCCCACGCCTGTTTATCGGTCTGTGATTGAATTTCATTTTTAGGATTGCGATTTTTATCGGACAAACGACTTATTGCAATTCCTTCTTTTTCAAGTTTTTTTGTTAATGATATGGCATTTTCATTGCAAAAATGAACCGCTTGAACCACTCCGTTTTGCGCAATTTGCTCTGACACGTTTTTTAATAATATTTTTTGAGTTTCAGAGGTGAGACTATCACCCAGCTTTAAATATTTTTCGTAATCGGCTGCTGATAATTTTTTAGGATGTTGCCGGCAGCTCCAAAAAAGAAGGCTTGCCACAAAAAGAATTAATACTCTCATAATCAATTATTTTTTGTTATTATATTTTTCGTTAAATCCGATGCGAATTTTTCCACATTTTTGAAAATTTCACTTCGGTTATTGGGATATTTTTCTTCAATAAGTTCCATTTTCGGAATTTCTGCCTTAAAAATTTGATTCATATAGTCCATTTTTGGCGGATACTCATAAAATAATTTTCCTTTGGGGAAGTTATTTTTGCGTTGCCAGTGTTCAAATTCCTGAAAAAAGCAATCGTGAACGGGCATTTTCACAGCCTCAAACAACTCATTATCAACAACTTTTACAAAACGATATAATCCGTGGATTTCTTGGGCAAAACACTTGTCTATTTTCTCCCGCGGATAGCCCAATTTTTGGTAAGCCGCACAAAGTTCTTGCAAACAATCTGAGATTTTTTGGGCATTTTTTTCCATAAGTGCCACGAAAAACAACAACACAAAACGCTCCCAAATGGTTATTTTCTTTTGCAAAAATTTTTCGGTTTTTCGCAAGGCTTCGTCTTTCAAATGCGGTTCTTTGAAATAAAGTACTTTAAGCATATTCACCGCATTTTCAGTGTAATAACTCCCTTTTGAATGTGGCAAATCTTTCGGAAAAAGCCACTGAATCACCTCAAAATCATTACACGCAAAAGCCGAAAGTGCATCAAAAAAAGCGTTGCAATGGTCGGTGCCACTTGCCGTAATGGAAACATCTAAAAGTTCTTGTCGTGAAGTTTGAAACAGCACCTTGTTGAGCAATTCAAAATCCTGATTTTCAAAGGCAAGGTAAAAACCAAAATCCTTCGTGTAATTGAGCAGACTGATGTACAATTTTGTTTTAATCACCTCACTTTCATATTCTTGCAAATGCTCTGCAAAAGTTTCTTCGTTCCATTGCTGAAATTCGTCCCAAGTTTTTGGCGGATAGTAATAGCCCCATTTTTGAAAACTTTCTTCTCGTTTTTCGTGATATAATTTGAGGAATTTCTTGATATTTTTGGTCATTTCACAACATAAATTAGAACCACAAATATAATCAAAATGAGGGTTCTCACAACAATTGAAACAAAAATCTGCATTAAATCGCTTCTTTTTTCAAAAAAATATTGCTTATTAAATAAATATGCCTATCTTTGCCCCTTGAAAAATTTAAGAAGATAAAAACATACATTGCAATGAAAAAAGGAATACATCCAGAGTCTTACAGATTAGTAGCTTTTAAAGATATGTCAAATGAAGACATTTTCATCACAAAATCTACTGTTGATACAAAAGAAACAGTTGTTGTAGAAGGTGTTGAGTATCCGTTAGTAAAGTTGGAGATTTCAAGAACTTCACACCCTTACTACACCGGAAAATCAAAACTTATTGATACTGCCGGACGTATCGACAAGTTCAAAAGCAAATACGCTAAATTCAACAAGTAATAATTTTTTGAAGCCAAGAAGAACTCCCTTATTGTGGGAGTTTTTCGTTTTTGCTACCTTATTATTGTTTTGCTTTTTATTTCCCAACAGCTGAAAAACAGGGTAATTCTTTCAAAAAAATATATTTCCCGTTGGCGTAATCAATTTGGCAGAAAAAATGTTGCAAACCGTTGGTAACCATCAATAATTCTGATTTTAAAGCCAAATTATAGCGGGCAATTTGGTCGAAAACGCTTTGGGTGATACTTACACTCGGGGCTTTGCATTCAACAACAAGTGAAACTTCACCTGATGACGAAAATACAACAATATCATACCGTTTGGAAAGCCCATTGACGGTCAATTCCTTTTCTACATTTATCAGCGATTTCGGATATCCTTTCTCTTCCATTAAAAAACGAACAACGTGCTGACGAACCCATTCTTCGGGTTGCAAAACGATGAATTTTTTTCGGATTTCATCAAATATAAGCAGTTTATCAGCTGTTTTTTTTATCCGAAAAGGATACGACTTAAAGTTTAATTTTTCCATAAAAACATTTGTAAAACAAAAAAAACACGACAATTTTTGCCGTGTTCTTTGGTTAATTTTTTAACCATATTTGTATAACTATTATTAATTCAAACCGAAAATAGTTCTGAAAACGTGTTTTACTTTGTTTGAAAAATACGAGAAATAGTTAGCCGCTTTTGACGAAGTTCCGTCAGTGAGTACCAAATCAGGGTCGTATTTTCCGTTGCCGTCTTCGTTGTAAATCAAGTCAGCAACTTTTTTGTTATTGCTCAACACCTCAACTTTTACAAACGTATTTAGTTCTTGGGCAGTATATTTTTCCTTGTTGAGATTTTTAAGTCCTTCGACGTCAGCAGTTGCTTTGATGGTTAAATCCTCAAATTTCACATTGAAAGTAGCGTCTTTAAAGTTAGCAAAGGCGATATCTTTAAAGTTTACTTTATCGGGTGATATAGCGCTGTTGTTTGTCAAGTTGATAACCCCATCAACTGTGGTTGTACAACCATCGGGTGCGCTGGTAACCGATGAAAAATCATACGCATTTCCGTTCTTTTTCAGTGAAATTTTTGTAGTGAAAGGCGCTCCGTAAACTACAATATTTGCATCTGTAACAAACGTAGGGATAAATCCGTAATTAATCCCTTGAATATCAACCTCCATTACTTTTTTACCTTCAACAGTAGCGGTAAATTTACCTTTGGTAGGCAAGTTTATTTTCCCGATAATAACACCTGCATAGTCTTCAATCACAATGGTTGAATTGTTAGTTGTGGCTGTGTTATTTTTTGGAAAATGCAAGGTAACATTCGTATTTTCAGCGGTTTTGTCCCAAGATTGGGTAGCGCTGTTCCAAGTGTAAGTGCCTTTTACGTTTTCATAAACAAATCCACGTCGGGCATATTGTCTTTGAAACTTTTGGCTCAAATAGGTGTACCAAGTTTTACCTTGGGTAGTTGCCGAAGACAAAAAGAAATTATCATAGAAAAAATCAGAAAAACCGGTAGGTTTTAGTTTTTTCAAGCACTCATAAAAATTGGCGATAGTTCCTTCAATTGATTGTTGTTCAGCGCTTCGTGCTGACGTAATTGTTGTTAATGAGGTGGTTTGCTCTTGTTCACTTGCATTGTCATTCTTTGAGCAACCAACAAAAAAGATCGCACTCACAAGGGCAATCATCGTGCTTTTAGTCATACTAACTCTCTTCATAATATATAATAAGGTGTATATTTTTTGCAAAAATATAACTTTTTTCAATTATACAAAACAATTGAATGATAAAAAAGAATGCCCACCGAACATAACAGTATTTTTTGATACGCACAAAGCTGTTTATGAGTCACCTATCCGATAGTTTTCATCTTCACCTTCCAGAATTTGTAAATAACTTTTATAGCGCGACCAAGCAATTTGGTCATTCTCCAGCGCTTCTTTAACAGCGCATTGGGGCTCTTCCAAATGCAAACAGTTATTAAACTTACAATCAGCCTTTAAGGCAAAAATTTCTGGAAAATAGTCACCCAATTCTTCCTTGTCCATTTCAACAACGCCAAAGCCTTTGATACCGGGTGTATCAATGATTCTTGCATCAAATTCAAGGTCAAACATTTCGGCAAACGTGGTGGTGTGTTGTCCCTGCTGATGCTGCTGTGAAATCTCGGCTGTTTTTAAATTCAAGTTAGGCGATAAAACGTTGATTAGCGTACTTTTACCAACACCTGAATGTCCCGAAATCACGCAAGTCTTACCCCGCATCAACTCTTTTACTTTTTCAATATTTTTCTGCGTAACAGCCGATATACCAATACATTCGTAGCCTATTTTTCGATACAAAGCTGCCAAATATTTCACTTCAAGAAGCTCCTCGTCTGAATACGCGTCTATTTTATTGAATAACAGCACAACAGGAATACGATACGCCTCGGCGGTAACCAAAAATCGGTCAATAAACGCAGTAAACGTAGGCGGATTATTGAGGGTTATAACCAAAAGAGCCAAATCAATGTTCGAAGCAATGATGTGCGTTTGTTTTGACAGATTGACCGACCTGCGGATAATGTAATTTTTACGCGGATGAATCTCTTGCACAATGCCGTTGCCCTCGGTGTCAAGCTCAAAAGTTACCACATCACCCACAGCCACCGGATTGGTGTTTTTAATGCCCTTAATGCGGAATTTCCCCTTGATTCGGCATTGGTAAAACTCCCCTTCACGGGATTTCACCGTGTACCAACTGCCCGTGGATTTATACACGATTCCTGTCATTGTTGCGTTTTTCAAAAGTATGTTATTTTACTGAATTTTAAGAAGTTCTTCAATATATTCTCGGCTGTTTGAAAGTCGCGGAACTTTGTTTTGCCCGCCCAGTTTTCCCTTTTCTTTCAGCCAATCGTGAAACAGATTATGTCGTGCCACGTGAATTTTAGGCATATTGAGCGTCATATTATTGTAGCGTTTCGCTTCGTAATCCGAATTTAATTTTTGAAGTTCCGCATCTAAAATTTCAGTGAATTTTTCAATGCTTTGAGGCGGTTTGCTAAATTCGATAATCCATTCGTGTCCGCCTTTGAGCTTGTCTTGCATAAAAATAGGAGCAACCGTATAGTCAATCAGTTCACTATGTGTCAATTGACAGGCTTTTTCAAGTGCTTTTTCGGTATTCTCAATAATGAGTTCTTCCCCGAACACATTGATAAAATGCTTGGTGCGACCCGTAATTTTAATACGATAAGGCGAAGTGGACGTAAACCGAACCGTATCGCCTATCAAATAACGCCAAAGCCCTGAGTTAGTGGAAATAACCATTGCGTAATTCTTCCCGGGCTCCACTTCCCAAAGCGGAATAACCTTCTCTCGATTCGTGCCGAAAGTATCCATCGGGATGAATTCATAAAAAATGCCGTAATCCAGCATCAACAACAGCTCATCGGAATTATTTCGGTCTTGAATGGCAAAAAAACCTTCGGAGGCATTGTAAATTTCGTAATAGCGGAAGGCGCCTGACGGGATTAACTGCTTGTACTGCTCGCGGTACGGCACAAAACTCACCCCGCCGTGAAAGTAAACCTCCAAGTTTTTCCAAAGTTCCAACAAGTTTTCTTTGCCCACATCTTCCAGCACCCGATTCAGCAGCACTAACATCCACGACGGAACGCCTGCCATACTGGTAACGTTTTCGTTTTTAGCTTCTTTAATGATGGCCTGAAGTTTCGTTTCCCATTCGCTCATCAATGACACTTTGTTGCTGGGTGTGCAACTAAATTCTGCCCAAAACGGAAGATTTTCAATCAAAATAGCCGATAAATCACCAAAGTAAGTGCCGTTTTCTTCATATAATTCTTTACTACCACCAAGCCGCAAACTCTTTCCTTTAAAAAGGTTTGAATTTTCATTGTTATTCAAATACAAACAAAGCATATCTTTGCCCGATTTGTAATGACAATGCTGCAAAGCCTCTTCACTTACCGGAATAAACTTGCTCTTGGCATTGGTTGTACCACTACTTTTGGCAAACCACTTGATGGGCGTGTTCCAAAAGATGTTGCGTTGCCCTTTGCGTGCTTGCTCAATAAAAGGCTCAAAGGCTTCGTAGGTAACAACGGGCGTATTTTTAACAAATTGCTCATAGTTTTTTACCGTTGAAAACCCGTAACTTTCACCGATTCGGGTACTTTTGGCTGCGTTTAACAACTCGGACAACACACGCTCTTGCGTTTGATGCGGATTACTTGTAAACTGCTCAATTTGAGCTATTCGCCGTTTTAAAAACCAAGAAGTTATTGAATTGAATAGTGCTAATGGCATTTTTTTACTACTTTTGAAAAATTTTTGGTGCGGTCGTGTTAACTGATGAGCGACCCTAATTAAAATCGGGTAAAGATAATAAAAAAAATAAATATGTTTCAAGGAGTACTACAAAAAATGATTACCGAAATGGCAACGCCCGTGCAGTATTATATGCAATTGCAAGACGATTTTCTTTCAGTTAATCAATTGATTGGTAAAAAATTACGAATAGAATTCTCACACTTTCAATGTTTGAATTGCGGGGGCAGTCAGCCGATTTTCCGACAAGGATTTTGCAAAAAATGTTTCTTTGAAGTGCCGCAAGCCGCCGATTGGGTAATGAATCCGGAGCTGAGCAAAGCCCATTTAAACATTGAACACCGCGATTTGGCATACGAAAAGCAAATGCAACTGCAACCGCACTGCGTGTATCTGGCAAATTCAAGCTCCGTGAAAGTGGGCGTAACCCGCGCCTCGCAGATTCCCACCCGATGGATTGACCAAGGGGCGCACGAAGCCCTTATCATCGCGCAAATGCCCAACCGCTACTTGGCCGGCATTACCGAAGTGGCGCTCAAACAACATATTTCCGACAAAACCAACTGGCGCAAAATGCTCACCAACACCATCGACCAAACCGACTTGATTCAGATAAAAAACCAACTCTTCCCCTTGATGCCCTCCGAAACGAAGGAATTCTTTGCGGAACAAACACAACCCTTCCACATCCAATTTCCGGTAGAAAAATACCCCACCGCCGTAAAATCCTTAAATTTGCTCAACACCCCAACCTACGAGGGCACACTCAGCGGCATTAAAGGGCAATACCTTATCTTTGAGGACAATACCGTTTTCAATGTTCGTTCCAATGAAGGGCAAGTGGTGCGATTAGCCATCACGAATTAATCCGCCAAAAAGCAAAACAACCTTTTCGCCTTGACGAAGAAGCCCATCGGCAGACTTGGCAGGTGCTTCTTCCCGACGAAAAACGAATTGTTTTTCAGCCCGATAAAATTAATCCGCAAAAAAAGCCTTTTTTTATTGGTCATTCCAATTAAAAATAATACCTTTGGGGCTCAAATTAACAATTGTCGTTACAAACAAATAAAATAATAACAAATAACAGAAAGATATGAAAGTAACAGTAGTAGGTGCCGGAGCCGTTGGGGCAAGTTGCGCCGAGTACATTGCAATTAAAAATTTTGCATCAGAAGTAGTTTTAGTAGACATCAAAGAAGGTTTTGCCGAAGGTAAAGCAATGGACTTGATGCAAACAGCTCCGCTTAACGGATTCGATACCAAAATCGTGGGCGCTACCAATGATTATGCAAAAACAGCAGGAAGCGACGTTGCCGTGATTACTTCCGGCATTCCACGCAAACCCGGAATGACCCGCGAGGAGCTTATCGGAACCAACGCCAACATCGTGAAATCGGTAGTGGAGCAACTCGTTAAACATTCACCTAACGTGATTGTAATCGTGGTGAGCAACCCGATGGACACGATGACCTATTTGGTGCACAAAGCCACGAATCTGCCCAAAAACCGCATCATCGGAATGGGAGGAGCCCTTGACAGCGCCCGCTTCAAGTACCGCTTGGCAGAAGCCTTGGATTGCCCGCTTTCTGACGTTGACGGAATGGTAATCGCCGCGCATAGCGACACCGGAATGTTACCGCTTACGCGTTTAGCCACCCGCAACGGCGTGCCAGTTTCTGAGTTTTTATGCGAAGACAAGCTCGCTCACGTATCGCAAGAAACCAAAGTAGGCGGCGCTACCCTGACCAAACTACTCGGAACATCGGCTTGGTATGCACCCGGAGCTGCCGTATCGGCATTGGTTCAAGCCATTGCGTGCGACCAAAAGAAAATGTTCCCTTGCTCGGTAGTTTTAGAAGGCGAGTACGGACAAACCGACATCTGCTTGGGAGTTCCCGTAATCATTGGCAAAAACGGTGTAGAAAAAATCGTGGAAATCAAATTAAACGACGCCGAAAAAGCCAAATTCAACGAAAGTGCCGCTGCCGTTAAAGAGGTTAATAAAGATTTAAGCAGCGTGCTATAAAAAATCAGTACTTTCTATAAAAAGTATTTGAGATTTTAATTATGTTGTTATAAGAAACAGTGCAAATCATCGTGTTTGCGCTGTTTCTTTTTTAAGACTAATCCCCTACCCGCTTTAAACAAAGAATTAAGAGGGCAATTTTTCTCCCAATAATCATCAAACAACACATTCGCCTTGACAAATTTACGGAAAATTACCACGCACACCACCTTTGGCAAAGTTTTGAACTTTGACAAAGGTTTTTACACTGCATTCATCAACACGAATTTACGGAAAATTACCACTCACACTACCTTTGGCAAAGTTTTGAACTTTGACAAAGGTTTTTACACTGCATTCGCCAAAACGAATTTACGGAAAATTACTATGCACACCACCTTTAGCAAAGTTTTGAACTTTGACAAAGGTTTTTATACCACATTCGCCAAAACGAATTCATTAAATTTCTTATAAAATAGGTGATTCGTCTTCACGAATTTACTAAAATAAGTAGAAAAATAGTAATTCGTTTCGACGAATTTATCAAAACGAATAAAAAAATAGTAATTCGTCTTGACGAATTTACTAAAATCAACTTAAAGCAATAAATTCGTCAAGACGAATTTAGTCCTATAAATTAAAAGAGCTAATTCGTCTCGACGAATTGGGTGCTACAAACTAAAATAACAAATTCGTCGAGACGAATTTTGTAAAATAAAAATAAACCGCTAATTCGTGTTGGCGAACGCACAAAACACCTGCAAGTTCAGCTAATTCATCAAGACGATTTAGTATATTTTTCTTTTATAACCAAAAACAATCCTGACTATTCCCCCTTTGAAGGGGGCAAGGAGGATGTCCGTCTCCAAAATTCCCCCTTTGAAGGGGGCAAGGGGGATGTCCGTCTAAAACAACACACACAAACCACATCAAAAAAATTAAATTTCAAAACGACCCACATTGGTACATTTTTTGCTACTAAAATAATAAAGACGAACGCGGATAAAATCACCCGAAACACAGGTATCGTTATCCCGATTGGCTTGGACAATGAGATTTTACATCTCCCCTACTCCCATTCAAAGGAGAAATTATAAAAAGATACATTTTTCTTGTTCTTTTTAAAGAAGAAATTAGGATAAAAAGCCACTGTATGTTAGGCTTATCACAAAAAACAAATAGTTTATAACCCAAAAATAGTAGTTAATTACAATAATTCTTAAATAAACTAGCATATGATTGAGAAATTCGACATCAGTCAGGTTCGTAACGGCATATTTTTGTCGGTTGTAACCAATGTGCGCGATTATGTAGCGCAGGAAAACGTGACGGATTTGGGGCTTGAAGCCATCAGCTCTGAATTCGCCCAATCGGTAGCCACCTTTACTGAGGTATTTAAAGCCGCCGAGCGTGGTAGCAAGCACACCAAAGACGTTGCCCGCCTTGACCGCGAGCGTGACGGGGCGTTGGTGGGGCTTATCAAACACGCCAACCTCTTTGCCAAGTTCCCCGAAAAGGACAAAGCCGAAGCCGGTGAAGCCCTCGCACGGATTTTCAAAAAGTACGGCAAATCACCTCAAACAAAACCCTTTGCCGAAGAAACGGGCATCATCATCGCCCTGCTTGCCGAGCTGGAAACACCCGAAAGCAAAGCGCAACTCGACCGTATCGGGGCAACCCCTTGGGTTGAGGTGCTCACCCGCGCCAACAATGAGTTTGTCAGCCTCTCAAAAGAAAAAACCTACGAGGTTGCCAACACCGAAGCCGGCGCTACCAAAACCGCCCGAAGCAAAACCTACGAGGTATTTAAAAAATTGGTCAAAACCATCAACGCGTTGGCTTTCTTAAACGGTGAGGACAAGTACAAACGCCTCATTGACAACATCAATCAAGAACTTAAAAAGGCGTAAAGCAAAAGAAAGAAGAGAAAGTGTATAGGCACTTTCTTTTCTTTTTTGTATTTTTGCCTGAATTTTGAACGTTTCGGGTTATTTTGTTCTGATATTTTAAACAGAAGCCACAAGTTTCTGTCAGAAAATCAAACTAATACAAAAAATAATCGTACAATCTAATCCCTAAACCCCATTTCACTAACAACTAACAAACAATGAGCGACAACATCAAACACGAATGCGGCATCGCGATGGTGCGACTGCTAAAACCACTGGATTTTTACAAACAAAAGTACGGAACTACCTTCTACGGCATCAACAAAATGTATCTGATGCTCGAAAAACAACACAATCGCGGGCAAGACGGTGCCGGACTGGCAAGCATCAAACTCAATATGCAACCCGGCGAACGTTATATCAGTCGCGTTCGAAGCAATGACCCCCAACCCATACAGGATATTTTTACGCAGATAAACCGCCGTATCAGCGAATTACTGAAAGAATATCCTGAATTGAAAGATAATGCCGAAGCCCAAAAGAAAATGCTTCCGTATGTGGGTGAAATTTATCTGGGGCACGTCCGCTACGGCACGTTTGGCAAAAACAGCATCGAAAACGTACATCCTTTTTTACGACAAAACAACTGGCAATCACGCAATTTAATCGTAGCCGGAAATTTTAATATGACCAATGCCAAAGAACTCTTCCGGCGTTTGGTGGCTCTGGGGCAACACCCCAAAGAAGACACTGACACCGTGACGGTTATGGAGCGTATCGGGCATTTTTTAGACACCGAAGTGGAAGTTTTATACCAAAAGTTCAAAGACGAAGGACTTTCAAAAGTGGAAGCCTCCAAACGCATTGCCGAAGAGCTTGATGTAGCGAAAATTCTGCGTAAATCTGCCCGCCGATGGGACGGTGGTTACGCTATGGCAGGCATTCTGGGGCACGGCGATGCCTTTGTGGTGCGTGACCCGGCGGGTATTCGTCCGGCATATTATTACCAAGACGATGAAGTGGTGGTTATTGCTTCGGAACGACCTGTCATTCAAACAGCTTTCAATCTTGAATTTGACCAAATACACGAATTGGAACCCGGTTCGGGCATTATTATCAAAAAAGACGGTAGCGTATCAGTAACTGACATCACGCCGCAGCTCCCACGCAAGGCTTGTTCCTTCGAACGGATTTACTTCTCACGCGGAAGCGATAAAGAAATCTATCTGGAACGCAAAAAGCTGGGCGCATTGTTGCTTCCCGAAGTATTGGAGTCTGTTAATAACGATTTGAAAAACACCGTATTTGCCTACATACCCAATACGGCAGAAACTTCGTATCTCGGTTTGGTGGAGGAAGCCGACAACTACCTAAACAAGCTCAAACACCAACAGATTTTAGCGCAAAACGACATTTCTGCGGAAAAACTGGCTGAAATCCTTTCGCAAAAAATCCGGAAAGAGAAAGTTGCCATTAAAGATGCCAAACTCCGCACCTTTATCACCGAAGACAGCTCACGCGATGACCTCGTCGCCCACGTGTATGACATTACCTATGGTTCGGTACAAAAGGGTGACAATCTGGTTATTATCGACGATAGCATTGTTCGCGGAACCACCTTAAAGAAAAGCATTCTCAACATTTTGGGCAGGTTAAAACCCAAGAAGATTGTAGTGGTTTCATCAGCGCCGCAAATCCGCTACCCCGACTGTTACGGCATTGATATGGCTCGTTTGGAAGATTTGATAGCCTTTGAAGCTACCCTGCAATTGCATCGCGAACGCGGAACGTACGGCATCGTTGATTCAGTTTATCAGAAGTGTATCAAGCAAGTAGATTTAAGTGATGACAAAGTGGTGAACTACGTTAAGGAGATTTACGCACCTTTCACCGATGAAGAAATCACCGACAAAATCACCGAATTATTACTTCCGAAAGATTTTGCCATCGATGTGAAGATTATTTTCCAAAGTGTTGAAAATTTGCACGAGGCTTGCCCCAAAAACTTAGGCGATTGGTACTTTACCGGCGATTATCCTACCAACGGAGGCAATCGCGTCGTAAACCGAGCCTTTATTAATTTCTACGAAGGCAAAAAAGACCGAGCGTATTAACAAATTCAAGGAGATGAACGCTGCAAAAAAGCAATAAAACACAAAATTTTTAGGTAAGGGCGGGCTATTTTTCGCCCTTATCTTATATGAAAGTGTATATAATGAAACAAATATTAGGAAAAATCTCTAAAAATGCGGTTCCGATAGCAAAAATTGTAGCTTCGGTGTATGTTATTTATATTTTTATCGTTGAAAAACATCTTCGAAGACATTCTCCACTGAATTTAGACACCATTTTAATGCTTATAACAATGCTTTGGCTCGTTAATGAGATTTCAAAAGGTTTTAAAGCGATTAAAGCATCTTTCAAATCAGATAAAAAATCACAAAGATAACCATAAATCCAACATCAATAATAAAAAACATCCAAATCAGCAATGAAACACTTTGTCTTTTTTGTATTTTTGACAATATTTACAATCAAAATAGAGGCACAATCTTTAGGAAACTACCCCGAAAAAGATAAAATATCGGTAAAAGGTGGTACTTTTTTGATGGGAAGCAAAAAAAACGAAGGTGAGGCTAATGAACGTCCGCAACATCAAGTAACAATTGCTGATTTTAAAATCAGCAAGTACGAAATTACGAACATTCAATACGCCGAATTTTTGAACACCAATGGAAATCAGTTCAAAAATGGAGTACCTTATCTTGAACTAAAAGAAGGTTGGTGCCAAATTGAAGAAAAAAATGGAAAGTTCTTCGTAAAAAAAGGCTACGAACAGCATCCGGTAGTGTTGGTTTCTTGGCACGGAGCCAAAGCCTATGCCGAATGGGTTAGAGGTAAATTACCATCGGAAGAACAATGGGAATATGCCGCCCGCGGAGGCAAGAAAACCCAAAATCACACCTATGCAGGAAGCAATTCAGTCAATGAAGTGGCTTGGTATCGGCAAAATACAGATGAATTACAGCCCGTTGGCAAAAAAAAGCCCAATGAATTAGGCATTTATGATATGAGTGGTAATGTAGCGGAATGGTGTAATGATTTTTTTATTTCATATGATTACAAATTAGGAAACACTTCTTCTCCTCAAATGGAAAGTTCCTTCGTAAGTCGTCTTTTTTGGGCTGTTATAAGCAAAACGCCGGGCAATAAAGAGTATGAAACAAATAGAGTAACGCGTGGTGGACATTATAATCAACATTTATCAAGTCTTCGTATTGCCAGACGCTATAATTGCACTGAATTAGGACAAATTTTTATTGGATTTCGGGTTGTTTTTGATTAATTTTTTACAATCAAAAGATAATTCATAAAAAAAATAATCCTTTACAAACGTACATTAGAATTATAAAAACGAATTCTATCATAACAAAAATCCATTTTTTACATATTAGAATTTATTCTACCTGTTAATACAAATAAACAACAATCATTTATACCACTTCATAAAATCAGAAGTAATTTATAGCAATAAATATATACTCACACATAAATTTATCGTTTAATTATCAAAAATACATCTTAACTTATTACATTATTAGTTTTATTTTAATAATTATACTCATTATTTTACTAATAAGTAATTACATTAAAGTATTTATACCAATCATTTCAACAATTAGAATTTATATTTTACTAATTATATCAGCTATTACAGTAATTAGGATATCTATTTTATTAATTATAGTAATCATTTAACCAATTAGAATCACTATTTCAACACTATTTTTATATATAACTACTTATTTTAATCAAAAAACAATATTTTTTGTTTATACATATATCTATTTTCACATTAATACTATATATTTTTTAAATACTTACAAATAAAAACACATTCCTTTACAAGTAAAGGAATGTGTTTTTATATTTTTATTTTAAAATTTATTATTTTTTTCTTCAAAACAATACTATGAAACTTCATTTTTTAGTCCCGAATGAGCGGTAACGTTGAACATCGCAGCAGTCCTTCCTGTTTTGAGATTTCATAGTATGGAATTTCTTCCACTGTGAAGCCATTATCGCGCAACCAGTTATTTAGACGCGTAAATCGCTGTTCGGAAACGACCACTTCGGGTGATATGGAGAACACATTGCTGAACATATGGTACATTTCGTCTCTTGTGATGTGAAATAGATTTTCTTTTCCGAAGAGTTCTAGCAGATAAACGTAGTCTGCCTCTTCACGGAAGCCTGATTTGTAGATTATTCCTTTATCTTTACCAACAGGTTGGAAACAACAGTCGAGGTGCAGGGCATTATCTCTGGCTTCAAGGTTGGATTTGACCAAATCAAATTCCCTTACTATCTTATTCGGAAACAAACTCTTGATGAATTGCACCCCTTCCATATTAGTTCGGGCGGTAATGTAATTTTTATAGTCACTACCTTTGTATGTTCCGATGAAAATATGGTCGTTCCAAGGCATCACGTCGCCTCCTTCAATATGCACCTCGTTTGGCGGAATGACAACCTTGCTTTTATCAATATTCTCAACGATATACTCAATGGCTTGGTATTCGTTCTCTCTATCGGGCAAGATATTGGCTTTGATAAACTTATCTTCTATCACAAAACCGATGTCGCGCGTAAAGATTTGGTTACAATTTTCGATAATTTGGGGTCGGTAAATGGTAACTCCGTGTTTTTCCAGCGCAGTTTTGAAGGCTTCCATTTCAGTTACCATATCTTTTTCGATGGGATACGTACCGGCTTTAATATGTTCAAGCGATTTTGGGTCGTAGGCCTCTTCGATTTTGGGAGTAGGCCCGTTGCTTTGAGCCGTTCCGAGGATTACTGCCCTTAATCGGTTGGTTTCATTTGTAATATTCAGTTTTAATTCCATATTCTGATTTCTTTTTTAGTTTCTACTTATATTATTTTGTTTAGTTTGATACTCACCTCCACTTACCTTTGTCAAAGTTTCAGAACTTTGACAAAGGTTTTAAGTAGTTCGATACTTATTTTGCTTTATCTTTGTCAAAGTTTCAGAACTTTGACAAAGATTTTGAGCAATTCTGATGTTATTTTGTGTTCTTACTATGATTTTTTATTCAATTTGATTATTATTTTATGCAAAAATACATTTATACACTATATTCACAATTACTTTTCACTAATTTCCTATCTTTTTTTAAGAAAAATAAAAAAGCCCCGAATAGTACGAGGCTTTTTATAAAAAGTTTATGATTATCTTTTACTGATTTCAACAAATTTACGCTCGGTTTGCCCCACATACACCTGTCTTGGTCTTCCGATGGGTTCGTTTCCTTGGCGCATTTCTTTCCATTGGGCAATCCAACCGGGTAAACGCCCGATAGCAAAGAGTACAGTGAACATTTCCACGTGCATTCCTAAGGCACGGTAAATAATTCCGGAGTAGAAATCCACATTCGGGTACAAGTTTCTTGACTTGAAATATTCGTCTTCCAAAGCCACTTTTTCCAAATGTTTGGCAATGTCGAAAACGGGGTCGTCAATTCCGAGTGATTGCAACACTTCGTCGGCAGCTTGTTTGATGATTTTGGCGCGCGGGTCAAAATTTTTGTACACGCGATGCCCGAAGCCCATAAGTCGGAACGGATCGTCTTTATCTTTGGCTTTATTGATATATTTTTCAACATCGCCACCATCGGCTTTGATGTCTTCCAACATTTCTATAACTGCCTGATTTGCACCTCCGTGTAGCGGTCCCCAAAGAGCTGAAACCCCTGATGAAATGGTTGCAAAAAGTCCCGCGTGTGATGAACCCACCAAACGCACCGTTGATGTTGAGCAGTTTTGCTCGTGGTCGCCGTGCAAAATCAATAATTTGTTAAGTGCACTCACCACTTTTGGGTTCATTTTGTATTTTTCGGTAGGGATTGAAAATGTCATCTGCAAGATGTTTTCAATGTACCCCAGCTCATTATTATAGTAATTCAGCGGAAGCCCCTCGCGTTTACGATATACCCAAGATGACAGCACCGGAATTTTAGCCATCACTTTACAAACAGCCTCATACACGTCTTTTTCGCAAGAAACGTCCACTCCTCGGGGGTTGAACGCCGTTAAAGCACTGGTAAGTGAAGCCAAAATCCCCATCGGGTGAGCCGTTTTGGGGAATCCGTCTAAAATTCCCTTCATTTCTTCGTGAACAAGCGTGTATTTGTGAATGGTAGTAATGAATTTATCATACTGGGCTTGAGTGGGTAACTCTCCGAAAACGAGCAAGTAAGCCACTTCCAAGAAATTAGCTTTTTCGGCTAACTCTTCAATATTATACCCGCGATAACGCAAAATACCTTTCTCGCCATCTAAAAATGTGATGGCACTTTTGCACGAACCCGTGTTTTTATATCCTGAATCTAAGGTAATTAACCCGGTTAAAGCACGTAATTTTTCAATATCAATGGCTTTTTCGTTTTCGCTTCCTGTAACAATCGGGAATTCATATTCTTTCCCTTCAAACGTTAGTGTTACTTTTTCTGACATAGTTGTTAGTTTATTAGACAATAATGATTCTTAAACGTTGCTAATATATGATTCTTTTTCCGAAAAACAATTATTTTTACAAAGTTTTTTTTCGAAATAAAAACAAAATAATTATAAAAAACTGAAAATCAAACACTAATTTTCATTCCTTTTTTAAAACTTTCCTGTGCCTTTTCTATCAATTCCATCACATTTAAGGCTTGCCGGCTTGGTACGGGATTGCTTTTTCCGTGAACAATTGCCTGATACAAGTCTTCATAAAAATTCATATAATTTCCGTGTTGGGCGATGGTTTCTTTTTTAGAATCAGTGTGCAGTATGCCGTTGGGCAAGGTGATTTTTTCAAGCCAATATTCGGTTGTGGGCGTGAGTCCTCTCGCCAACACTTCTTCCTGAACATCAAAACGTTGCTGTAAAAAACTACCTTTATCGCCGTGCAAAATGTATTCCCACTGTTTTTCTTTCGCTATTGTGGAAGATTTGAGTCGCACCCGAAGTTCGTTTTCGTAAAACAGAATCACCTCAAAATAATCATTGGTTTGCGTTTTTTGGCGGAAGAATCCCAAATCGGCAAAAACAAATTTCGGCATTTTAAAAAGTTGCAGCGCTTGGTCAATCAAATGCGCACCCAAATCGTGCAAAGCCCCTGATCCTTCGGAAATTTCTTTATGTGTTTTGGCACTGATTTCGGTTCGGAAACGGTCAAACCGAATCTCAACTTCTTTCAAATTTCCTAAAACGCCACTTTGCATAATTTCTTTTACTTTCAGAAAATCACCATCATAACGCCTATTTTGATAAACACTTAAAAAACAATTATTTAACTCCGACATTCGACAAAGTTCTTCGGCTTGTGAGGCATTGACGGTGAAGGGTTTTTCCACCAATACATTTTTGCCAAGTAACAGCGCTTTTTGGGCGTATTCAAAATGAGTTTGCACAGGCGTATTAACCACAATCAAATCAATCGTTTTATCAGCAAACAATTCATTATAAGAACGATATAATTTTGTCTGCGGATATTTTTCACGCGAATCATTTCGGTGGCGTTCTACAATCGCCGTTAATTCAAATTTCGGATTATTGGCAATAAACGGAGCGTGAAAAACACGTCCGCTCATTCCGAAAGAAGCCAAACCAACACGGATTATTTTGCTCATTTTAGTTTTTTGCCAAAGATAATTATTTTCCTGAAAAGCAAAAAATCCGCAGAAAAAAAGAAATATTTTTTTAAGCACACAAATATCTGATTATCAATTACAAACATTAAAATCATTATCAATAATATAGATTAAGGTAAAAATAATTTTGTAATTTCTTCTCTTTTTAATACATTTGCTAACTATTTTACGTTCTTTACGCCTTTCATAATAAGGAAAATATTTTCAGGCTTAAAGAAAATTTCAAAAATAAAAATTACACAGGAGAGAAATATGAAGTTTATTGTATCAAGTTCGTACTTACTTAAAAAACTGCAAGTTATAGGTGGCGTTATCAACAACAGTAACACAATGCCTATTCTTGATAACTTTTTGTTTGAACTATCAACCAACGTTTTAACCATTTCGGCTTCGGATTTAGAAACAACCGTAAAAGGAACGTTGGAAGTGGAATCAGACTCGGAAGGAAGCATTGCCGTTCCTGCAAAGTTATTAATTGACATACTAAAAACCTTTGCAGAACAGCCTCTTACGTTTATCATTAAAGATAACAACACCATTGAAATTAGTTCTACTCACGGAAAATATTCATTGGCATACCTAAATGGCGAAGAATTCCCGAAACCGGTGAGCCTAACCGACCCCAACAAAGTTACCATTTTGGGTGATGTGTTGGCAACCGCCATTCAAAAAACCATTTTCGCAACCGGCAATGACGATTTACGCCCAACAATGAGCGGTATTTTCTTTGAGTTTACCGAAAACGGACTCACATTTGCCGCCACCGATGCTCACAAATTGGTAACATACCAACGAGAGGACATCAAAGCCACTGAACCTTCGGAGTTTATTATGCCTAAAAAACCGTTAAACTTACTGAAAGGCATTTTAGCCGGAAGCGAAACCGAAGTAGAAGTTGAATACAACGAAAGCAACGCCAAATTTTCATTTGACGGGTTGGAATTTATATGCCGTTTGATTGACGGAAAGTTCCCGAACTATGATGCCGTAATCCCGAAAGAAAATCCTAATAAATTGATTTTGAACAGAGCTCAATTTTTAGGTTCGGCTCGGCGTGTTTCCATCTTTTCAAATAAAACAACGCATCAAATTCGGTTAAAAGTTGCGGGGTCAGATCTGCAATTATCAGCCGAAGATGTTGATTACAGCAACAAAGCCGAAGAGCGTTTTGCGTGTAACTATCAGGGCGACGATATGGAAATCGGTTTTAATTCACGTTTTCTGATTGAAATGCTCAATAATTTGGATTCAGATGAGGTAATGCTTGAAATGTCAATGCCTAACCGTGCCGGAATTTTAACCCCTATTGACGGACTTGACCCAGGCGAAAAAGTCTTGATGCTGGCAATGCCTATTATGTTGAGTAACAGTAATCAAAGCAATCAAAATAATCAAAGTTAAATAACAATAAAAAAAGCGGAGAGAAATTCTCCGCTTTTTTATTACTAATATCCAAAATCTTTATATTCAGCTCCTTCCAAAATAAAATCAACAATGCGCTGCAAATAAATATCAATCTGCGGATTGGTAACGTTAAAAAGCATTGAAACAACAACTTGTTCTTGCGGATAGACGTAAAACCAAGCATAGCCTCCCACTCCATTGCCGATATGCCCGTAGTAAGGACGCTGATTCCAATCCTTGCTTGACTGCCAACCGATGCTATATCCCGTTTCACGGTCATCATCAGTGCATAAGGATGTTAACATCTCACTTTCAACTTCTTGCGAGAGAAAATCGTGACAAATCACCACACTTCCCAATCGGGCAACGTCTTCCGAAGTGGAAAGAAAACCGCCGCCCGCCAATTTATAATAATTGTGAACGGGAGCCGAAGGCCTAAATCCTTTTTTGGTACGCGCATACGGAATTGCCGCATTGGCAAGCATTTTTCCCTTATCGGGGAAAGTATTTTGCATTCCCAACGGTTTTAACACCTCATCAGAAGCAATATCTTCAAATTTTCGGTTAAGACAACGTTGCACCGCCAACGAAACCAAATTCCAGTTGAAACTACTGTACAAATACTTCGTTCCGGGAGCAAATTCCAGAATATCGTTTTTGAAAAAATCAATTCCTTCCTCAATTGTTAAAGGCTTGTTATTGAGCATTTCACTCCCTTTATAGGTACGTATTCCGGCTATATGTCCGCCTAATTGTTTGATGGTGAAATCAAAGGGTTTTCTCGGAAAATCAGGAACATACTCATAAAGTGACAAGTTCCAATCAAATTCCTTTTTATCTTGCAAACGCGCCAAAACCACCCCTGAAAGTGGTTTGGAAACACTTGCCACCCGAAACAACGTTTTTTTCGGGTCAATCGGGGTTTTCTTTTCAATATCGGCATAACCATAGCCCTGTTGCCAAATGATATGATTCTGTTTGGTGATTGTTATCGAAACACCCGGAATGCGCTTTTCCTGCAACAAAAACTGAATGATTTTCTCGGCTTCCTTCTTGGCTTCGACAAATGAAGTTACTTCCGAAGGATTTTTACGAAACACATCAACATCTTTCAAAGGCTTATTTTGCCCGAAAATTGACTGAAAAAATGAAAAAATGGCTGAAAACAAAAGTATATATTTTAAATTCATCAACTTATTTGTAAAAAACGGGGCAAAAATAACAAATTAATTTCAATTAAAACGTAAGCCCAAACATTATCCCGTCGCCTTTAAAGCCGCCTTCGTAAGTACGAACGTATTCCACCCGAAGAAAACGAACAATTCCCCAGCCGATATTCTCCAAACCAAAGGTCAATTCTTGATAAGGTTTAAATTTCGGACGATTGATTTGATGAAATCCGGCTACGAAATTCCATTGTAACTTATTGAATAACGCTATTTTATTTGACAAAAAGCCTCCAAAACGATGCCGAACGTGCGTTTCCAAATAGCCTTCATTGGTCGAATGCGAATAATAAGGCAACAAATAGAACGATGAAGCCAGATTTTCGTTCAACTGCACGTGTGTTTGGTTTCCGTTAAAATGCTTATAATCAATAAAACTAATGTCTTTCGCATTGAAAAACCAACCGCCCCGAACATCAATATCCATCTTACCTTTGTTACTGAAAGAAGGAGCATAACGCACTTGCCCCGAAACCAACTGATGCTGATAGGATTTCTTGCTGGTACTAAACGCATTAGCAACTGTTAAGTGCAAGGACGGATACCGATTTTCAAAATCATACACCCTGCGATTGGGCAAAGTCGTGTAGGTGCGATTGAAATAAAAATCGGCTTGAAGCGCAAATTTTGTAACATAATGTTTTTCAAAGCCTTCCGTATCGATATCAGGTTGCAACGGATTATTGGACGTGTAAGATTTCTCCTTTTTAACAAAGGCATAATCCGTGTTGTTAATCAAGGGTTTACGCTGACTAAACGAAATTCCGCCCGAAAGCACAATATTACTCGAAACATCTTGTGAATAAGCCACTTGCAGAAATTCATCATTATACAATTTCATATAATTATCCTTGAAAAAGAGCGAACTAACCGCATTGACAAGCCCTGAAATCGGGGCATCTCGGTTGAATTGCCTCGCTTCCACCCCGCCCGAAATTTTCATTTTGGCGTTGTTGATTCGATTGAATCGTCGAGCAAATCCGCCGCTGAAACGCAGTCGGTTTTCTGCAAAACTATACTGAAAATCAGCATAAATATTGGTTGAGGCGAACGTTTTGTCGCTCCATTTCACAAATGAAAATCCTGAACCTAAAAACCAACCTTGAACAGTGTTGAAACCTCCTGCCATTGGGTCGACTAATCCCTTGTAAGAGAATTGAATACCTTTTGATTTTTTACGATACGTATAACCTGTAAGCACGTCCCAAACGCCGAATTTATTTTGCTTGGTTTCCACCGAATCAATGTATTTTTCGGAAGAACGCACCCGCTCCACGCTGTCTTTTTTGATATAATTAAGCGTTTCTTCTGCCGTAAGCGGAATTTGTCGGTGTTTTTCCCAAAAAAGACTATCTTTTTTATTAGAATTTTCTGCAAAACTACGAATTTCACCCTTAAATTCCTTTTTATCGAAAGCATCTCTAAATTTGTAATTGCTATACACATACGAGAAAGTTCCTTCAAGTTCAATCACCAAAATTTTTGCCTTTAAATCAATAGTTTGCAGGTTTTTACTCCAAAAATTTTCTTGCTGATTGTAGCTGAAATTCTGCACGATGTGAAGTTCTTTAATCGCCGGATTTTGCATTCGATAGCCTTTCAAAAGCACATCAAGTGCGTAAATCGCCCACGAATCTTCCACAATATAAATATATCCTTCAAAAACAGGCTCTTTATCACGCTTCGGAATCATCTTTATCTTATTGATTATCCGATTTTTATCATCATAAAACGTACTTTCCAACTGAAATTTGTAATACGAAAAAGCGGCATCGGCAAGGGGCGAAACGACGTGAGCATCAAAATTCAGAAATTCGTCGTAAAAATCGAAATCAGCATCGGCTGCCGTATTGAAACTGAATCCGTTACTGTTTCCGGCGATTTTCGAGGCGATGATGTGTTCTTTTAATTTATTGGGTTTCTGAAACTTAACTTTTGAAATGGTTTCGGACTGATACACAATGCCCGTGCCTGTGGAGTCGAGGCTTCCGTCGGCATCGCCCACTTCTTGACCGAGGATTTTCTTCGGAACGTTTCGCACCCGAAAAAATCCTTTGGAGTAAAAATCGGCTTCAAATCGATTGGCTTTTTCGCTGTTTTTTACACGATTTTTAATCGCATTACGGATAATGGCATTCGCCGGATTGTCTTTATTACTGACAATCACCTCATTAAGCTGAAAACTTTCTTCCTGCAAAGTAATGTTCAATTCGTAAGGAAACTGCTGAATATCAAGCGTTTTACGTTCTAATTTGTAACCCAAAAACTGAAAAATAAGTGTCGGCTTTTTTTCCTTTATATTTAACTGATAATCACCGTTTTCATTGGAAGTTGTCCCGACCGTACCGTCTTCGGTGTAAATGCTCACGTAAGGCATCGGAGCGTTATTTTCATCGGTAATTTTTCCTTTAATTTGTGAAAAACACACCGAAGTTGTCAAAAAAACGATAAAAAAGACTATTTTTTTCATCAAATAAGCTGTTTTTTTGGTTGATTTTTTGCAAATGTAAAAATAAATACAAAAAATCAAAAAAATACGTACCTTTGCGTGTTGTTTTTAATTTTTTTCACCGTTGAAACAAATTTCTGAAAAACAATTTTACAAAACCGCTAAAATCTTAAAAAATGCGTATTGAAAAGAAATTTAACATCGATTCGTTGCAAAACATAAAAAAAAGAGCCTTATTTTGGGTAAATTCCTTACAAACGGAGGTAATTTGGCTGGATTCTAATCAATATCCGGATAAATTTCGTAAAAATGAAGCTATTTTGGCTTTTTATCCGCATAAAACGTTAAAAAAACACGAAACAAAAGGAGCTTTTGATGCGTTAAAATCGTTTATTGATGTTACAAGCGATTATATTTTCGGTTATTTGTCGTATGATTTGAAAAATGATGTTGAAAATTTGTCCTCCAACAATTCGGACGGATTGTTTTTTCCGGAAATATATTTCTTTCAACCCAAAAAAATTGTGTTCTTTAAGGAAAATCATCTTGTTTTTAGTTATTTGGAAAGCATTTTTAACGAAATTGATAGCGATTTTGAGAAAATTTGTACTTTTTCGGTCGAATTTCCTCAAAAAAAGGTAAAATCAACGCAAAAAAACTCGGTTTTGGCACAAATTTCAAAAGAAGAATACGTAAATCGGGTTGAAAAAATGCAAAAACACATTGCACTGGGCGATATTTACGAAGCTAATTTCTGTCAGGAATTTTACGTTCAAAATACTGATATAGAGCCTCTTGCTATTTACCAGAAACTTAACGAGATTTCCGAACCGCCTTTTGCTTGTTTTTTGAATTTGAAGCCGTATTACGTGCTGTCGGCTTCTCCTGAAAGATATTTGCAACGTTCTGAAAATGAGGTAATTTCTCAACCGATTAAAGGAACGGCAAAACGTTCTGAAAATCAGGAGGAAGACCTGAAGCTCCGTATTGATTTGGAAAACAACCCAAAGGAACGTTCTGAAAATGTGATGATTGTGGATTTAGTCCGTAATGATTTATCGCTTTATGCCGAAAAAGGAAGCATAAGGGTCGAAGAACTTTGTAAACCCTACACTTTCAAGCAAGTACATCAACTTATTTCGACCATCGGCACGCAGGTTAAGGACGGGACGCACTCGGTTGATGTGATTCGTTCCACTTTTCCGATGGGAAGTATGACGGGAGCTCCGAAAATATCGGCAATGCAAATCATTGAAAATCTGGAAGAAAGCAAACGAAGCGTGTACAGCGGAGCGGTGGGTTACTTCACGCCCGAAGCCGATTTTGATTTTAATGTGGTCATTCGCAGTATTTTATATAATTCTGAAAATCAATATCTTTCATTTTCAGTAGGAAGTGCCATTACCGCCGAGTCCGTCCCCGAAAAAGAATACGACGAATGCCTTATCAAAGCCCAAGCAATGATGCAAGTTATTGAAAATCAACCCTAAAAAATTACAAACCTATTAAAAACGCCATTGTATCAACCCCATCGGCATAATCCCAAAGTTGCGGTTCTTGGGTTTTCCCAAACGGAATTTCGTTTTCCATAAATCCTTTGGCTACAACACATTGTATTTTATCGGAATCGGTTTGGAGCTTTTCTTTGAGTTGCTGCAAATCATCATAAAATTCATAAAATAGTGTAGCAATGGGTGAGGCATAACTTGCATCTTCTTTCAGAATTAAAAATCCATTTTCACGAAGTTTAAACAAACTCATCAAATAAACCGCTTTGTTGTAATCGTAATTATTGGCGTATTTTTGTCCGTGAATGATGTCCTTAAACGGATAAATTGCTTTAAAAAGAAGGTCGAAATCGTAGTTTTTAGGCACAAAAACCTTTGAAACGCTTCGGCAACCCAATCCGAAATAGGTAAAAATGTCTTTTCCAAGCTGAAAAAGTTCATTTTCGGCCTCTTTTCCGGTTAATATTGCAACAGAATTGCGATTTTTGCGGATAATATGCGGTTTTTTTCCGAAATAATATTCAAAATAACGTGCCGTATTATCACTTCCCGTAGCGATGACAGCGTCAAAATCGGTTATTCGCTCATCGGTAAAGACAAATTTTCCCTGCCAAGAAGGTTCGGTTTGTTGTAAAAAATCAGCGATAAAAGGCAAAAGTACCTTGTCATCTGACGATAATTTCACCACCGCCTTATGCCCTGACATTAATACCGACAAAAAATCGTGAAAGCCCACTAGTGGAATGTTACCCGCCATAATAATAGCTACGGTTTTAGGCGTAACATTCTCAAAATTATACCTTTCAAGCCACTTGTTAATATTTTCTTCCGTGAGAGCTTCTGCCCACGATTTACAGGCAAATTGCAGATTATCAGCCGTAAACCAACCATTTTGTTGTTCGGCTATTTGAAGTATTTCTTTGAACTTTTCGAAATGTTGGTCGTTATTTGGTAATAATTCTGTATTTTTTATGTATGGAAAAGACGCAAATTGCGATAAAAACTTGCCTAAATTCACCAAACTGCTGTATTTTCGGTTTTTCATATCTTATTTTTCTTCCGATTGACGGACAAAAGTATAATTTTTTTTCAAAAAAACGAAATTAATCAAAAAAATCAGTGAGGCAGTTTATTTTTGAAAATTCCGTAGAGATATGTTCCTAAAAGAGCCCCAATGATGGCGATGAGTATGTTCCAAACGCCCGCTCCGAGGAGTACAAATAAAGGTCCGGGACAAGCTCCGACCAACGCCCAACCCAACCCGAAGCATATTCCTCCGATAAGGTAACGCATTACGGATTTTTCCTTAGGCGGAATGTTAATTACCTTACCATCAATATCTTTTCGTTGGGTTCGTTTTATCCATTGCACACCCAAAACGCCAACAGCTAAGGCACCACCAATGAAGCCGTACATATGAAATGACTGAAAATGAAACATTTCGTAAATACGAAACCACGAAGCCGTTTCGCTTTTATACATCACGATGCCGAAGGCAATTCCTAATAAAATATACAATCCGTTTTTCATCTTATCCAAAAATTAAAGGGAATATTGCAAAAACCATAACAAGTCCGCCGATAAAAAAGCCGACCACGGCGATAAGCGAAGGCAACTGAAAATCACTCAATCCGGAAATAGCGTGCCCCGAAGTGCATCCTCCGGCATAACGCGTTCCAAAACCGATGAGCAACCCGCCAACCAGTAAAATGATACTATTTTTTAAGGAAAATTCCGAAAATAATTCGGCAGGCGAATAGGCAACTCCGGCACTTTCAAAGCCCAAATCGTTGAGCTGACGAACAGTTTGTTCGGAAATAGCAGGAATTTGATTGTCCGATAATAAATGAGCCGCAATAGCTCCGCCGATAATCGCACCGAGCAGAAAGAGTAAATTCCAACGTTGTGATTTCCAATCGAAAGCAAAAAAATCACAAGATTTTCCCGCCCCCAGAGCAGAGCATATCGTACGGAAATTTGACGAAAATCCGAAACTTTTTCCCAACAAAATCAGTAAAATCATAATGCCCCCAATCAAAGGACCGCCCACATACCAAGGCCAAGGCTGCATAATCCAATCCATAACGAAAAATTTGTGTTTCCAACAGGCAAAAATACGTTTATATTGCGTAATTCAAAAAAAATTGGATAATATTGACCGAATAAAGTCATTCGTCCACTCTTAAACCCAAGGCAAATTATGTTATTTCTGCTATATTTTTCGGACTAAAACCGAAATTTATACTCCAAATTGGCAATAAAATGGCGTGTTAATCCATCAGGACGCACTTTTCGGGCAATAAAAGGCATTCCGGCATTGAGTTGAAGGCTATTTTTTGCATTAAATTGGTAGTCAAGATAGATATTTCCGTTTAGCGTAAGCCCTTTTGAACCTAAAATAGCTTGTTTTTCGTCCGAAATATTGGTAAAATAATCGTTTGTAAGGTGATAAACGGGTAAAACACTTGGCGTAAAGGTCAGTTTATTGGTCAACGAAATCGGGTAAGAAACTCGAAACAAAATATCGCTACTTCGCTTGTAATTTCGGGTGGAATGGAATTTTTTCAAAAGCTCATTGGTCTGTATTTCAGCTAAAAATTCGTTTTTATTCTGCAAAACAGGCTGTTGCCAAGCAAAAACAAGGTGTAATTTACGGATTTGATAACTAAGTGCCACTATCACATCAAGCGACCCTAAACTGGACTGGTAATCCATTGGAAGTGAAAGATTTTGGTATTTTTTATTTCCGTCAGAAAGCGGAATTTTTGTCCCCAACGTGAAGCCCAGCCGTTCAGTAAGCTGATAATTTCCTGAAAGTAAAACATCTGAAAGCCCGAAAGAATGGATTCCGTTTCCGTTTTGGGCAATCGACGTTAATCTTACATCAAAACTCACTTTTTCTGAAAATTGCCGATTGTATTCCAGATAATTTCCCCAGACATTCACGTCCTTATCTCCTTCCCCGAAGAAAAAACCTGCCTTGATTTGATTCTTCACAGGCTCCAATCGTTCCCAAAAATTTACGGGTTTCGCTTTGTTAATAGTACAAAATCCGGCATCGCTACATCCTTGTGAAACAGCAGTTTGACAAAAAACAATCGCCATCAAAAAACTATAAAAACCAATTTTGTGCATAATTTCAATCTTAATTTATGATGAATTAGTCGGGAAATTTTAAAAATCCTGACATTTTACGAACAAAATTTTCAGGCAAAAGTCCAATTTTTACAACAAAGCCAAAAAATTAGTATCTTTGTAAATCAATTTGGAATATATTTTTTGCGAGCTACATTATTAATAACAAAAATATGAAAAATATCGAAACACTCAAAAAACTTTTTGACAAAGCGCAATCAGACTATCCAACAATTAAAAAGAATATTGAAAATCAAATAGTTCGTTGGTTTTGGACAAACGGACAATGGTTTGAGTTAGAGCCTTTTTATTTTGAAAAACACAGCTATGTTACACGAGGCGAAATTTTACCTCAAAAACCCGATGATTTTCAGGACTCTCTCTGGCAATATGGCGTTAATTCCAAGAACGAAATTATTGTGGAACGGGAAATGACCGAAACGGAAAACGACTATTATGAAACTTTTTATATTCACTCTGACAATCAAATACTTTGCTATCGATTTGATTGTGAAAATAGTAAAAAAATTTACAGCGTTAAGCTATTTTTATACGAAAATTCACTTCTAAAAAACAGCTATGCCGTTTTTGAAAGCGGTGTTTTTTGTCAAGACATTCTTTTGTACGAAAATCAAAAATTAGTTGCCAAAAAAACCGAATCAGAAATGTTACACGGCGAAAAATTTAACCAACACGAAACCTATTCGTATGACGAAAACGGGCAATTGCAAAGCATCAAAGAGGGTAATTTTGTGTGGTATGAAAGACCTTGCGAAAAATCGTTACGCTCCAAACTCACCGCTCAATTGCACGAAAAAATAACACCTCTTATAAAACAAACCATTGAAAACCAAGCACCTAAAGAACTGCTTTATTGCATTAATTTAAGCTATCGCTCTAACGATTTATTACCGCCATTGGTGGGATTTGGCACGCAAGCTGACCGTGAAAAATGGTTAAAAAACAAGTTTCATCACGATATAACTTGGGATGTTGCGCACTACACCCATTTTTCGGAAATACAACTCAATGAGGAAGTTACGGACTTACTCCGACTTTTCCATCAGGAAACAAATCAAAGCGTAAAATTCTTATCAGCCATACAAATCATTTCGGAATGTGTAAAATCTTTAAAAGTTGATTTACAAGATTTTTCTATCAAAAAAACCGATGATTTTGTGGTGGGAATGAGTTGCTTTGGTGCGTCTTAATCTTTTTAATCCATACGACAAATCAGACATTCACAAAAAAATAAGCAAAAAAATCGTATTTTTGCGAAACACAAACCAGAAAACAATGTACGAACTAAACAACGAGCAACGCCGTTATTTCGGACTTGAACCCATTGAAGCTCACTGGGATAGAGTCATTTTTAAGGGCGACCAGTACCGCCCTGAGAGCATTTTGTATTTTGAGGGTGACACCATCAAACGCCACATCATTTCCACCAAAACGGAGTACAAGGAGGCTCACTACGACGAACAAACGCGGCATCGCGAGGTGCTTTTGCCCAAAACCACACGCGGAAAAGAGCAAAAACTCAACGCCTCCACCTTTGAAAAACGCTCACCCATAGGCGTTTATCTCTCGGTGGACGAATACGGCGACCTGGTGATAGGGAGCGTCACTTCGCAAATTTCCTTTTACCGCAGATTGTGGGAAAAACCCGTGCAAAAAGGGCAAAACCCAACTGATTTAATCGAGGAATTTATCCGAAATTCGCCTGAAAATCATTTTGAAGAAATCGAAAAATTTAAGCAACAAAAACGCCAAAATTTGAAATTCAAAAAAGGCGATTATTTTTGTTTTAAGCTCAATCGCACCGAATTTGGCTTCGGAAGGATTTTGATGAACATCGATAAACTTCGGAAAACCAACATATTACCACTCGACCACCGTCTGTTTTCGCTGATGGGAAAACCTGTGCTGGTAGAATTGTTCGTGTTTGCTTCGCCTGACAAAAATGTATCGATTAACCTCCTGAAAACCAAAGATGTTATGCCTGTTTCGGTGATGATGGACAATGCTTTTTTCTATGGCGAATACGAGATTTTTGACCACGAACCGATTCCCGATGAGGCGTATGACTTTCCGATGTCGTTTTATTTTGGCGAGGCGTTCACCGGTTTGCAATGGGGCTTGATTGAGTTGGAAATGGATATGCACCTATTTAAAAAATTGGCTTCCAGTGAATTAAAACAAGCCATAGAAGAAAATCAGTTTGTGAATAACTCCATCGGATTTGCCCCTGCGTATGATAATTTTCACATTTTGAATGCCTTGCAAGGTATTGAAATTGACCCTGAACATTGGCTATGGAAAGAGGATTTGCGAAACCCGAAATGGCAACAAATCCGCAATGAAATTTTAACTATTTTTAAGTTAAATCCTGCGGAAAATTATGCCGAAAATTGCAAAAAATTAGGCGTTTTGCTACCCAGTGAAATCGCTGTGTAGAGAGTTTATTAAGAATCAACATATTATATATTTTATTTGATAATCAATAATATATAAATCAGAGAACATTTTATCATAACCCCAAAAAATCATTTTTGTTACAAAATGCTTCTGTTATCATTTTTCATAAATTTCGTAAAAATATGCCTGAAATGGATTTTACAATATTGACAACCGCAGGAAACATCGCATTTTACGAAAGTTGCGAGGTTACCGAAATATTTCTATACCGAAAAAGCAACAACGAAATATTCAATTTCTTTACCATAGCCGTTTTTGAAGAAAAACCCTATAACGGACTGAATGAATGCTTTTTAGGCAATCGAATTTCTGTAAATAACGATTTTGGAATGGGCATCAAGCGATATTGGCTCACCCTTGAAGAGGCTACTGCGAAGTGCCACTCGCTCAAAACCCAAAACAAATGGAATGGCGACAATATACATTCAACTCATTATGAACAACTTAAATACTTGCCCAAGCAATACATTCCTTCTGCTGAAGGAAACAGAATAAATAAAATTCTAAAAAATAACTACCACAGCGGTTCGTATATCATTGAATTTTTTAACGAAACGAAAGAAAGCGTTGATTTTCTACTAAAAACAGAAGTCATAAATAAGTTCAACAATATTTGCGAAAAGATAAAAGAGGAAATTCCGATTGACCTTTCCGTGGTTCGAGACCGAATCGGCAACTTTATTTTTCAGTTTCCCATCACTATAATTGACATTGATTCAAAGGCACTTAGCACTTGGAACGGCGTTGAAATTCGTTTTGCTTGGCACAATGCTATTACCTCAATACCTGACTGTTTGGTGCAGGTTGAATCGGTTTTTGACCAAAACTATACGGGAGCAACCATCGAAAATTACAACAAAACCGAAAGCCAAAAAATTTATGTCGGGAACCTTGACCAAACAAGTCATATCAAAATTTGGCGTAATGACCCTTCATTATTATTATGCTCACACAAAGGAAATTACATTCGTAATTTTAATCTCAGCACAGCAATCATTCTTCCCGAAACAAGGATTTTTGAAATTGATGGCGAAATGCAAAAAGTGAAAGTATCAAATCGCCACAAAAACGAAAGAAAAGAAGCTAAAATAGATTATGTAACACACATAAACAGCAATCTTTATGACCAAGAAAAGCAACAATTGGAACGAAATTTATCGTTCAAACAATATAAAAAAGGAAGCGATAACGCTTTGGAAGATTTGCAAAAACTCATTCGGGATAAAGACGAAAATGGCGTTTATTTGTGGGATCCGTATTTGAGTCCGACAGACATTTTCAAAACGCTGTTTCATTCACAAACAGCAGGTGTTCCTTTACGGGCAATAGGCGCTGTAAATGAGAATATTAAAAAAGTTTATAACCAAAAAAGCAAAACTGCTGCCGAGATTATTTCAGGCTACAAATCCGTGCTGGACAACCCAAAACACAATAATTTTCAGCTAAATCTGGAATTTAGGGTGCAGCATTCAAATTACGGCTGGGATTTTCATGACCGTTTTCTCATTTTTCCGAGCAGTAAGCTAAAAAAACCGCAGGTGTATTCACTTGGCACTTCAATTAATTCGTATGGAAAAACACATCACATTTTACAGGAAGTTTCTCACTCTCAACCTATTATAGATGCTTTTAATGAACTGTGGGATAGCTTAAATCATAAAAATTGTTTGGTATGGAAATTCCCGAAATAATTGTTAATCAGGCATTAAGATATGATTCTACTTCGGTTCACACAGAATTGGTGTACATCTTGCAAAAACTTGATAATGTGGCTATTAAATATTTCATCAATAAGCAAGAAAACGACACGATATGGACTGTTAATAATGAAATCCGAAGCCTCATCTCCAAAAACATCAACTCTATACAACTAAATGATAATGAGATTATTAACTCTATTTCACAGATTATTGTGACAACCGCACAATATTTTCGGAAAGGCATTTTGGAGACTGATATAAAGGCTATATTGATTTTTTTAAACCTGAATGCGTATTTACGAATAAATATAGACAATTATTTAATAACCAATAATTTACATAAAAATAATATCGAATCACTCGCCAAAAAAATAACACAAACTTTAAAAGAATTTAACTTTTCAGTAGAGATATTAGCCGAGGCCCCTTTGTGGGAAAAGGAAATTTTTGACGATTTTCAAAACGGATTTTCAGAAGATAACATTTCAAAAACATATCGGTTTATAACTTGCGTTGAGCACAGTGGCACAGGATTTTATCTTAATTTTTTCACTGAAAATCTCATTTTATTTCTGCATAAAATTCACTTTAAAAGTTTTGTGAATACACTATCACTCTTACAAAATCCGATTGAGTGCACTTGTTATTTACAACTTTTTAACAAAGAAATATTGTTAAAAATAGCCAACGAACCAAATTTAACCAACAAATGGTTGAATTTTGAATTTATTCGCCAAATCACCGAAAAAGAAAACCTACAAATAATTGATTCAGAAGTGATAAGCGTAAAAAATATTCTTGAACGGATTGGCAGAAATGATTTTAATTTTTTAAGACAAACGGCAGTGTATTTTCGTGGAAATCGATTGGTTAATGCTGCCTTAGGGGCATTACTAAGTTCCTGCGAAAACACTAAAATTGAAGCAATTACAACTGATTTTTCAGTAAATCAGCACCACTCAAACGCCAAGGCCAGAAACGAATTTTTGCGTTATTTTGAAAGATTTGCCACCGCCGAACAATTTACATTTTTACTTGAACGCATATTTGAAAAATGGAAACATTGTGTGAAAGATATTTTGGCAGAAAATAAATTTCAAAATGAGATTTTATTTACCGATTTTTCAAGTTATATCATTAAACATCATACACTTAAAACAAACAATGAAGAGTTGCTTTCACTGATGAAAAGCTTGATGGACAAAATTGAAAACCTTGATTTAGAGTGGTTTTCTTCAAGTTGCAATCAATTAACAAAATTTCACATTTATCATTCACAATTGCACTTACTCACATTTGTATATAAGAATAAAAATTTAAACGATATTGAAACCGCAAATAAATACAACAAACTAATTTCCAACAACATACAGCTTTTACGCTACACCTCAACTGATACAAGAATTCATTTCCAAAAAGGAAAAGAAAATATGGAGAAATAGTCCATTTTTTAACATTTAAAACAAACAGCAAAATTATTTTATTATACTATTGATTTTCAACAACATACCCAAAAGAAAATGTTTTCATTACGACAAAAAACAAAGTTTTTTGAATAACAATTTGTTATTTTGCTCAAAACGTCTTATTTTTGCACCTCTTTTTAGAGATTTTAAGTCTGTATGAGTTTACAAAATAAGGTAATGGAGGCTTTGAAAGAAGCGATGAAAGCCAAAGACACAGTGGCTTTGGAATCATTACGAGCCATAAAATCAGCTATTTTGCTGGCTAAAACCGAAGCAGGGGCCTCTGACGAACTTTCAGAAGCTGATGAATTGAAAATTTTGCAACGTTTGGTAAAGCAACGCAATGATAGTGCCACCCTTTACGCATCGCAAGAGCGCAATGATTTGGCAGAACCTGAATTGGCACAAATAGCTGTTATTGAGCGCTTTTTACCCAAACAACTTTCGGAAGATGAAGTTACAACCGAAGTTTCGGCAATTATCACCAAGGTAGGCGCTTCAACAATGAAAGATATGGGAAAAGTAATGGACATTGCTACACAACAATTAACGGGCAAGGCCGATGGTAAACTCATCGCAACTGTTGTAAAAAAATTATTATCATAAGAATTCTTTTTAGGCTGCGTAGTTCAACTGGATAGAATATCAGATTTCGGCTCTGAGGGTTGGGGGTTCGAATCCCTCCGCGGTCACAAGGAACATATTTTTGGCTCAATAAACTTAGTAATTAACTGATTTATTGAGCCATTTTTAAAAACAAAAAAGTGGCTCTTGCCACAAAACTTGCCACAAAAATTTTTCTTGTGGCAAACGTTAAAAATGGTTTCAATTTTTCAAAAACATTTGAAAAAATGAAACACCAATTCTTTGTTGACACGAAAGGGTTACAGCTGGTTAAAAAGTTAGTAACTATGAATGTCAAAATTTACCGCCGTGATTATGTGAACAAACACGGCTTGTTCCCCATTTATCTATTGATTACCTCACAAGGCAAACGCATTCGTGAGCGGTTGGGTGTGGAAGTTCGTCCCGAAGACTGGGACGAAAAAAACGGCAGACTCAAAAAGTCCGCCCAAAATGCGGTCGAATACAATCTGATTATCGACAACGTTTTGAAGAAAATCACCCATATCCGAACCGAATATCACCTGAATGACAAAGCCTTAACGTTGGAAAAATTGGTCGAAGAATACAACAACGCTTCGTCCAACACTTGTTTTGTTGCCTTTATGGAAAAATACGTAGAGCAGCAGAACATCAAACCCGGTTCCCTTCGGAAAGAAAAATCACGCATCGCCAAAATCAAGCGTTTTCAAAAGGAAATTCCCTTTTCGCAAATCACCATTGAGTGGGTAGAACGCTACAAAAACTATATGGCAAAGGAATGTAAAAACAACGCCAATACGATTGATTCCAACCTAAAAACGCTTAAAAAATACTTACATATCGCTGAAAAATACGGCATTCGGCTCAATTTGGATACGGACGATATAAAAACCCGCACCCACCGAAGCAACCGCGTGAATTTGAGTTTCGCCGAATTGGACAAACTCAAAGAGTTCTATTTTTCAAGCTATATCAATCCGCGGTTAAAATTGCCGTTGGGATATTTCCTATTTTCCTGTTATACAGGGCTTCGAATCAACGAAGTTAAAAAATTGAAGCGGGAAACTATCGGCAAAACCATTACCTTTACGTCCGATAAAACAAGCAAAACTAATACCATTCCGCTCAATAATTCGGCTCGGAGCTTCGTGGAGCATTATCCCGATTTGTTCGTCAAATGGATTTCTGAACAGAAGATGAACGATTACATCCGTGAGGCGGTCAATATTGTCGGTATCCGCAAGCGTGTGAGCTTTCATACGGCACGCCACACCTTTGCTACCAACTATTTACGTAAAGGCGGAAAGGTCGAGGATTTGCAGAAATTCCTTGACCATTCAGACATTTCCACGACAATGATTTACGTCCATATCATTGAAAAAGAGCAAATAAACGTGTCGTTGCTGGACGATTAAAAATACAACCCACTTTTTTTAGCAATCACCGCCCTTGGTTCGATTTCTGTTTTGGCAAAACACGGAAATTCATCGGGGCTGTTTTTCAGTAGCGTAAGCAAACTTTCGGTGTATTGCTTGGCTTTTGAAAGAAATTCCGCTCGCAAATGCAACAAGTCGTTTTGCTCCAACAATTGTGATTTTTGCCACGGCAATTGCTCCCACTGAATGACGATTGCCGACTTGGTAAAGGTCAGTCCTGCCGTCAAAATGGCATCGGCAAGGGTGTAGTAAGCCGTTATTTTCTTTAAGAAAAACAGCGCTTTCTCATTGGTTTTCAAGTTTTCAAGCGTGCAATTGGGCAACTGATTGGCTAAATACAAATGCCACACATCGTCCATCAACGGAATGAGCTTCAAAAACACCTCGTACGAATCGCCAATGGGGTAAATCTTTGAAAATTCAAAGGGCGAAGCAAATAGCGTACGTTGTATTTCGTTGTAAATCGGCAACTTATCTTTGAGTTCCGACTGTTGCAACTCAAAAACGGCATCGTTCAAGGCTCGGTCGCCAATGGCAATGGCATTCAGCCCGTAATCCCGAATGTCCCACCAAGGCGACCGCTCCGTTTTGCCGTCTGAAAACGTATTTGTTCCCGTATTGGAAAGGTGCATTTTCAAAAACGGAATCGACAAGGCAACCGCGTAATTGGCTGTGGCTCTTTTTATCCGCTCCCAAACAGAAGGGGCTTGCTTGTCGTCTGTGAGCAAGGAAAGTATTTCCTTCCCTACGAAAGGCAAAATCTTATCACTTAAAGCCTGCTCAATATATGGCTTTAATGTCTTAATATCCAATTGTTTGGATACATTAATATGGGCTTTTATTTCGTCTATATTGTCAAACATAATGTAATGGATTATTTTTTTGACAAAATACGGAAATAAAAAAAGTCCCCGAAAGGACTTGTTTTTTTATTTGAATTTATTTTTTGTTCCTGTAGTAATGTGTATAAAAATGTCCTCGAAGAACGATAAAGGTAAGTCCCAGTACGTTTAATGTTGTTGTACCAAGCAAAGTAATCAGGACACTATCGGACAAATGCAAAAAGCAATGATTCAATATCAATATCGTCAAAACAAACCCCAACCACACCGAAACCGTACATACAGCCCATTTAGCCAACCACTTTCGATCTTTTGTATCGGAATTATAACGAACAGCTTCAAGTTTTTTGATTTGTAAGTTTAATTCACCGGAGTCGATATCTAAATCTGGGTCAGAATCTCCTCTTTTTTCTTTTTTATCGAAAATATCAGATAAATTCTTCTCCATGCCTAAATATTAATTTCTGAAAAATATTGTTTTATATATTCATTCTTTATAGGCATATTCCAATTAAAACCCTCTTCTTTGGTAGTTTTATACCAAGGTCCCCCTTCTGTATGTGACCAATCAGAAAGTGTTGTAGCCGAATATTTAGCATATTTCTCTATAATTGAAGTCATAACGTTCACCAAATTTTCATCCTTGACAATTTCTTGAAATTCAGGATTATTCTTGTCATAAACTTTACCAAAGTTCACTTTTTTTCGTGTTTTTGGAAAAACAGGACCAAATGGCCAGGCTTTCGGGCTTTCATCAAAAATAACAACATCTGCTTTTGCTAAAAAATACCCGTAAACGATATACATCAACTTCTGTACTTTTGTTACATTCAACACATACCCCTTCTCGTTAGCTAACGCCAACATCAACTTGGCACTCAATATGCTACTATGTATTTTTGAAGTACCCATTTTATTATCCTCCTCTCTCATATTAGGAAGGGCAAAAAGTGTGCCAATACTATCGTTTCTACTTCAATAACTCCAAATCCTTTTTTACCTAATTTTGCAGGAATGACTTTTACATTCGTGATTTCCTCTTTATTTTTTTTGAAAAACTTCAAATATTTTTGAGGATTGTAAAATACCTTTTTATCAGTAATTAATGGATAATCAATCACTTGCTTGTTGTTTTTTACATTCATATTAATATTGATATAGCCACAGATACTGCAAAGGTATGAAAAAAATACAAATGTCCGACACTTTGATTGACAAAATTATATTTTTGGCTTTTGACTGATAGCTTTTAGCCAATGGCTATTCGCTAATCGCTATCCGCTAATTCACAATTGTTTGCTGTCCGTTTGGGTTTTTATCCAACGTGGTTAAATTGATGTTCGGGAAATTGCCGTATAGTGTAGGGTCCCAATTGTTCCAATCGCGGATACGCTCAAAAATTTCAAGGGTACGAATCCGACGAATGGGCATCCGCGTGCTTAAAATGGTGTATGCCTCCCGCTTGTCCGACCCCGCTCCGTTCAGCCCGCCGCCCGAACCGCCCGGAATACCCGCGCCGAGCAGACAAGGGTCTACGCCCATCGGAAACAAAATTTCCGAGTTCCCCGCCGTGGCATCGGGCAAAAAACTACCGTCTTTAATTTTATCGTCAATCGGCACAACCTCAATGCCTTTGATAAGATTGCCGTTCTGGTCTCGGAAGAAAGGCGAAATCAGCGACCGCCCCGCACTCTCGTTCCCGCTCATATGCTTGTCGATGGCATCAACCGTATTTTTGCGGTACTGTTCCTTTTCCGAAGCCGAAAATTCCCGCCATTCTTCCACGCCGTATTTATGCACGAAAAAATCATCGGCGATATACACCACAAACTTTACATTTAGCTGATTTTCATACATATACTTTTTGAAAACGGGAACGGAAAGCACCACGTCCATCCAACCGTTGTGAAACGAACTGTGCCATTTTATCCTCGGATAATTCTTCTCGGCACCTATTTTAAAAATCATTTCTACCCAAAAATTGTTCATACCTTTTATTTTTTTCGCAAAGGTATCGCATTAATAAAATTAGTTAAAGGACAAATGTTTTACAGATTGGAATAAAAAAGCCCGCTGAAAATCAGCGGGCGGGGTGTTGAAACTAATAGAAAGTTTATGTTAAATCAATGGTGGCAAGTTCACTACCATACGATTTAATGCCTTGAAATATTTTTTGTACTTGTTTTTCTGACGGATATTTTTTTCGGTTTTTGTATTGTGAAATCAATGAATTGCTAATCCCTATTCTTTTACTCAACGCAAAGATGTTGATGCCGTTATAGTATTCAAAAAACTGTGCTAAATCGAACTTAATCACAATGTCTTTTTCAGTAGCCAAAGGCTTGTCTTCGTATTCTAATAATAAATTTAACGCTTCAAGCATATTCTCTTTTAGTTCGGCATACGTATCGCCAACAGTGGTTACGTTTGCGTTTTCGGCATACGCTGAATACCCCGTATTTGTTTTTTCTACGATGAATGTTGTTTTCATATATTTAATTTTTAAACTATTAGGGGATTATTCCCCTAATAGTGTTTTTCTGATTTTAATTACCAATCCTGTACCTATTTCTTTGCTTGGATGTATCGGCACAACGCAGGTTTCTTCGGTTATCGGGCTATACCATATTTGGTGACTTCCCTTACCTTTGCGAAGTGGGTAACATCCGGCTTTTTTCAGGATTTTCAATAATTCATTAGTTTTCATAGAACGAATCTATTAAATTTCAACAGGGCAAAGGTAAAAAATATTTTACTTATATACAAGTTTTTGAGTAAAAAATATTTTACTTTTTTCAAAAAAATGCCCGTCGGTGCCAATTGTTTTTGAGCTTGGAACGATTCCAAACTGGTTTGTAAGATTTCTTTATCGGCTTCTTTGCGTAGGGCTTTTTTGGCGTCTTCTAATGTTTTGATTTGCGCCAGTTCGCGCTCGCTCAGCTTGCCTCGCAGGGCTTCTTTTGCCGAATCTAAATCGTTGATAAGCAAGATTTCTTCGGCTTTTTCACGCTTTTTGATGTCGATACAGTCGTTGTACTCTTTAAGCGTACGCTCCACCTCCTTAACGCGGTGCTTCTCACGGACTTGTTCTAATTCTGCCGCCTTTTGTTTTTCAAGCTGAATTTCGATTTGGTTGTTAAGTAAAATGAGTGGCTTTTTTTCTTCGATGATTTTTTTATAAATGGCAATAGCCCTTTTGGCATCGGCTTTTTCTTCAGCAGACGTTTCTGGGTCGGCGATCTTTTCGTTTGCTTCCCGAATTTTCTTGTTTAAATCTCTGATTTCGTTGGTAATATCTTCTTTTTCGTGTTTCAGGGTAAGTTTCTTACGTTCGTATTTGGTCTCTACTGCTGACAACTGTTTGTCGAGGCTCTCTTTCAAAATGACGGTTTCCTCGTCCTCCAATTCTTGTTGTTTTTTGATAAAATCACGTTGAGCCTTTAACAAATCTTTTTGGGCTTGCCCATAGAGGTCGCCCGTGTATTTTTTAGGTTTTTTAGAGTCATCGTCAGTTGTAAGTTTGGGAGTACCATACACTGTTACACCTTCTTCAAAATTTACTTCTTGGCTGTCTCGGGAATTCAAATCTGCATTAACATTTAATAAATCTGTTAGTTTTTGATTTTCAGTTTTATAAACATCTCTTGCTTCTATATATTCTCCGATGGCACTTCGTATGGCTACCAGCAAATGTTCTCTCTTCTTTATTTCGGGGTTATCACGTAAAATTTTATATTGCTCAACAGCCGATTTACCCTCTAAATTTAATTTTGCCACATACGAATTCGAATTACGTAATTTATTGATTTCTTGTTGAATTTGCTTTTCTTTTGCTTCCATTTTGGCTTGTGCCTCACCCGTTACGGAGGATTGCGTTTCTATGAGTCCTTCATTGGCTTTCAAACGTGCTTTTATAACAAGTTGTTTATTTACCGAGTCAAGTTTATCTGCCAATTCTTTGGTTAATTTTCCTTCATTTTCAACATTTTTTAAATAATCAGGGTATTTTTCTTTTAGTTTATCAATCAGGTCTTTACGTTTTTCAAGCGGAATATTATTATCGGCTATCATTTTACGCAATGTGTTCAGTTGTGTGATTTCTTGATTGATAGAATTTATAACCTCTTTGTTGGCTTGGGTTACTTCGTTTTGTTTTTTTGAAAACAACGATATAGCTGTTATTGCGGTGGTTACGGCTCCGATGAATAACCCCAACGGATTCATTTTTGTAGCCATATTAAAAAGTCGTATGGCTTGTGTGGCTTTAGCTGTGTTTCCTGCCAAATGATACTTTGCGGCGGCATACAATAAAACAATACCGCGCTTGGCAGCCATTAGCACGCCTTGTGCCTTTATCACCACGTTATAAAGAACCGTTTGTTTCCAAGCCTCCTTGGTGCTGGTAGTTACCAACCAAACAGCAGCACGGTATGAAAGGAATGCCGTTGTAGCTACGGTTAAAAGTTTTACCAAAAAAGCCAAGCGCTCCCTAAATGTTTTTATCCCGTTTCCGGCTTCGTTAAATACACCCGTAATTTTACCTGCAATGCCCGTTATCCAATTGAAAAAATCAGGAACAACCCCGTCAGTAACAAACTCTCGAAATCCTCTACCGATTTTTTCCCAAATAGCGGCAGCATTGTTATTCTTTTTGTTGAATTCTTCTTGAATAGATGTGGCTTCTTCCATAGCTTTACTTGAAAGTTCCATCAATTCACGGAAACGGGCAGCGTTGTCGCCTGCCGCACCTAAGGCTTTTTGCACTTCAAGCGTATTGAGTTTCAATCCTTTCAGCACATTTGCAGACTGATTCCCTGAAAGCCCTTTCATACTTTCGGCAAATTTCAAGAAAAATTCTTCGGGCTTGGTGTTGAACAGTTCTTGTGCCTCTTCTTTGGTGATTTTCATCTGCTTAGCGAAACCATCCAGATTGTTACCTGCTACGGACACAAATCGACTGAAACCGGAAGCTGCAATTTCGGCATCAATCCCGCTTTCTTCAAAGGCAGCCCCCAATCCGAGCGTTTTGTCAATGGCGGGTTTTAAGGCTCCCGGTAATTGTCCTACACGGGTAGTAAATTCGGTAATATTTCCTTCTGATGACGAACCATTTGCCCCTAATTCATTCAAAGCGGAACCAATTTCATTGAGCGCCGTTGGGTAATCGCTGTCTTTGGTCTGGTCAAATAGGTTTTTAAGTTTACCTACTTTGGTGGTAACCTCTTCCAAACCGCCTTGGAACGAATCACCCAGAGCTACGTAAATCTTGTCAATTTCGCGGGTAAATTCTTGTAATTGCTCTTTATCGGTAATGCCTAACCGCCCTCCGATTTGGGCGATGTTCATTAAATCTAAGCGTTTAGTTCGGGTATCAAAGTTTCCAAATTCATTCCAAAGGGCTTCGACTTCTTTTTGAGCCAAGCCCGAAGTTTTTTGAACATCGGTGATAGCATCGGAGATTTCCAAAAGACGGTCAGTGGTTTCTCTGATTGTGTGCCAACCTGCTCTCAACCCTTCAAAAGACAACAATCCCGTTAAAACATTGGTTCTGTTAAAAAATGAAGAAAAAGAATTGCCGCTCCTTTCAAGTTCACGAGTAGTGGCGTTGATTTCATTTCGTACGTTTTCAAAGGCTTGACGGGCTCTTTTTACCTGTTCGGCTTTGTCAATAAACTCTTGTGTGCCAGGTTTGAGTCTACGCAGTTCGGCTTCCAGTTTGCGAGTGGTTGCCTGTAAATCTCTAAATGTATTCTGCACCTGCTGACCGTTGATAATCAGTACGCCCTTAGTGGTAATTGTATTTTGTGCCATAAAAAAAATCGAATTGACACAGCAAAATTCTGTGTTAATTCGATTTTTTCAAAGGACAACAAAAATGCTAATGAATGTTTGCTTTTTTATCAAGAAGTTTTTGACGTTCTCTCTTGAATTTTCGGTGGTTGCGAACTTCAAACTCTACAATAACATACACAATCCACAGCACAATAGCACCTACTATAATGTACCAATATTGAAATAGATGCCAAACAATACCAGCAAGAAGAGAAACAAAAACAACGATTACGCCCCAAATAAAACTACCTAAACTATTGGAATTTTCCATAACTAACAATTTTACGTTACAAAATTACATTTTTTTGAATAAAAACCAAAGATACAAGCCTTGTTTTTCGTCAATGCCGTATTGAAAGCCAGTTTCTTTCAAAGCGTCAAAAATGTCGTGTTCGTCAATTGGGCTTTGCGGAATAACGCCTCGCACCATTTGAAGCACATCAATCGTGGATTTTAAAACAACATCTTGTATGCTCTTATCCGGACGGATAGCTCGTGGGCTAAAATCCCGAAGCAACATTTCTTTTATCAATGCTTTATAGTCTTCCATCACGATTCGGGTTTAAAGGTTTTTAAATCACTACGAAGCACACAGATGAAACGAATAAACTCCATTGCTTGATTTTCCGTGCCGTTGCTCAATGAGGCATCGCTCAAAAAAGTGGTTAAATCACTCAAAATCTCAAGGGTTTCCGCCAAATGAATGCCCTCGTCTTCTTGCCAATGCTGTAACATTTTCAGTGAACTTTCGGTGAGTGTTACATTGTTGATGTCGATTGTTTTCATAAGGCAACGGATTTTGAAGTTAGACAATCCGACTTGGCAGTCAAGTTAATAAGTGCGTGAGCCAATGTTTTGCCCTGAGCCTGAACTTTTTCGTGACCGCACGAAAATGATAAACGCCACGCTCCCTTGCTGAATTTCATTGTAAGCGTACCGGGGTACTCATTTAAAAATTTAGAAAACAAGGTGTTCGCGTACGCCTCACGTAAACGTGCCAAATAACGTTTGCGGATAACTTTTTTTTGGTTTTCTTGAGGTTTTAACATAACTAAAAAAATTAAAAAGGCGTAAGTAGGTGCTGTTAAAACCTCGTGATTTACGAAATTGCATAACATTACTATTATGCGACACCCTTACGCCTGTAAATTTATATTTTTATTTGATATACAGATACAAAAATCTGCACGAGGTTTTAACAGTGCAAAGATACAATAAAAAATAAAACCTGCAAATTATTTGCAGGTTTTATTGAAAAATTAATTTTGTATAGCTGTAAGTTTTCCGTTCTCAAAGTATAAGTAATTTCCATTGCCATAAACCCATTGCTCTGAAACTGAATACTGTGTAGTTGTTTTATTAATACTTTCAGGTTTTCCCCAAGAATCTATGCACATTTGTTTTGACCAGCCTATACGAACATATCCGTTAGCCATATCTTTAGCGACAGAATCTCCATATTTTTTCTTTAATCGTGCGTGTTTTTCTGCTTTTTCCCTTTCCCGTTCTTTTTCCCATTCTTCTTCTCTTGCTTTTTGATTAAGTTTTCCCTCTTTAATCCTAGCCTCTTTGTAGGCTGAATAAGCATCATAAAAATTTTTATATTCTTCTAAATCCATATAATCACTTTTAAACAGAAAAGTGTCCAACATTAACTCCTTTGAGTTGTCAAATTTCACTATCAAACTTGGATAAGGCAGAGAATTGTATATAAAATCTATTGAAATAGCTTTAACTACGTCCTCTTTTTCAATTGGTTTAGGTTGTAAATAGGTCATATCGTAAATCCTTTCATACGATTCTTTGGGTATTTTGTATTTGAGTAACCGATTATTTAAAAACTGCTTGCCCAAATATTTACTCTTCATATTTTCAAAATATTTCTCTGCAACAAAATGTTTTATCTTACTTCCATTTATTATAAATTTATTTCCTGTGCTTTTTTCTGTTGCATATATTTCTACATCATCCAAAAAGGTAACGTTTCGAAGCCTGTTTTTTTTGTCCCACTCTTCGGCAGATATTTTTTTTGTCCCACCAAAAGCAATGTCTTCTACTTCTACATATTTACCTGCTAACAAAGTTTCATATTCCTCTTTGTCAATCACCCTATATTCTTCTTTTTTGCCTTTTCTTGTTAGGAACTTTATAGAAAAAGTTGAATATCTATAATCATAATCTTTGTTTAACGGAAATGCATACAACCTGTTACCAATAAGCCCTAATAATTCGTGAGCAGTTCTATAATCTGAAATGTTTACACTAAAATTCTCGAAAGGTTTTATTGAAGAATTTTCATTATCTTGGTAGGTAACATTAATTTGTGCATTTACAAACACAGCCATCATCACTGCAATAAATAAAAAAATATGTTTCATAGTGTTATGATTTGAATTAAACAAAAAAATAAATTATCTCTTTCTTGAACTCCTCGTGTGAGGTCTAACATAAGTACCATTCTTTCTATAATATCCCCTAACATTTACACTTCCTCCAGAACTCTTTTTTGATTTGTTACTGTACGAAGGAGATTGATATTCAGAACTTGGTACGTAAGACTTATAGGAAATGTATTTAGGTTCATACACCCAGCCATAATAATCTTTCCATTTCAGGCGTTTGTATTTTCGTTTGGAAACGTTGCTTGACAAGTATACCCTTGTGTTTTTAGGGATTGTAACAATTTCTTTTTCAGATTTTTTATCTGAATATAAAACAGTATCTTCTGCTAACGAAACGGTATAATAGTTCGTAACACAAGAAGATGAAATTATAGAAATTAAAAAAGCAAATATGACTCTACTCATTTTATACATATTTTTAAAATTGAACCACAAAAATATAAAAAAACCTTAATTCTAACAAAATTTTAACAAAAAGCCCCGCAGGTGCGGGGTTATAGGTTTTTTATTTTCTCCAATTTTTTTACGTAAAAACTTTTAAGTTTTTGGAAATCGTCTTCCAAAAAACAATTATAGTTTACTCTTTTCTGTTTTTTAACAATTGCAGAACCCGTTTTGCCAATCGCCACGGCTACCTGCCGTGCCGAGAGTTCCAACTCGTTAATGATAAAAAGCGTTTTTTCGTGCGGTGTTTGTTCCATAGGCTAAATAATTTCATCGTTAATTTTAAGGTCGCACCCCAAAGCGTTTACAATGAGACAAAGCAAGTCCGAATCGGGCGAAAATTTTCCGGCTTCTATATTACGCAAAGTGTATGGTTTTATCCCTGCTTTTTCGGCTAAATCTTCAAGGGAAATCTCTCGGCTTTCTCTTTCTTTCTTAATTATTTGAGCTATTTTGGCTCTCTTTTCCAATGCTAATTCTTTATTTTTCATCTTTTTTTATATTTGGAAATTCTTTATTTTTCAAAAAGTTCAACCAATTTGTTTTAATCAGAATAATTCATTGGTATCCATACCGACATTCAAGTACCCACACATCTGATACTCCCACTTTGATCAACTCCGAAATGATATTGCCCATCAACTCCCACCAAAGTAATTATTTAAATTTGAGTTCTACGTGAGTCAGGGGGAGAATTCTATGGGAAATTAAAATAAAATATGATAAAACACACGAACCAAAAAAGCCCGAAACTATCAATTATTCTGTTACACCATTATTGAAAAAAATATGACTTACACAAAACTTATACGGTTCATCGTTACTTAGGCAAAAGTATCACTTTTTTAATAGAACAATTCCGATAATTCTAACAAAAACCGAAAGTTTTCTATTTTTGTAAATACGCCATCACATTGTCATAAATGCGTTTTTCAATGTTTGAAACGTCGGCTTTGGCGAAGGGTTCGCTCATAATGTTTTCGTAAAGCTCGATGTAACGCTCTGAAATAGTGTCGATATAGGCATCGCTCATTTCAGGAATTTGTTGTCCTTCCTTACCTTGAAATCCGTTGGAAATAAGCCACTGACGCACAAATTCTTTGGAGAGTTGCTTTTGCGGTTCGCCTTTTTCTTGGCGTTGTTCGTAGCCTTCTTTGTAAAAATAACGCGACGAATCGGGGGTGTGAATCTCGTCAATCAACACGATTTTTCCGTCTTTGGTTTTCCCGAATTCGTATTTGGTATCCACCAAAATCAGTCCGCGTTGAGCAGCAATTTCGGTTCCGCGGGCAAATAAAGCGTACGTGTATTTTTGCAAAATTTCGTAATCTTCTTCCGTTACGATGCCTTTGGCGATGATGTCTTCTTTTGAAATATCTTCATCGTGCTCGCCGTTATCGGCTTTGGTTGCGGGGGTAATGATAGGGTGCGGAAAAATATCGTTCTCACGCATTCCTTCGGGGAGTGGCACTCCGCAGAGTTTTCGTTTTCCAGCTTTATACTCGCGGGCGGCGTGCCCTGCCAAATAACCGCGAATGACCATCTCTACCTTGAACGGCTCGCACAAATGCCCCACAGCAACGTTCGGGTCGGGAGTGGCGATGAGCCAGTTCGGAACGATGTCTTCGGTTTGTTGCATAAACTTGGTAGCTATCTGATTGAGAATTTGCCCTTTATACGGAATTCCCTTGGGCATAATCACATCAAAAGCCGAAAGACGGTCGGTGGCAATCATCACTAAAAGGTCATTTTCAAGATGATACACCTCGCGTACCTTTCCTTTGTAAACCGATTTTTGGTTCGGGAAATTAAAATTCGTATTTGTAATGGTATTGTTCATAATTTAAAACTTTATTGGTTATGAGTAACTTGTGATATTTTTATAAAATAGTTGCACAAAGGTATGTAATTAAGTTGAAAAGGCAAAAAAAAACAACCGATAAGGCTGTTACTATTACAATTCATCTTTTGTAAGAAGATGAATTACAACTTTTTAACTAACGTATTTGCTCAATTCTAATGAAATCACGTCACTGTCGTGAAACCCTTCACCCCGCCAAACAAGTTCCCGATGGTTGTAAATCACAAGCGTAGGCAACCCGTTAACTTTCAGCGCCTTGGTAAGTTCTTTATTCTTATCAACGTCAATTTTAACCACTTTCACGCGGTTACCCATTATTGAGAGAATTTCTCTCAACACAGCGTTCATATGCATTGATGCCTCGTGCCAATCCGCAAAAAAACAAATAAGCACCGGAGTAGCCACATCAATTACATTACCAAATTTTTCCATATTTTTTTCATCAGCTAAAACAATGCAAAGATATGAATTTTGAGCAACATACATTCTTTTTTAATAAAATTTTATCGTTTTTTTAAGTATATGCAATTTACACACTCATTTCTTTTATACAATTTTAAACACAAAACACTATTATTCAACACATTACAAAAACCCTTCCAATCTCATCATAAAAAAACATTAAAACAATTATTTTTTTTGTAACTTTGCCAGAGTGAAAACTTTGTTGGTGTGAAAATGGTATTTTTTGCTATCAACACTAAAATACAAAATTATGATTCGAGAATCTGAATTGATTTTAAACCCAAACGGAAGCATCTATCACTTGAATTTAAAACCCGAACACGTAGCCGAAACCATCATACTTGTGGGCGACCAAAATCGGGTGGCGCGCATCAGTGCTCATTTTGATACGATTGAACACAAAATACAAAAACGCGAATTTTGTACGCACACGGGTTTCTATAAAAACAAACGCTTAACGGTTATTTCCACCGGAATTGGTCCCGACAATATCGACATCGTTATCAATGAGTTAGATGCTCTCTTCAACATCGACTTGGAAACACGCCAACCAAAGGAAAAACTAACCGCCTTAAATTTTATCCGCTTCGGAACTTCGGGGTCGTTACAAGCTGACATTCCGGTAGATAGTTTCGTACTTTCTTCACACGGTCTGGGAATGGACAATATGTTCCACTCCTATAAAGACGCCCCTTTCGTTCGGGAAACAGAACTGGAAGAAGAATTCATCAAACACACACAATGGAATCCGAACAAAGGAAGACCTTACATCGTTTCCTGCGGAGAGACGCTGAAAACCAAAATATTTTCACCCGAAATTTTCCAAGGAATCACGGGAACGGCTCCCGGTTTTTATGGACCACAAGGAAGAGTGCTTCGGCTGGCAGTCCAAGACCCAAATTTGAACGACAAACTTCACAATTTCAACCATAAAGGATACCGAATGACCAACTTGGAGATGGAAACTTCTGCCATTTACGGGCTTTGCAAACTGCTTGGGCATCAGGCGGTTTCACTTAACGTGATTATCGCCAATCGCGCTAACGGAACCTTCACCAAAGATACCAAACAAGCCGTTGAAAACCTCATCGTGTTCGGGTTGAACCAAATCGCAAAAAATGTTTAGCCAATGAAACCCATTCCTCTGACAGGGCAAGAGTTGCACAACTTAGCGATGAACATTGTCGGCACTTCATTGCGTGACGAGCTTCGTTGGGAATTCCTTCTGGTAAACAGTAAGTTAAAAAAAGACCCGCAGTTTGTCTGTGTGGATAAAAAAAATCAAAAACACTTCATCATCGTACGGGCGATTCCGTATGGTGATGACCCCGATGCATATGACCCCGTGTTGATGCAAATCGTTAAGAAACACGCCGATACGCACAACGCCAAAACCTATTTCGCAGGCGTGGGGCTTACCAACGTTGAAAATGAGGAGTTCCCAATCTATAAAAATCTCCCCTACAAAGTAACTTTCAACGGACTTATAGAAATTTTTTAACCATTACTATCTCCTTTCAAATGAAAAAAATAGCGTTTCTTACCTTTTTGATTTCGTTTATCTCCTGCAATTCCCGAAAAGACAAAATACACATTATCAGCGGGGAAGCACAAGGAAGTACATACGCCATCAAATATATTTCCGCCGAAGAAACAGACCTCAAACCCGCCATTGATTCCATTTTGGAAGTGATTGATTTGTCGATGTCTACTTACCGCCCCGAATCCATCATTTCTCAAATAAATAAAGGTGAAAAACCAAAAGTAGACACCCATTTTGAAAACGTTTTCCGTGCCTCACAAAAAATTTGGAAGCAAAGCGAAGGCATTTTTGACCCCACCGTAGGCGTGCTGGTAAACGCTTGGGGCTTCGGGAAGGATAAAACCCAAAACAAGCTCTCACAAAATCAGATTGATAGCCTCAAAACATTTGTAGGCTTCCAAAAAGTACGCCTGACAGAGGAAAAACACATCGAAAAGGAGTTTCCCAACATCTTTTTTGACTTCAATGCCATCGCACAAGGCTACACCGTCGATGTAATTGCTGATTTTCTTAAAGGAAAGAACATTCAACATTTTGTGGTGGAGGTAGGCGGCGAGATTTTCATCAGCGGCAGCAACATTCTGCAAAATAAAAAATGGACTATCGGCATTGAAGACCCAACCCAACCTTCCGACAAACGAGAACTAATCACCGCAGTTCAGTTTGAAAATAAAGGATTAGCCACATCCGGAAACTATCGCAAAATTTGGACTGACCCAATCACAGGCGAAAAATTCGTACATTCCATCAACCCAATCACAGGCAAGGCAACTCAAAACAAACTGCTGAGCGTTACCGTCATAGCTCAGTCGGCAATGCTCGCAGACGGATACGCCACAATGCTAATGGTAATGGGCTTGGAAAAAAGCAAAAATTTCTTGTCCGAACATCCGGAGATTGATGCGATGCTCATTTTCAGCAATTCACAACATCAATCCGAAATATTCACAACCGAAGGCTTCAAAAAATTACAATCGGAATAACATTCGCTAACGTTTATTTTAAATAACTTACAAAATATGACCATAGGAATTATCGGAGCTATGGAGCTCGAAATCAATACACTCAAAAACGCACTTGCCGATGTTAAAATTACAACTATCGGCAATTTTACTTTCTATGAAGGAACCATCTACGGAGTCCCGACAGTGGTTTCCCTTTCCGGAATCGGAAAAGTAAGCGCCTCCGTATCCACATCTTTGCTTATAGATAAGTTCCGACCGGATATGATTATCAATACCGGAACTGCGGGCGGTCTGGGTACAACTTCCGTACACGATATCATACTTGCAACCGAAGTGCGTCATCACGATGTGGACGTTACCGCATTCGGATATGAAATCGGGCAACAAGCAAAAATGCCTGCCGCATATCTGCCTGATAAAAAATGGTTTGAAGTAGCTCATTCCGTAGCTAAAAAACACAGTAACCAACTTCATTGCGGGTTAGTCGTTAGTGGAGATGCTTTCATTTCTGACCCCAAACGCTTGCAACAAATTGAGAATATGTTCCCGATAGCCAAAGCAGTAGAAATGGAAGCAGCAGCCATTGCTCAGACGTGTTATTTGCTCAAAACGCCATTTATTATGCTTCGTGCAATTTCCGACAAAGCAGGCGAGGGAAATGCAATATCCTACGAACAATTTGTTGTTGAAGCCGGAAAACTTTCTGCAGAAATTAACATTGATATTATTAAATATATTGCAGCTACACAGAATTAAAAACAAACTATTTTTACAGCAAGCACATCACGATTTAAGAATGCGAAAGTTATTTTTCGCATTTTTTTTGTTTAAAATAGATATAATCATATTTATTTTACACAATAAACAGTTTATTATTTATATTTTTAAGCTATCGGAAATATCCCGAAAGTATGCTTTTATAAAAATCATACTATTTTTAGTTTCCCGAAAACTATCGGGAATATTCCGACAACAAAAAAAACTTTGACAAAGTTTGAAACTTTGTCAAAGTTACCATAAAATTGAAATTTTTAAGTATAAAAAATGTAGGAAAATTTCTACAAAAACAATTATCGTTTATCGGAAATACCAAACTCACCCCATTTTGTTTTAGGAGTTGCCAGCTTTGCCACTTTCTTTGCTTCACTCAGTTGTTTTTTAATTTCGCTTAACTTGGCGTTGAGTTCTTCCGTCTTCCCTTTGAGTTTTGCTCTTAAAAAATCTTGTTCATTGTTTATTTTCAAGACATCGAGTTCTTTCGCTTTAAGTTGGTTAATAAAATCGATGTCAATACCTCGTTTTTCAACTTCGGGCAGGTTTCTTTGCAAGGCACTTGCCATTAAACGTACTCTATGGGTAACTTCCGCAAAGCTTTTTTTTAATTTTGCCATAATTTTTGGGTTTTAAATATTAATTTATAATATGAATATAGTTCTATTTATGATTTCATAAGCTTGTTTATATAAAAAACAACTATTTTTGTATAGAAAATTGAATAAATAGGCTTATTTTATTCAGAAAACAACGTTTTTAATGCTATCGGAATTCCCCCGACACCTTTCGGCATTTTCCCGACAACCACTTTAAACGCTCCGAAAACTATCGGCTTATTATTTTTTACTTTCGGAACTATTGCGCCGACACGATTTGAATCGTATTTTGCAAAACTTGCTTCAATAATACCTGTTTTTGGTTTTCAATCTCGTTGATAGCCTCTTGTGAAGCGTGTCGGATAGTGTATAAATTTACGTTTTCATATACCGACACATTAAATTTGTCCTCTAATTTCCGAGTTAATCCTGAAAGTGTATCGAATTTATTATCCACACACACCGAAAAGCTTATCGCTGAGTTTTGTATCATACTTACTTTCATTTTAGCATCGTGCAGCAGTTTGAAAACAAGGCTGATATGCTCTTCCATAATAAAAGAAAAGTCTCGTGACGAAAGCGAAATCACAACTTGGTTTTTCTTCAAGATAAAACAAGGCACCTTCGGTTCAAGTTCGCTTGCCCCACACACCGAACTTCCCGGCGCCATGGGGTCTAAAAACGATTTAACAAACAACGGAATCGCCTTCTGTTGTAGGGGTTGTAGCGTTTTCGGGTGAATAACCGACGCACCGTAAAAGGCAAGCTCAATGGCTTCACGATACGGAATTTTATGCAGTAATTGTGTTTTTTCAAAGTAGCGGGGGTCGGCATTAAGCACACCCGGAACGTCCTTCCATATCGTTACACTCTTGGCATTGAGGCAGTAAGCAAAAATAGCGGCACTGTAATCCGAACCTTCACGCCCGAGCGTTGTCGTAAAAAAGTTGGCGTCACTTCCCAAAAAGCCCTGTGTGATATTCAGTAGCGATTTGTTCACCGCATTGTTTATATTTTCTTGGGTTTCTTGCCAATGAATGCCCGCATCACGGAAATTACTGTCCGTTTTTATCAAATTTCGCACGTCAAGCCACGTGTTTTTGATGCCGTTATCGTTCAAATAATGGCTGATGATGGTGGTTGAAATCAACTCGCCGAAACCGACAACCTGATCATACACAAAGCTGTGCTTGGGTGATTTATTTCGCTCTAAAAAGGAAGTAAGTTCAGCGAAAAGCCCGTCCACTTTCCAATAAACCGGATGGTTTTCGTTGGAAAACAGCCCTCGGATAATTTCATAATGAAAATGTTTGATGGCGTCAATGCTTTCTTTCAGTTTTTCCTTCGCATTGAAGTAGTTATAAATGACTAACTCCAAAGCATTGGTTGTTTTTCCCATTGCCGAAATCACGATAAGCGTATCGGAATAGCCTACTTTTTTCAAAATCTCGGCTACATTTTTTACCCCCGCGGCATCTTTCACCGAAGCTCCGCCAAATTTGAATATTTGCATAAATTTTTCTGACTGAAAAGACAATGAGGCAAAGGTACAGAAAAGTTTTATTCTAAGAAATAAGATACACCGGAATCGCTCAAAAAAAATAATTTTTTGTTACAAACACAACTTTTCTGAAAAAACAAATTCCTATAAACAGCATAACCAAACGATTTCCGTTCAATCTATTTTTCAGTTTCCATTTTTTGACTAACTTTGTCGCTCAAAATCAAAAAATCGATGATACATTTCTTTAAAAATCCGAAACAGAATTTATATGCGGTGCAAACTACCGAAAACCTCTCTGAATTAGCCGTTTCCAAATTGAATTGGCTTTTTGGCAACGCCCAAAAAATGGAACAAGAAACCCTTGACGGATATTTCGTCGGGCCCAGAGCCGCGATGGTTACCCCGTGGAGTACCAATGCCGTGGAAATTACGCAAAATATGGATATTCAAGGAGTTATCCGCATTGAGGAATTTTCGCAAGTGAGCGAGGAATTTTCCGATTTTGACCCAATGCTCTTCCAAAAATATAACGGATTGCATCAACAGATTTTTACCATCAACATCACTCCGGAACCCGTTTTGGAAATCGATGATATTGAGGGATATAACCAAAAAGAAGGCTTGGCACTTAGCCCCGAAGAAGTGGCGTATCTTGAAAATTTATCGCAAAAATTAGGACGAAAACCCACTGATTCAGAGGTGTTTGGATTCTCGCAAATCAACTCGGAACACTGCCGACACAAAATCTTTAACGGCACGTTTGTTATCGACGGTGAGGAAAAACCAAGTTCACTTTTCAAACTCATCAAAAAAACTTCGGAGACGAATCCGAATGAAATCGTTTCGGCGTATAAAGACAATGTAGCATTTATTCAAGGCCCTGTGGTAGAGCAATTTGCACCCAAAACTGCCGATAAACCCGACTTTTTTGAAACCAAAAATTTTGAATCCGTAATTTCGCTCAAAGCCGAAACCCACAATTTCCCCACTACGGTTGAGCCTTTCAACGGAGCGGCAACGGGTTCGGGCGGTGAAATTCGCGACCGTCTGGCAGGCGGACAAGGTTCGCTACCACTCGCAGGAACAGCCGTTTATATGACTTCGTACTCGCGTTTGGAGGAAAATCGTCCGTGGGAAAAAGCAATGGACGAACGCCAGTGGCTCTATCAAACGCCGATGGATATTCTCATCAAAGCCTCAAACGGAGCTTCCGATTTCGGAAATAAATTCGGTCAGCCGCTCATCGCCGGTTCGGTCTTAACCTTTGAACACGAGGAAACTCCCCTCTCCCAAGGAGAGGGGCAGGGGGTGAGGCTAGGCTTCGACAAAGTGATTATGCTTGCCGGCGGAATCGGTTACGGCAAAAAAGCCCAAGCTATTAAACATCAGCCGAAAGAGGGCGACAAAATCGTGATTTTGGGTGGTGAAAATTACCGTATCGGAATGGGCGGAGCGGCGGTTTCGTCTGCCGACACTGGGGCGTTTGGCTCTGGAATTGAGCTAAATGCGATTCAGCGTTCCAACCCAGAGATGCAAAAACGTGCCGCAAACGCCATCAGGGCGATGGTTGAGGCGGACGAAAATCCTATCGTTTCGATTCACGACCACGGAGCCGGAGGGCATCTGAACTGTCTGTCCGAGCTTATCGAAGAAACGGGCGGAAAAATCGATTTGGACAAACTTCCTGTGGGCGACCCAACGCTTTCCGACAAGGAAATCATCGGAAATGAATCGCAAGAAAGAATGGGGTTAGTCATTGGAAATCAACATATTGAAAAACTTAAGACCATAGCCGAACGCGAACGAAGCCCAATGTATGAGGTGGGCGAAGTTACCGCCGACAAGCGTTTTTCGATTGCTTCGGACAAGAAAAATACACGTCCGCTCGATTTAAACCTTTCGGATATGTTCGGAAGTTCGCCAAAAACCATTATGGCAGATTCTTCTGTTTCAACTACTTACGAAGATTTGACTTATTATCAAAGCAATATAAAATCCTATTTGGAGCAGGTGCTTCAATTGGAGGCTGTGGCTTGTAAAGACTGGCTGACCAACAAGGTGGACAGATGCGTAGGCGGACGCGTAGCCAAGCAGCAATGCGTTGGAAAATTGCAGTTACCGCTTAATAATGTGGGTGTTATGGCGTTGGATTACCAAGGAAAAGAAGGTATCGCAACCACCATTGGGCATTCGCCACTCACCGCCCTGATTGACCCTGTGGCAGGAAGCCGAAACGCCATTGCCGAAGCCCTTTCAAACATCGTGTGGGCTCCGCTCAAAAACGGTATCAAAGGCATCTCATTATCAGCTAATTGGATGTGGGCTTGTAAAAATAAAGGCGAAGATGCTCGTTTGTACGAAGCCGTAAAAGGTTGTTCGGATTTTGCTATCGAGTTGGGAATCAACATTCCGACCGGGAAAGATTCGCTTTCGATGAAACAAAAATATCCAAATGGCGATGTGATGGCTCCGGGAACGGTAATCATCTCATCTGTTGCGAATTGCACCGATATTACCAAAGTGGTTGAGCCTGTTTTGAAACGAAACGGCGGAGCGATTTATTACGTAAATCTCTCGAAAGACGACTTTAAATTGGGCGGTTCGTCATTGGCTCAAATCCTCAATAAAATCGGAAAAGAAGCTCCGACTATCAAGGATTCGGCATATTTCAAAAAAGCCTTCAACGCCATTCAACATCTTGTAAATCAAGGAAAAATAAAAGCTGGACACGACATCGGAAGTGGCGGACTCATTACCACCCTTTTGGAAATGTGTTTTGCGGAAAACGATTTAGGGGCGAATTTTGACCTTTCTGTTTTAAAAGAAAAAGACAGCGTAAAATTGCTTTTCAACGAGAACATAAGCCTTGTATTTCAGGCAGATACCGAAGCGGAAAACTACCTAAAAGCGGAAGGCATCGAGGTTTTCAAAATCGGAGAAGTTACCGATTCGGACGTTTTGAATATCAAGAATTTCGATACGGAATTGTCGCTAAACATCTCGGAAATGCGTGATATTTGGTATTTAACGTCTTATTTATTGGATAAAAAACAAACGAAAAACGATAAAGCTACGGAAAGATACCAAAATTACTCGGAACAACCGCTTGAATTTGTGTTTCCGAAGCATTTTACAGGTAAAAAACCGACTTTTTCAACCGAAAATCGACCAAAAGCAGCCGTAATTCGCGAAAAAGGAAGCAATTCGGAGCGAGAAATGGCAAATGCGATGTATTTGGCAGGTTTTGACGTGAAAGACGTGCATATGACCGACCTCATTTCAGGACGCGAAACGCTGGAAGACGTGCAGTTCATCGGAGCGGTGGGCGGATTTTCAAATTCGGACGTGCTGGGCAGTGCCAAAGGTTGGGCTGGGGCGTTCTTGTACAACGAAAAGGCGAAGACGGCTTTGGAGAATTTCTTCAAACGCGAGGATACGCTTTCGGTGGGGATTTGCAATGGTTGTCAGCTGTTTATGGAGTTGGAAGTCATCAACCCGGAACACGAAACGCACGGCAAAATGCTCCACAACGACAGCGGAAAGCACGAGAGCGGTTTCACTTCGGTAACGATTCAGAAAAATAATTCGGTGATGCTTTCTACGTTGGAAGGGGTGACTTTGGGCGTTTGGATTTCGCACGGCGAGGGGAAATTCCACCTGCCAATGGCTGAAAATGAGTATCATATCGTAGCGAAATACGCCTATGAGGGGTATCCTGCCAATCCGAACGGCTCGGACTACAACACGGCGATGCTTTGCGACAAAACGGGCAGACACTTGGTAACGATGCCGCACATCGAACGTTCTGTATTCCAGTGGAATTGGGCAAACTACCCTGAAAATCGCCACGACGAGGTTTCGCCTTGGGTAGAAGCCTTTGTCAATGCCAGAAAATGGATTGAAGCAAATAACAAATAACAATTTTTCAATGAATAATGTAAGGGCGAAAGATTTTTCGCCCTTTTCTACAAAATAACAAGGAGTTGAGATAGAAAGATATTTTACCTGCTATGTTAAAACACATCTTTTTGTATGAAAACAGCACATATAGAAATAATTTCTTTTGTATCGCAAATCATCTCAATTGATGAAATAGCGAAAGGGCATATTGTAGAAGCTTTTGAACCCATTAAAGTACCCAAAAACACACTACTTGAGATAGAAGGTAAACCAACTCAATTTCTCTATTTTATAAATAAAGGTTTTATTCGTATTTTTCATATGGATAATGGTGAGGATAGAACTACTCAAATTAATTGTCCTTCAAGATTTATTACTTCTTTTGAAAGTTTTATAACCCATATCCCTGCATACGACAATGTTCAAACTATAACTGATTGTGAATTATTACGTATCTCAAAATCGAATCTTGATAGCTTAAACAAAAAAGTCAATCAGTGGAATATATTTCGAGAAAAGTTATACCAAACATCACTGATGTTCAATGAAGAACGAAATAAAGATATGATTTTACTAAATGCAGAAGAGCGTTATAAAAAATTAATGAAAACACAACCCGAAATTCTTAAAAATGTACCGCTACAATTTATAGCTTCTTATATTGGCATAAAACCTGAAAGTTTGAGTAGAATCCGACGTCAGCTTATTTCCTAACAAATGTTAAGTAAATTTTATTACAAAAAGTCTTCCTTTGCATCTTATTAAACAAGATGTAAAAATGAAAAAAATTCACTATCAAACAGCACTTATTACAGGTGCTTCTTCAGGAATTGGAAAGGCTTTTGCCTATGAATTAGCCAAAAAAGGTGTAAACTTGGTTTTAACAGCACGCTCTGAAAACCTCCTTGTCGAAATTACAACCGATTTACACAAAAAATATGGTATAAAAGTTCATTATATCATAGCAGACCTTAGTAAATCAAATACTCCTGAGCTAATTTTTAATGAGTTAAAGCAAAAAGATATATTTATTGATTTACTCATTAATAATGCAGGTATCGGGAAATGGACAAACTTCTTAGACCAAACAATGGTTTCTTACAATGAAATGATTGCATTAAACATCAATTCATTGGTTGCCTTAACTCATCTTTTACTTCCAAAAATGCTGGCAAATAAACATGGAGGAATTATCAATATTGCTTCAACAGGAGCGCTACAACCCTGCCCATATATTGCTGTTTATTGTGCAACAAAGGCTTTTGTAATCTCCTTTTCGGAGGCAATTCACGGAGAATATTTTGATAAAGGCATTACGGTAACAAGTATTTGTCCGGGCAATACGCAAACTAATTTTGCAAAAACAGCCAATGCCAACACAAAAGGAATGTCTTATGATACTCCCGAAAAAGTAGCCAAAGAGAGTTTAAAGGCATTATTAAAAAGAAAAAATAATAAAATCATAGGATTTGGTAACTTTATGCAATCATTTATTCCTAGATTATTACCTAGAAAGACTGTTATTAACATTGTAAAAGGGATGATGAATAAGAAAGTAAATCCATAATCTTTCTACTTAAAAAAATATTATTTTTCAATAAGTTTTATATTTCATATTACTTTATTATTTCGTTTTTAATATTAGGGAACAACCCTGAAATGTCAAAATGTCAAGAAAAAGATATCGGTAAAATCCCGATAATAGAAAACAAGTGTTATAAGTAATCAGGACGACCCCGAAGTGTCAAAACGTCAGAAAAAAAATATCGGTAAAACCCTGATAATATAAAACAAATGTTTTCTGAAATCGGGATGACACCGAAACGTCAAAACATCAGAAAGTACTTATCAGGAAAACCCCGAAATATTAAAATAGTTGTTTTAAGTAAAAAGTAAAATAATTTATATCATCCTTCGATTTCGATCAGGAAGACAAATGATATATTTTTATCTCTTCTGTCAGGCTAAGCATAGTCAAAGCCTAAATTTTAACATAAAATATCCTCCCCTACCCGCTTCAAAGGTAGAACTCAGCAGAAAACAAATTCCCTAAACTCTTCTTAAAAAAATAAGTTCGCTTTCTGTTGGTGCTTCAATAAAAGTTTTTTCCGTTTCACAACTCCCCCTTTGAAGGGGCAGAGGGATATCTCCTTGAAATTCTTTCTAAATTGTTGATAAAAATCGAAGCTTTTTTTATCTTTTTTTTAACTAAAAGATAAAAAATAAAAATTAATATGTTAAAAAATCATCTTGTTTCATTTTTATTTTTATCTTTGTAGAAATTAACTTATTAAATATAAATCATTTTGGTATGAAAAAATTAGACGCACGTACACGCACCACCGAAATCGATGATGTTTCTGACCGACTTTTAGTGCTTTTCAAAAAAGAAACCGACCTGCAAGAGGAGGAATTTCTAAAACCTACCTTTGCCGAGATTGAAACGCTTTCGGCACAAATCACCGAAGCCATCAAACGCGATGTGGCTCTCTCCAAACTCGAAGATGCCGATTTGAGGCGTGATAATTTAATCCGTTCGCTTAACACGGCACTGCTGGGGTATCGTGCTTTGCCTGTGACATCGCTGAAAGAAAACGCCGAAAAACTCTACGCGGTATTCTCCAAATATGGAGTAAAAATCACCAGAGAGGCGTATGCGGTGGAGTCGTCGCTTATTGAGTCGCTGTTGAAAGATTTGTCTGCCCCCGAAATGCAGCAAGCTATTGCAACGCTTACGGGCATTGAGGAAATCGTATCGGGGCTTCGCAACGAACAGACTGCCTTTACGCAGCTTCGTGCCGACTATGAAAAGGCATTGTCCGAACAGAAAAACAGCCCGAGTGCTTCCGCCGTAAAAAAATTACTGCTCGAAGTCATCAACGGAAAACTCGTTCCGTATCTTATTGCAATGAAAATCGCTAAGGCAGACCAGTACACCTCACTTGCCAATGCCATTTCACAGGCTATTGACGACACCAACAGTGCCATAAAACGCAGAACCTCAAAGGACAAGAAAAGCAATGAATAATTTATAATGAAGAATTAACAATGTAGGGCGAAATATCTTTCGCCCGTTGTGTAAAAATTTGTGTGGCAGGTAAAAAATATTTTGATTTATATTGGGAATGTACGTTTTGGGCAAATTGCAATTTGCCCTTACAACAGGAACACACACGTAGGGGCGTATTGCATACGCCCGTAATATAAAACCACGATGTGGGGGTGAAATATTTTTCGCCTGTTGTGTAAAATCTTATCATTCAATCAAAAATGCCGGATGATTTTTCAAAAAATGAACTAATCGGGTCAAACACTTATTTTGTAATATTAGCTCCGTTTGCGCTACCGACCCCAATAACCTCGTCATACAAAGCCCCCGGCTGGCGGTAGTAAACTAAAATAAGATAGCTGTTTTCGGTTTGTTGAAAGTTTCCGCTGATTTCATTAAAGTCCGCCCCATTTGCGTTTTTGGTTGCAAAATTATAGTTGTAAAAACCTTGTTTCAGGAGTGCTTTTCCGTGAAATAATCCGGTTTTTTCATTGTAGTGCAAGCGATAAGCATCATCTAATTGGTAATTTGAAAATCTCCCATAGACATATACTTCTTTATTGGCGTAAAACGATTGTGGTTCTAAGCTGAAATGAACCCAAACGTAATCAGCTTCATTAGTAGGATTGCTTCCGTTAATTGTATTTACCAAAAAATCGCCGTTAATATCGGGAAAATAGGTATAAACTTTGTGGGATCGGCTTGTGTTTGTGAATAAATAATGTTCAAAAAGCTGATTTTGCTCGATACGAAGGATACCTGTTGATGCGGCACGTAAATCTTTACTGTCAAAATAGAGGAATTCATTACTTGCGTCAAATCTCGCTTCGGAATCATATCGATAAATAAGCTCATTGCCCATAACGTATTGGGGTTTGAGGCTCGTGATGGCATTATCCCATCGATAATTTTGTAAAATGGCTACATTAACTGATGTTTTCGGGTCATTAAGCCGAATGTCTTGCTCCTTAACTGAAAACTGCACAACCTGCTTGGTGTCAAAGTATTGCAAATCGCGTGAGCGTTTCACCTCGGCAAGTACGCCCACCAACGGATTGTACACCACAAAACGGCGTGAAAATACCTCGTTTCCGTAATTATCAATAACAGACAGAAGGTAATTTCCGGTTAAGGTGATTTTAGTGAGGTCGTTAGGCAATGTTAAACGGTAATGTGAGTAGGGTTGAAGTGTGGCGTAGGAGTTACTCTCGGGCTGAATGGGCTGTTCGTCCATTCCCTTGATGTATTCACTTTTAAGGAGCGATGAGGGATGCCAATTGAAATCGCAATGGGTTATTTTGTAATAATAGGTTGCCTCTTGGGCTGTTAAATCGTCAAATTGTAGGGTAAAGGGTTGTTGTTGCCGCACCAACGGAAATTGATTTTTGTCATCAGCCGAAGTTTTGAAAATAATTGTTTTGATGTGTTCCGGCGGATTCTTTTCCGTAAGTATTTGTCCCCACACCGGACGCAATAGGGTAAAAACAAAGGCAAAAAGCATTAAACGTTTCATAATTTCTTATTTTGAAAAATCAAAAGTACGAAAAAAATCAATGCAAACAAAAAATTTATCATTTTGCGTTTTAAGGATTTACAACCTTTTTATTTTCAATACTTAATGAAAATTGTTGAAAAAATAAGATTTCCCTATTTTTTTAACAATTTTCTTTTTAAACCGAAAAATGAAACACGATTGTTTTTTATTTCAAAATGTTAAAATTTTGTTTTTCTTGGCGTAACATTTTGGTTTTTAAGGATTAATTTATGTGTTTGAAACCTGTATTTTAAATATTAAAATTATAGTAAAACAATTCAAATTTTTACCCATTGAAACGACCAAAGCAACAGTTAAAACAGGTGTCGTAAGTAAGCGAGAAGGAAATTCACAAAGTCACGGAACTAAATGTAAATAACAATGAAAACAAAACTATTAATAATCTGTATTTTATATTCTTTTCTCGGGTTTTCGCAACCTGAGAAAAGATTTATACTTTTAGATGCCATAATACCTCAAAATGTTAAAAAATACACTTTGGATACGGAAAAAATGTACGGAATTAAAGCTCAAATAGAGTTATATAATTTGGACCATTATCAAGGACTTTTTTGTTTAGCGTTCTCCCTGATTTGGAAACAGGCGAAAATTGGGAAGAAATTTCGTACATTCTCATAGAAAATCAACTATTTACTGCGGAAGATTTTCAGAAAACCATATTGAACACCGATGAACCTAAAATGTTCAATAAATACAGATTAATAAAAAAGGTTGGAAACAAGTTTTTTGTGGCAAAAAATGTACTTATCGAAAAATTTAGAGTGCTTGATATTGACACATCACTTAAAATTTCGGGCAGTAATGTCATCAATCTTAAAGATGAAATTATGACTTACCAAGATGTTAAAAAAGCCTATTTATCTCAAATTAGTGACAAATTTCCGATGGAAGGTTACGCTGATGAATATTCTTCGATAAAGAAAGAATTTAGAGCGATTTATCTTTCAAGAATAGAACAAAAAAACAACGAAAAAGTCTATCGTTTTTGGACTTTTGATAATTTCAAAGAAGAACGAAAATATTATGACGAGGTGATACAGAACAATAGTTACAACTACCATCGCGGCATTGACCGCTTTGCGTACATTGAAGGCAAGGGTATTGTGGGCGGTTCGTATGATTTTTATTTTGACAGAACAGGCTATGGTTTCAAACGTGCTGTACGCCACGATATTATGTGGGCAAAAGAACTTTTTCCGCAAAGGCAATAAATTAAAAAATCTTCTTTCTTACAAATTAAGAAAGAAGATTTTATCATTTTGTTTTAGCTAATATCAAAAACATATCACATTGTTATTTAGCACAATAGGCAATCTGTCAAAAAATTCATATCTTTGCACCAACTAACATTCAATCGCATTTATGACACATTCAGGAAAAATAGAATTAATGGCGCCCGCCGGAAACTTTGAATCTCTGCAAGCCGCTATCGATAACGGGGCTGATTCCGTGTATTTTGGCGTTGATCAGCTCAATATGCGTGCCAGAGCCAGCATTAATTTCACCATTGATGACTTGGACGAAATCGCACGCCGATGCAACCCCAAAGGCATCAGAACCTATCTGACACTCAACACAATTATATACGACCACGACCTTTCCATCATAAAAACCCTGCTCGATGCCGCCAAAAAGGCAAATTTAACCGCAGTTATCGCTATGGATCAGGCAGTTATTGCCTATGCCCGCCAAATCGGGATGGAAGTCCATATTTCCACACAAATCAACATCACAAACATCGAAACCGTACGCTTTTACTCGCTTTTTGCCGATACGATGGTGATGAGCCGCGAGCTTAGTCTTCGTCAGGTTAAAAAAATCGCCGAGCAGATTGAAAAAGAGCAAATTAAAGGTCCGTCGGGCAATTTGGTCGAAATAGAAATCTTCGGACACGGTGCCTTGTGTATGGCCGTCTCCGGAAAGTGTTATTTGAGCCTGCATTCGCACAATTCATCGGCAAACAGAGGGGCGTGCAAGCAAAATTGCCGAAAAAAATACACCGTAATCGACCAAGAGAGCGGTTTTGAAATCGAAATCGACAATGAATATATGATGTCGCCCAAAGACCTCTGTACGCTCGACTTTCTCGACCAAGTGATTGACGCAGGAGCCAAAGTGCTTAAAATCGAAGGACGCGGAAGAGCTCCCGAGTACGTGGCGACCGTCATAAAAACCTATCGCGAAGCCATCGACGCCTATTACGACGGAACGTATTCCAAAGAGAAGGTACAAAAATGGATGGAAGCCCTATCAACAGTCTATAACAGAGGATTTTGGAGCGGATATTATCTCGGACAGAAATTAGGCGAATGGAGTGAAAATCCGGGGTCGAACGCCACGCAAAAAAAGGTATATGTGGGGCAAGGGAAGCATTATTTCCCCAAATCGGGCATCGCGGAATTCGCCATCGAAGCCTTTGACATCAAAGTGGGCGACAAACTGCTCATCACAGGACCCACCACGGGCGTGCAGGAGTTCGTTCTCGAAAATATGATGGTAAATGACGTCCCGGCGGAAAAAGCCACCAAAGGCGATTCCTGTACCATCAAAACCGATTTCAGAGT
>NZ_JAUNKD010000066.1 GCF_030532915.1 Capnocytophaga sp.
CTTGTACAAATATAAGCCTTTTATACAACCCGACAAAGAAAACCCCGTAAAATATACAAAACCCCAATAAAACAAGCCCTTTTGGGGCTTTTTTTTATGCCTTGATACCACCTTTTTAGGGCCTGCCAACCGACCATTTACGTAACCCCGCGAAAATGATACCACCCGCCCGAAAAAGCCTATTTTTATGGTTAGGGAGACATTTAGGGGGACAAAAAACACCCAAAAAACAGGTAGTAAAGGCATATATATACGGGTTTGCATACAACCAAACCCCACTTTTGGCATAGTGGAGGGGGGTGTATTGTATGCTTTTTTGTAACTTGTTTTTGGTTTAATTTGCTGGTCTTTAATTACTTATGTGTAAAAATGCTAAAAATACATATACGTTACGCTGTATGTTTTGTGCGTTATTGAATAACACACATTACGAACCCACAGCAAGGGCAAAGGTTAAACAGATGGGCGTGGTTGGTTTGGTTGGTTGGATTGATTGACACGCATACTTTGAGCCGATTTTAATGCTTGTATATCAGCCTCTAACTTGGTGATTTTCTCTTTATATAAAGCCTCTTTCTCCTCTTTATCTTTGAGTTGAGCCTTTAAAGTAGCGTTGTTTTCCTTTAATAAAGCCACTACCTCATTATCGTTTACTGGTCCTGCCACTGGTTGGTTTTGCTCATTTTTAAGCATTGGAGGTTTACCCGTAAGCAACCATTCGGCGTTAATATTGTAATCGTCCGTTAATATAGATAACAAATCCACACCCACATTCATTCTTTCGTTCAGAATTTCTGAAAGTTTAGATGCTTTTATTCCAAATTTTTCTGCCAAAAATGATTTTGAAGGTACTTTTTTTTCTGAAATAAGAAAATTTATCACCTCTATAAATCTTTGATTTACAATATTTTTATTCATAAAACATAAAATTATTTCAAAAAATCTGAAATTAAATTTGTTTAATTCAGAATTTCTGTATTATATTTGCACCATCAATTTGAAAGGACAAAGTAATGAAAAAAATACGAGTACACCCAGATTTAAAGAAACAAATTGTTAAAGAATTTCAAGTAACAATGCAAAGTGTGGATATGAGCCTTAAATATGTGTTCAATTCCGAACAGGCGAAAGCTATCCGCCAACGAGCAAAAGAATTATTACAAGCCGAAAGCGAAGCTATTAAAACAGATGTAGAACAAATAAAACAATAAGCAATGAAAACGAAAACCATTTATCATTTAAACGAGAACTGCGACATCATAAAAATCGAAAAAAGAACCACGCTGTTGGGCGTGGTCATAAAAAGAGTTATTTGTTTTGTAACTCCTGATGTAAAAAAGTCAAATTCCGTTGGGTTTCCGCTTGTGCGTTTTGCAAAGCCGAACGGATACGTTCCGCCTGTGGGGTGTTAGGGAATGATTTTAGATAATCGTCCAAATTCTGACGAAAGAGGTCGAGAAAAATCATTCGTTGCTCAATGGCTTGTTTTTCGGGTATTGCCGTTTTCAGCCATTCCCAAAAAAAGGTTTCAAACGCCTCAAAACGAGCACCCAATACCAACGAATTGACGTAGGCAACATCTTGTAAATTCATATATACTAAATTTTTGGTTTGACAGCTACAAAGGTAGCAATTTTTCCCGATCTGTTGTGAACAGGGGCAAATTAAACAACGCTGTGGGTCGCACCCACTCGGGAAAGCTAATATTAAAAACAATAAGAAATGACAAAAAGAAGAATCAACAGTGTAAACGATTTGGAAGCCGGTAAATGCTACCGACAAGGCAAGGGAGTTTACTTCCGTTTTGAAGGGAAAAGTCTTTGTGATGAAGTGGTAGGCTCTTTAGTTTGTATCGACAAAAATTCGGTTTTGGTGGAATACAGGCAAGAACTTGCTTGGGTGTTTGACACCGGTGAAGTCATTGAAGAAATCTCCGATGAGAAATTTTTAAAAGCGTGCGGCAAAGCAATGAAACAAATGTCAAAGATTGCCAATAAGGTTGCCGATGATATGAGCTTCGATATAGCAAAGGATTTGTAGTTAGTTTAGTTTTTACTCATTATTTCAGTTTTGCGGAAAAGTCAAAGGCTTACGGGCGGTTCGAGTCCGCCTCCGCATCAAAGTAAAAGAATTTAATATTGAAAAGGGGGAAATGTACGCCTATCAAAATAACATATTATCCATACCGGCACGCCTACTATACGAGGATTGGGGCTTGATAAGTTACGACTACTATAAAAAATTATGTACTCGTGGCAAATTGCAAAACACCAAACCTGGCAAAGGTCAAGGCAATGAAGCGTGGGTATCATTCCACGAGTTGCCTGTGGTTAAGGGAGTGGATATTAAAGAGTTTTGTATCAAAATGTTAGGCAAACCCGAAGACGCTAATATTGTGCAGAATGATTTAGAGCCGCTATTAGTGCCTGACCTTGAAGCCATCAACTTTTTTGCAGGACACCGCAAGCCCAACGGCAAACCACTGACCATTGACCAGCAACGTGAAAAAGCCACGTCGGCAATGATTTTAAACGCTGTTGAAACGCTGTTGAAAGGGCGTGGAAAAAGCACCCATTACAAAGGCAAAAAAGTGCAGGTTTGGGAAAACATCAGCAAGGCGGTAAATGCCCTCAACCCCGAGCGTTGGCGGTTTGATTTGCCGAACAACCCCCGCGTGTTGCAACGCAAGTTCAACCAGTACAAAAAAGAAGGCTATTTTGCTTTTATCCACAGGGGCGAGGGTTCGGAAAATGCCAAAATCGTAACGCCAGTAATGGAAAGGCTTTTTATTTCGATTTGCTGTTTACCTAACAAGCCGTATATCAGCTCGGTATATACCATTTATCAGCAGTTTCTGCACGGCAAAAAAGAGATTTTTGACCGAAGCACGGGCGAACTCTTTAACGTGGAAAAAGATTTTTGCGATGCGTTCGGCAACCTCATTGAAGTTTCGGAAAGCACGGTTAAATCGTGGCTCAAAAAACCCGAAAATCAGTTGGTTATCAAAAAAGCCCGTAACGGCGATTATGATTTTAGCCATAAGGAACGTCCGCACGTGAACCGCCACGCTCCGATGTTTTCGATGAGTAAAATATCGCTTGATGACCGCGACATTTTGCATACCAAAATGCACGACGGTTCAAAAGTGATGGCGTATTACGCGTACGATGTGATGAGTACGGCACTGATTGGGATTGCTCACAGCAAAAAGAAAAACGCCGAGTTGTTTTTGGATTGTTTCCGCAATATGTTCCAATTTACAACGAGTTACGGACTGGGAACGCCGATGCAAATTGAGGTCGAACGCCACTTGACGGGCGAATTTGTCGAAGGGCTTTTAAAAGCAGATAACGTGTTTCCGTTCGTGCGGTTCTGTAACCCCACCAATTCGCAGGAAAAATACGCTGAAACGGGTATCCGACTAAAAAAATACGGGGTTGAAAAAAACAATCATCAGAATGTAGGTCGCCATTATTCCAAAAGAGATGCCAACCGAGTAACCCAACAGAAAATTTTTGACGAATACAACGACAATTATAAGGAAGCAAAAGCCTCGTACGAGCAAATCGTAGCGATGGACTTGCAGGAGCAAATCGAATTTAACAACGAGTTGCACCCCGACCAAGAGCGTTTTGCAGGAAAAACGCGTTTGCAGGTGTTTTTGGAAAATGTGAACCCGAACCTACCGAAGCTCAACAAGGCGCTTTTGGCTCAATACATCGGATTTTCAACACATACGACCATTCGCCGAAATCAGTACGTTACGGTGCAATATCAAAAGTACCAACTACCGAATCCGCAAATTATTTCGTTGTTGGAAAGCTACGAGGTTGAGGCGTTTTACTTCCCGTCAAGCGAAGGTATCGGCGAGGTGTATTTGTACCAAAACAACCAATTTTTATGTGAGTGTAAACAGCTAAAAACCTTCAACCGAGCCAATGCCGAATGGACGGAAACCGACAAAGCCATTTATCAGGAGCAAATGAGCTATATCAAAGGTTTTGACCAATTTACGAAAGAAAAAACCGCTGAAAAACTATCGAAAATCGGCATTATTGAGGCACAACCTCAAATTGAAGTGGAATACAACACGGTGGACTACCAAGAGAATGAAACGCCTGTATTTGAATACGAAAACACGAAAAAGTCAAACATTAATAAAGCAATACTTGACCTATGATAACGAACGAATTAAAAGAAAAAATTGTTTTGGCAGTAGCCGAAAATCGCAAAAATTACACCAACGACAGCAAACACGCTACGGCGTTGGGCATTGACAAAGCTCAATATTCCCAAGTGTTTATCAAGGGAAAATTAGACAAGGTTTTAAGCGATGCCAATTGGATAAGCATCGCCCGTAAGTTGCAGGTACAACTCAAAGAGCAAGCCTCTTGGGTAACGGTGGAAACGGAAACGTTTCAGTACATCACCAATCAGCTCACGGCGTGCCAAAGCCGTTCCATTTCGGCGATATTCTGTGATATTGCGGGCATCGGCAAAACCCATACGGCACGAGTTTATGTAAGCAAAAACAAAAACGCCGTGTATGTGGACTGCTCCCAAGTGAAAACCAAACAAAAGCTCATCCGCAAAATTGCACAGGAGTTTGGCGTGAACCATACGGGGCGATACGCTGATGTGTACGAGGATTTGATTTTCTACATCAAGCAGTTAGAAAACCCGTTGGTGATTTTGGACGAAGCGGGCGATTTGGACTATCCTGCGTTTTTGGAGCTGAAAAGCATTTGGAATGCTTGTGAATATGTTTGCGGTTGGTATATGATGGGTGCCGATGGTTTGGAGGAAAAAATCACTCGTAACAAAAACATCAAAAAAGTAGGCTACACCGAGATTTTCGACCGCTACGGAAACAAGTACAACCGAGTAAGCCCGCAGGCGGATAATGTAGCCATTAAAGCCTTCCATTTAGACCAAATTGCCAAGGTAAGCAAGGCAAATGGGGCTGATATTTCACCCGAAAAAATGTTTGCCAAAACGATGGGAAGCCTGCGGAAAGTCCGCACCGAGATTGAAAAAATGCGAATTTTACAAACAATGAATTAACACAATGGCAGATAATAACAACATTCCGAGAGCTTATACATACGAGGATTTAAAGCGAAAAAAGTATAATACGCTACCGCTTTCCGCCTCGTGGGCAGACCATTTGGGAAAAGTAGAGCGGGCGGGCAGTATTTTGATTTATGGCAAATCGGGACACGGAAAAACCACCTACGCCCTGCAACTAATGAAAGAATTGTGCAAACACGAAAAAGTACTATACAACTCGTTGGAGGAATGCGGAAGCCTTTCAATGGTTGAAAATTTGGATATGAATGGATTACAGCCATACAAAAATAAATACACCGTTCAGAAAGAGAAAGTTGATAAGTTGATACGTCGGCTTTCACGTCCGCAACAGCCTAAAATTGTATTTATTGACAGCATACAAGAATGCTTTGACGGCAAGCCCGCCAATATGTACAACAAGCTGATAGAAATGTTTCCGACTACGTTATTCATTGGCATTTCGCAAGTGGACGGCAAGGGCAACCCCAAAGGAGCGGTGGCTAACAAGTTTTATTGGCTTTGTCAAAACCGAATTGTGGTGCAGGACTTTGTCGCCTCCATAGAGAAAACCCGCACGGGAGCCAACGAGATAGAGCCTTATATCATTTCCGAAAAGAAAGCCGCCGAACGAGAATTTAAATTAAATAAATAGCAATGACAACCCCTTACCAATATCAACAAAAGATTGCTTATTTCCTAAATATGAGTTATTTGGAATATGAACAGTTGCGCGATGCCTACTTCAAAGCGTGGTGCAGTACCTATGATGATGCAGGGTATGCTCCGTACAAAGCAATGGCGAATAACGACAACCTACGCAACTGGTTTATAGAGCGTTGGGAAATTTACGTTGAAAAAGAGTTACAACGCTCGTATGATGATTACCTAAATAAAGGCGTAATGACCGCCACCGACTTGCAGAAAACCATTTTTATACTTTCCAAAGAAATCCTGTGGCTCTATCCGCAAGTATTAATCCGAGAAATCAACAGAAAATCAAGTAAATATGGAAAAAGGAACGTATGTAAATAGAGACTGGCTCGAAGCCAAAGTGAAAGAGCTGTACAACGAGCTACATAACCATCATCACGAGGTAGCGGAACAACAACGGCTTAAAAGCCGCATTAACCACTACATCAACAAATTAGCTGATTTAGA
>NZ_JAUNKD010000067.1 GCF_030532915.1 Capnocytophaga sp.
GACTTGATTTAGGAACCAACTCCATCGGTTGGGCGTTGATTCAGAGGAATTTTGAAGAAAAATACGGAAAAATCATCGGAATGGGAAGCAGAATTATTCCGATGTCTCAGGAAATTTTAGGAGATTTTGATAAAGGAAATTCTGTGTCCCAAACAGCTAAAAGAACAGAATTTAGAAGTGTAAGAAAACTATATCAGCGAGATAACCTAAGAAGAGAACGCTTACATAGAGTGTTAAATGTTTTGGGCTTTTTACCCAACCATTATGCTGATGCGATTGATTTTGAGGAACGATTGGGGCAATTCAAAGAAAATCAAGAACCTAAACTTCCGTATGCTAAAAATGAGGAAGATAAATTCGAGTTTATTTTTAAATCAAGTTTTGAGGAGATGGTTGCTGATTTCAGACAACAGCAACCACAATTATTTTATATAAAGCCGAATGGAAAAGAAAGCCAAATCCCTTATGATTGGACAATCTATTACTTAAGAAAAAAAGCACTCAGCGAGAAAATATCCAAAGAAGAATTGGCTTGGATATTGTTGAATTTCAATCAAAAAAGAGGTTATTACCAGTTGAGAGGTGAAGAAGAACAAACAGATGAAAATAAATCTGTAAAATTTTACGCTCTGAAAGTGCTAAAAGTAGAAGAGGGAGATAAGGATAAAAAAGGCGATACTTGGTATAATGTACATTTGGAAAATGGTTGGATTTATCGTCGCACTAGTAAGAATTTCTTGGATTGGGAAGGCAAAATAAAAGAATTTATTGTTACCGAAGAACTTAATGAAGATGGTACGATAAAGTTAGATAAAAAAGATGGAAGAGAAAAAAGAAGTTTTAAAGCCGTAAATTCAGAAGAAGATTGGATTGCAATTAAAAAAAGTACAGAAGATAAAATTCATCATTCTGAAAAAACAGTAGGCACTTACATTTACGATACACTACTTCAAGAGCCGAATCAAAAAATCAGAGGGAAACTCATCAGAACCATTGAAAGAAAGTTTTACAAAGAGGAACTTATAAAAATTCTGAAAAAACAAATAGAATTACAACCCGAAATCTTTACCAATTACTTGTATAAAGCCTGTGTTGAAGAGCTATATCCTCATAATGAAGCACATAGAAAAAGTATTTCAGGCAGAGGGTTTGTCTATCTTTTTGTGGACGATATTATTTTTTATCAAAGACCTCTGAAAAGTCAAAAATCTACTATTTCTCATTGTTCGTTTGAATACCGAAAATACCAAACCACAGATAAAGAAGGCAACAATATTGAGAGGAACGAATATCTAAAAGTATTACCAAAATCAAATCCTTATTTTCAAGAATTTAGAGTTTTACAATGGATGTATAATTTGAAAATTTATGAAAAATTTGATAATAAAGATGTTACTTCATTATTTATTAGTTCAATAGAAGATAAAGAAAATCTGTTTGAATTTTTGATGAATCAAAAAGAAGTTAATCATAAGCATATTTTAGATTACTTTGTTACTCAAAAGATTAAAAATGAGTTTCCTAATGCAAAATCGAAGGCATTTAAAGACGAAGTCAAAAGACAAACGGCTCTATATCGTTGGAATTATGTTTATGACGAGGTAAAAGACGAATCGAAAACCTATCCGATGAACGAAACTGGGTATGAAATTCGTAAGAGATTCGAGAAGGTAACCAATCTGCCAGTTGATTTTTATACCAAAGAGAAAGAATATCATTTGTGGCATTTAATTTATTCTGTCACAGATAAATTAGATTTTGAAAAAGCATTGAAAAAATATGCTATAAAATATGGCTTGGATACAGAATCTTTTGTGGAAGCTTTTAAAAACATAAAGCCTTATCCGAGTGAATATGGAAGTTTTTCGGAAAAAGCCATCAAAAAACTGTTGCCTTTGATGCGTTTTGGAAAATTTTGGGATTTCAATCAAATTCCAAAAGCAATACAATCTCGTATTCAGTTCATTATCAATGGGGAATTTAGTGAAGATATTCCTTTGAATGTACGAGAGCAAGTGTTTAAATTCCAATTAAATAAAGATGCTGATTTTCAAGGGTTACCATTGTGGTTGGCTCAATATGTAGTATATAATCGTCATTCCGAAAGTAGTGATTTACAAAAATGGACATCAGTTGAAGATTTGCAGGAATTTTTAAAAAATTTCAGACAGCATTCGTTGCGAAACCCTATTGTAGAACAGATTGTTACAGAAACTTTGCGTGTGGTTCGAGATGTTTGGCAATCGTATGGCAATGGAGAGAAAGATTTCTTTTCGGAAATTCATATAGAAATGGGGCGTGAATTAAAGAAAACTGCCGAAGAAAGAAACGATGAAACTAAAAAAAATAACAAAAACGAGGCTACGAATCTTCGATTAAAGGCTTTGTTAATGGAAATGGCAAATGACAAAAAAGTTGAAAATGTGCGTCCGTATTCGCCATCACAATTGGAGATTTTGAAAATTTATGAAGAAGGTGTTTTGGGATTATTTTCAGAAGATGAACTTAAAAAAGAAGGAGACAAGAAAGACGAAATCTATATTATTTCAAAAAAATCAGAACCAACCAAATCTGAGCTGCAACGCTATAAGTTATGGTTAGAACAAAAATATCAATCGCCTTACACAGGAGAAATAATTCCGCTAAATAAATTATTTACAGATAATTATCAGATAGAACATATCATTCCGCAAAGTAAATTTTTTGATGATAGTTTCTCAAACAAAGTTATTTGTGAATCGGCTGTTAATGGTTTAAAAGATAATCAATTAGGTTTTGAATTTATTAAAAATCATCACGGCGAAAAGATACAGATAGGAGATAAAATAGTAACTATTTTTTCAGAAGAACAATATAAAGATTTCGTGTCAAAAACTTATGCCAATAACAGGGTAAAACGCGAAAAGCTTTTGATGGAAGAAATTCCAGAAAAAATGGTGGCAAGGCAAATCAATGATACTCGCTATATTAGTAAATATGTTTCGCAAATTTTATCGAAAATTGTAAGAGTAGAAAGCGATGATGATGGCGTAAATTCTAAAAATTTAATTTTCTGTACAGGAAAAATAACTACTCGATTAAAACAAGATTGGGGATTGAACGATGTGTGGAATGAATCAATACTTCCTCGATTTGAGAGATTGAATATTTTACTGAATACAGATGCTTTCACGGCATATAGTGAAAAGCATCAAAAAATGTTGCCGACAGTTCCGATTGAACACAGTAAAGGATTTCAGAAAAAACGCATTGACCATCGTCATCACGCTGTGGATGCTTTGGTAATTGCTTGTGCTACGCGTGATCATATCAATTTGATGAATAATGAATCTGCCAAATCAGATATGAAGCGATATGATTTGAAAACTAAATTACAGCGAAAAGAAAAGTATACAAAAGACGGTAAAGAACGAGATGCTTTTAAACAATTTTACAAGCCTTGGGAAACCTTTACGCAAGATGCCAAAGAGGCGTTGGAACAGATTATTGTGAGTTTCAAGCAAAATAACAGAGTCATTAACAAGTCGGTAAATTATTGCCAAAAATGGGAAAAACAAGCTGATGGTTCTATGAAAAAAGTATTTGCAAAACAGACCAAAGGAGATAATTGGGCAATTAGGAAGCCTTTGCATAAGGATACGGTTTCAGGGCAAGTACATTTGGATAGAATAAAAGTTTCCAAAGGAAAAATTCTTACAGCAACAAGAAAATCATTGGATACGACTTTTGATGAAAAGAAAATAGCATCAGTTACAGATACGGGTATTCAGAAAATTTTACTAAATTATTTGAAGTACAAAGGAAGTTCAGAGTTGGCATTTTCGCCCGAAGGAATTGATGAAATGAATGAAAACATTACTCAATTTAATGATGGAGTACAGCACAAACCCATTTATAAAGTTCGAGTTTTTGAAATGGGAAGCAAATTTAATTTAGGAAATTTAGGAAACAAAAACACTAAATTTGTAGAAGCAGCCAAAGGAACCAATCTCTTTTTTGCAATTTATAGCGATAAAGAAGGGAATAGAAGTTACGAAACCATACCTTTAAACATTGTTATTGAACGCCAAAAACAAGGTATGCCTTCTTGTCCTGATATGAACGAGAAAGGAAACCGACTATTGTTTTCCTTGTCACCCAATGATTTAGTTTATGTACCTACGGAAGAGGAACAAGAACACCCTCATTTGGTAGATTTTAACAATCTCAACAAAGAACAAATAAAGAGGGTTTATAAATTTGTAAGTTGTACGGGAGGAGAAGGACATTTTGTACCTAATGTGAATGCTTTTGAAATTGTTAAAAATGAAAATGGGACTAATAGTAAGAGTGAAAGAATTCAAAATTTTTACGACCAAAATACAGTTTTTGAAATAAATAACAAAGGAGAGAAAGTACCAATAATGATAAAATCTGTCTGTTGGAAACTCGAAATAGATCGTTTGGGAAATATTGTTAAAGTAATACATTAAAACTATGCTTTACCGCTCCATTTATATTGGCAATCCAGCGTATTTGAAGCTGAAAGACCAACAGATGAAAATCGTTTGTCCCGAAACTAGAGCAGAGAAGGGGAGCGTTCCAGTAGAAGATTTGGGTTTGTTGATGCTGGACCATTTTCAGATTACCATTTCCCATCAGCTCATTCAGCAGTTGATGGGAAGTAATGTGGTGATTATCAGTTGTGATGCCCACCATTTGCCACACGGACAGATGTTGCCTTTGCACGGAAATTCCACCTATTCCCAACGGATAAAAGACCAAATAGAGGCCTCTGAACCCCTCAAAAAACAACTCTGGAAGCAGACGGTAGAAAGTAAAATCGCCAATCAAATTGCTGTTTTGGAAAGATTGGGAAACTTTTCCGAACCGATGTACGACTACCTCAAAAATGTAAAATCGGGCGACACTACCAATATGGAAGGCATCGCTGCACAGCACTATTGGAAGTATTTGGTAAGTCCTGATTTTCTGCGAGAACGCTTCGGAAATTCGCCCAATCAATTCTTTAATTTCGGTTATTCGGTGTTGCGAAGTATCGTTGCGAGAGCGATTGTGGAGACAGGTTTGTTGCCTGTTTTGGGAATTTTTCACAAAAATAAATACAACGCCTATTGCTTGGCAGACGACCTGATGGAACCCTACCGGCCGTTTGTGGATTTGCTGGTTATCAAGTGGTTAGAAGCCAATCCGAATGCGGAAGAACTGACCAAAGAAGCCAAAGCCCATTTTTTGCAAATCGCCACCAAAGATGTCAAAATAGACGAACAGATGCGACCGCTATTGGTGAGTGTAAAACACACAGTATCATCGTTATACAAATGTTATACGAGCGAAAAACGACAAATTTCTTATCCTGAAATGATATGAATTCCGAACGATTTAACGCTTATCGAATTATGTGGGTAATGGTTTTATACGATTTGCCGACGGAAACCAAGGCGATGCAAAAGGCGGCGAATCTTTTCCGAAAACGCTTGGAAGACGACGGATTTTCGTTGTTTCAATTTTCGATTTATTTGCGACATTGTCCGAGCCGAGAAAACGCCGAGATACACAAAAAACGCGTCAAGGCGATGCTTCCCAAATACGGAAAAGTGGCGGTGATGACCATCACGGACAAGCAATTTGAGAATATGGAAATTTTTCACGGCAAAGTGCAGGAAGACCCGCCTCCGATGTACCAGCAATTGGAGTTATTCTAAAAAATAGCCTTGGAAAAACTACTTTAAAAATGGTTTTAAGGGCGTTTTTGTGCAAATTTTTGATTTCTAAAATAAAAAATAATCCTCTGACACCCAGAGGATTATTTTTTGAGGTTGTAACTCATCGCAAAGTTACGAATTTTTGAAAGCAATTTACAACCCCAAACCGTTTTCAATGGTTGGCACATAGTGTTGTAACTCATCGCAAAGTTACGAATTTTTGAAAGCAATTTACAACAAGCTGTTCAAATGGCAGTTGCCGAAGTTGGTTGTAACTCATCGCAAAGTTACGAATTTTTGAAAGCAATTTACAACCGCACTTTTAGACTTCCGTTATCTGCGCCCGTTGTAACTCATCGCAAAGTTACGAATTTTTGAAAGCAATTTACAACGATTTTTC
>NZ_JAUNKD010000023.1:0-7003 GCF_030532915.1 Capnocytophaga sp.
AAAAAAATCTCCTGAAAAACGTTTTTTCAGGAGATTTAGGTGTAAAATTTTGAATATATTATTTTTGGTCTGGAAGCAAAATAAATCGGAATAGTTGTGCTTCTTTCAGATATTTGTTTGCCACTTTTTGTACGCTTTTAGGCGTTATTTTATCTAACAATTTCAGCATCTTTTCAGGGTCTTGTAGTGGCTCTTGATATTCGTATGCCTGCATCAAATAACCACCCCAGAAGCTGTTTTCTTTCACGGCAAGCTCTTTTTGGCGCAATTGCTCGATTTTGTATTTATCCAAATCCACTTGTGAAGGACCGTGTTTTTTGATTTTTTCGATTTCTTCCAAAGCTAATTTGATAAGCGTTTCATACTTTTCAAGGCTGGTTCCAAAACGAATACGTACACTAAAACGCGGTTTCGGATATTTTGAGGCACTGAAACTGGCTCCCGTTCCGTAAACGCCACCTTCTTCCTCACGTAGGCGCTCCAAAAGTTTGATAGTCAAAATACTTTCTAAGGCATTCATATTCAGCACTTCCATATCGTTGTACTTAAAATCACCATAGTAAGCCAATGACACCATTGCCTTTTCTTCTTTCCCTTTGTGAGTTACGGTTTTAAATCCTTTTTTAGGTTCGTAAATGCCCAAGTCGCGAGCTTTTTCTTTGCGTTTAAGGCTTGGCAACGAAGCAATGTACTGCTCTAAATAGGGTTTTATTTCAGCTTCGGTGAATGAACCTACGATTACGAAAACAAAGTCAGAAGCATCGGCAAAACGGTTTTTGTAGATTTCCAATGCTTTGTCTTTTGAAACAGAGCGCAAGTTTGCTTCCGTCATCGGTACGCGACGAATGTTTCCGTTGTAAAGTTTGGTTGAATTATTACGTCCAAATACGAAATTGGGGTCGTTTTCTTGGTTTGCCATTGTTACAAGCCGGCGTGTAATGGTGCTTTGGAATACATCTTCATCAATTCGAGGCTCAGTAAAATAGGCGTAAATCAATTCAAAAGTGGTGGCAAGCCCTTCTTTATCGGAATAAGCCGAGATTCCTTCTCCACGCTCTGAAATCATTGAGTTTACGCTTAAACTTTTTCCGGTTAGGTATTTGTTAAGCTCAATGGCATTGAGTTGCCCCACACCGCTACCATTTACCAAGCCCGAAGCAAACACGGCTGAAAAATAATCATTGTCGCCGAACAAAGAAGTGCCGCCGGGGCTGTATCCACTAATTAAAATTTCATTATTTTTGAACGTTGTAGGTTTTAAAACCACTTTCACGCCATTACTCAACGTGAGTTCTTTTGTTCCGGCAATGACTAAGTTTTTCTCTGAAACAATGCTGCCTTTTACCGGTTGTTTTGAAAGCAACGGTAAGGTTGAAACTTTATCAACATAAGGCGTAAGTGTCTCTGCCTGAACCTCTGCTATCCACGTGTTGATTTGAGCTTCACTGGGTAAATTGTTTTTCTCTTTTTCAGGTGCCAAGATGATAATGTCGCGGTTTGCATCGGTGTAATATTGAGCTGTGAGGGCGTTTACTTCTGCCAATGTTAAAGTAGGGAATACTTTTTTAGCGATTTGGTAGCTTTCTTCATCACCTACTGCCGGTTCGTCTTCCAAGAAATAATTCAAATAACGCTCCACATAACTGTTTGATTTTCTTTTGTCGCGTTCGATGTACGCCATTTCATTACTTTTATTAAGTACGGAAATGGCACGGTCAAACTCTGTTTGGTTAAATCCGAATTTTTTAACGCGCTCTAACTCACGCATAAGTGCCTTGAATCCGGTTTCATATTCGTTAGGTTTTGTTCCTACGCTGGCAGTGAATGCTTGCAAGTTAGCCAAAAAGTCTGAAATACCAACCGAAGCGCTCAAAAACGGCGGGTTTGCTTCTTGCCGAAGTTCTCCCAAACGGTTGTTAATCATTTGTCCGTAAACTGATTTCAATAGTGCCGTTCTGTAATCACCAATGGTTTTCATCGGTGTTTTTGGGTGTTTGATAAACAATTGTGTCGCAACCGAAGGCATTTCGGGGTCAGTTATGGCAATAAACTGATTTTTATTGAGTAATGGCACTGTGTATTCTTCACGCTTAGGCGGGTTCGGATGGGTTTTCATATCCGAAAACAAACGTTTTACTTCGCTTTCCATTGCGGCTACATCAATGTCTCCTACGATGATGATGGCTTGCAAATCAGGACGATACCAGTCTTTATGAAATTTTCTGATTTCTTCGTGCGGGAACTTCATCACCACCTCTTCGGTGCCGATTGGCAGGCGGTTTGCGTAACGTGAATTGTTTAACAACACGGGGAAAAACTTGTCGCGCATACGTTGCATAGCGCCTCTACCACCGCGCATTTCTTCCATAATAACGCCGCGTTCTTTGTCAATCTCTTCGGAAGTGAGCAATGCATCTTGCGCCCAATCACGCATTACAAGCATTCCGTTTTTAAGAATTTCAGGGTCATCAGAAGGGATTGGCAACTGGTAAACCGTTTGTTCAAAGCCCGTGTAGGCATTCAAATCACTACCGAAACTCACACCTACTTTTTGCAGATAGTTCACCAATTCGTTCTTCGGGAAGTGCTTTAATCCGTTGAAGTTCATATGCTCCAAGAAGTGCGCTAAGCCTAATTGCTTTTCGGTTTCAAGGATAGACCCCACTTTTACAGCCAAATACATCGTAACGCGATTTTTTGGCTCCACGTTTTTACGGATAAAATACGTGAATCCGTTGGGTAACTTGCCTACTTTCACTTCTTTATCAAAAGGAAGTGGCGTGTTTAACGAAAGCGAGTCTTTAACAAACTCATTCTTCGTGTTTTTTGTTAAAGTTGTTGCTTCAACATTTTGAAAGAACATTGCACTCAAAAAAGCAAATGCAATGGGTTTTATGAATTTTTGCATAGAATGTATGTTTTAAAATTTGCATCGGGCAAATATAAGAATATTAAGCGTATAAAATAATTTTTATCTGTGTTTTTTGCAATAAATCTTGTCTATTTTAAAAACTTTTTGAAATTCTTTGATGAATTAGCATTTTTTGAGCGTTGTTCAGGTTGTTTGTGTTTTGCCAAAAATGGATTTTTACTTTGAATTACAACATAAAAAGCGACGATTAAATCGCCGCTTTTTTTAAGTTATGAATCTAAAAATCAAACTCCTATTGTTTTTCAATGTGTGCAACACATTCCATCAATTCAGGTTTATTTTTGGTGTAGGCATTTAACCAAACCTTCAATTCTTCTACTTCGTAAGGTAAAAGCCGGTCAATTGCTTTTTTGAGTTCCTTGGCAAACAGACCCGAATCGAAACTCACTTTGGCTAAAATCATTTTAGTGTACTCAATCATAGGTCTTTTCATAAAAAATTATTTTACAGTTTCCGTATGGCAAAGATACAACGTAAAAACGAAATAAAATGATAAATAAATGTTAATATTTTATTAAAATATTGAATCAATCTAAATTAACTTCAAAAATCATCTGAGCCTGAACACCTTTCTGTTGCGATATTGTTTTTAATTTTTCATACATTTTATAGGCTTCCTCACCCATTTCTTGTTGCAAAAAACTTGTTTTCATTGCAGTTGAATAATCGTTGAAAAGATTTTTAACATTGGTGGTGAAAATAGGGTATGACACAACGTCATAGTTTTTCAAACCGTTTTCGGCAGAAGCAAACGCCAATGTTTTTTCTAAATTCCCGATTTCATCAACCAAGCCGGCGTTTAAAGCCGCTTTTCCGCTCCAAACACGCCCTTGTGCCACTTCATTTACTTGTTCGGGTGTCATTTTACGTCCGCTGGCAACGCGCTCAATAAAAGTATTGTACGTGTTTTCAACCGATTCGGTGGCTTCTTTTATGAAACTTTCTGATGGCTTTTCAAATAAACTATATTCCAACGAATGGGCGTGGGTGGTTACCTGCTCGGCATTAATGCCCCATTTTTCAGCCAATTCACTTACGTTTGGAACCACGCCAAAAACCCCTATGGATCCGGTTATGGTACCTTCTTCGGCGAAGATTCTGTCAGCATTGCACGCAATGTAATACCCGCCCGAAGCCGCATAATTTCCCATTGAAACATATACTTTTTTATGCTTGCGAACCTGTTCTATTTCTCTGTGAATGAGTTCCGAAGCCAAAGCACTGCCGCCCGGGGAATTGATGCGCAAAACAATTGCTTTTACCTTTTCATCATCGGTTGCCTCGCGCAATGATTCAATCATCACCCCATCACTAACCAAACCAACCCTGCCACTACCGTAAACAATATCGCCTTCGGCATAAATCACGGCGATTTTATCTTTTGATTTGTTCTTCTTTTTGGTTGAAACGCTTTCGGCATAATCTTCTATGTTGATGAAATTCAAGTCGGCAATTTGTTTTTCGCCTGTTTTCTCACAAAGTATTTGCTCAAACTCGTCTTTAAAAAGAACCCCGTCAATCAATCCGTTTTCAAGTGCCAATTTTGGGGTGCGTGCCAGCAAATTATTGGCTACGTCATTGAGTTTTTCAACCGAAACATTTCGGCTTTTTGAAACGTCGGTTACAATTACTTGCCACATCGCGTTGAGCAATTCCGAAATTTGTTGGCGATTTTCATCGCTCATTTTGTCATTCAAAAAAGGCTCAACGGCACTTTTGTATTTTCCGTGACGAATTACTTGTTGTTTGACGCCTGTTTTTTCTTGAATGTCTTTGAAAAACAACACTTCGGAAGATAGTCCTCTGAAAGTTAGTTCGCCCAACGGACTTACATACACCTTGTCGGCAACCGTTTGCAAGTAATAATCCGATTGCGGAACGATATCATTGTACGCCAAAACAAATTTTCCGGAAGTTTTAAAGTCTTCCAAAGCGGCGCGCAATTCTTGAATAAAGGCGATGCCTCGCAAATTCCCGTTGTTGCTTTTCAGTGAAATTCCTTTGATTTTTGCGTCTGTTTTGGCGTATTTAATGGCTTTTAAAACGGAATTTAATCCGTCAAAATCTTCCATCAGATAATCAAAATCCTCTAAATATACACGCTCGGCATAATCTTTTAACGGGGTTTTAAATTCTATTTCCAAAACGGAATTATCCTTTACCGTTACGGTTGAATTATCCGTTCCGAGCGAGGCGCTTACCACCGAAATCATCACCAAAAAAAACATAAAGATGAGCCCCAAGGCGATGAAGCACCCCAATATGCTGGCTAACACATTTTTTAAAAAGTTCATATGACAATTATTTGATTTTGAGATTTTTAAAAGCAAAGCCAATTGCTAATTACATATTTTTGGCTTTGCTTTTTGGTTTGTATTATTGTTTATTTTATGATTTCCGCTATCGGAATTTTTTGGAAAAGCAAATCTCCTGAGCCTTCGTACAAAATCCCGATGTATTTATCATCGATTATGGACATACACGAATAGCCAAACGACCCGTTTTCATATAATTTTATCTGTGGCAGTTTGTTCCAGGTGTTGCCGTCATCGTTGCTGGCTTTGATGGTGATGTTTATGCGCTTTTTGGCATCAGCCGGATTGGAAAAGAACAAATATTTTTTGCCGCTTTTGTCAAACGAAATGATGCTTGCCATACAATTTGGTTCGGTGAGAGCGGTTCGTGAGGTGTTATGCTCCGTCCAAGTTTTGCCCAAATCGTATGTAACCGCCACAGAACGCCCTTCCAGCTCGTCTGTCATATGATGTTTTTGATGATTTCGGTCATCGCGCATATTCAGCATAATACTTCCGTCAGAGAGTTGAACTACCTGAGCCTCAGTGGTGTGTGATTTGGCTCCCGTTCCGCAATGCCACGTTTTCCCGTGGTCGTCGCTGTATATCAGCGTGGAATGCGGCACTTGCTCTTCGTCTTTGTATTGTGCGGCGAACATTATTTTTCCGTCCGAAAGTGAAATTCCGCTGCCGGGTCCGTTAAAAAACAGATACCATTTCGGGTCTTTGGTTTGCGGAGTGATGTTGATAGGCTCGCTCCACGTGATGCCGTCGTCGTCGCTTTTTACGAGCATCAATTGACCGGTTTCGTGGGGTGTCATTCCGGGTTGGGAAGCCCACCACGCCATTTTGTCTTTATCGTGCCCGTGCAACCAAAGTGCTGCAACCCAAATAGTTCCTGTTACTTTATCGACAAGCACTGCCGGGTCGCCAATTCCGTTTAGGCGATTCGGAAGTCCGCCCCATTCGCCCAAATCCATAATTTCTTTCATCGGTTCCCACGTTTGTCCGCCGTCGGTGCTTCGGCTCATTCCCACGTTTACGTCTTCCTGCAAGTCCTTGCAATTGTTGTAACGGTTGTCATACACGGCGATGAGTGTTCCTTTATTGGTGGTTGCCAATCCCGGAATGCGGTAACATTCAATTCCGTCTTGTTTTTTATCGCGAACGGTGAAAGCGAAGCGTTGTGCCGGATTTTTGATGTTTTTTGTGATGATTTTTTGTGAATTTGGCAAATTGACTTCCACTTGCGTTACCTTTATCTTATTTAAAAGATTTGGATTTGCTGCCGTTTTTGCTACGACCCACACGTACAGCGTTTTATCGGCGGAAATATAATTTCCTTCGAAGGTGTTTTTATGTTTGATTTGATTTGTTTTTCCGAAAGAAACGCCGTTTTTAAATTCGTCTTTTTCAGTAAGATAGATTTCGATTTCGTTTAGGTCGAACGCATTGGTTTCGGCTTGCAAATCGATGGCGATTTTTTTAACGGGAATCGGTTTATCACTTCGGATTACGGCTTTTGCCAAAATATTATCCCGATTTGTTTGCAGTGGCATTTCGGGTTGGGTTACGTCCACCGAAACGGACGGCATTGTCAGTGTACTTTTACAAGCACTTGCCATAAAAATCATTGCCCCGAGGCATAAAATGTATTTTTTCATTTAATGTAGTATTGGTTTTATCTGTATTTATTTAATATTAGTGATTAGTTGGGGAGTGGTTTTGTGATTTTTGGAGCTGTTTTTGAACTTTCCGAAGCTATTTTTGAAATTTA
>NZ_JAUNKD010000023.1:7013-41078 GCF_030532915.1 Capnocytophaga sp.
TATTCACTATTTCCTAATCACTAATTGCTATTCTCTAATCGCTAATTTCTTATTTCCCCATTTGTTCAAAGGTTTTCCAGCATTGGAACATCGCACGCGGAACGTGAAAACAGCCTTTCCATTTACCGCCTTTGAGTGTCAGTAGGGGTTTTCCTTCCCGATTGAGGTATCCGAACCACTCACCGTGTTGTGGGTCAGAGAAATGCGACCACGCATACTGATGCACTTTTTCATACCACGCCCAAATTTCGGCGTTTTGCGTGTGCAGATAGGCTTTTGAAAGTGCCACGAGGGTTTCCAAATGTACCCACCAAAGTTTTTGGTCCCACTCCAATTGTTGCGGCGGATTTCCTTTGGAATCCATAAAGTACAAGATGCCTCCGTATTGCTCGTCCCAGCTGTATTTGAGGATGTTAAGTATGGTTTGTGTTGCTTTTTCGATGAGTGCTTTGTCGCCCCGCCGAACGGCAATGTCAATCATAAACCACATCGCTTCGATGCCGTGCCCCGGATTGAGTAACCGCCCGTTGAAGCTGTCTTCTTTGCTTCCGTCGGGGCGAACGTTTTCAAAAATAATTCCGGTTTCGGCATCTAAAAATACGTTCATTACTTCGTTGATACTGAAATCGATAGTTTTATTAATTTCCGCTTCGGAAAGCACACTTTCCAGCTCCAAAACCAAGTTTGAGAGAATCATCGGAAGTGAAAATCCTTTCAACGGGCGCACATCGGTTGTTTTTTCGTACTTCCCTTTGGGGTTGTTTTGTTTTTTCAGAATGTTATTGTAGGTATTGATTGCCAGCTTTTTATAGGTCTCATCGCCCGAAGCCTTTGCGTATTGACTGAATGCCATCGCGGCGAAGCAATCTGAGAAAATGTTGTAAGGTTGCACCAACGGTTTTCCGTCGCGTGTCAGGGCAAAATAGAAGTTTCCGTCGGCATCCATCGCCTTGTTTTTCAGGAATTCAACGCCTGATTTTGAAATTTCGAGCCACTTCGGATTTTTCTCTACCTGATTGTAAAGCATCGCAAAAGTCCACGCTTGTCGTCCTTGCAACCAAATGAATTTATCGGTGTCGAAAACGTTTCCTTCGCGGTCAAGGCAGGTGAAATAACCGCCAAACTCGATGTCCAACGAATGGTTTTCCCAAAACGGAATTACATCTTCCAATAATGTTTTTTTGTATAATTCACTATATTTCATAATGTGTTAATTAATAATCAGTTTGTTATATTTTTTATGATTGAAAAATGACTACTGAAAATGTAGCAACGCACAAAGATACGTCTTTTTTCATTAAAACGAATTTTTAGCGCGAAACTCACTGCAAGTTTTTCCTTATCTGTGATGATTTTCATTGTTTTCAACCGGTTGTTTGACGCAAAATAGGTTTGAAATTTTACTAAAAAAGCCTGAAAATCTTTCAAAAAAGAACTAAAAAATAAATTGAATCGGCTGTAAAATTGGCATATTTCAATTATTTTTATATTTTTGTCCGAAACTTATAATGAAATGATTACAGAAGCATCTTTGTCCGGTTTTTTAAAAACCTTACTGATTATTTTGCTCGTTATTATGGGCTTGCGCCTTTTGATGCGTTTTTTGGCTCCTTATGCGATGCGTTATTTTTTGAAAAAAATCAGTCAAAAATTTGAAAATCAATATAATCAAACACAAAATCAGTACAATCAACCGCAGGGCAGGCAATCGGTAAGTGACGGCACGCCTTCGTCAAAAAATCCGAAAGCCACCAAGCAAGTAGGTGATTATATTGATTATGAGGAAGTTTAATCCTTTTTAACTGTGTTCTGTTTTTACGTAAAATCTTATTTTAAATGAAAAAAATAATCCCACATCTGATTGTTCTTGGGCTTTTTATCATAATTTCGTTGGCTTTTTTCTATCCCGTTTTGCAAGGAAAAGCCATTTTTCAGAGCGATATTGTGCAATATACCGCAATGGCGAAAGAACGCAACGATTTGCGGGCATCAACAGGCGAAGAGTCGTACTGGACAAACAGTGCTTTCGGCGGAATGCCCACTTATCAACTCGGGGCTAATTATCCGTATGATTTCATAAAAAAAATCGACAAAGCAATTCGGTTTTTGCCTCGCCCGGCGGATTATTTATTTCTTTATTTTATAGGGTTTTACGTTTTGCTTTTGGTGCTAAAAACCGATTACCGAACCGCTTTTTTGGGGGCGGTGGCTTTCGGGCTGTCCACCTATTTGATTATCATTTTGGGCGTGGGGCATAATGCCAAGGCACACGCCATTGGATATTTTGCGCCTGTTATTGCCGGCATCTTACTGGTTTTCAATAGAAAATATTTATGGGGTGGACTGCTAACAGCACTGGCATTGGCTCTTGAAATTAATGCCAATCACTTCCAAATGACGTACTACTTGTTGTTTTTGGTACTTCTGTTAGGCGTATTACTGCTTTATAAATCTCTCAAAAACAACACGATAGCTGATTTTGCCAAATCTTGCGGTGTTTTACTTGTTGCATTGCTCATCAGTTTGCTGTCAAACGCCACATCGCTGTTAGCCACGCAAGAATATGCCCAATGGAGTACGCGCGGAAAATCGGAACTCACCATTGAGCCCGACGGAAGTCCCAAAGCAAATAGCGGATTGTCAAAGGAATATATCACTGAATATAGTTATGGAATCACTGAATCATTCAACCTGATTGTTCCCCGACTTTTTGGCGGTTCAAATCACGAAGCCTTGGGCGAAAACTCAAAAACCTATGATTTTTTGGTCAGCCAAGGCGTGCCACGTTCGCAAGCGCTTGATTTTACGAACGGATTACCCACCTATTGGGGTGCGCAACCCATCGTGGCGGCACCTGCTTATGTGGGGGCGGTTGTGTTTTTCCTGTTCGTCCTTGCTTTGTTTTTGGTTAAAGGGCATTTAAAATGGTGGTTAGTGGCCGGTAGTGTGATGGCGCTGTTACTTTCGTGGGGAAAAAATTTCGCACCGCTTACCAATTTTATGATTGATTATTTTCCGTTGTACAACAAATTTAGGGCGGTTTCGTCCATTCAGGTTATTTTGGAATTATGCGTTCCTGTGTTGGCGATGCTCGGGTTGAATCAATTTGTGAAAAATACTTCGGAAGAAAATAAAAAACCGCTACTTTATTCGATTTACATCACAATCGGAACGCTTGTTTTATTGCTTTTAGGCAAAGGATTTTTTGATTTCGTAGGGACTGCCGATGCTATGTACGAACAATATTACGGAAAAGAAATTATTTCGTTAATCAAAGAAGACCGCAAAGCCATTTACACAGCTGATTTGTTGCGAACAGCTGTTTTTGTGTGTCTTACGGCACTTGTTTTGATGTTGTTTCAATGTAAAAAACTCTCAAAATGGACAATGCAAGGGGCTTTGTTATTACTTATTTTGATAGATTTAGGCGGAGTTGCCAATCGGTATGTGAACAGTTCGGATTTTGTGCAGGCTCGGCAAATGACGCATCCGTTTAGTTTGTCACAAGCTGATAATCAAATTCTTGAAGATAAATCCGTATATCGGGTTTACGAACCCGAAGTAGGTATCAATGGGGCACGAACTTCGTATTTTCACCATTCTATCGGGGGGTATCACGCGGCTAAACCCAAACGTTTGCAGGAACTTTTTGAGTATCAGATAGCAAAGGGCAATATGAACGTTTTGAATATGTTAAACGTGAAATACGTGCTGATGAAAAACGAAAAAGGGCAAATCCAACCAATTCAAAATGAAGATGCTTTGGGCAACGCTTGGTTTGTAGGTGAAATCATCACGCAAAAAAGTAATGATGACGTTATGAAACAACTTGCTGTGTTTAAACCCGATACACAGGCTGTTGTGCTGGAAGATGATATTCCTGTAAGTCTTTCAAAACAATCAATGCCTGTTGATAGTACGGCTTCTATCGTTTTGAAAAGTTATAAACCCAATCAATTGGTGTACGAAAGTGATAATCAGGCTGATGGCTTTGTTGTTTTTTCCGAAATGCATTATCCGCACGGATGGCAAGCCACTGTTGATGGCAAACCTGCTGATTTTTATCGTGTGAACTACCTGCTTCGCGGAATGCCCGTTCCGGCAGGGAAACACACCATCATTTTTGAGTTTGTTCCCGAAGTGGTTTCAACGGGAAGCAAAATGGCTTTAACCGGGAACATCTTGTTGATTTTATGGGTGTTATCAGCTGTTTTCATACAACGAAGAACGAAAAAAATAGCACCGAAAGCATAATTTCGGGGAAATTGGTTTTACGGATTTGAGTTTGTAACCCTAACGGTTTGGATTTTTGTTTCGGAACACTCTTCGATAAGGAAATCAAAAGGCGGCATCGAAACGGTTTCGCCTTTTGACGGAATTCCTTCATTGAAGGCTACGATGAGTCCGCCAAGTGTCTCATATTCTTCACTTTCGGGTAAATTTAGTTTGTACGTTTCATTGATGTAATCCACTTCCAAACGGGCAGAAAAAATGTATTCATTTTCAGAAATTTTTTCTTCCAAGAAATTATCTTTGTCGTGTTCGTCTTCAATTTCGCCAAAAAGTTCCTCAACGATATCTTCAAGGGTTAGCATTCCGGAGGTTCCGCCATACTCGTCCAACACCACCGCCATACTTTTGCGCCGACGGGTAAGCATATTAAGCACCTCATTAATTAACATTGTTTCAGGTATATACGGGATAGGTATCAATATGCTTTTGAGGTTTTTGGGCTTTTTGAACATATCAAACGTATGCACGTATCCGACGATATTGTCGATATTTTCGTCGTACACCAACACTTTTGAAAATCCGGAAGATACGAATAATTTTATCAGATTTTCGGGTTTTTCATTAATTTCAACCGCAACAATTTCAGTACGCGGAACCATAATTTCACGTGCCTTTACGCCCGAAAATTCAAGTGCGTTTTGAAAAATTTGTATTTCGGCATCTACTTCCTGTTTTTCCTGAACGTTTTCCATTTGTTCCGAAATGTAATCGCCCAACTCTAATTTGGTGAACGCCAGCGGAACATGGTCGCCTTTGGTTTTAAAAAGTACTTTCAGTAAAAAGTCGGAAATCCAGATGATAAAATTTGAAATTGGCGAGAAAATAACATAAAAAAAGTATGCCGGAAGTACCAAAATTTTCAGAAGTTGATTGGCATAAATTTGAAAGAAAACTTTCGGCATAAATTCAGCCGTAATCAAGATAATGATAGTGGAAATCACTGTGTGCCACAGTACATTTTGAAAAAAATCAGGGAGTGTTGCCGTCATAACCTTTCCCATTTCAAAGCCGTAAATTACCAGTGCTATGTTGTTGCCAACCAGTAATGTAGCAATGAGTTTGGAGGGTTTTCGGGTTATCTTGGTCAGCAGTTCGGCTAAAAAACCGCCTTGTTTTTTTTGTATTTCAATATGCACCTTGTTTGATGAAACATAGGCAATTTCAAAACCCGAAAAAAATGCCGATAACACCAAAGTTGTAACGATAATCAGAATCGAAGTTGTATCCATAATCATAAAGTTGGTGCAAAGATATAAAAAAGAGGCAAAAGTGAAACACCTTTGCCCCTTTATCCGTTTCGTTTAAGTTAAAAACAACTTATTTTGTAGCTTTTACTTTTACAACCAATTCAATGTCGTCGTTGATAAATTTGTCTTTTAAGTTATCAAAAACCGATTTTGAGCCGTAATTTACACCAAAATCAACTCGATTTACTTTGAAAGAAGCTGATTCAATGCTCACCTCATTATCGGTAACGGTAACCGTAGCGGGGAATGAAATTTCTTTGGTAATTCCTTTGATGGTTAAACCACCTGTGATGTTTTTCCCGTCAAACGATTTAAGAACGAAGGTTGAGGTAGGGAATTTTTTTACGTTAAAGAAGTGGTCCTCAGCTTCTTCTTTTCCGGTTCCTTTCAAGTGTTCTTCCAAATCTTCTTTTCCGTCACCTGCGGGAAGGTCCAGTACGGTAATTGAGTTCATATCGATAACAAACTCACCTGATGTAACTGCCCCATTTTCAACATTTACACCACCTTCGCTCACTAAAATGGTTCCGTTGTGTTTTCCTGTTGGTTTTGAGCCAACCCACTCAACCACCGATGTGTTTGACACGGCATACGCAAATTTTGAAGCCTCTTTTTGAGTTGTTTCAGGCATCATTTGCTCTGTTTGCTCAGTAGCCATTTCATTTTTTTTCTGTGTGTTAGTGTTTTCACAACTTGTCAATGCAACTGCGGAAATAACCGCCAAACTTAATACAATTTTTTTCATAAGTGAAAAGAGTTTATTTTTATTATTATCGGGGGCAAAGATATAATTTAATTTCAAACAACAAAATTAAAGAAATGTTAAATCACAACAAAGTAACCTTTTGGTTGATTGTCTCCTGTGACTAACGACCGATGCTCGCAACACGAGTGAAAAACAGGTTATAAAACCAAATCGGCACGAATTTAACTAAATTCGTGCCGATTTTATCGTAAAAAAATGTGTTTTTAGTCCACCAAAATTGTGGCGTGGTTGTTGTTAAGTTCCAACGTTCCGCCGGTGATGGCAATCAAAAATTCATCTTTTTTATTTCCTTTTTCGAAGCGGTCGACTACACTTTCTTTGATTTCGAGGTTTCCGTAAAGTTTTATGTAACCTTTGGTCAGCACCGACACGATTGCAGCGTGATTTTCAAGCATTTGAAACTCTCCGTTTACACCCGGAACCGAAACGGCTTGCACCTCTCCTTTGTATAAAATTACCTCAGGGGTAACAATTTCTACTTTCATAAGTTATCCGTTTGAAATGATTATTGAACCTCAGCCAACATTTTCTCTCCGGCAGCGATGGCATCTTCGATGCTTCCTTTGAGGTTGAAAGCCGCTTCGGGCAAGTGGTCTAACTCACCGTCGATAATCATATTAAAGCCTTTGATAGTATCTTTGATGTCCACCAACACACCCGGAATTCCGGTAAATTGCTCCGCTACGTGGAAAGGTTGCGACAAGAAACGCTGTACGCGTCGGGCTCGGGCAACCGCCAATTTATCTTCTTCCGAAAGCTCCTCCATACCCAAAATGGCGATGATGTCTTGCAATTCTTTATAATGTTGCAACAATTTTTTCACGCGTTGTGCACATTCGTAATGCTCTTTTCCTAAGATTTCAGGCGTTAAAATTCTTGATGTAGAATCCAACGGGTCAACAGCCGGATAGATACCTAACTCGGCGATTTTACGCGAAAGTACGGTTGTAGCGTCCAAGTGGGCAAATGTGGTTGCCGGCGCCGGGTCGGTCAAGTCATCCGCAGGAACGTAAACCGCTTGTACAGAAGTGATTGAACCTGTTTTTGTTGATGTAATACGCTCTTGCATCGCGCCCATTTCGGTTGCTAAGGTAGGCTGATAACCCACCGCAGAAGGCATACGCCCCAACAAAGCCGAAACCTCAGAACCTGCCTGCGTAAAGCGGAAGATGTTGTCCACGAAGAAAAGCACGTCTTTTCCTTGTCCGTCGCCTGCTCCGTCACGGAAATATTCGGCGATGGTAAGTCCTGACAATGCCACACGCGCACGCGCTCCGGGGGGTTCGTTCATCTGACCGAAAACGAACGTTGCTTTTGACTCACGCATTGCGTTTTTGTCCACTTTGGTCAAATCCCAACCGCCTTTTTCCATTGAGTGCATAAATTCTTCACCATATTTAATGATGCCCGACTCTAACATCTCTCTCAAAAGGTCGTTTCCTTCACGGGTACGCTCACCCACGCCGGCGAAAACGGAAAGCCCGCCGTGCCCTTTGGCGATATTGTTGATAAGTTCCTGAATCAAAACGGTTTTTCCTACACCCGCACCGCCAAACAGACCGATTTTTCCTCCTTTGGCGTAAGGTTCGATAAGGTCGATGACTTTGATTCCGGTGAAAAGCACTTCGGTTGAAGTGGAAAGTTCTTCAAATTTAGGAGCTTCGCGGTGGATAGGCAAGCCGTTTTTCCCTTCTTTGGGCAGGTTTCCTAATCCGTCGATTCCGTCACCGATTACGTTGAACAAACGCCCGTAAACATCTTTCCCGATGGGCATTTGAATAGGGTTTCCGGTTGCAATAACCTCGGTGTCGCGACTTAATCCTTCGGTTGAATCCATCGAGATGGCTCTCACCACGTCTTCACCGATGTGCGACTGCACCTCCAATACCAATTTTGAACCATCAGCTTTGTTAATTTCCAACGAATCATAAATTCGCGGAAGCTCACTCTCGGAAGCAAACACTACATCTACCACCGGACCAATTACTTGTGATACTTTACCTTTTTGAGACATTACTTATTGTTATGTTTAATTCTGGTTTTTAATTTTTACTATTTCATTAACTTACAGCCCAATAAGCGTAAGCGTTTGCAAAGATATATTTTTATGCTTAAAATTAAAAATTTTTTGCCCGTTTTTCTTGATTAATCCGCACTTAAAAAACGATTTGATATATAATCTATTGGTTGTGAATGGATTATGATTTGTTGTTTTTTGTGTTAATTACAAAATGATGTTGCTTTTTGAGTTTCATTGCTTTTATAAATCCAAGCAATGGTTTTAAACCCGATGATATATTTTTTTTGCAGAAATTCTCCGTACTAATATTTTGAAATAAAAACGCTTTGATTTTGTTAAAACCAAAGCGTTTTTCTGTTAAATTATCGTTTGTCACTTAGTTCAAACCGTATTTTTTTTGCTTTTTTTAGCTGTTCGTGTGTTATGAAATACGAATTATAGGGTTTTTCGTCGATAAAAATACGTTTAATATAAATATTTTCGGGTGAAGCGTTCGATTCGATGGTTAATTTGCCATTCGGATAGTATTTTTTATCCAAAGTAAGCGTAATTTTATTGAATTTTGGCGAAGTAAATGTGTAAATGGGCTCGCCCGGACTCACCGGATAAAAACCCATCATTCCGTAAATAAGCCAAGCCGACATCACGCCCGTGTCTTCGTTTCCGGGCAATCCGGCGGGTTTGTTCTGAAAATATTGCTCAATCAAATCGTGAATGCGTTTTTGTGTTTTCCATTCGCTTCCTTTTATATAATTATAAAGGTACGGATAGGCGATGTCGGGTTCGTTTGCCATATCGTATTGTCCTTTATCGAAGATGTAATCCAATTGATTTTCAAAGGATTTGGCTCCACCCATCAGCTGTATCATTCCTTTGATGTCGTGCGTTACCATATAAACGTACTGCCAAGCATTGCCCTCGATGTAGCCCACGTTTTTCTCGAAATTCGCCCCGCTTTCGGGGTTGAAAGGTGCGTACCACGTTCCGTTGGCGTGACGCGGACGCAACAATTTGGTTTGCTTGTCGAAGAGTTTTCTGTACGAAAGCGATTGTTTGCTAAATCGCTCAAAATCTTTCTTTTTGCCGAGTTTTTTTGCCAATTGGGCAATGGCAAAATCAGCGATATTGTACTCTTGCGTGGTGGAAACCGGCCCTGCCACGCCTCCGTCCACACTCAAATAACCTAATTTCCAATATTCATCAACACCTAAACGTATCGGGTTGTTTTTTAGTGTATTAGCTCCTTTGAGCATCGCTTCGTAGGCTTTTTCTATATTGAAGTCGGTAAGTCCGCGTAAGTAGGTGTCAGCCAGTACGATACTCGCCGGGTCGCCCACCATCGTAAAGGTTTCGGTGGAATTGAGTTCCCACTTCGGAAGCCAGCCGCTTTCGTCGTAAATATCCAGCATCGTTCTGACCATACCAAGCTGTTGTTCAGGATATAACAAGGTCATCAGTTGGTGGTAATTTCGATACGTGTCCCACAGCGAAAACACGGTGTAACGTTCGTTTGATTTACCGATTTTGTTGGTGGAACTCTGCGGATAATCGCCGTTCACGTCGTTAAAAAGATGCGGATGAATGAGGGTATGGTACAAACCCGTGTAAAAAATCGTTTTTTGGTCGTCCGTGCCGCCTTCCAAAGCTACGTGAAATTGCTCGTTCCAGCAGTTTTTGGTTTGTTGATAAACTTCTGAAAATGATTTGCTTCCGATTTCTTTTTCCAAATTCTCGCGGGCATTTTCGATGCTGACGTACGAAACGCCTACTTTCATTTCAACAATTTCATCTTTATCGAATTTATATCGGAAGTATGCCCCAATGCTGTCGCCGACCACCTCGCGGGTGAATCCTTCTTTGAGACGGGTTTTTCCGTTGTAGAGCATCCACTCGGCTTCCACACCTTCGTATTTTTCGGGTTTGTGCCAAACTCCGTACGAAGCAGCTGGTTTTGAGAGTTTTGCTACGAAATAAACAGGATACGCCAATTCCGGACTGTTATAACAAAACGACCCCACCATTCGCATTCCTTGCACTTCGGTAGGCGAAACGATTTTTACCATCGCTCCTTGTTCGTTGGTAAGTCCTAGCCCTAAGTTTATCAATACGTTAGCTTCTCCTTTCGGAAAGTGATAACGGCTCACGCCCGCCCGCATTGCAGCTGTCATTTCGGCTTTGATGTTGTATTTATCGATGTGCGTGCTGTAATATCCGGCGGAAGCCTGTTCGTTTTTGTAAGTAGAACCGTATTGTAAGTGATTGGTTTCCAACTTTCCGGTGGTGGGCATTGCGATAATTACGCCCAATTCAGGACAACCCACACCGCTCATATTCACGTGCGTAAATCCCGTAAGGAAATGATTTTCATTTACATACGGATTTGACAGCCAGCGACTGTCTTTTTCCAACGGATTTTGAATGCCTTTGGTGTCAAACGCCACGTTGAAAGGCGAGATGCTGAGCATTCCGCGTGGGGCAATGGCTCCGGGGTGTGTCGCTCCAAAATTAGACGTTCCGATAAACGGATTCACGTAATCGGCAGGCGTTTTTTGTGCCAATGCAAACTGAAAAACCAGCAAAAACGCCAATAAACTTATTCTATATGATTGCATAATATGTTTTATTTTCTTCCAAAAAAAGTACCCGCAAATATATGAAATATTTTGTTAAAATCAATATGTTTATTTTTTAATACTGATAGTTAAATAGTTAATCGTTTTTGTAAGAAAGTGCATTGTGTTAAAGTATGTTTTCTAACACGATTAATAGCAAAAAAATGTAAGGACTTGTTATTGAAAAATATAAAATTTAGTTAAAATTAGTTTTTTGATGCAAGATTTACGGCAAATGAAATTTAATAGAATTGAGCGACCAGTTCTGAGCTGACATACGGAATATGATGTTACTAAAAGTATATTTCTTTACAGATAAATCTGTGAAATAAATTTTAAAACTCTAAGTATTATGCAAATTAAACTTAATTTCCATTGAGGGTTATCCGTACAATGGTATGATACCCAAAAGACGTGCCCTTTTTCTTGTTTGAATGATAATTTATAATTATGTTTGAAAAGCAACTCATTTTAAAACTTTTACTAAATTACTATGTGATTTCGCATATAAGCCGGGAACACTCACAACTATTTAATCAGAGGCAGTTTAACAAAAAGAAGCTAAAAATAATTACAAGTTGCCGATGTTAGATACGATTAATAATTAAATTATATTTATATGCAAATGCAAAATTCAGTAAAAGCAGCTTTGTTTGCTTTGTCATCAGTTATGCTTTTTTCTTGCCAGAAAGAAGCTGAAAGTACAAAAGAAGTTGAAAACAGACAGTTAGAGGCTTCGAGTGTTAATAAATTTGTGTCAGCACTGCCTTCTGTTGAGCAAATGATTCCTTTTTCAGAGCGTTTGGTAACTTCTTCTGCAAGAAAATCCAGAACGGCAATGTTGGCTGTTACGGGGGATGATGAGCAGTATGAACAAGCAAAACAATTTGATGAACAACTTCTATTCTCAGATGATCAGGAAATTTTTTACCCCGGAGCGTTGGTGAAAGCCAGAACAGTTTTAGATGGCTCATATTTGCCTATCACAGCGCCAAGAAAACCCTTAACTTTATCTGTTTCATTACAAGGGAAATCAGGCGTTACACCTTCTGTTACTGTAGATAATCCTACGCTTTCAAGGGTAAGAAATGCTCTTAATGATTTGCTTTCCAAAGATTTTGAAGTCCCGCCGGCAAATATTTCATACACTTCGGAAGAAGTTCACGACGAACAGCACCTTAAAATTGCCTTAGGGGCAAATTACAACGGAACGGTAACCAAAGTAGGGGCAAGTGCTGGATTTAGTTATGATAATGAAAAGAAACGATTTTTAGTGAAAATTCAACAAGTTTTTTATACTGTTGACCTTGACCTTCCTCAGCAACCGTCTGATCTTTTCTCAGATAATTTTGATTACGCAAACGCCTTCGGAGACGTTAAACCCGTGTATGTCTCATCAATCAAAATGGGAAGAGTTTTGTTATTGGGAATTGAAACCACTTTAACAAAAAAAGAAGCCGAAGCGAAAATCAGCGCTTCTTTCTTAGACGGAAAATTTGATGCAAAAGCTGAATCTGCTTATAATGACTTACAAAAATCATCAAAAATTACCGGACGTGTTTTAGGAGGAAGCCCTAAATTGGGCGGAAAAGCCATTACAAGCATTGAGCACATTAAAGAATTTTTAGAGGAAGGTGCCACTTGGAGCAAAGAAAACCCCGGAGTTGCCATTTCATATAAGCTAAGAGAATTAGGCACAAACGCTCCTTTTAAAACCGTTATCTACTCAAAATATTTTAAACGTGACACCGGCAGAATCAGTTTTGATTTGATTGTTAAAGATAACTTACAAACCATCTCAGGACAGTCATTAGCAACAGGAAAAGGTTTTATTAGAAGAACTAACAAACAAGGTGTTGTTTCACAAAATGAAATTAAGTTTACCAATGGAACTGTATCAAGCAGAATTGCTGCCTATGAGAAAAGAGAACAAGTTGCTATTGTTTTTCAGCCTCAAACAATGGGTGATCAAGAAATTGTGTTTGAGCTGCCATCTTCTGATAGTTTGTTACGAGGCATAGATGGCTTGCAGAAAGGGAATCATTTGTATGATATTGATAAAAATAATGGGTTACTTTTGAAAGACAAAACCGATAAATACACACTGAAAATTGGTATTCATAATCCAAAATCAGAGTAAGAATATCAGAAAACAGTTTATATTATAGAATAGTTGGTTAATGTGGGGGTTTGATATAAGGATAATTTCTTATGTCAAATCCCCTTTTTATAGCTAACCCAAGATAGTTTGTCGCACTAATTCCCCCTTTGAAGGGGGGGGGTAGGGGGATGTAAATTTTAAGAAAACATCCTCCATCCTTCCCCACATACCCTGCTTTCGCAGGCTTCCTCCTTCAAAGGAGGATTGTGAAATGCGACAATTTATATACAGTTAGCTATAATAAACAAAAGTAATCAAAAAAAACACATAAAACATTTTTATTTTTTGCAACGGAAAATGGTGTGACTTTCGCCGGAACCGAGATGGTCGTAAACCTGAATGACTTTCAATCCTGCATCATTCACACAGCACATCATATCCTCGGAATAATACATTTTGCTGTTTCCGTTTGCCATAGCCGTAAAGTACACACTGATTTGGTTCAGGCAATAGGCGCCAGTTTCGTGTGATTGTCTGTCCCAATAGGCTTCCAAAATGTAAAGCTCGGTGTTTTCATTCATTGAAGCGGCGGCACGTTTGAGGATGGAAGTTACTTCATCGGGCGAAAAACAATCCAAAAATTGGCTCATCCAAATGGCATCAAATCCGGTAGGGAAGGGCGTTTTTGGGTCAAGCAGATTAGCTCCGTGCGGGTGGATGCGTTCAGCCCCCGGTTTGCCTTTTACGGCTTCTTGCATCAGGGCTAATTGTTGGGGTAAATCCATTATAGTTACCTGAACTTCTGTGTTGTAGCCTACACATTGCAATGCCCATCGCCCTGTGTTTCCGCCTACGTCAAGTAGTTTTTTTACGGGTTTTTCAAAAACGATTTTCAGGGCATCGGCAAACGACCTGTCGGAATAATAATGGTCAAAAGCGAACCATTTTTCTTGCGTAATTTCAGGCAGTTGCGACAATCCTTCGTAAATAGTTGCCCAGTTTCCAAAGACTTTTAAGCCGGCAGGTTGCCCGTTTTGCAAGGCTTCCTCCAAATGAAACAGCCCCTCGTAACAAACCTCGTGGGTGAATTCCATATTGATGCGGGTCATTTTGTCATTTTCCAGAAACCAGCCTGCTTTGGTGATGAAATATTTATCGCCCTTAACAATAACCGTTCCGATGGAAAGTGAGGCTTCCAACAATATTTGAACGGCATACGGGCTTAGGTTGGTTTCACGGGCTATTTCGGCTGCGGTCATTCCGTTGTTTTGTTTGCATAATTTGCTGAAAATTCCGAACTTAACCATCAGTCGCGATACCTGAAAAACCACCGGAGCGAAGGCTATTTCTTGTGCCAAACGCTGTGCCGCAACGGCAGAATGTTGTTCAGACTCGTATTTTTTTAGTACAGGTGTTAATTTCATTTTATGTTACTATTTTGGTGGTAATTATTTTTTACAGATTTATTCCGCCATAACGAACGAAACTCCCCAAAATGAGCATTATCACTCCTAAAATCGTAACCGAAACGATGTGAATTGCCATTTCGGGCAGTTTTTTTGTGTTGCCTTTATGCAACTGCGGAAGCACACGGGTTTGGGCACTTATTGCCAAACAAATGGTTGTTAATAAGCATATTATCTTTAAGGAAACGACCGTTTCAATAGCCGATGAAAACGAAAACCACGTGGTGAAACCCAGTCCGAAATCGTATGCCATTAAAATTCCGGTAACGACCAAAAGCAACAGCGAAGGCATTCCGATGGGTTCGTAGGTTTTTTCAAATCGGTCGATATAACCAAAGTCGTTGTTTTTCAGTGCTTTTGGAAGAAAACCGATGGCAAGTACCAAATGCCCGCCCACCCAAACGGTTGCCGCCAAAAGGTGAATGATGAGATAAATATGATGTAGTTGCATAGGTATAAGCTTGAAAAACAATTATTTATTGTTGAATAAGTTCATCGTGTTGGAAATTCCCGCCAAACCGAATGAGAGTATGGCTTCGGCACTTTTTTGCAGGCGTTCGGGCAGCAGGCTTGCTTCTTCTTCGTTCCACTGCCCCAAAACGTAATCGATTTGCTTTCCTTTTGAAAAATCGGCGCTGATGCCAAAACGCAGGCGTGCATAGGCGGTTGTATTGAGCTGTGCCTGAATGTCTTTCAGTCCGTTATGCCCGCCGTCGCTCCCTTTGGATTTGATGCGAATAGTTCCGAACGGAAGATTCAAATCATCGGTGATGACCAGTAAATTTTCCAACGGAATTTTCTCTTTTTCAAGCCAATAACGGATGGCTTTTCCGCTGAGGTTCATATAAGTAGACGGTTTGAGCAATAAAAACGTACGCCCTTTGTGTTTGAGCTCGGCAAGGTCGCCTAATTTTTGAGTGGTAAAGGGAACTTGGTGTTGTTCGGCTAATTGTTCAACTACTTTAAAACCAATGTTATGGCGCGTGTTTTTGTATTCTGTTCCGATGTTTCCGAGTCCTGCGATTAAAAATTTTTTCATTGTTTTTCGGGTGATTTCTCACGAATGTGTTTATGTGCTATCTTGTTGATTCTCTAATTATTAATGATGTTTTGATGATTTCGGTTCGGTAGTTTCGTTCTTGGTTGTCGTTTTCAATATTTTCGATGAGCAGTTCGGCGGCTTTTTTTCCGATTTCGGTGCCGTGTTGGTCTACCGCGGTGAGTTTCGGATAAGCGTTTTTGGCTAAAAATCCGTCGGCAAAGGTGATTATGCCCAATTCTTGCGGAATTTTGATGTTGCGGTTGTGGGCTTCACGCAAGGCTTTTACGGCTAAAAATTCGTTACTGCACAAAAGCGCATCAAACCGGCGGGTGTCAAAAAAGTTGGGTATAACCTCTTCGGAATGAATGTCTTCCACTGCTAAAATTAAACTTTGGTCGATAGGGATGTCGGCATCGGTCAGTGCGTTTTTGTATCCTTGTGTGCGCAGATTACCCACGCTGATATATTCCGGCACGGTAAGCAACCCGATGCGGTGGTATCCGGCTTTGATTAAGTGGTTTACGGCTCGGTATGAAGCCATTGCATCATCAACGATGACCTTGTCACAGTACACGTCTTCCACCACGCGGTCAATAAGCACCAATGCCAGCTCTTGGTTTAATATCTCACGAAGGTGATGATAATCTTGCTGTTGTTGCGTTTCTTTTGAAAGAGCAATGATAAAACCATCGATGCCGGTTTGGGTGAGTGTTTCGATGTTTTTAATTTCGCGTTCAAGCATTTCGTTTGAAAAGCAGGCGATGAGGTTGTATCCTTTTTCATTTGCAACGCTTTCAACGCCTTTGACAATCATCGAAAAGAAATCGTGGGCAATTTCGGGGATAATTACCCCGATGTTTTTTGATTTTTTATTGCGCAAACTCAGCGCAACCGAATTGGGTTTGTAATTGTGCAATCGGGCGAATGCCACCACTTTTTGGCGCGTTTGCTGGCTGATTTCGGGATTGTCATTCAGTGATTTAGACACGGTTGAAATGCTGATGTTCAGCTCTCGGGCAATGTCTTTGATGGTGATTTTTCTTTTCATAATAGGATTGTTTTATTTAAAAGTTTTCAATTTTCCCGTAAAACTACAACTTTTTTTGAAAACAACAAAAAGACCGCTATTTTTAGCGGTCTTTTTTCTTGTTTTATATTTTGGGAATTGGTTAGAAAACCCCTAAATAGAAAGCATCACCGGCGATGGGCAGTGTAGCTCCTTTAATATATCCGGTTGGCGAGGTGCTTTTCGGGTCAAAGATATAGATATTTCCGTTGGTGTTCAGTGGTGCAATAGTCATATACACTTTACCGTCTTTGCCCACTTTGGCATTTTGCATCGGAGCAAGCCAAAGATTTTCAGGTAAATCCATTTTAATGGCAGTTTTAGCATTCAAATCCACGCGGGCAATTCCCCAATATTTATTGTTTGAGCCCCAGCTGTTTCCTTTTTCGGCATCATAGAAAGCAACGTAGGCAATGCCGTTTCCTGCGTGGAACATTCCGGAAGCTCCTACTTTATTCATACCCAAAGCCGTTGCCAAATCAAAATCATACGTATTGTCATAGGCTCCGTTTGTTATTTTCAATATCTTAGATGGGTTTGTGGTTACGTGATAAATACTGCCGGCATATTCCATATAAGCAGGCGTACGATATCCGTAGCCCTCACCTGTGGCAATGTCCGAATAAATAATTTTTGGGTTTTCCAACGAAGGATAATCCAACACTAAGGTTGAGGCTTTGTAGGTGTCCCCATCAATGGGTTTAGCGCCATCATATCCTTGTTTTGCTACGCCAATGTATACTTTCCCGTTAAATACCACCGGTGAATCTACCCGCCAAATGTACAGATTATCAAGTGCTGTATCTGTTTCGGCAGGGAGCAGAATTGCTTTTTTTACGAAAGAAAAATCTGACAGATTCATTTTAACGATGGTAAGCGTTACTGTGGTATGGCTGTAAGTCCCATCGGCTTTTTTAGGATGGTCGGCTAATGTGCTGTACATAAGTACATCGGTTTCGTTTACCTTTTTCCAGCGCATTCCTTTGGTAGCCATCACCTCATTCATATTTTTTTTGCCTATTTCTCGGTAAAAAGGGTCGTTTAGAGAAACACTTTCGTATTTTTTAATGAATGCGTTTTGGTATTCTAAATTATAGATATATTTTCCGTCAGCCGAGCTGTAAAGTCGGTGGGTACGTGATTTATCCAATGTGTATCCTGAATTCACTCCGATGGAAATAGTACCTGATTTTAAGTCGGTAAAGGGTTTTATGACACAAGAGGAAGTAGAACCCTGCCCTCCTGTTCCCACGCCGTATGCCACGTGGAAAACCTCTTCTGTTTGCGGTAGTGGGGTAGGGGCATCACCCTCACTTTTACTGCAACCCGTTGCCAATAAACCTGCCGTGGCAAGTGCCAAAGCAACCATTTTTGATGTTAAATTCCTGTTTTTCATTATGTTAATTATTTAATTTAGTTACGTATTTTATTCTTCTATGGTCAGTTGCTGTTTTGAAACCAATGCCGTCATAAATAATGCCTTTGACCAATTAAATGAGAAAGATGTCATATCCAAAATATTTGAAAGCATATAAGTTCCTTTTTTATGGAACAAAAGTGCTAAATTGTCCGCCAAAATATAACGGTCTTTGTTTTTATCATAAACAAAGGAAATTTCTCCTGCAGATTCTAACTTTTTTCCATTTAAAACGATATGAACCATTGAAATATCTTCTTTATAGTAGTGTGGAAATTTGACTGTTATTTTTTCAGGTATTTTTTTTGCAACTTCCTGAATATGTATTTCTTTATCATTTTCATCTAACAGCATAGGAGAGAAGGAAAAAGTTATATTTATCATTTCTTCCACTTTATAAACGTCTTTTTGTGGGGTATAAATAACTTCATTACTGGTAGTTAAATAGCCTACCGGGCGTGCTGGCACTACCGTTTTTAACTCTTCACACGAAAAGAGTAATAAACCTGTTATGATTAGTGTAATATATCTCATAATTAATATCCATAAGCGTTAAATAAACCTTCTATTGTATTTTTTGATATACAGCAAATTGCATATTTACGGATGTTACCCCCTTTTAAAGACCCTATCACCCCTTATAAAAGGGTCGTCAGGTCATCGAGTATCACCCGTAAGGGCTTGCCGATGTACCCTTATGCCACATCGGCAAACACTTTGGGGTTGTAAACCATCGCCTGAAAGGCGTTCGTAAGCACTTTTTAACCCTTGCCCAACGGGGAATCAACCCTTATGGAGCGTCCGTAGGGGCTTCGGGAGTGCCTTGTGGTGTTGTGTTTGCCACAGACCGACTTTGATAATGGGTTTTCAGGTCGCTATAAACGGCTGACATCCCTGGTGCGTTCTGTTGCGAAAGGTATTTTATATACCGATAGTATGACACTGCCGCATTGAAATTGTCAAAATCAAGCAAGGTTTTCATATCCGAAAACACCGTTTGCAACACACTGATACGTTTCATCACGGGGTCAATCTGCGTGCGTGCCAAATAGTCCTTGTCAAACTCCGCCTTGTCAAGCGTGGGTGGCATCACTTGCGGATTGAGTTCCATATACGTCTTGCACTTGTCCACCAAGAGTTTGTTACGGTCGGCAATACGCCCGTACTGTTGCCGCTCATCGGGTGTCAGGTTTACGCTTTTGCCTTTCATCACCTCTTCAATAGCGGTGAGGGCGTCACTGATTTTCTTTAATTCTTCGGAAGAAAATTCTACTGAAATTACATTGTCTAATGCCATATTTTTATTTTTTTACTATTTCTGTTTTTTGTGTATACGCAACCTTAGTACATATCAATTATTCGTTATTCATTGTTATTTGTTCATTGCCAATTGTTCATTATAAAAGCGAAAACGTCAGTTTTCCGTAAAATGCCCGTCCGGGTTTTTGCAGGGCGTAATTGTCAAAAACCTGCGTGTCGAAAATGTTTTTGGCGTTGAATGCCAGCGTCCATTTTCGGTTGGGGAAGGTGTAAGTAAGTCCCACATCGTGAAGGGGTTGTGCCGGAATGATAATTTTGTTTGCCGAACCTAAATTCTCCCAATCACGGAAAAATTCGTGCGTGTAATTGAAATTATAATTCACCGCCAAACGCGAATTTTTCTGCATTAAATCATTAAAAATATACTCGGCATTGCAATTCCCGGTTAGGTAAGGGGCGTTTCGCAAACGGCTTCCATAGTAAAAATACTCAATGCCGTGCTCATTGTATTGCAAATTGAAACGTGCATCAAAGTAAGAAGCTACTACATTGATAAACAGTTTTTTATTCCAATTGTAACGCAATTTGGCATCTACGCCTTTGCTCAGTACTTTACCTAAATTTTCAAACTGATAAAAATCTGCCGAATTTCGGGGCACGCCCCGCTGAATCAAATCGTGAATATCACGAATGAAAAAGTTTGCTTCACCACCCAACTCGTGCTTCCCGAAAGTAAAATTCCCAACATTGAGCCCTACGTTAAAATTTCGGCTATTTTCAGGACGAAGCGTTACGTTGGGGTCAATATTTTCACTGGTGTTCCCCAGAATTTCGGTAATTCCGGGTAGGCGTATGGCTCTTTCCGTAGAGGCAGAGAGGCTTATTTTCGGCGTTAAAGCGTATGAAAGCACCGCTCCGTAGCCTTTGTCGTTCATCATTCGGTCGTGTTTGGTGCTGTTCACTTGGTAATTGCCACCGGGCAAACGCCGAACAGAAAATTCAGTAAGTTGTACCCGTTGCTGATATATTTTATAAAACAAGCTTAATTTCAGTTTATTACTAAAGAAACTTCCGTCGTAATTGAACGTGGTTATTTGTTTGTTGTACCTGCGTTTATCCATTGATTCGCGGGCTTCTTTGGTTTCGAGCGGGTCGTCAATCTCGCGTGTGAAATAATTCAGAAAATAGCTCGCCCCGATGCTGTGATGCTTACCGATGTGATAATGAAGGTTGGAACGATTGGCAAGGTTGCGTTCGTCATTGCTGGCAAGGGTTGCCCTGCCTGCTTCACCGCCTCCTTTTGACCACGTAGCGTTATCAATTCCGTTGTAGGCTTTGGCTATTTGCCCCGTCCAATTATAGATATACGGCACGGTATCAATCACTTGTCTGTTTGTTTTGGAGTAAGTCGTAAAAGTACTTAGGTCTAAGCCTTTAAGGAGTAAATCATTCTTCTTGTATTGCAAACTCCCCATTGCGCTATTGTACTTGGTGGTGCGGTTTCCGTAAACGATTTCCATCGTAGCTCCGGTTTGTATGTCTTTGTTTGATTGCGAAAGCATCAATCCAAACAGCAATTCATCAGCCCATTTTTTGCGGGTAACCCCTGCATTTGCTTTAATTCCGGCGGAATAGTAACTGTCGTGAAAGCGTTTGGCGGTAACGTACGAAATGTCTCCCGTGGTGTTGTCGGTAACATACACATTATCGCCCCACACCTTATAATTATTATCGGTGTAATTATGGAAGGAAGAAAGCGTTGCCATAAATCCGTTTTTGGGATTGCGATAGGCAGCGTTCAAATCCCACTGATGGGTGTTGAATGAACCATAAGAGTATGAGGTGGTTAGCGAGTTGTTCATTTCTTTTTTCAACACCACGTTGATGCCTCCGCCGAGAGCATCTTCGGAAAGTTCTGCCGGAAGCACGCCTTTATAAACTTCAATGCGTTCAATCATCGAAGGCGGAATGCTGCTGAGCGAAAACGACCGCCCATAGTTGCGAATCGGAATGCCGTCGATAAAAATTCGTACAGAGTTGCCTGTCAGTCCGTTAAGGTTAAACGAAATGTCCGAACCCATTCCTGCCGACTGACGGATTTTCACGCCCGCCGAACGCCCCAGAAGTTCCGTAGTTTGAATGTTTTGCAGCGTGGCTTTTTGGGTGGAAATCACGTTCATCGCATAGCCTTGTTCTTTGGCTTGCCTGCCCTTGCTACTGCCCGAAACAACAACTTCGGTGAGTGAAATTCCGTTGTTGTCATCTAATTTGATGGTAATCCGCTGGCGATTTTTAGTGAAGTGAATTTTGGTTTTTACACTCTCGTTTCCAAAGGTTTTGACTTCAATTTCGTAATGTTTCCCCAATGGAAGATGTTCAATTTTGAAGAAACCTTTTTCGTTCGTGTAAGCATAACGATTTGTACCTGCGACAATTACGGTTGCCATTTCCGCTATTTCGCCGTTTTTGTATAAAACCGAGCCTTCAAGTGTGCCTTTGCGATGCGATTGCCCCGAAAGTAATTGCCCTAATCCTAAAAAAATCAGTAATATATACGATTGTATTTTCATCAGTAATTGAATTTGCGGGCAAATATAACATTTTATTTTTATTTAGAATATATTTAAATAAAGAATTTGATTTTTTCAACTTTTTGAATAGGTAGTTTAACAAATGCATATAAAAAAAGGTTCACTTGTGAAAAGTGAACCTTTTTTGGATAATTTAAATATTTCTTACAATTTATAGCTCAATCCTAAGCCCAATACTTCACGGATTTGGAATCCTTTTGTGGCATTGTCATCGTAAATAGCTTGGAACGTGAAGTTTGCTGATAAAAATTTGTTGATTTTCATCGCTACGTTAGCCGTGTAATCAATGTCAATGTTTTGTGGTTTGTCCAAATAGTTGCTGTACAATGATAAGATGTTTTCCATTGTAACGTTTTCAACAACGTCAAATTTAGCGTATCCGGCTAATGAAAGACCCATTTCATAACGGAACGTTTCATTGTCTTTCACTCCGTAGTAATCTTTTTTGTAAACCAAGTTTCCGGGAGTTGTAAAGTCTTTATTTACAAAAACAAATTTTGAGGTCAACGGAGCGATGTTTACTTTTAAGTTATCGCTTTTCTTCCACAACATACCGGGACCAATTTGGATAAAAGCAGGTGAGAAAAACTGGCTGATAAGCGTTCTGTCATTGGCACCATAGTTGTAACCTTTGTCAAATTGTGTTTTGAAATTGAACAAAAGTGAGTAGTACCAAGTTTCAGTTGCCTGTTTACCCAAAAGTGAGTTAAACTCCAAACGGTCAGTGGTTTTACGCGTGTAAGCATCGCCTTTTAGCTTGGTTAATCCGTAGTCGATAAACAAGTTGTTGTCCCACGTCCAAGTGTCTTTTTTGTAGTTGAAAGCATAACTTACGGCTAAGTTAGCGGCTACGTTATTAGTTCCTCCACCTTGCCAATCGTTGTTAAAGGCAGCTTGGCTAAACATTAATGATACGTTTCCGCCACGTGTCCAATTTGAGTCAGACATTGTTTCTTCCTGAGCAAAAGCTCCTAATGAAGATAAAAATAAAGCTGATAATAAGATTTTTTTCATCTGTTAAAAATATTTATTAATTTAGTTATTTACTTATTTTAAAAATAGGCACTGCCGAACAGGTTTCGCCATACATAATGCTCTTGGCTATGGGTTGTATTTTTGCAACAGCCTGAACATAAGCACTATCCGGAACCGGTTTTTTGGAACATCCTTTGATGATAACGGGTTTTCCTGCAAAGCGCGAAACGTCAAGATTTTCGATAATTTCTTGAAAAATAGCCGTTTCCAAATTCTTTAAAGTGCCGTGTATTATTTTTTTGGCATAAGGTTGCAACTTTGAAGCCACCAACATAAAAGCCCACGCCGGAACGATGGCTTGTGCCGTATTGTCAATCGCTACGTAACAATCTTGATATGCCTCCCAAGGATGTGTTTCCAGTTGCAATCTGAAATCTTTCTCTTTGAGCATAATCCCTTCAAAAAGAAAGTCTGTCAAATCAAATAAAATTCTTTTTTCAGTAGGGTAAAAATCCTCTAAATCAAATATTTCCAGCGGGCTTTTCGCTACCCGATTTACAATTTCTTCAGCCAAAAGAATTTATTTTATAAAAAACCTAATTCCAATTTTGCCACTTCACTCATCATATCCTGATGCCAAGGCGGGTCGAATGTGATTTCAACTTCCACATCGTTAATTTCATCGATGCTTTTCACTTTTTCCTGCACTTCCACCGGCAAAATTTCAGCCACCGGACAGTTAGGCGTGGTGAGTGTCATCAAAATTTTAACATCAAAATTTTCATTGACAAAAACATCATAAATGAGCCCCAATTCGTAAATATCAACAGGAATTTCGGGGTCATAAATTGTTTTTAATGTGTCGACGATTTTCTCGCCTAAGGCTTCTGTATTAATGGTTTCGGACATATTTTTTACGATTTTAATCGGTAAACAAAAGCATATTCTTTCATTTGCTGAATCATACTCACCAATCCATTGGCTCGGGTGGGCGAGAGGTGCTCTCTGAGCCCGATTTTGTCAATAAAACCGGTATCGGCCTGCACAATGTCATCGGGTTTTTGATTTGAAAAAACACGAATGAGCAACGCAACAATTCCTTTGGTGATGATGGCATCGCTGTCGGCGGTATAAATCACTTTTCCGTCTTGAAAATCAGCAAATAACCAAACCTTGCTTTGGCAACCTTTAATGGTGTACTGCTCGGTTTTGTATTTTTCGTCAATCAAAGGGAGTGATTTGCCCAGCTCAATCATATATTCATAACGCTGCATCCAATCCTCAAAAAAGGAAAATTCTTCGATAATTTCGTTCTGAATTTGTTGAATTGACATATTTGAATTTTGCGGGCAAAAGTAGCAAATATTTTTTATTATGCAAAAATTTAAGAAAAAACGTGCGAAATTGAAAAATAAATTCCAAACTTGATAGTATTTTAAAAGTTTGGAATTTAACGTGTCTAAACAGGTTTTTTAACGATGCCGAGTGCGTTCTTGCAAAAAGTCGGCAAGTTTTTTTGAACCGCTTCTGAATGAAAACTTGTCGTGTAACAGATAATAATTTTCGGGGTCAAGCACCGTTTCGTAGGCTTCTTTGGCAAGTGTGAACCGATTGTCATCAAAACTCAAGGCTTCCATCAACTGACCGATTTGTTCGGTGGTGAAGGCGGTGGTGTTTTTTTGCATTCTAAAAAAACGAAGTTTGTCATCGTCAAACGGCTGATTTTGATACATTTTTAAAAACGAAGCAAATCCGCTGTGGTGCATCGTGCTCATTCCGTATGAGTGGTTCCAGAGGTCGTTCCAGCGCCTTCCGTAGTGAATTTCACGCACGTTGTTTAGGTTGATTTCTTCCAACAAAAACAAACCGCGTTGCGAGAAAAAGTCAAGCACCCAGCGCGTGTTGTTTTGCGGAGCAATGGTTACCCGATACACAAGATGTGCTCCTTGCCAGATGCTAAGTTGCTGATTGTGTGACGGAACATCAAAAAAGCGAAACATTCCGTTGCTGTTTGAAATTTCTTGGTCGCCCAAACTAATGGTAAAGCGCCCCATTTCAGGAATGCGGATAAACACTTCGGCATAGCCTGCATCATAGGTGATTTCCCAGCGGTAATTGTAGTTGGTTTGCGCTTTGTGTTGCGCCGTCATATCTCGGTGGGTTTCGTTTTTAAGCCAGCGCCCCGCACTGCCAATTTCTTGCCCTATTCCCAGTAAAGGAATTAAAAAAATAAAGCTAAAAAATATATTTTTCATAATAACGCAATTTAATGGTTTCAAATCAATGCAATCGAAATTCGTGCCAAAATCAGTTTGGCAACCTCACAAAGGTACGATTTTTTTTGAAAAGTAAAATAGTCGTTAAAATTTATCCTCCGAAATCGTTATTTATCTTAAAAAAAATCAAAAAAAGAGGCTGTTTAGAAAAATATGTATATCTTTGTATCATTTTAAAAGTAACTTATGACCAATTACAATACGTTGTGGAGTTCAGCCACCCCCGGTTTGATTATTTTTTTGATTGACCAATCGGCTTCAATGCAAGAAGAATTTATTGACGGAAAGAACAAAGCCGAGTTTACCGCCTCGGTGATTAATGAAACCATCAATGATTTGATTTTGCAGTGTAGTAGTGGTAATGTGGTGAAAGACCGCCTGTTTGTGTCGCTCATCGGTTACGGTGGTAAAGGCGGAAATTCAGTTGATGACGTTCGTTCGGGTTACATTGGTGCTTTTGCCGATAACCCGTTGCGTTTTGAAACCATTACCAAGAAAATACCTGACGGTGAGGGCGGTTTTGTTGAAATTGAAGACGAGATTCCGATTTTTATCGAACCTACTTGTCCCGAAAACGGACTCACGCCAATGGCTGAGGCTTTTGACTTTGCCCGAAGGCTCATCGCCGCTTGGATTGACAAAAAGCCCGATAACCCCGCACCTGTGGTTATCAATATTTCTGACGGATTTCCGTTTACCGGAGAACACGAAGAGGAAGAAGAAATCCGGCGAACGGCAAACAAAGCCTATGAAATTATGAGTATGCATATGAAAGACGGTAATCCGCTGTTGTTCAACATTCATTTGGGGATTGGTTTGGAATGCCGTTTCGAGGAAAGTTCAATCGAATTGCCCGATGACAACGCCAAGTTTTTGTTTGCCATTTCAAGCAAAGTTCCCAGAGCTTACAAAGAAGTGGGCAGGCGTTACGATTTTGACATACGCCCCAATTCACGCGGGTTTATTTCAAATGCCAGCCCCGAGAGTTTCATAAAATTCATCAGTTTTGGGTCGAGTTCTAAATAATTTTGCACAATGAAATTTATTATCAGAGGATTTGTAACCAATAAAGAATCAGAGTTTTATTCTGATTGTGCCGATAGCTACGCTTTCAGTGAGGCAACGCATCGTTTTGCCATTTCTGATGGGGTTTCTATCTCTTTTTTCTCTGATATATGGTCGCGAATTTTGGTTGATAATTACGTAAAATCAAACGAATTGGTAGGTTCCGTTTTTGTTGAAAAATGCCAACAGCAATGGCAAGAAAAAATAGAAACCATTGTGCAAAAGCCTGACGTGAAATGGTTTGTGAAATCAAAATACAGCAAAAAAGATTTTGCAGCGGCTACTTTTGTGGGGTTGGAATTTTTGCAGACCGAAAACAAATGGCGCGCCCAATTCATCGGCGATAGCTTTTTATTTTTTATACCGAAACATTGCATCTATTTTGAAGGAGTTATAAAATATCCTTCGCAAACGAATTTTATTTTTGATAATTACCCGAATTATTTGGCAAGTATTGAAAATAACCATCGTGGTGAGTGGCATATATCTGAAAACGAAGAAATTACCGAAGGGACTTTTGTTTTAATGACCGATGCCCTTTCGGAGTGGTTTATCAAGGAGTTGAAAAAAGACGTTAAAAAAGCCGTTGCAACGCTTGCCGCTATTGAAAATCAGGAGCAATTTGCCCAAATCATACAAACACAACGAGAAGAAAATACTTTGAAAAATGATGATTCCACTTTTTTGATGGTTGAAGTGGTTGATAATCAGACGGAAGAATTTACGCACGAGGTGGTACACTTTACCGATTTGCGAAAAATGACCACAAACACGGCGCGGGAAAAACAAAAAAATCAGTACGAAACCATAAATTTTACGGAAAACCAGTCCAACATATTTGACAAGTTTTAAGAAATGGCAACAAGTATGCAAAATATCGTAACTTCGGTTAAGAATCTGAAAACGTTTCTTAAAGTTCCTGATTTACAGGGGGCTGTTGCCGTGAAAAAAAACAACGGGCAACCGTTTTGTTATACGGGTGGGTTTAATATGGTTTTCCAGCTTGAGCATCAAGGACAGAAATGGGCTTTTCGGGTGTGGCACGTTCCGTTTGGGGCGGATAAAGAGCGATTTCAAAAAATAGCTAATTATTTAAAAACTAAAAACTTACCTTATTTCGCAACGTTTATCTACGATGCAAACGGATTGTTGGTAAACGGAAAATTGCAAGATACCATACGAATGGAATGGCTCGAAGGAACGCTTCTGAAAGATTTTTTGCGTGAAAACCTATATAATAAGGAAGCGTTGTTTGCATTTGCCGAAAAATTTAAGCAAATGACCCAAGTGCTTCACAAAAACCAAATTTCGCACGGTGATTTACAACACGGAAACATACTGATAGACAGCGATAATAGCATTAAGCTGGTTGATTATGATTCGGTTTGTATTCCTGAAATTGAAGGTGAAGAAGAAATTGTTTCGGGTTTGAAGGGCTATCAGCATCCGTCACGTTTTCAGACCAAAAAAACGTCATTAACGGCTGATTATTTCTCTGAAATGGTAATTTATTTGTCCGTTTTGGCATTGATTGAAAATCCTGATTTGTGGGAAAAATACCAATTGGAAGACAGTGAATATTTATTGTTTTCCGAATCGGATTTTGTAAACTTCAAACAATCAGAAGTTTATAAAGATTTGCAGCAGCTCTCGCCAATGGTTCGGAATTTGGCTTTTGTTTTTGATGTTTACACCCGAAACGCAAATTATTTGACCATCCACCCGATGGAGGATTATCGGTTTTTGAATTTAAATGCGAAGGTAAAACACGAAATTTTGACTTTCATGCCCGATATTCCGCATCCGCTGATGATTCAGTTTGCAACAAGCCGAACCAAAATTTTAGAAGGCGATACCGTTGAACTTTCGTGGAAGGTAAAAAACGCTTCAAAAGTCTATCTGTCAGATAGTTTTGAAGATTTAAGCAAACTGGCTGACAATCAATCTGATTCATTGTCTACGGTGGCTACACGGGGCGTTGTTCAAAAAAGTCCTACTGAATCAACGGTTTATGTGCTTTATTGTGAGCCGTTACAAAGTATTGATAGTCAAGGTGTTCAGCCGTTTCAAATTGTAGATGTGGAAGTGTTCCCAAGACCTGAAATCCGTAATTTTGGTTCAAGTGAGGCACACATACGGCAAGGTGAATCGGTGTTTTTGAATTGGCATATTGAAAATGCCAAAAAGGTATATATCTGGTCAGGAGGGGTTTGTAATACTGTTAAAAGTCAAGATAAAATCGAAATTCAGCTTTCGCGAACCACCAAATATAAATTGGAAGTGCTTGCCTTAGATGGTGAAACTACCATTGAAAAGGAGATTGAAATTTCGGTTCATAATAAAGTTCAAATAATTGATTTTGAGCTTGTTTATGGAGATGTTGCAAAAGAAGAACCGGCTGTAAAACTTCGTTGGAATGTATTGAACGCTTCCGAAATTATTCTAAAATCAAATAAAGCACCCGACCAAGACGTGTCGGCATTGAAAGAACTTGTTATCACTCCGGCTAAAAAAGCAAAATATTGGATAGAGGCTCGCAATCAGTGTTTTGAAACCAAAAGTGAAAAATTGATTGTTGAATCACACACTTCGATTGCCTCTAAAAAATGGTTTGTTTTTTAATGAAGGAGAAAAACTTCAATAATCATACAACTTAAAAAATAATTACAACAAATTTTATTAACAAATGACAGAGAAGAAACATTATACGGGGCTTTCACAGGCGCAAGTGCTTGAAAGTCGTCAGAAATTTGGAAGCAACACCCTCACTTCGGTGGAAGGCGAACCGCTCTGGAAGCAGTTTTTGGAAAAATTTTCCGACCCTATCATCGTTATCTTATTGGTGGCATTGGTGGCATCTTTCGGGGTATCGCTTTACGAATTTTTTGCGCACGAAACGGGTTTTCGCGTATTTTTAGAGCCTGTCGGTATTTTGTTTGCTATCTTTTTGGCAACGGGCGTAGCCTTTTATTTTGAACTGAAAGCTAACAAACAGTTTGAAATTCTTAATAAAGTCAATGACGATATTTATTACAAAGTGATTCGTGATGAGCAAGTTACGCAAGTTCTTAAAAATGACATTGTTGTAGGAGATATCGTTATTTTGGAAACGGGAGAAGAAATTCCCGCTGATGGTCAGTTACTTGAAGCTATCTCATTGCAAGTCAATGAATCAACCCTTACCGGAGAGCCAGTGGTTCAAAAAACAACCCGCCCCGAAGAGTTTGAAAGCGAGGCAACTTATCCTTCAAATTATATCTGTCGAGGCACCTCAATTGTAGATGGACATTGTATTTACAAAGTAGAAAAGGTGGGCGACCATACCGAATACGGCAAAGTGTTTGAAGGTGTGCAGATTGATAATTCCATAAAAACACCTCTTAATGAGCAACTTGACCGATTGGCAAGCATTATTACCAAGGTAAGTTACGGTATTGCGCTTTTGGTAATTGTGGGGCGTTTAGTGGTTTATTTTTCAAATCCTGTGAATTCACCTGTTGATTGGATTCTTTTTGGAGGTTATCTGCTTAATACAGTGATGATTGCCATTACAATTATCGTGGTTGCCGTTCCCGAAGGTTTGCCGATGAGCGTAACCCTCAGTTTGGCGTACAGTATGCGTAGTATGATGGCTACCAATAATTTAGTTCGAAAAATGCACGCTTGTGAAACAATGGGGGCTACCACGGTGATTTGTACCGACAAAACGGGAACGCTCACTCAAAACCAGATGAAGATTTATGAAGTGTTTTTTCCTGATTTTAAAGGATTTGGAACTGACCTGCTTTCACAAATCATAGCCGAATCAATGGCGGTAAATTCCACGGCGTATATTGATTTTTCAGAAAAAGAAAAACCCAAAGTGCTTGGAAACCCAACCGAAGGAGCGCTACTTTTATGGCTTGACCAACAAGGAAAAAATTACCTTCCGTTTCGTGAAAATGTGCATATAATCAATCAATTAACATTTTCAACCGAACGAAAATATATGGCAACACTGGTTAAATCGCCGGTTTTGGGTAAAACGATTTTGTACGTGAAAGGAGCGCCCGAAATTGTGATGACTTTTTGTCAAAATGCTAATAATCAGCTTAATTCTGCCCTGCCTCAAAATGAATACGAAGAAAAATTACGGCAATATCAGTCGCAAGCAATGCGTACCATTGGTTTTGCCTATAAAGAGTTTGATGAAAATACGGTGGTGTTTGAAAACGGAAAACTGGCGGTTGCAGATTTGCATTTCATCGGGATTACGGCCATTAGTGACCCGGTTCGTGATGATGTTCCTGAATCGATTAAGGAGTGTTTAAATGCCGGTATTCAAGTGAAAATAGTAACGGGAGACACTTCCGGAACTGCCAAAGAAATCGCCCGACAAATTGGGCTTTGGGACGAAAGTTGCTCGGATAAAAATCTGATGACGGGCGTTGAATTTGCTGCAATGAACGATGCGGAACTCACCCAACGATTGGCAGATTTGCGGGTGCTTTCAAGGGCAAGACCACTTGATAAAGCTCGGTTAGTTAACCTGTTACAGCAAAAAGGAGAGGTGGTTGCCGTTACCGGTGATGGCACCAATGATGCGCCGGCACTCAAAGCGGCTCAGGTGGGGCTTTCAATGGGTGACGGTACTTCGGTAGCCAAAGAAGCCAGTGATATTACCATTTTGGATAATTCGTTTAGCAGTATCGGGAAAGCAGTGATGTGGGGTCGGTCGTTATATCTTAATATTCAGCGATTTATCCTTTTTCAGATGACTATTAATGTGGTGGCGTGTATCATCGTGCTTATTGGTGCGTTTTTGGGGGTAACTTCGCCTTTAACGGTAACGCAAATGCTTTGGGTGAACCTCATAATGGATACGTTTGCGGCTTTGGCGCTGGCTTCGTTGCCACCTAACAAGCAGGTAATGAACGACAAACCGCGGGAAAGAGGCGCTAATATCGTAACGCCCGTAATGGCACGAGCCATTTTTGGGGTGGGAGGCTTTTTTGTGATTATCCTTTTTGGATTGATGCAATATTTTAAAAATGAAACGGTTACCACACTTGCTGATTTTTCGTTGAGTGCTTATTTTTCGCATTTTTTCCATTTCGGGGAAGCCAAAGAAGGACTTTCGCCTTATGAATTGTCGTTGTTCTTTTCCGTTTTTGTGATGCTTCAATTTTGGAATATGTTTAACGCAAAGGCTTATTACACAGGTAAAAGCGCTTTTTCACATTTATCAAAAAGTCAAGGATTTATGCTCATTGCCGTTGCCATTGTTGCGGGACAAATTGCCATAACCACTTTCGGAGGCGTGATGTTCAGCGTTGTACCTTTAAAAATCCAAGATTGGTTAATAATCATAGGTGTAACCGGCATTGTTTTGCTTTTAGGAGAAGTACAACGACTTTTTGGTTTTTTGGGGCGAAAATAAAAACTTAAAATCTTTGTTTTTTTCATAAAATTACTTTTAGATTGAAAGAAAATAATCGGTTGCAAATCATTATTTTATCTTTAAAAACGTAAAATAATAGCGTTAAAATTGCGGTTTGAAAATCTTATATTTTTCTTAAAAAAAATTGAGATGTGAATTTAATTACTATCTTTGCCTCCGAATTTAAAATTTAATAAGTGAGAAGTCCTCTTTTGCCAGTAATCAATTTGTTAGTTGATGGATGTAAAGATGCCTTCTTTTTTTAAGGTAGTTGTATAATAAAATTACAATGTGATATGAATAGAAAAGAAAAAACAATGAAAATGTTGCGCCACTTTTTTAGAGGCTTTGTGGTGGTAACAATATTGACAGCTACAATATCGTTGGCAAGCTGTTCAAAATCAGATGATTTAGAGGTGATTGAAAAACAATCACAGACTAACAACGAAACTCCGAATAACGGAGATTCAAACAATGGGAATACCGATAACGGAGATTCAAATAATGGGGATACCGATAACGGAGGTTCTGATAACGGAAATTCCAATGGCGATGCAGGCACAAACACCGATGAAACTGCCGGCGTTAAATTCATAGAAGGAGGTACTTTTTGGATGGGAAGCATTGCCGAGCAAGACAAATATTCAGAAAGTGATGAGCGTCCGCGTCATAAAGTAACCTTAAGCAGTTTTAAAGTAACTGTTTATGAGATTACTAATGAGCAATATGCTAAATTCTTAACTGAAAAAGGAAACCAAGTGGAAGACGGCAGAAAATGGTATCAAGGTTCTGATATTGAGCAAAAAGCTGACGGATTCGCAGCAAAAGCCGGCAGAGAAAACTACCCTGTGGTGAATGTTTCTTGGTACGGAGCTAATGCGTATGCCCAATGGGTTGGCGGGAAATTGCCTACCGAAGCACAGTTTGAGTACCTTTTAAGAGAAGGAAATACCGTTAAAAACGCTGACGGAACTGTTGGAAATCAAGGTGTTTATGCTGATTCTGACGGAACAGGAAATGATATGGTTGACTATGCTTGGTTCAGAAATAACTCAGGAGGCAAGTTGCACGAAATCGGGCAAAGAAAGTCCAATAAATTAGGGTTGTATGACGTTAATGGAAATGCTTGGGAATGGGTTGCTGATTGGTACGCTCGTTACTCAACTGAAGATCAGGTTGATCCGGTAGGGGCTACTGGTGGTACGTATCGTATACGTCGCGGAGCAAGTTTCTCTTGCACACACGACAAAACCCGAATCGCCAACCGTGGAACATATACGGCACGCGACGGACGTAATAATATGACGTTCAGAGTTGTTTTCCCAGTGGATAAAAAATAAATCACATAATAAAATTAAAAATGTCCTTGTCAATTTTTTGACAAGGACATTTTTTTTTGCATAGATTTGTGTTGTTACAATCACATTGGCACACTAAAAAAATAGATTTCGCGTGGTTGTATTCAAAAATAAATTCGTACATTCGCCTAAAAATCAGAAGTGGTAATTTATGGGAAGTCAAGTAAATATCAAGCTGAATAAGATGCTAAGAAAAGCATTGCGTATATTGCTGTTGTGCCTGTTTTGTACGGAAACAGGGTAGGGGCAGTATGTCAATGTTAAAATAATAAAGGATGCTCATACGAGATTTTTTGATATGTTCGATACTGGTGAAATTCCAAAGGAAGATTTAGATAAAAATATGTATTTGATTTATGGAGTTTTCAATTTGGATGATAGAGGATGGCATCAGGTGAACAATGGGACTGCATCTTCGTTTTTTCTGAATAATTGCGAAGATAAAAGTGATGTAAGAGAAGTAACAACTTATCAATATGGGAATACAAGCTACTCTTTTTGGGGATACAAAGAAGTGGAGAAAAACCTATATATTGAAGCAGACGGAACTTATGAAAGATTTCAAGAACCAAGTGTGGTAATGCATCATAAATTTTGTGAGCGTATTCCTGCGAGTAATTTTGTTTTCGTGTATCATTCAGAACACTATAATATTGACTGTTTTTCAATTCCTTTACACATTCCTTTGAAAACAGACTTGATAGACAAGAAAAATAACATATATAATGGTTATTTGCCTATCAATGAAAAAATTAATATTTACGGAAGATATTTTGATGAATTTCCTGTCAATAAAAGAAACTTTTATACTTATGAATATATGTTAGTAGGAGGACAATGGAAGGAGATGAAAAATCAACCAATCATTAATAGTGAGGAAAATGAAACTTCTGTAATAAGCATTTCCGCCACGGATTTATTTGGCAGTGAGCAGGAGGCTAAGAATCACATAGGTAAAAAAGTTCAGATACGAGTAGTTTCAAAATATCAAGGGCAATACCTCTCTTGGTCTGAGCCCACGCAACCTTTAACGATAGCTCCTTCTGCTCCAACTTTGAGTTACAGTTTATCGGCTTTGGCTTGTTCTTATG
>NZ_JAUNKD010000068.1 GCF_030532915.1 Capnocytophaga sp.
AAAAAATAAAGAAATAAATATTAAAATGTCAAAAATATGAAAACGTATTATCTATCTAACGAGCAAATGCTCCAAAATTTCGGAGCGATGTTTGAAAACCTTTCCAAAGAAGGCGATTTAAAAATAGAAATGGCAGAATACGGCTATGACGATGCCAAAATAGCCGAAGGAAAAGCACTTTACGACCAGGCTCGTAAAATGTTCGATGTCAATGTGAAAGAAACACGTGAGGAGTCCGCGGCGTCGTTGGTTTTTCAGGAAAAATACCAAAACGTACAAAAAACGTATGCCACGCATCGCAAAAAGGCACGAATCGTCTTTGAGGACAACGAAGAGGCGCTCCGCTTGCTTAAACTCAAAGGAAGTGCCGCCCGAACCATCGCCACGTCAATGGAAGAAATGCGGGCGTTCTATCAATTCTTAGATACCACGCCAAATCTTTTAACGGCTTTAAAACAGCTCAAAATGACCGAGCAAGATGTTAAAAATCAGCTTCAAGAACTCCCCGAAGTGGAAAAAGTCTATGCTTCGTATCTGCAAGAAAAAGGCGAAAGCCAACAAGCCACCAAAGACAAGAACAAAGCCTTTGAAGCCCTCGATAAATGGGTATCGAAGTTCTATAAAGTGGCAAAAATTGCCTTGGAAGATCGTCCCCAACTTTTGGAAGCCCTCGGGAAATTCGTAAAAAGTTCCTAATTTCTAAAAGTAGTTTTCGTAAGGAATAATCATATCACAACTTAAAAAAATAAAAACGGGAATGATTAAATTCACTCCCGTTTTTTCTTTATGTAATAAAATTTCAAAAAAACTACTGCGTTGGGTTTTGAGTTAATGTTCCCGGATATGAATTGATGGCATTTTGCGGAATGTAATACACTACGCGGTAATCAGTCGCCAAAATGTCATTTAATGCATCGTGCGGACCCGGATAACGGCGCGAAAGCGGTTTTCCGTTTCGGAACACGTCATAACTGCGTTCCGCTTGGAAAGCTAACTCCAATTGGCGTTCTTTATCGATAAGTTCGCCTGCATTGGCGGCATCAAGCATCGGATAGCCTCCCCCGATGATGGAACGCTCACGAATGAGGTTCAAATCAGTCAATGCTTCACCATAACGACTTAATTTAGCCAAGGCTTCGGCACGGTTCAAGTAAATCTCACCCAAACGGGAAATGACAGGCGAATGCAAGTGTGAATCTTCGCCCTCGCGTGAGCATTTCACAATGTAAAACATCGGATAAGCACGGTTTAGTTTTATCTCGTCATCGATAACGCCTTTCAACACTTCACCTTTATAATTAACGGAATAAATCCCTTGAAGGGCATCAATTTCCGTAAGTTGGTACGATGTGGTTTCCTTACCGATTATGACGTTGCAAGTCGGGGTTTTTAACTTGTCATTTTCATAATCGTAATCCACCGGAGCCTGAATATAGCCGTAACCGGTTTGTTGTCCTTCTTTATTAAATGTTTTATGAATAAAACGGAAAACTTTTCGCTTAAAAAGTTCTTTTTTTCCGTTTATTGTTACCTCTACGGAAGGAGCGCTATACTGAGGCTCAATAAAATTGGCTCGTGCATCTACAATCTTATTTTTTGCCCAATCATTTCGCCCCGTTTCGTCAAGCAGGCTGATGTACTTGGCGCTTGCGTACATTTCGCCCCAACCCATTCCGCCGATGTTGGCATACATCCCGCCGATACCGTAATAGTGGTCATAACCCGAAAACTCCGTAGCTACCCGCTTTACCACGAAAATGGACTCTTTATTGTTCTCCGGAGCAAGCGTGTTGTACTTCATAAACGTTTGACGGTCAAGCAACGTATATTTTCCCGAATTGATGACTTTGGTGGCGTAATCAACCGAAAGTTGAGCGTATGTTGCATTCGGATTTTCATATGTTCCTGACATATAAAGGTAAACTCTTGATAAAATTGCCTGTGCGGCTTCTTTCGAGGCGTAGGCGTTTCCGCGTTGGCGGGAAAGAAGTTCTTCGGCTTTTAGTAAGTCATTAATGGCTTGCTGATAGGTATCTTTTACCGAAGAACGGTCGGGTAAGGTCAAATTCACCAAATCTTTGGGCGTTCCGTTAACGATAGGCACTCCCAAATTGGTTTCAGGCGCTTGCGAATAAGGGCGTCCATAAGCTCGCGTGAGGTAAAAGTACATTAATCCCCGTAAGAAGTAACATTCGCCTAATTTGCTCTTCGTTTCTACCGAAGCGCCGTCTTCTGGAATTAATTTAATGATGTTTGATGCCTGAGCAATAACTTTGTAACCACTATCCCAAAATGATTGCAATCGATAATTATTCGGGGTGCGTGAATAGGAAATAAATTCATAAAAAGCATCGGTTGAATTGCCTCGAATCATCATATTATCGCCGGCATATTCGCCGCAGCGGTGCATCACGTCCGACCAGCCCTTCATTTGAGCATAGCAGCCGTTTAACAGCCCATCGAGTGAGCCGTCAGGGTCTTTGGCTATCTTTTCGGAAGACATACTTCCGTGCGGAAATCGGTCGATGTCACAAGATTGAAAACCGATGATTAATAAACATATATATATTATTTTTTTCATAATATTCATTTTAAAAGTTAGCTGTTATTCCAAAAATAAATTTGCGTGTAGCCGGATAGATAGAAGGACCCGCGGTGTTGATTGCCTGACCGTTTTTGGTCGGGATTTCAGGGTCTACGCCCGAATAATCCGAAATGAAAAACAAATTCTCACCCGTGAGCGACAAATGCAATTTCGGCAAGTTATATTGACTCAAATCAAGGTTGTAACCTATTGAAAGGGAGCGTAATTTTAAATAACTTCCGTCTTCCAAAAACCGTGATGAAACTTTATTGGAATTGCTTTTGTTTCCGTAAACGGCTTTGGGATGCGTGGCGTCGTCGCCCGGTTTTTCCCATCGTGTCCAACCTTTTTTAAGTTTCATCTGGTTTCGGTCGGTATAAGCCCCGTCCGAGTCAAATTCGGTTCGGGAATAATTGTAGATTTTCCCGCCGTATGAAAAACCAAAATTGGCATTCAAATTGAAGTTTTTATACGTAAACGACGTCCCGAACCCTCCAAAGAAATCAGGGGTTGCGTTATCCACGGTAACTTGGTCGGCTTCGGCGTATTTTGAGGTAGTTTCGCGGGTTTTGTTTCCATTGGCGTCGGTTACGGTTTTGTACCACAACGGAGCACCCGTTTGTTTATCAACGCCTGCCCATTCAACCATATAAAAGGTATCGGCGTCTAAACCGGGGCGTAATAGTTTGTTGGTTGAACCCGCAATGTTTGAATCGTCACCAATAATGATTTCATCTTTACCGCCGTACAATCGCTTCACTTCATTGATATTTTTCCCGATGTTTACGTCTATATGCCATTGGAAATCATCGTTTTTAATAATCGAAGCCCCCAATGTAGCCTCAAAACCTTTGTTGGAAAGTGCCGCTACGTTACGCCATAAATACGTTACGCCGGTAAGCCCCGAAACCGGAACCGGATACAGCACGTTGTCAATATCTTTATGATAATAATCTAAGTTTAAGGAAACTCTGTCAAAAAGCATTACATCAAGCCCCACGCCTGTGGTTATGGTGCTTTCCCACGTTAAATCTTCGTTTCCTATTTGCGAAATCAACACACCGGGTGCTTTGTTATAAGTTGATATGGAGTACAAATCATACTGCGGATACAATGTGTTAGGGCGGCTACCTACCGTTCCGTATGAAGCACGCAATTTTAACAGATTCACCCATTGGGCTTTAAACCAATTTTCACGATGCAAATTCCAGCTTCCGCTCACGGAATAAAACGTTCCGTATTTGGCGTTAGTTCCAAAATTGGAAGCTCCGTCACGACGCAATGAACCTTCCAAAACATACCGATTGTCATAACTGTACACGGCTCTTGATAAAACGGACTGTACTGCCCATTCATTGAGGTCGCCTCGGGTTCTTTCCGGTACGGTTGTTACGTCAAGCACTGAAAATCCGGGGGCTATTCCCGTTCCGGAAGCCGAAATTGTTTTTCGCCAATAATCATTGTACTCGTAAGCTGCCAATGCATTTACGGAGTGTTTACCGAATGTTTTATCAAATTTTAATATTTGGTTGGTGTAACGACGAATGGTATAGGTTTGATTTTCAGAAATTCGTCCGTTTACGCTTTTTCCTCCGGAAGAACGCGGGTCGGCATAACCGGTTGCAAAGGAAGCGGCGTACTTGTAATTATTCACGGACGAAAAAGTAAGCCAATCGTTTAATTTGATGTCAAAATCCAGTCCGCCCGTTGCTTGAAAGTCTTTGCTTGCACTCCAATTCCATTGTAAATCATACAAATAGTTAGTCGCCGTACTGTTTACCCAAAGAGACGAACGATGCGGAACGATGTTACCGTCTTGGTCATAAGGACTATCCCACGGCAGGTTGGCGTACATTGCATTTACGGAATGCTGTTTGTTATCGGTTGTGCGTATGGTTCCGGAGATAGAAGGTTTGATGGTCAGCCATTTGTAAGGTTGATAATCGGTTTTGGCTCGGAAATCGTATTTTTTGTAATCAAGCCCGCGAACGGCACCTTTTTCGTTATAAAATCCAACGGAAAAATACGAACGAAGCATTTCAGAACCGCCACTGATAGAGGCACTGTAATCCTGTATGATACCCATTGAAGTGGCTTCTTTCCACCAATCAAAATTGCTGTTGCGAAGTTCGGGATTCCAACGTGGAAATTTAATATCCGATGCGTTGGAAAACGAATTGTAATAATCGTAAAGTTCAGCACCGTTCATCACTTCCAAATTTCCGTTAGAAAGCTTACTAACACCTTGGCGTAATGAAATTTGCATCTGCAATTTTCCTTCTTTGGCTTTTTTGGTGGTAACCAAAATCACCCCGTTAGCTCCTTGCGAACCGTAAATGGCGGTAGAGGCGGCGTCTTTTAAAATGGTCATTGACTCAATATCAGCCGGATTTAAATATCCCGCACTTGTGCCCACAATCACCCCGTCAATAACCCAAAGCGGTGAGGTGCTGCCATTTAAGGTTGATTTTCCACGAATGATAACCGCACCGGTTTGGTCCGGACGCCCGCCGGGAGCCACAAACACCCCCGAAACTTTTCCGCTGAGCATACTTTCAACAGACGGCGTGGTGACGTCGGTAAGTTTTTCCTGTTTGATGGTTTGCAAAGCTCCGGTGAGGCTTTCCTTTTTCTGCGTTCCGTAGCCTACAACCACCACATCGTCAAGTTGCTGGGCATCTTCTTGCAAAACAATATTGATAATCACTGATTTACCCTTGCCTGTTACTTTTTGGGTTTGGGTTTGAAATCCGATGAAGCTAAATTCAAGTACATCGCCTTGTTTGGCTTCAATTTGGTAATTTCCGTCAAAATCGGAAACTACGCCGCGTGTAGTCCCTTTTACCAAGATGTTGGCTCCGGGTAACGGACTGTTAGTCTGGTCGGTAACCTTTCCGGTTACTTTTATCTGTGCCGAAAGCGATAAGGCGCTAAGCATCAACACAAACAAAACGAATAGTTTTCTCTCCATATAATTATTGTATTGAATTAATTACAAAGTTAAAGAGCGTAAAATGAAGTTTTTGGATGGTTAGTTGTAGTAGGTTACAAAGGTATGGAACTTTTTTGATAAATGCTAACAGCTTTTCCGTTTTATTTTTTTTAATGAAAGCGAAAAAATTTTGTTTTTCAAAAAAATGTTTATCTTTGCCCCAGTGAAATTATTAATTTTAACAGTATGAGAAAATTATTCTTAGCAGTAGCTCTACTATTTGGAGCAGTGGTTTTCAGCACAGT
>NZ_JAUNKD010000069.1 GCF_030532915.1 Capnocytophaga sp.
CGACAATCCTCCTCCGTGCCGAAATGTGCCGTGAAACTAAAAATATTCATAACTGCTGATTTTAAGGCAAATATACAAAGTTATTTTTGATTACGGATATACAAATTTTAGTTAAATATCTGCGGATAATTTCCGATTGGTGGAACTAACACATCTGAACAGGAATTGCTCCAAAGGATTGCAACAACCCTTTTCTGCCATCACAAACAATTGCAACTGCCTGAAAACCTTTGCTTTGCAGTTCTTTAATTCCTTGTATATATAATGCGTTTGTTTCCTTTTTGACAAAATATTTGAATAAATTTTCCTTAGTAACGGCATCTTTAAAAAGCATCACTCCAAAGGTTTTTCCCCAATAGGTCGTGTCCATTAAAACGATGACTTTTCGAGGTGTTTTTTTTGATTATCAATATTATAGCTATCTATTTTTTGCTAGATGGTTTTTAGTGAACAGCCGTATTTTTGTACCAACTGGGAATAGGTTTGTTTTCCTTGGGTGTATTCCTGCCAGAGAACTTCTGGGATTAGGCGGATTCCTCCCAAAAATTGTTTACCACAATGCTGAGATTTGTATAGCCGAACGCCCTTTACAAACCCATTTTTCTTGGTAAATTTTTTACCACAGCGAATGCACTTTTTTATTCATAACCTTAAAAGCAGCAAATATAAGGCTTTCCAGAGTTTTCAGTCTAATTTTTGTCCATTAAGCCACAAAAAGCATAAACGTTGGGCAGTGTCCGACGTTTATGCTTACATTTTCATTGCTTTGTCAATTAAATAAAAATCAAGAATAACCATTGCTGCCATTGCCTCGACGATAGGAACGGCACGCGGCACTACGCAGGGGTCGTGCCTGCCTTTGCCTTGCATTTCCACGATATTTCCGTCGGAAGTCAGGGCGGGTTGCGTTTGCATCAGCGTTGCCACGGGCTTGAACGCCACCTTAAAATAGATATCCATTCCGTTGCTGATACCGCCTTGAATGCCTCCGGAACGATTGGTTTGTGTGCTTCCGTCGGGGTTGAAAAGGTCGTTGTGCTGGCTTCCGCGTTGTTTCGTTCCTTCAAAACCACTGCCGTACTCAAAACCTTTCACCGCATTGATGGACAGCATCGCCTTACCCAATTGTGCGTGCAATCGGTCGAAAACCGGCTCGCCCAAACCTGCGGGAACATTCTGAATTACACAGCTTACCGTTCCGCCGACCGTGTCTCCGTCTTTGCGAATTTGTTTGATGTACGTTTCCATTTGTTGGGCTAATTCCAAGTCGGGGCAACGCACGGGGTTGGTTTCCGTGAGCGACAAATCCAATTCCGTATAAGGCTTATTTACAGCAATTTCCCCTACGGAAGAAACATATGCCGAAAAACGGATTTCTTTCAAAACCTGCTTGGCAATCGCTCCCGCCACCACGCGGCAGACCGTCTCCCGAGCCGAACTGCGTCCACCACCGCGATAATCCCGATGTCCGTATTTTTTATCATACACATAATCGGCGTGGCTGGGGCGATATACGTCTTTTATGTGGCTGTAATCGTGCGACTTCTGATTCGTATTTTCAATAATAAAACCGATGGGCGTTCCGGTGGTTTTTCCTTCAAAAATTCCTGAGAGAAAACGCACCTCATCGGCTTCTTTCCGTTGGGTAACGATGGCAGACTGACCGGGTTTTCGGCGGTCTAATTCCTTCTGAATTGCCTGAAAATCAATTGTTATTCCCGACGGACAGCCGTCAATAATTCCGCCCAAAGCCTCACCGTGTGATTCGCCAAAAGTCGTGAGCCGATACAACGTTCCGAATGTATTTCCCGCCATATTACTTAATTTGATTCCATTTGGTGGTTTGTGATGGCGCTATTTTGCTCAAAACTTCTTTCAAAACGGTTGTATTAAAAATACTTCCGCCGGAAAAAATAGAAACAATTTCATCGGTTTTAGCATTGAAAAACAGATTCATAGCGTATGAATTTAATCGCAAACTCAGCACTTTATCCAACAGTAAAACAGCCTTTTGAATTTCTTCTTTGGCGGTCTTTTCATTATCGCTCATCGTGTCCAATCCCAAACGGTGATAGCCGTACCACGCTTTGTGATAGTTGGCATAATTTTCAGAAAGAAGTTCATTGACAAGCAGCCAACGATTGTTTTTACCATCGTCCGTCCAACCCGAAAAACCACTGCTTTGTGCCGAAATCACCACATTTTGAGCCTGTTCAAAAAACGGATGCCCGCCGTTAGGTGCAAACGTATTAGCATCAAATCCCAAAATCAAATAGGCGTAATAAGCCACTACCGAAGTCAGGTTTGAATGAAACGAATTTGCATTGAAAGTCAGCGGTTCATATTCTTGATACGAAAAAACGACCTCCTTATCCTGAATGTTGAGTACGGGTGTTTGATACGACGTATTAAAAACAGGTCGGGACGACTGTACCAAAAGGCTCGCTTCAAACCTATTTGAATCAAACTTATTGATAACCAACGTAAAATTACAACGTATCCGTTCGTTTTCACGCACTTTTAAATGTGTCCATTGGGTTTGATTGATGAACTCTTGCAGCGATTTTTCAAGCGTTTTGAAAATCGTTTTGTTGCTTACGTTTACCTGTTGGGTGTTAATCGTTATGATGCTTTGCAACTCTTGCGCACACAGTAAATTACCCCAAATCAAGGTTACGAGTAAAAAATATTTTTTCATAAACGTGTTATTTACCGCCAAATATAATTTATTTTTGCACAATACGAAAAAGATTTCAAAAAAATTATATTTTTACACCCTTAAAAACGACAAAATTTATGAGTAACATTGACATTTTATTTAACAAAATAAACGGCGTTTCCGATGATAACCTAATGAAATTCTGGGAAGTTGATTTTGTGGAATTGGGCGCTGATTATATCATTTTAAAAATGCCCGTAACCGAGAAAGTTACCCAAATTAACGGCGTGCTTCACGGTGGTGCAACACTGGCATTGGCTGAAACTGCCGGAAGTATCGGTGCGTGGCTGTTGTATCGTGGTGAGGGCGAAAGCATTCGGGGCATTGAGCTCAGTGGCAACCACTTACGAGCGGCAAAATTGGGCGATACTGTCTTTGCCAAAGCTACCTGTATCAATGCCGGACGCACCCTACAACTGTGGGAGATAAAAATCACAAACCAAGACGATAAAATCATTTCGTTTTGCAAATTTACTACCATAAAAGTAAAGGCATAAAGCCTGCATTCGTTAAAAAACAATCATTATAAGCGCACTGCGTATGTCCGTTTTTGAAAAAGTTTCTGAATTATACCGATTAAATCGCCCGTTTGTTATTTTTAAAAAACCAAATGCACAAATCGTTGAGTTGTACGAACAATTCTGCGATACATTGCATCCTTTCACGCATTCGTTTGCGCAAAATGGCTTTGTGCTTGCTCCCTTCAACCTGCAAAACGGACAAGCATTCTTACTAAAAGCTGACCGACAGTATGCCGAAGCACTTCCCCTAACCGAAATACAAGCACCACACCAAACGGACATTCCATTTGATGAGTGTGAAAAGCAAAAACACATCGCATTGGTACAAAAAGCCATCAACACAATGCGTGCCACCGACCTGAATAAGGTAGTTATATCCCGAAAAATAACCCTCCCTCACAAGACGCACCCCATTAACACCTTCAAACAGATGGTTGCACGCTATACTTCGGCTTTTTGTTACCTCTTTTCACATCCTAAAATAGGGATATGGCTCGCCGCAACGCCCGAAAAGCTACTGGAAGCACAAAATGGTAACTTCAGAACGATGGCACTCGCCGGCACACAACCGGCTAATGCTTCCGACCGATATATATGGGGCGAAAAAGAGCGTAATGAGCAACAAATCGTCACGGAAGTCATCGCCAAAAAACTGCAACGGCGCGTGCAAGCGTTATATCTATCGGAAGTAAAAACGGTTCGAGCCGGCAATATCGTGCATTTGTGCACCGACATTACGGGACAACTTTCCATAACTGAAAATCCGTTTGAAATTGCCCAAGTTTTGCACCCTACTCCTGCTGTGTGTGGCTTCCCCGATGAAGCTGCAAAGCAATTTATCATTGAAAACGAAGGCTACAACCGTGCTTTTTACTGTGGTTACTGCGGAACAACCCAAAAAGAAATTGCAGCTGTTGATTTTTACGTAAACTTACGGTGTATGCAAATTGAAACGGACTCTATTTCTATTTATGTTGGTGGCGGTATCTTGGAAGATTCCAACCCGCAATCTGAATGGGAAGAAACACAAAATAAAGCACAGACAATGTTTTCAATTCTTGCCTAAACATTGTTGCTACATAACTTCTATCAAAAAATATTTGTCGTATATAATATTCGGACAGCAATGAGCGTATTCCCATTACCGAAATATTGATAAAAATTAAATAATCGTTTAACGAAATATCGTTAGATAGGTTGCTCACTGGCGATGGCGAGATGCTTAAAAGTGAGCAAAACCAACTGTCGGCAGTACCAGTGAATGATAAATATGTGGCTCTTTTAGAGGAAAACAAAGCCTTGTTACTGGCAGAAAATGAGCGTTTAAAAGCAGAAAATCAAGCGTTAAAGTCAGTTCAGGCTGTGGCTGTCAATCAATTTAACCAACCAAGTCAATCAAAATCACTCGTTCAGCCACAACGTTAATATGTGTCCCGCTTGTGGATATAATAGCTCCAATTTAGGTAATGTGCAACATTATAAAATTACAAACAATTGTGGATCAATGTTTTAATGTTAAGTAGGTTGTTTTTCGGGGTCTGTTTCGGTGCTTTTTTGGTCTGTTTTGTGTATTTTGGGGGCTTTTTCAGCCCTTTTTTATGTCGTTCAGAGACAACCCATTATTTTTTTGTACATTTTGTGTTTTCGGGGTGTATGGTTGTAAAATGCCGTTAAAAGTAATTTTAAATTAGTGGTTTCAGTACATAAAAAAGCCCCAAAAGAGTTTGTTTTATTGGGGTTTTAGTAAATTACGGTAGGGCTTTAATGTGGGGCTTTTTGGCTTAAAAATCTTTCGATAAAATTACGGTTAATTACGGTTGCTGTACATTTGAAAATTTGCTCAAAATCGGGCTTTTTTGGTTGTAACTACCTTATTTCTAATGTTTTTTTGTTAGTGTAGTTTTGTACATCTCATATTACTGCCTATATTCACGATTGAAATAAGTTATAAGTGTTATGATTTTTGTCAAATCTTCATAACTTTGACTAACTATATTACTACACAAGAAAAATATTGAAAATTTGGTCGTGTTTTCCAAAGTATGATAAAATATACTCAAAATTAATATAGAAAAAAGCAATTTCAAAGGCTTTAAAGTGACTTTTCGAGTTTCTTTGAAAAACAACAAGTTTTTCTGATAGCTCAGCGAATTCTGTGTATCAAACGTGTGTTATTTCCTTCAATATCAGTGGTGTATTTTTTTTGCCAATTTTATAGTTATCTTCCTGAAAAACACAAACAAAAGCCTCCCAATTATCGATGCAAATTTATCTAAAACGTACACCTAATTTCTTCAATTTTTCACGAAGTTTCGAGCCGTTTTCTTGTTTCGATTTCCCCATTGCCACCCACAACTTCTTTTTTTTCAGATGAATACACATAAATAAGTTGTCTTTTATTTTTCTTTTCACCTACAAAAGTCCAAAGCTTATCTACTTGTAACAGATTATAAAACAATTCTTTAGGTTTTATTTGTCTATTGAAACTAACCAAAACCGACAGTACTTTTTTAATGCTAACTTGTTCTAT
>NZ_JAUNKD010000024.1 GCF_030532915.1 Capnocytophaga sp.
GCTGAAATCCAATGCGGTAGAAGAAAAAGAAGTGGAGGAATTGTACAAGAATTTAGATACGATTTTTCTGAATATTTATCCGAATTTTGTTCAAGAATTTAACGATTTGTTGCTGGACGATGAAAAGATAATTCCGAAAAAAGGCGAATTACTCAATACCGAACTTCGGATTTTTGCTCTTATTCGTTTGGGAATTACCGACAGCAACAAAATTGCCGAGTTTTTGCGATACTCGCTCCGCACGGTTTACAACTACCGAACCAAAGTGCGCAACAAAGCCAAAGGCGAGCGCGACGAATTTGAAGAAAAAGTAAAAACCATCGGGCGTTGGGACGTATAAATTTATTTTAACGAACAACTTATTTCACAATTTAATTGTATAAAAAGCCGAAAAACAAATTGTTTTCGGCTTCTTTTTTGATGTATTTTAGGTACTTTTTTTGGTTGATTTCAAAATATATATTTCTGAAAATCATCAAAATATATTTTTTAATAAGTACTTTTATGCTCCGCAGAAAAATAGACGTTTGTATTTTCAATAATTTTGAGGTGTGAAAGAAATCAATTTCTTTCAGCAGGAAAAAATTAAACGAACCACTTAATATTTTTAATTTATGGAAGTAGTAAAAAAATATCTAATGAGTTTAGTTCTGCTGCTTGGCGGTGTGATTTTGGCACACGCACAACATCTACCCCGCGTGGCAGGAACGGTAAGTGACGCGTCAGGCGTGCCGCTTGCGGGCGTTTCGGTGGTTGTTAAAGGAACAACCAAAGGTGTTTCAACCGATTTTGACGGAAAATACGAACTGAAAGACATTCCGCAGGGAGCCGTTTTAGAATTTTCGTTCGTGGGTTTCAAAACCCTTGACGTGCGGGTAACAACCGCTACAATCAACGTGAAAATGACAGAAGAATTGCAAGAAATAGAGGAAGTTATCGTAATTGGTTACGGAACACAGAAAAAAGGAGACGTTACCACCGCTATTACTTCGGTAAGCACCAAAGACATTGACGAGCGTCCCATTACATCGGCGGCACAAGCCATTCAAGGGCGTGCGGCAGGAGTTCAGGTGGTACAACCCAGCGGTGTGCCTGGACAAGGTTTGGCGGTTCGCATTCGCGGAAACACCTCTATTAGTGCTTCAAACGACCCGCTTTATGTGGTGGACGGCATTCCGGTGCAAGACATCAACAACATTGCCCCGACTGACATTCAGGATATGCAAATCTTGAAAGATGCTTCATCATCAGCGATTTATGGTTCGCGTGCCGCTAATGGTGTAGTTTTGATTACTACCAAAGGTGGTAAGCAAGGGGAAGCGAGAGTGTCGGTTAGTTCTTACATCGGAGTATCGGAAGTAGCAAATCAAATCTATTCACTCAACGCAGCTCAATACAAAACGTTGATGGATGAGATTGATGCAACACGACCTTCGCTTGTTAATAATAAGCCTACCATACCCAGCGGATTGACAGATGTAACCAACTGGCATAAAGAGACATACCGCACTAGTTTTAACCGTAATTATCAAGTGTCTGTTTCAAATGCCACTGAAAAGAGTAATTATTTTATCTCCGGGGGTTATGTTAAAGACGATGGGGTAATCCGTTCTTCGTTTTTTGAACGATACAATGTGCGTATGAACTTGGAAAACAAGTTGAAAAATTGGCTTGCAATCAGCACGAATCTTTCTTATTCTGATTATGTGTCGAATAGCATTATTTCCGGACAAGGTGCTAACAGAGCAGGGGTGGTGCTTTCGGTTATTAATACGCCAACTTACGCTCCTATTTGGAATCTTGAAAAACCTGAGCAGTACTATGATAACTTCTACGGCGGAAGAATGACCCATCCGGTAGAAAACATATCACGAAATGCTGATAATTTGAACAAAAACAGCCGTTTTGTAGGTGGTGGTTCAGCGATAATAAGTTTTACTGATAATTTGAAATTCAAAAGCTCTTTTGCGTTAGACCGTCTTGATAACAAACATACGCGTTGGACAGACCCTGTTTTGTCTCGATATGGTCGTGAAACACTTCACGGTCAGTCTGTTGATGAGCGAATTAACACCACGCAATTAACCTTTGATAATCTCTTGACGTTTGACAAAACTTTCGGAAATCATAATTTGTCACTCTTGGCGGGAACTTCCGGAACTACTTTCAAATATGACAGAAGCTACATACAGGGAACGCATTATTCATCATCAGACATAAAAACACTCAATGCTGCAAACCGTATAGATCCTAATTTGACGGGCACGAGCGGGTACGAATGGGCAATGATGTCTTATTTGGGGCGTGTTTCTTACAATTATGATAGTAAATATCTTCTTACGGCTAATTTTCGTGCCGATGGTTCTTCAAAATTAGCACCGGGCAAGCGTTGGGGTTATTTTCCTTCGGTTTCAGTGGGTTGGAGAGTTTCTAACGAAGATTTCTTAAAAGAGGTTTCTTGGCTTTCCGAGCTGAAACTTCGCGGAGGCTGGGGACAAGTGGGTAACCAAGCCGGAATAGGTTCTTACGGATATTTACAACTCTATAAAATCACTCGTGTCAATTGGTGGGAAACGGGTAATGCAAATGCGTACGTGTCATTAACACCTTCATCGTTTTCAAACCCTGATTTGACTTGGGAGAAAACCACACAAACCAACTTCGGGATTGATATTGCGTTGTTTAACAATCGGTTGTCTCTTTCAGCCGATGCATACTACAAAAAAACAACCGATTTGTTGATGAATGTGGACCTTCCTGCCACTTCACCCATTCCGTCTATTTATCGCAATGAAGGAGAAATGGAAAATAAAGGATTGGAATTTTCACTTGACAGCCGTAATTTAGTAGGGCAATTCAACTGGAATACAAACTTTAATATCTCATTCAACAGAAATAAACTTACAAGTTTGAAATTACAGAAAATATATTATTACGCTCCAACTTCTGAGGCTACCAACGAGCGGGTTGTTCGTCTTGAAGAAGGCAAACCACTGGGTCAATTTTGGGGTTATATCAGTGATGGTGTAAATCCGCAAACGGGTGATATTGTGTATCGTGACGTAAACGGAGACGGGCGCGTTACGGTTAGCGATAAAACTTATATAGGTGACCCGAACCCTGATTTTACTTTTGGATTGACCAATGATTTTTCGTATAAAAACTTTTCATTGAGCGTGTTTTTACAAGGTTCATACGGAAATGACATTTACAACGCTTCCCGTATCGAAACCGAAGGTATGCACAATCAACGCAACCAATCCACAGAAGTGTTGCATCGTTGGACAACTCCGGGACAAATTACACACGTGCCACGAGCTTTTGCCGGAACAAAAAATATTTTGGCATCTTCTCGTTGGGTGGAAGACGGTTCATATCTTCGTGTGAAATCAGTAACGCTTTCTTACAATGTGCCTACACAAAGTTTGGAAAGGTTAGGAATCCGAAAAATACAGCCTTATTTCACGGCTCAAAACTTATTTACCCTAACCAATTACAAAGGCTTTGACCCCGAAGTGAACCAGTTTGCCAATGCCAATACTCCTGTGTTGGGAATTGATTGGGGAACATATCCGCAAACCAAAACATTTATTTTTGGTGTGAATGTTGAATTTTAAAATTTGATAGTGATGAAAAAATATATAATACCTTTTGTTTTACTGGTTGCCTTGCAGGCTTCTTGTAGTTTGGATAAAGACCCCATCTCTGATTATAGCGAAAAAACAAGAAGTCATAAAGACGCAACGTATACTACCCGTGCTGAAATAAAGGCTGCTTATGATGCTATCTATACTTATATCAAAGGTAGCGGACAAGAATATTGGATGCTTGATGCTTTGGCTAATTTTGAAGTGCGTTCTGATAATGCGTATGCAGGAACAACCGATTTACCCGTAGTTTCCGTAGAACAGAACATACAAGCTCCTGACAATACAAATATTGCACGTGATTGGAGAGGATACTTAGCGGGAATAGCCCGAGCCAATATGGTAATTGCTAATATTGACGGTGTAACAGACACGTCTCTTACAGATAGTGAGCGCAAGCAATGGAAAGCCGAAGCACAGATTTTTCGTGCTTGGATGTACTTTGAAATGGTGCGTATGTGGGGTAATGTACCACTCATTCCTGCTGAAAATATTCCTGTAATCACCTCTGATAACATTGATGAAATTTATGCGTTGTTGTATCCCGAAAAAAGAAATGCTGTTTCGGAGGTGTATGCCGATATCGTTGCTAATTTGGAAGAGGCTTTACAAAACGCTCCTAACGTAAATGTGTCTAATAAGTTTTTGTTAACCAAGGGGGTAGCTAATGCTCTTCTGGCAAAGGTGTATGCCGAAAAACCAATTCGTGATTACGCTAAAACTGTGCAGTATTGTGATGCCGTTATTCAGTCAGGATATAGTTTAGTGGCTAATTATGCCGATTTGTTCCAACTTAATTCCGGAAGCACAGACGTTAAGCTTCGTAATTCATCTGAGTCAATTTTTGAAATTTCATATCAAGGAGGCGGATGTTGGGTAGGCGGTATTGTAGGTAAAAACTATCTCAATGCCAACAGCACGATCAGTTGGAGAAGATGGGTAGCCCCTTCACGTTCACTAATGGCTGATTTTGATTCCGAAGGTGATGTTATTCGTAAAGAACAATCCATTGTGTACGAAAAAGTTAATTACGAAAATTACTATCCGAAGGATAATTATCCGTTCGTGTATAAACTTCGTTCAAATGCAAACAGCGTGATTAAGTTGCGTTTGGCTGACATTTTATTGCTCAAAGCAGAAGCCTTAGTGGCAATGGGGAATTTAAATGATGCTGCCGCATTGGTAAATCAAGTGCGAGCCAGAGTGAATTTGCCTCCCTTGGCATCAAACGTTACTGCATCACAAGAAGCAATGAAAGCTGCCGTGCTTAAAGAGCGTCGTATGGAATTGGCTTTTGAAGGGCATCGTTGGTTTGATTTAATTCGTAACGAGAAAGTTATTGAGGTGATGAACGCTTTGAACACAACTGATTCAGGACGTTTAAAAATGAATTCAATGACTGAGCAATCAATCATATACCCAATTCCACAAACTGAACTCGATAAAAATCCAAAACTCATTCAAAACCCCGGTTATTAATGACACGCATTTCTCTATCATATCTGAGTTGCCTTGTAGGGTTGTTCGCTGCGTGTAACAACCCGAAAGGCAACCCAACAGACCCCTCTGACACTGCGTCAGAGCGGGTATCTGTGTGGGTTTCAAGCGGTGACAGAACTAAAAGTTTTCATTTTGAGGAATTGGAATTTCTGAACGAAACTCCTGAAAAAGGGGCTTGCGTTAGGCTCAATCCGTCTGAGAAATTCCAATCGGTTTATGGCTTTGGTTCGGCAATTACGGGTTCAACCTGTTTTAATCTTTTCCAAATGGAAGAAAATGACCGAAACGCCTTTCTCACCGAAACGTTTTCGCCCGAAAAAATGGCACAGAGTTACATTCGCGTGCCTATTGGCTGTTCTGATTTTTCACTGAGTGAATACACTTGTTGTGATAAAGAAGGAATCGAGCATTTTGCACTGGCACAGGAAGATACACAGTATATTATCCCGATTTTAAAGGAAATTATCCGTATTAATCCTTCCGTAAAAATTATCGGCTCACCTTGGACGGCACCCCGCTGGATGAAGGTGAACAATCTCAAAGAACTAAAACCGCATAACGAGTGGACAAGCGGACATCTAAACCCCAAATATTATGACGATTACGCACGTTATTTCGTAAAATGGATTGAAGCAATGCAGGCAAACGGCATTCCCATTGAGGCAATCACAATCCAAAACGAACCGCTTAATCGGGGTAATTCCGCTTCAATGTTTATGGGGTGGCAAGAACAACTTGCGTTCGTAAAACAATCGCTGGGAAAAACCTTGCAACAGGCAGGATTAAACACAAAAGTGTATCTGTTCGACCATAATTACAACTACGACAATATGCCCGAACAGAAGCATTATCCGCTTCATATTTACGCCGACAAAGAGGCTTCTCAGTACATTACGGGCAGCGCCTATCACAATTACGGCGGGCAATTTTCTGAATTGGAATACGTTCATAATCAAGCTCCTGACAAAGAACTTATTTTTACCGAAACTTCCATAGGAAAATGGAATGACGGTAGAAATCTTTCCCATCGTTTGGCGGATGATATGGAGCAAATCGGAATCGGGACGCTCAACAATTGGTGTAAGGCGGTTATCGTTTGGAACTTACTTTTGGACGAAAACGGCGGACCTTATCGCGAATTGGGTTGCAAAACCTGTTTTGGGGCGGTGGACATCGCTTCCGATTATAAAACCCTGACACACAACTCGCATTACTACGTTATCGGGCATTTGGCAAAAGTTATTAAACCCAATGCGGTTCGCATCGCACATCAACTAACTGATGTTGAGGGAATTTTGTGTACTTCCTTCCTTAATGATGACGGTAGCTACGCACTGGTTTTGCTCAACAAAGCAACTGAAAATAAAATCGTAACCATAACCGATGGCACAAAAACCTTCCGATGTGAAGTGCCGGCTAATGCCGTGGCTTCTTTCCGTTGGAAATAGACCTTATATAGAAATACAATCTTTATGAAAGACGTGCAGCAAAAAAAAGCAAGTTCCGAATTCGAAACAATTGTTATTTACGCGCATCCTTATGAAAAAAGTTTTAATTACGCTATTTTGCAAGAAACCGAAAAAATATTAAAAAACAGAGGAGGAGCTTATCGAACAATTGATTTGTATGCTGAAAAATTTAATCCTGTGTATTCCAAAGAAGAATTAGCCTTGTTTAGTAAAGGAGAAGCACTTGACCCACAAGTGTTACGGTATCAACAGTATCTTAAACAGGCTAAACGATTGATCTTCATTTTTCCTATTTGGTGGGGGAATGTCCCTGCTATTGTTAAAGGATTTTTTGATAAAGTCTTTCTTAAAACATTGGCTTATGAAGAGACTAAATTAGGTACATTGAAAGGAAAATTGACTAATATAGAACAGGCTTTTATCATAACAACAGCAACAGCGCCCACTTTTTATTTGAAATTTTTTAGTGGAGATGCCATACGGAAAATAGTTATCAATCATACATTAAAAAGTGTAGGAGTGAAAAAAGGAAAGTGGCTCAATTGTGGAGCTGCCAATAAAATTACTGATGAAAAACGTCAAAAATTCTTAAAGAAAATATCAAAATATATATAATTCGTCTGTAAAAGCAATAAAAATTTAACCAATGAGAAAAATATATCCAATTTTAGTATTTTTTGTAAGTGTTGTGATGTGGGGGCAACAAACAACCACCATTCGGGCAAATATCCCTTTTGAAAGAAGCGACCGCACCGAATGGATAAAACGTTATCAACACGATATTGACGCTTACAAGAAAGAAAATCGAAAAATAGACCGCTCGTGCGACGTGCTTTTCTTGGGCAGTTCGTCCATCAACCTATGGAAAACCATTTATGAGGATTTTGCTCCCTTGAAGATTATCAGGCGTTCGTATGGAGGCTCAACCTTGCGCGATATGCTTTATTATTATAAGGTGATAGCCAAGGGGTATCAACCTAAAAAGATACTTCTGTATGTTGAAAACGATTTGGGTTCGAGCAAAGAAAGTGTTTCCGCTGTGAAATGTTTTGACCTTTTCAGAATATTCATCAGCAAATTAAAAAAGGATTATCCGAATGCACAGCTTTTTGTGGTGTCGCTCAAACCATCGGAACACAAAGCCGACCAACTGAAAGACCAACTTTTGGTAAACAGCTGGTTACAAGCTAATGCTGCCGACCAAAATTATACTTACATCGACATAACCAAAACGATGTATGATGCCGAAGGAAACCTTCGAAAAGATATTTTTGTGGAAGACAATCTGCATCTCAACGCCGAAGGTTACCGACTTTGGACGGAAATCATCAAGCCGTATTTGATGAAGTAATAAACAAACAGTTGTCGTTGCTCTTGGCAATGCCCAAGGCTGCTAACGACAACCCGAAATAGTTGTAAAATTAAGATAAAGGAAGTAAGTCAGCCGGTGTGTAAAAGGCTGATATGTTTGCACTTTATGGGTGTTTTGTTGTGTGGAGTTATAAAAAATGAAAGTATTTTTACAATTTTTTTGAATTTAATTGTTGTATTTAATAAAATTTTTGTAATTTTGTCCGCGACAGCATTTAACGCTTTAAGCGTGTTTGAATGTTCATTGATTTTGATGTGCCGACTTTCGGAAAAGATGCCGACTAAATTGTCTTTCAACAAGGAGATTATTGGATAGTTTCGGGTTTATTCTTATGGAAGGATGCAAAAAATTATGGTTTTTACCAATCCGCTGATGGGCAGGTTGGGAAACTATTGGGTAGTTTGGTAGCTTTCCTGTGGGTTGGCTGTGAAACATTGCGGTTTTTACCAATCCGCTGATGGGCAGGTTGGGAAACTATCGGGTAGTTTGGTAGCTTTCCTGTGGGTTGGCTGTGAAAAATCCGAAAGAATGGCAATCTGCCGTTGGTGTAGCTGTCAAAATCAAGAACAGATGGTAATGTGTAACCATTTTTGCTATGTTCTGAAACATACTGTTAATTGCAATTCCCTTGTAGGGTTACTACGGATTGGAGTTTCTCATAGCCGTCAAAACAATTGGGTGGTGTACGCACGGTGCGTTTGCCATCGGCGGGCTGTGAAACTAACTATCGGAAATTCTTTTTCATAACATTTATAATTTTAAGTTTACTAAAATGAGGAATGCGGGGAGGAAAGCCGTAAAGGCTTTCCTCTACTGCTCTTCATTGAAGGGGCTGAAATCAAGTTTAGTTTATGCGGAAATAATTTTTTCATAGAATATTTTTATAATAATCAGTTAAAAGCACTGCATTTGGGGGGTTTGACATATTATTATAATTTAAGAATTCACAGGGTAGCGATACCCAAAACCTAATTTTGCCCCTCAATGCACTGCTTTTACGTAACTTGACGCAATTAACATTCGTATCAATTTTGCTTTTTCATAGTCTTGTACTGTTTAGATTAATAAATGGCATTCAGGTAAGGGGCTTTTAGGTTCTTAAAGCAGGTAACATCTTTCAAAACTTTGAACCATTGAGCATTAAAAGCCCTTTATTTAGAGTGTCTCTTCTCGGCTAAAACAGGTTGGGCTTGTTGCACACACCGCACTTCAAGAGCCGTACGGCTTTCGGCTTCCTTTACATTAATTACAACATCAGTTATGTAGTGTTCAAGCACTTCGGCATTTCAATGTTGAAGTACCTGACGGCTTTCGCCTTTGGGCAAAGCACACTATTTTGTAATGTAATTAATCGTAAATTCATAGCATAATGAAAAGAACTCTGATAAAAACATTTTTAGCTCTTAGCCTTAGCACAGGTCTTGCAGCGCAACAGCAGTTGCCTACCTACCTGAACGATAGGGCTCCTATCGAAGAGCGTGTTGAGGATGCCCTGAGGCGAATGACCTTGGAAGAGAAAGTGGCTATGTGCCACGCACAGTCAAAGTTTAGCTCGCCGGGCGTGCCGCGCTTGGGTATCCCTGAGAATTGGATGACCGATGGCCCGCACGGTATTCGTCCCGAAGTGCTTTGGGATGAGTGGAATCAAGCAGGCTGGACGAATGACTCCTGTACCGCCTTTCCGGCACTCACCTGTTTGGCTGCCAGCTGGAACCCCAAGATGGCAATGTTATACGGTAAGTCGATAGGAGCCGAAGCTCGCTACCGCAATAAAAACGTGTTGCTGGGTCCCGGCATAAACATTTATCGCACACCTTTAAACGGTCGTAACTTTGAATATATGGGTGAAGACCCCTATCTGGCATCAAAGATGGTTGTTCCCTATATCGAAGGTGTACAATCACAAGGCGTGGCTGCCTGTGTGAAGCACTTTGCGCTTAACAATCAGGAAATAAATCGGCATACGGTAAACGTGATAGTTGATGACCGAGCGCTTTACGAGATATACCTACCGGCGTTTAAGGCTGCCGTTCAACAAGGGAAAACTTGGTCGATAATGGGTGCGTACAATAAGTACAAAGACCAGTGGGCGAGCCAGAACAAATACTTGCTGGTCGATATCTTACGGAAGGAGTGGAAGTTTGACGGCGCTGTTATCTCCGATTGGGGCGGGGTGAACAACACGGAACACGCTGCCCTCCACGGCTTGGATATTGAGTTCGGCACGTGGACAGACGGGCTTACGCAAAATACCAAGAATGCCTACGATAGCTATTATCTGGCAACTCCCTTCCTGCAAAAGCTTAAATCGGGCGAAATCAGCGAGGAGGTTGTTAATGAAAAAGCTCGTAACATTTTGCGTTTAATCTTCCGAACCAATATGAAAGCCGGTCGCCCTTACGGTTCTTTTGCATCGCCCGAGCATTTTGCTGCTGCACGAAAGATAGGTCAGGAGGGTATCGTGTTGTTGAAAAATGAAAAGAACCTACTGCCTCTTAATCTGGATAAAGCCAAGCGTATCGCCATTATAGGCGAGAATGCCATTAAGGTAATGACAGTTGGTGGCGGAAGTTCATCGCTCAAAGCCACGCACGAGGTACTTCCGTTTGATGGACTTAAAGCACGTATCGGGAATAAAGCAGAGGTGGTGTATGCACGCGGTTATGCCAGCAACGATTATAAAGACCAAGATGGGGTAAGTGCCAATCAGAACCTAACCGAAAGCCGTTCCGAAGCCGAGCTTATCGCCGAAGCGGTAAAAGTAGCGAAGACTGCCGACTATGTCATTTTTGTAGGAGGCTTGAACAAGCACGATGGGCAAGATTGCGAAGGGAATGACCGCAAATCCTACGGGTTGCCTTACGGGCAAGATGCCGTTATCAGCGCACTTGCCAAAGCGAATAAAAACCTTATCGTAGTGCTTATATCCGGAAATGCCGTGGCTATGCCGTGGGTAGAGCAAGTGCCGGCTATCGTGCAGAATTGGTACTTGGGTTCAGAAGCGGGTAATGCTTTGGCAGATATTCTCTCAGGAGATGTGAACCCCTCCGGTAAGTTGCCTTTTACGTTCCCCGTAAAACTGGAAGACAATGGGGCACACGCTATGGGCGAATACCCCGGCGCTGAAAACGAGACCTACCGCGAAGGTATTTTGGTGGGATACCGTTGGGCAGATACCAAGAACATCAAGCCTTTGTTCCCATTTGGTCACGGGCTTTCATATACAACGTTCCGCTATGCCAATGCCACGCTAAGCAAGAAGACAATGACCGCTGACGAGTCTCTAATAATTTCCGTTTCCATAAAGAATACCGGAAGCAAATCCGGAGCCGAAGTGGTGCAGCTTTACATTCGCGATGTCAAGTCGTCCGTGTTGCGCCCCTACAAGGAGCTGAAAGGTTTCGAGAAGGTGTATTTGAAAGCCGGCGAGAGCAAAACCGTAACTTTCACCATCGACAAAGAGGCGCTTTCCTTCTTCGATGATAAAAAACACGAGTGGGTTGCCGAATCGGGTGATTTTGAGGTGTTATTGGGCAGCTCGTCCAAAGATATCCGCGCGAAAACTACTTTTACATTACAATAAATATTGACAATTACGCTTCAAAACTGCCCGATGATTATCGGGCAGTTTTATTTTTGTGATAAAGTCAGTATCTTTGCCCCGACAGGAAGGAGTTTCTTCCTTAAAAACAAAAACAATGACTTTAACCGAACGCATTTTTAACATCACCACGGAAGCCGAATTCACGGAAGTGGCTTTGGCTGTTTTTCGTTATCAGTTCAAGCACAATGCGGTGTATAATTCGTTCTGCAAGCATTTAAAAAGAAGCCCCGACACAGTTTTTTCTGTGAGCGAGATTCCTTTTTTGCCGATTGAGTTTTTCAAATCGAAGCGTGTTTTTTGCGGAGAAGATGCAGAGCAACAGTTGTTTACCAGCAGCGGCACCACAGGAATGGTTACTTCCAAGCACTTTGTGAAAGATGTTTCGGTTTACGAGCAAAGTTTCCGAAAAGGATTTGAATTGTTTTACGGAAAGCCTTCTGATTATGCTGTTTTGGCACTGCTTCCGTCTTATTTGGAGCGGTCGGGTTCTTCCTTGATTTATATGACCGAAGCCCTTATCAGGGAATCAAAAAACGAAAACAGCGGGTTTTATCTTCACGAATTGGATACTTTGGCGGAAATTATTCGCAAATTGGACGCAGCAGGACAAAAAACCTTGCTCATCGGCGTGTCGTTTGCTTTGTTGGATTTGATTGAAAAACATCGATTTACGTTAAAAAATACCATTGTAATGGAAACCGGCGGAATGAAAGGCAGACGAAAAGAACTCATTCGTGAAGAATTACATCAGATTTTAAGCGATGGTTTTGGAGTGAAACACATTCATTCTGAGTATGGTATGACGGAATTACTCTCGCAAGGCTACTCGCAGGGTAGCGGCATTTTCAAGTCCGTACCTTGGATGAAAATCCTGATTCGCGACACGAACGACGCACTTTCTTTCCTTCCGCAGGGGAAAAGCGGCGGTGTGAATGTCATTGATTTGGCAAATGTGCATTCGTGCAGTTTTATTGCCACGCAAGATTTAGGTAAAGTGCACAATGACAATACGTTCGAGATTTTAGGCAGATTTGACAATGCCGACATCAGGGGTTGTAACTTATTGGTTATGTAGCTTTTGCTTGGCTTCGGAAATGACTTTGGTTGAATTTCCTGCAAAAATCTGATTATCAACAATAATAACCGGGCGAATCAGAAATGTGTAATGCTCCAAAATTAGGTTTTTATAATCGTTTTCGGTTAAGTTTTGGTCTTTCAGGTTGCGCTGTTTGTAAAGTTGCGAGCGTTTATTGAACAGCTTTTCGTAGCTTCCAATTTTCTCCTTTAAAAATTCAAGTTCGCTTTCTGAAATCGGATTTTTCTTAATGTCCTGTAATTCAATTATTTGAGTAAGTTCCAATTCTTTTAAAATACGCTTGCACGTATCACAACTGCTTAGGTAATATATTTTGTTCATAGTGAGTAAATTAAAATGCCACTACCGGTGTTTTGGTAGTGGCAAAAATAATCAAAAAAATCTTAAAAACTATCGTTTTACGATAAGTTGGCGATACATTTCTATATAACTATTGTCAAAAGCTACATCATTTCCCGAAATGGTATTGAAAGTAAGTAGACTAATTACAATAATCACCAAAATTCCTGCGAAAATAGCAATTCGTTTGTTGGGGAAAATGGCATAATATACCAACATTGCCACCATCGGGGCAAAAATCAAATACGGAAGAGCTGCTCTGAAAGTTCCTGAAAATAAAGAAGTTACAAGCAACAATACCAAAATAGGGAGGTTTGCCCACAACAAGCCGTTACGCACCTGATTCTCATTTTTCTTTTTAAGTGTAAAAAATGAAACAACCGCCATCATTGCCAAAAAAGTAGGCAACATATACGGGTGATACCCGTAAAAAATAATTCCTGCCAGCAGATAAAGCCCAATGCCTATCAAACTGTACTTAATGTTCTGTTTCATACAATTGATTTAATTGAATTATGATCGCCCTCTTCTATTGCAACTTTGCAACCATAGAAAACCACACCCCAAATCAGATTCATCGCAATTTCTAGTGGTTGTACCTGCTACACTTTCAAACCAACACCATCTACAATGACAAGCAAGTCGTGCTACTTTTGGATCAATTTTCCCTCCCATATAATAAGAGGATTTTAAACTGTGTATGTGTGTTATGAATTCTTTTGAAACCTTTTCTTTGCCAATGAAGTCTCCTGAAAAATTGTAATTATCCAGTGATTCAAACATCAAAGAAAAATCATCACTAGGTACTAATTCAGCTAAGCGAATAACGGCTTCATTAAATTCTTCATACTTGTCTTTGTTACCAAAATCTTTAATGAAATTTTTCAAAATTTGGATATTTTGTTTTATTTCATCATTAAATTCCTGTTCCAAAAGATAATCCATCTTGTCTGCCCAAAGTGTTTGTTTGGTTTCAAAAGATGCTGATTTAAAGATGTTTCTAATCTCTTCTGAACTTTTACCTGTAACAAGGCTAGTTCGTAACTCTCTTGCCTTACTGTTTTCACCTTCATTATTCTGTGTTTTAACACACGAAACAAATAAACAGAAAAAGGATACTACTAAAATTAAAAGTGCTTTACTCATAAAAAAAATATTTTAAATTTCTGATCCAAATGTATAAAATTCTTTTTAAGAAAAAAGAAAAATAACATTTATTTAACTGTTTGATTTGTTGTTGTTTGTTTTTAATTATTGTGTAACTAACACAAAATCAGCGAGTAATAAATTGCTTAAAATCAATGTGTTTTAAGAAATAAAAATGAAAAATCGACAAATTTTATTGGGTTGACATTGTTTTAACATAAAACATTTTTAATTTAGCAATAAGTATGGTGATAAAATATGATTTTCTTCGGATTTTAGTTAAAAAAGTAATTTTTGAAAAATTACCAACTTCCGGAAGCGCCCCCGCCCCCACCTAAACCTCCACCGAAGCCGCCAAAACCGCCGAAGCCACCACCGCTTCTGTCACTGCCAAAACTTCCAAAACCGCCTGATGATGAACGACCTAAGCTACTCAATATGATAAAATCAGCCAAATCAAAGCCGCCGCCACGATGGTTGTCGTTTCCGTTCTGGTTGTTCTTTTTTCCAAAAATTAACATCAGAATGATGAAAATCAGTAGTGCAATCAGGAAGATAACAATAGGTGTTATGTCGCCATCGTTTGTTGAACGGTCATTTTTATAAGTGCCTGATAGTGTTTGTATTATGGCTGTCGTTCCTTGGTCAAAACCGGTGTAGTAATCCTGCCTTCTGAAATTGGGGAGTATGTGTCGTTCAATAATGCGTCTGCTGAGCGCATCGGTGAGGCGGTCTTCTACGCCGTAACCTGTTGAAATGGCTATTTTTCGTTGATTAACAGCCATTAGGAGTAATATGCCGTTGTTTTTGTCTTTCTGCCCGATGCCCCATTGTGAAAGCATCTGTGCCGCCTGAAAGTTAATGTCGTCTTCAACATCTTTTAAAATGGCAATCACAATTCCGGTTGAGGTGGAATCGGCATAGTGTTTTAGCTTGACATTCAACTGATTTTGCTCGGAAGAAGAAAGCAATCCTACGTAATCTTGCACCGCACGGTCAGGGAATAATTTTTTAGGAACGGATTGTGAAAAAACCGTGTGGATTGCAAAAAATAATATGTACAGAATTTTTTTCAAAATATTGTAAATTGTTGTTTTTTAGTAGATTGTTGTTTTGTAGAATTCCTTTGCCAAAGTTTTTCACTTTGGCAAAGGTTTTTGTAAAAATGTTTAAATATTTCCCTTTGAAATTTCGTCAGGCAGCTCATTACTGTCATTTCCGCTTTGGTAGGGGAAATAGACTTTGAGTGCTTCGCCTGCTTTTAAAATTCCGGCTATGATTCCGTTGTGAAATTCGGCTTTTTGAAAGTGATGAAGCATTTCGTTTTTGGTAGATTCCCAAAAATCGGGAGGCACCACCTGATTAATACCCTCATCGCCAAAGATAACAAACGAACGGTCGTCCACGGCAAAGTAAAACAGCACGCCGTTTCGGTTGGCGGTTTGGTGCATTTCCAGTTTTTGGAATACTTCCATTGCCCGCTCATAGGGGTCGGTTGTGGAGGTGTTTTCTAGATGCACGCGTATTTCGCCCGAAGTGCGTTTCTCGGCTTGGCGGATGGCTTCAACAATTGCTTGTTCCTGTTCAGATGTTAAAAATTGATTTACAGGCATTTCTATTTGAAATTAAATTCCACCTCCGGTGCTTTTTCGGCTCCTTTTTCGGCTTTGAAGAGCGTCATTGGTTGGTGTCCGCCAAAGCCTGCGATAAAGCTGTTCGGGAATTTTTTGATGTAAATATTGTAATTTCCTGCCACGTCGTTAAAACGGTTGCGTTCCACGTTGATGCGGTTTTCGGTACCTTCAATTTGTGATTGCAATTCCAAAAAGTTTTGATTGGCCTTCAGGTCGGGATAGCGTTCCACCGAAACCAATAATTTGGATAATGCCGATGATAAACCGGACTGGGCTTCTTGAAATTGCGCCATATTTTCGGCGGTAAGGTTTGAAGCATCAATGTTTACGGAAGTGGCTTTGGCTCGGGCTTCGATAACGTCTTTAAGCGTTCCGCGTTCAAAATCGGCAGCACCTTGCACGGTTTTTACCAAATTTCCGATAAGGTCGCTTCGGCGTTGGTAAGCACTTTCTACGTTTGCCCATTGTTTTTGAGCATTTCCGTTCATTTCAACCATCGTGTTGCTAATGCCTACTCCCCAACGGAATATGATAAACACAAGAGCAACAATAACGATAATAGGTAACCATTTTTTCATTTTAATATATTTATTTTAGTGTTAATTAATTTTAAAGTTCTTGTTTTAAGGTTATTAACATTTGTTTTACGCGTTCCAATTTTTCAATGATTTCGTAATTGGAAAGCGTTTTCTGTTTGTCTTCTTTTAGTTTTTGTCGTGCGCCTTCCAGCGTGTAGCCTTTTTCCTTTACCAAATGATAGATGAGTTGCAATTTTTTAACATCTTCACCGGAAAATTTTCGGCTGCCTTTGGCGTTCTTTTTTGGGTTGATAATATCGAATTCTTTTTCCCAAAAACGTAATAATGAAGTGTTTACATCAAGATGTTTGGCAACTTCACCAATGGTATAATAGTGTTTTTCGGGCAAAATATGTTTCATTTCGTATAAAAAACAAGTTGATTTTTGGCAAAAGTAGTATATTTTTTGAAATAGCGTTTCGCAAACGCATTTTTTTGTTTAAAACCTTTTTAGCGCACCATACTATTATGTGCAAAACCCCGTTAAAAATGGTTGTATTAACGGGGTTTTGTGATTTTTAAGCTAAAAATCTTACATTTTGATGGTAAGCACGGGTTTTGTGGCGTGGTTTACCAAATCGCTACTGATACTTCCGTTGAAGAAATGGGCGATTCCTTTACGTCCGCTCGGGAACATACAAATTAGGTCGATGTTGTTTTCGGCTACGTAATTTAAAATTCCCGTTTCCACACGGATGTCGTTGTAAACGTGTGTTTCAAAGTCTTTTAATGATGATTTTTGGCTGTCCAAAAACGTTTTCATACGCTCGTTAATTTCAATGGTCGTCAAAAACTGATAAGGTGTATTGACAAAAACCAAGTCTACTTTGGCGTTGAAAAGTTGTGCGAATTTCACGGCTTTTTCAAAAGGTTTTAAAAAGCGTTGTGTGAAATCACAACCAAACATAATGTGTTTAATGTCAAGTTTTTCGTCCGGATTTTTGATTACTAACACAGGTACACTGGCTGAGCGAATAACCTTTTCGGCATTTGAACCTATGAAAAGTTCTTTTGAGCCGGAAGCTCCGTTTGACCCCATAAAAACAAGATCAATTCCATACTTTTCGATGGCGTCTTCAACGGCATTTGCCAATGGACCGGTTTCGATAATGTCGTTTATTTCAATGTCTTGGCAGAATTCCTTCTTAACATCGGCAAATCGTTGTTTTGAAAGATTTAGAAAATACATTGCCTCAGGCACTGATGAGTGCTCTTGTGTCATAAAACGGAAAGGCAATTCAAGGGCGTGTAACAGAAAAATTTCGGCTTCTTGGCGTTTTGCCAACTCAATGGCAACCTTTAATGAAGCAATTGATTTTTCAGAAAAATCGGTGGTAACAAGAATTTTTTTCATCGCAACTCTTTTTTAAAGTTAATATTTTATTTTGTAAATCATACTTTTTTAGTGGGTTATATTGTTTTTATAGCTCGTGAAATTGGTTTTATTTTTGTGATAAAAAAAGCCTTTAAAACTTTTTGTAAAGGTATGACATAAAAATGAAAAAACAAAATAATTTTGCATTTTTTCTTTGTTTTTTAAAAAAAGATGTATCTTTGCACCTGAAAAATGAAGATTTGAGGGGACATAGAGTCCCCTCTTTTTATAGAAATATGAGTTTTAAGGAGCAGGTTAAAGAATTGGTAAACAGTGCGTTGTCTGAAAATCCGCAGTTGTTTTTAATCGACATAACAGTGTCGGCTGATAATGCCGTTCGGGTGGTTATTGACGGTGATCAGGGTGTAGGGATTGATGATTGCATTGCGGTAAGCCGTGCCGTTGAACACAATTTGGATAGGGAAGCGGTTGATTTTTCAATTGAAGTAACTTCTTTCGGGGCAACCGAACCCTTTAAGTTGGAACGGCAGTACGTGAAAAACATCGGGCGTACCGTTGAGGTTTTAACTCTTGATGGCAAAAAACACGAAGGCTTGTTAAAAAACCTTGAAAATGCCAATGTTATCTTAGAAACCGAAACTCGCGAGCCTAAGCCCGTAGGGAAAGGAAAAATAACCGTTAAAAGAGAGCATTCATTTGCTTTGAGTGATATAAAAGAAACAAAAGTAGTCATTAAATTTTAATAAAAATAGTATGGATAATCTTGAATTAATAGAGTCTTTTTCAGAGTTTAGAGACGACAAACTCATTAATCGTGAGACTTTGATGGCAATTTTAGAAGAAGTATTCCGAAATACTTTGAAAAAGAAATATGGTTCAGATGATAACTTTGACATAATCATTAACCCCGATAAAGGTGATTTACAGATATTCAGAAACCGTGTAGTGGTTGAAGACGGAGCCGTAGTTAGTGAAAATCAAGAGATTTCACTTTCTGAAGCTCGAAAAATTGAACCTGATTTTGAGGTAGGTGAAGATGTATCGGAAGAAATTAAAATCGTTAGTTTAGGGCGCAGAGCTATTTTGGCATTGCGTCAAAACTTGATTTCAAAAATACACGAGTATGACAGTACCACTATTTACCGCCGATTCAAAGATTTAGTGGGGCAGGTTTATACAGCTGAGGTACACCACATTAGACATCGTGCCGTGATTTTATTGGACGATGAAGGTAACGAAATTGTGCTTCCGAAAGAAAAACAAATTCCGTCTGATTTTTTCAAAAAAGGCGAACACGTTCGCGGTGTGATTGAGCAGGTTGAGCTTAAAGGAAACAAACCATCTATCATAATGTCAAGAACATCGCCCTTATTTTTAGAGCGGTTGTTTGAACAGGAAATCCCCGAAGTGATGGACGGGTTAATAACCATCCACAAAGTGGTGCGGATTCCAGGTGAAAAAGCCAAAGTGGCGGTTGATTCGTTCGATGACCGTATCGATGCCGTGGGGGCTTGCGTGGGAGTGCGTGGTTCGCGCATTCACGGAATTGTCAGAGAGCTTGGAAATGAGAATATTGACGTGATTAATTACACCTCAAACGCCTCGTTGCTTATTGCGCGGGCGTTGGCTCCTGCAAAAGTAAATTCGGTAACCATTCACGAGGAAGAAAAACGCGCCGAGGTATTTTTACAACCCGAAGAGGTGTCAAAAGCCATCGGGAAATCGGGGTATAATATCCGATTAGCCAGTCAGTTAAGTGGATATGAAATCGACGTGTATCGCGAGGGGCTTAATGACGAAGATATTGAACTCAGTGAGTTTGATGACGAAATTGAAGGCTGGGTGATTGAAGAATTCCAAAAAGCAGGGCTTGACACGGCAAAAAGTATTCTGGAACTTGAAGTTTCTGACCTGATGAAACGCACCGACCTTGAAGAAGAAACCATTCGTGAGGTTATCAAAGTTTTAGAAGAAGAGTTTGAAGACTAATGATTTAGGTCAGTTTCACAACCAAATAACACAACACAAAATTGAGGTTTATAAAGCAATGAGCGGTTGGAGGGCTTGTTGCAAAACATAAAATATATGAGCGAGGGAATTACAAGATTAAGTAAAATTTTAAAGGAATTCAACATTTCTTTGGATACGGCGATTGATTATCTAACAAAAGAAAAAGGGCTTGAAATTGAGGCAAATCCGAATACGAAAATTTCGGGTGAAGCCGTGAAGTTTTTGTCCGATAAATTCAATGCAGATAAAAGCAAGCGTGAAGTTTCAAAGGAAATTGTTGAAGATCAGCGCAAAGAGCGCGAAGCGATTCGCATTGAACAAGAAAAGGAAAATGAGCGCAAACGTAAGGCACAAGAGCAAGAAATAATTCGTGCTAAGGCAACTGTTGCCGGAATTAAAACCGTCGGGAAAATTGACCTCGAACCCAAAAAAGAGGAAAAACCGGCTCAACAGGTGGTTGAGCAAAAGCCTGAAATTCCCGAAGTTGAAGTTAAGAGCGTAGCGCCCCAAGCCGAAGTCAACGTTCAAAAAGCCGAGCCTTTGAAAGAAGAAGTGCAACCCGAAGTGGTTAAAAACGATGTTGTTCAGCCCGAAACGGATAAAGAGCAACCCAAAAAGAAAACAGAATTCCCTCAAAAAGACAAACATCCTCAAAACCAAAAAGCGCAAAACAATCAGCAAAATCATCCGAAAAAGGTAAAAGAAATTCAAAAAGCCAAAAAAGATGAAAAACCTACCGAAGAACCTGAAACTGGAGTAATTGAAACACAATATCAGAAACTTACCGGTCCCAAGTTGGTGGGCGAGAAGATTGATTTAAGTCAGTTTGAAAAGAAGAAAAAGAAGAAGAAAAAAGCAGGCGATAAAAAAGATGCCAAACCTGCCGATACGCAAAAAGCAGGTGAAGACAATGCCGAAAAACGCAAACGCAAACGTATCCGAAAAGAAGATACAACAGCTTCTACTTCAAATAATAACAACAAAAAAGAAGGCAAAGGTAACAACAAAAAAGGAAAAATCTTTACCAAAGTTGAACCTACCGATGAAGAAGTTCAAAAGCAAGTACGTGAAACCTTAGAGAAATTACAAGGTAAAAGCAATAAGTCAAAAGGAGCGAAGTACCGTAAAGAAAAGCGTGATTCACACCGCCAAAAGGCTGAAAATGAGTTGGCACAACTTGAACAAGAAGAAAAAATCCTGAAAGTAACCGAGTTTGTTACCGTAAACGAACTCGCTACGATGATGGACGTGCCTATCAACAGAGTTATCGGTGCTTGTATGTCGCTCGGCATTATGGTTACGATGAATCAACGCTTAGATGCTGAAACTCTGACTATTGTGGCTGATGAATTCGGTTTTGAGGTGGAATTTGCCACTGCCGACATCGAAGAGTCAATCCAAGTGGAAGAAGATGCCGCTGACGATTTGAAGCCGCGTGCGCCTATCGTAACCGTTATGGGGCACGTTGACCACGGAAAAACATCGCTTTTGGATTATATCCGTAAAGAAAACGTAATTGCTGGTGAGAGCGGAGGAATTACCCAACATATTGGTGCTTATAGTGTTAAGTTGGAGAACGGCGAGCGAATCACCTTCTTGGATACCCCCGGGCACGAGGCGTTTACCGCAATGCGTGCGCGCGGAACCAAAGTTACCGATATTGCCATTATCGTGGTGGCTGCCGATGACGATGTGATGCCGCAAACCAAAGAGGCTATCAGCCACGCACAAGCTGCCGGTGTGCCTATTATTTTCGCTATCAATAAAATAGATAAACCTACGGCAAATCCGGAAAAGATTAAAGAACGACTTGCCGGAATGAACCTTTTGGTAGAAGATTGGGGTGGGAAAATCCAGTCGCAAGACATTTCTGCCAAGCAAGGTATTGGCGTTCAAGAGCTTTTGGAAAAAGTATTGCTTGAAGCCGAACTTTTAGAACTCAAAGCCAACCCCAACAAACGCGCAGTGGGTACGGTGGTTGAAGCATCGCTTGACAAAGGGCGCGGTTATGTTTCTACCGTGTTGGTTGAAGCCGGAACGTTGCACGTGGGCGACTATGTGCTTGCCGGAACTAACTCCGGAAAAATCCGTGCGATGCACGACGAACGCGGTAAGAAAGTAAAAACCGCAGGTCCTTCAACACCGATTTCCATACTCGGGTTGGACGGAGCGCCACAAGCCGGCGATAAATTCTATGTGTTTGAAGATGAACGCGAAGCCAAGCAAATTGTTGCCAAACGCGCACAATTACAACGCGAACAATCGGTGCGGACACAACGCCACATCACACTTGATGAGATTGGACGCCGAATTGCCTTGGGCGACTTTAAACAACTCAATATTATCCTCAAAGGAGACGTGGACGGCTCGGTAGAAGCCCTTACCGACTCGTTCCAAAAGCTATCAACCGAAGAGATTCAAGTGTCTATCATTCACAAAGGAGTAGGGGCGATTACCGAATCAGATGTGTTGTTGGCTTCGGCTTCCGATGCCATCATTATCGGGTTTAACGTGCGTCCGATGGCAAATGCACGCGCATTGGCTGACCGTGAGGAGATAGATATCCGAACCTATTCCATCATTTACGACGCCATCAACGACCTGAAAGACGCGATGGAAGGAATGCTTTCACCCGTGTTTAAAGAGGAAGTTACCGGAACCGTTGAGATTCGAGAACTCTTCAAAATTTCGAAAGTCGGAACCATTGCGGGCTGTATGGTTACCGATGGGAAGATATTCCGGAACTCAAAGATACGCCTTATCCGCGAGAATGTGGTCATTTATACCGGCGAGCTTTCGTCACTTAAACGCTTTAAAGACGATGTGAAGGAAGTTTCAAAAGGATATGACTGCGGATTGCAGATTAAAAACTACAACGACATCAAAGAAGGCGACGTAGTTGAGGCGTTCCAAGAGGTAGCCGTTAAAAAGAAACTATAATTTAAGGGTTTAAATTACTTGTCATTCATAATGGTTTTATGATTAATGGAAAGGGGTAATCAGTAATGGTTACCTCTTTTAGTGTTTTTCAATAACAACCACCAATAAATGGATTTTAACTGCCAATAAATCTATTTTGGTTGTAAATAAATTGGGTTTTATGGCAGTTTTAAGGTGTTTTACTGGTTTTTTTGCTTTTTAGATGGCTTATTTTGATGTAAAAAGTACCGTTTTAGGTTATTTTATGGCTTATAAGAAGGGTTTTGCCGACTATAATTCATTTCTTACCGGTAAAAAATCATTTATCGGCAGTCAGATATGATTTATTACCGGTCAAATGTGATTTCTTGTCGGTCAAATATGATTTCTTGTAGCCTATAAATTGTTTTTAAATGCCTTTGGAACATTTATTGCTGACCTTTTGTTAAAGAATGGCGGTATTAAATCGTTTCTTTGTGACCTTTTATTAAATAATGCAGGTAATTGCTTGTTTCTTGGCGGTTATGTTTGAAATATAATAGGTCAAGACGATAAAAAGTGTGAGAAAATACTATATAATTAAAGTATTTTTATAATTTTGTCTGGTAAAAATAAAAATATAATGATGAAAAAGACTTTTCTGGTTGCCTTGTTGGCAATTCTTGGTGCGGGGTGCGATAATCCGCAGGGTAAAAAAGCTAAAAATGATGCGGTTTCATCGGAAGTTGTTGAGCAACCTTTTCTGAAAACCATTGAATATTCAAATCTGGTAGATAAACCTACACAAAATTTCGTTAGAGAGGCACTTATTGCCGGTGGAGTGCGGCAAACGTATGCCGATGATTTCCTTGAAGTGGTTACGGATTTTAATCAAACCGTTGGTGAGGCAGGTCTTGTTGCCGATGGCTTTGTAATGTCTGATTCGTTGGAAGTTGCATATGACGTAGGGAAGATTATCACCCGATGGGAAGCCAAACATCCGGTTTTTCCGGGGTATAATTGCAGGCTTACCTCATTTGGGTTGTTTCGTGATTTGATTTCGGTAGGTAATCCGATGCAAGAAAAAGCCAAAAACCTACTTATTGATGCCGATGCCTTGAAAACCAATGCCCAAAAAACATTAACCCAAGCCGAAGAAGCTAATTTTATGGCTCTTTTTGCTTCTGTTCCTGCTGAAAATCATAAAGATGTTGCCCGTCATTTGCAAAAAATGCAGGAGGCATTCAGTGAGCGCGGTATTCGTTTCCTTCATACGGGTGATGCCTCGAAAGCATCGCTGGTGAGTGTTGTTTTTCATTCGGTTTTTAGTGATGACCCTGCCGATATCTATCTTTTTATCGGTCACGTGGGGCTTCTGCTTCCGACAGAAAACAACAAATTGCTCTTTATTGAAAAATTGGCGTTCGATGAGCCTTACCAAGCCATCAAATTCAATAACCGAACCGAGTTGAACGATTACCTGATGAACCGATACGACGTAGATAAGGGGCAATCCCAAGCCAAGCCGTTCCTGATGGAAAACGATGCGTTACTGGAAGGTTACCGACCCAATCCGCGCAACATAGAACCGAAAATATAACAAAAAATGGCAAGAGATGAACAATTAAAACGCCGTTGGGAGGAGGTTGTGCGCCGGCTTTCACAAACATTTACCGAAGGCGAAACCTTAGATTTGGAAGGAATTATCTACCTGATAGGCATACAGGAACTCGGGCAGATAAAACGCAAATTCAAAAAGGACGAAAAGGTAAACTTGATGCACATTGCCATTTGCAAGCTGCTTGAACCTTACGGCTATTACCGTTTTGAGTACACCGACCCCGACGGATGGCCGCACTATGCGCTCGTGGAAGAACTCCCGCCGCTCAAACCCGGTGAACAATCGGTTTTGATGAAGGAAGCCGTGGTGCATTACTTTGAAAAGCGCGATTTTTTTGATAACGAAGCCGTCTGATATGAAAAAAATACGTCTTGATGCTGAAAATTAATGGTAATTAGTTGGTTATTGGCGATTCAGAATAAAAAAATAACAATTATGTGTAACGACGGACAAGCCCCGAATTTCCGTTTTGCTTGTTTATTGTAAGCGGAACATCGGGAGGCGGTTGCCCGTTATGTAGATAAAAATTCCTTAAAAGCGAAAAAAATGACTCACGAGCAGAACAAAGAGTTCCAACGATGGATTGAAAGCTACTCCGATGCGCTGTTGCAACGCGCCGGTTATATGCTTTCGGACAAAGAAGCGGCACAAGATGTCGTTCAAGAAGTTTTTTTGGCGGCATACACCCGCTTGCATACCTTTAAAGAAGAAAGCAGTCCGCTGACGTGGTTGCAGAGTATCCTTCGTAATAAAATAGCCGACTTTTATCGGGTGAAGTACAAGCAACCTGCCGAAATTAGTGTCTCACATTTCTTTGATGAGAACGGCGATTGGATAAATCGGGAGGTAACCCAAGGCTGGGAAACGCCTTTTGAAGCAGAACTGGACGTTGAAAGCGCCTTATATGACTGTATTGAAAAACTGCCTCCGCGATGGAAGACATTGGTGAAACTATATTATTTGGAACAGAAAAAAAATGAAGCGGTTTGTCAGGAAACGGGGGTTTCTTCGACTAATCTTTGGAAGATATTACAGCGAAGTCGGTTACAGCTTCGCGAATGTTTGGAACAAAATGCCCTATGATGAATATGAGAAAACTTATCCATTTTTTGATTCTTCCGTGTAGTGAAGTGTCGTTTCTTATTGAGAAACAGCTCGCCGGAAGGTTGTCGTTTGTTGAAAAACTTCGGTTGCGCTTTCATTTAATATGGTGTAACCTTTGTCGCTCATACCGGCAAAAAGCGACGTACCTTGATAATTTGATGCGCAAACAAGCGCACAAGCAGCCCGATGTGTCGTTTGATGCTTCGGAGGTGTGCGATTTTCAACAGAAATTGAAGCGTCAATTTTCCGAAATGAAGTAAGAAATGCCGATGATTTGGCATTGAATGCCTGACGTGAAGCAACTAATGCCGAAGATGAAGCAACCAATGCCGGATGTTGGGCAACCGATTCCCGATGTGAAGCAGCGGGTTTCGGGGGTAGGGTAGCTTTGTCAAAGTTGAAAACTTTGACAAAGCTTGAAGTGCATCGCCATACGATTACCTATTTTTAAAAAAAGTGAAAAATTTTTGTCAGGAAACCGACTGCGTCACGACTAATCTATCAAACGAATAGCATTAAAAAAGTTTAAGATAATGAAAAGTACACAGTTTTGTTTGTTTCCGCAACGGAAGCTCTTTTGGGCGGGATATTATATTTCGCTTTTCGGAACGGCGCTTTTGTTGCTTTGGATTGGGATTTTCAAGTTCACGCCCACCGAAGCAAAAGCCATTGAACCGCTTGTAAAGCACCACTTTTTAACCTTTTGGGCGTATGAAGTGTTTAGCGTGCAACAGGTTTCGAACCTTATCGGGCTGATTGAAATTGCCACTGCCGTTGGGGTGCTACTCACGCCGAAGTTTCCGCCTTTGCGAAAATATGTAGGCATAGCGATGCTCGTAACGTTTTTGGTGACGCTCAGTTATTTGTTCACAACGCCCAAGATGTGGCAGGTGGTGGACGGGGTGCCGGTAACGGATTTCTTTATTCTGAAAGACTTGCTACTGCTCGGCTTCGGAGTAATGGTTTTAGGGAATGTTGAAAAAAATAACGCTAATAATTGACGCAAATGAAAAAAATAACTACCTTTGTAATGGCATTAAGTGCCGTATTGTTGCTGACAATAACCTATTTGTACGCAAATAAAAAGACTGAACGCTTAAAAGTAATGCAAATGAAAAACACTAAGGAAATATATTTTGCAGGAGGGTGCTTTTGGGGGACGGAGCATTTCTTTAAACAGGTGCGCGGTGTGGTATCTACGCAAGTGGGGTACGCCAACGGAAACACTCAAAACCCAACGTACGAACAAGTGTACACTGACCTGACGGGCTTTACCGAAACGGTGAAAGTGGTGTACCAACCGCAGGAAGTGTCGCTCGAATTGCTGTTGGAGTTGTTCTTCAAAACGATTGACCCTACCAGCCTTAACAAACAAGGTAACGACAAAGGGACGCGTTATCGCACCGGTATCTATTTTACTGACAAAGCCGATGAAAAGATTATCCGACAAGCGCTAAACGATTTGGCAAAGCAGCACACCAAGCCCGTTGTTGTGGAAAACTTGCCGCTAAAAAACTTTTACGATGCCGAACGATACCATCAAGATTACTTAGATAAGAACCCCGGTGGCTATTGTCACATCAACCCTAAACTATTTGAATTGGCAAAGAACGCCAATCCGGCACCCAAGGCGAAAACATACCAAAAGGCTGACGCTGCCGAGCTTAAAAAAACGCTAACGAAGTTACAATATGACGTGACACAGCACAACGCTACCGAACGTCCGTTTAATAATGAGTATTGGAACGAATTTCGTGAGGGAATTTACGTGGATATTACTACCGGTGAGCCACTGTTTGTCTCAACCGATAAATTTGATTCGGGTTGTGGCTGGCCAAGTTTCTCAAAACCGATTGATAAGAAGCTCATTGCCGAAAAGCTCGACAAATCACACGGAATGACCCGAATGGAAGTGCGCAGCAAAACCGGAGATGCCCATTTAGGGCACGTATTTACCGACGGGCCTGCCGACAAAGGCGGACTTCGGTACTGCATCAATAGTGCGTCGCTTAAATTTATTCCGAAAGAAGAAATGAAAAAGCAAGGTTATGGTGCTTATTTGAAATTGTTAAGCAAAAAATAAGGCAAACATACCGCTCAATGATGTAACAAAAACGAGTTATTCCTAATTATATTGTGTTGATAAATTCCCTTTCGCTTCTTGTGAGTGAAAGGGAATTTTATTTTTCTTTAAAAGGTTGATTTTTAACGGAAAAGAATAGGCTTATTTTACAATAATGGTTTTGATGTTGGCAAATTCATACAGCCCGAATTGTGAAAGTTCGCGTCCGTAGCCTGAATTTTTTACGCCACCGAAAGGCAGGTGCGGGTCGCTGATTAGCATTTCGTTAATGTAAACGGCGCCTTCTTCAAAGTGGTGAACCTGTGATTTGATAAAATCCGTATTTTTTGAAAAGATGCAAACTCCCAACCCAAATTCGGATTGATTGCTTAGTGCAACGGCTTCTTCAAAACTGTCAAATGCGGTAACAACGGCAACAGGTCCAAAGGTTTCTTCGGTGAAAACAGGCATTTCGGGAGTTACGTCCGAGAGTAATGTAGGTTGGAAAAAAGCGCCTTTGCGTTTGCCTCCGCAGATGAGTTTTGCACCTTTGGCAATACTTTCATTGACCATTTTTTCCAATTCAACGGCTAAATCTTCACGTGCCATTTCACTGATTTCGGTGGTGTAATCAAATTTGTCTCCTGCTTTAAGCTTTTCAATTTCAGATTGGTATCGTTTCAAAAACACATCTTTTAACCGATTGTGAACCAAAAAGCGTTTGGCGGCGATACAACTTTGTCCGGCGTTTCGCATACGGGCGTTGAGGGCGGCGGGCAACACCAAATCCAAATCGGCATCTTCACAGATGATAAAAGCGGAGTTTCCACCGAGTTCCAAAACGGTTTTTTTCAGATTTTGTCCGGCGCATTGGGCAACGGCTCTGCCGGCGGCATCACTTCCGGTTAGGGAAACGCCTTTGATGTGCTTGTGAGCGATGATGTCGCTAACGAATTTTACGTCTAACGGAAGATTTTTATATAGCGGATAATCAATGGTTTGGCTGTTGAAAATACTTTCCAGTAACTCAGCTGATTTTGGCGTATTTGATGCGTGTTTTACAACGAATAAATTCCCGAGAATTAAATTCGGAATCACAAAACGAAATACTTGCCAAAGCGGAAAATTCCAAGGCATCACACCCAGCAAAACGCCCATTGGTTCAAAAACAACGTAACTTTCTGTCCACTTGGTTTTGATGTGTTGCGGTGTAAGAAAAGCTTCTGCATTTTGAGCGTAATACTCACACAAATAGGCACATTTTTTCACTTCATCAATTGATTGGGCGATGGGTTTGTTCATATCCTCGGTGACGGCTCGGGCATAAAGTTCAGTGTTTGTGAGTAGTTTGTTTTTGATTTCCAGAACAATATCAATTCGTTTTTGTAGCGGAACATCTTTCCAAAGGCTGTATGATTTTTGCATTTGTTCAAGGTGAGCAAAGGCTTGTTGTAAGGTAATTTTCTCCATTATGTTTTCAATTAGTGTAGCAAAACTACGATAATTTGTTTAATTTGCAAAAAATACGTACGTTTGCATATATTTTATGTGAGTATGAGTTTTTCTGAAATATTTTTTGTACTTTTTATCGTTTTAATTTTGTTCGGGGCGGATAAAATTCCGGAAATTGCCCGCGGTTTGGGCAAAGGAATGCGGCAGCTTCGCGATGCTTCCAATGAAATTAAAAGTGAAATCAAAAAAAGTGCCGAGCAACATAATATTGACACTTCCTTTGTGGAAGATATTAAAAATGAGGTGGATAAAGTGAAGGAAGAAATTCAGGAAATCACCAATGTTTCAGGAACCGTAAAAAGACAACGTTAAACCGATGATGACACCCAAAAATAAAGCCTTTTTCTTAAATTTTGTATGCTTTGCGCTGATTTTTATGCTGTTGCGTACGGGGCTTGTGTACTTTTTTCCGCAGTTGAGTTATGTTTGGTTCGGACTGATTTCAGGAATTGTGTCCGTTTTTGTTTCGCCTCGTTTTTCGGCGGTTCATACTGAAAAAGGCGAAAAGATTTTTATGAAATGGCTGTTTTCCAAAGAAATAAAACAAATTGGGAAATAAGTTACGGCATTTGAAAAATTTTGTACGCCAATTGCGTTTGTTTCACCACATTTTCGGTGCGTTCATAGTGGGTGTCGGTAATGAACAATTGTCCGAAATGTTTTTGTGTTACCAACGACACGAGTTTTGCCACGCGATTGTCATCTAACTTATCAAAAATATCATCTAACAGAAAAATCGGAATTACTTTTAATTGTTTTTTAATAACCTCAAATTGAGATAGTTTCAGGGCTATCAAGAACGATTTTTGTTGCCCTTGACTTCCGTATTTCTTCATCGGAAAGCCTTCTATTTCAAAAAGTAAATCATCTTTGTGAATGCCCGCAGAAGTGTATTGTAAAGATTTGTCTTTCTGTATGTTATCTGATAGTAATGTGGCTAAATCAGTTTGATGGAGCGCACTTTCGTAGGTTAGGTTTACGTTTTCATTCCCTTCGGAAATATAGTGATATTGATACTCAAAAATGGGAAGAAAAACGGTCATAAATTCTTTTCGTTTTGCATAGATATATTGCCCTAAATCAGCGAGTTGTGTGTCGTAAATTGAAAGCGTGTCGGCATCAAAAAAACGATTTTCAGCAAAGTGTTTCAGTAAGGTGTTTCGTTGTAAAAGCACGCGGTTATAACGCAGAAGCGTGTCCAAATAGGTCGGGTCGGTTTGTGAGATGATGCCGTCCAAAAATTTGCGACGCACGTCACTTCCGTCAAGAATCAAATCTTGGTCGGCAGGCGAGATAATGACCATCGGATATTTCCCGATGTGGTCGGCTATGCGTTCATAAGTTTTTCCGTTGCATTTGATGATTTTTTTTTGTCCTTTTTTGATGCTACAAACAATTTGTTCCTCGCGCTCACTTCGGTCAAAAAGCCCTTCAATCATATAAAATTCCTCTCCGTGACGAATGTTTTGCACCGCCGACGGATTGAAATAGCTCTTGCCCATTCCCAAGTGATAAATGGCGTCGAGCAGGTTGGTTTTCCCGATGCCGTTGTTCCCCACGAAACAATTGATGTTTGCCTCGAAGAGAAAATCTTTTGACGGAATATTTTTGTAATTTACAACGGAAAGTTTTTTCAGAAACATAAATTTTTAACAAAAAAGCAAGCTATAAGTCGCAGAAATAGCAACTTACAGCTTGTGTTTACTAACATTATGAGCGTGTTTTATTTCAGGTTTTTGATGATGTCTTCGGTCATTTTGTCCAAATCAAAATCGGGCGACCAGCCCCAGTCGTTGCGCGCTGCCGAGTCGTCAATGCTGTCAGGCCAACTGTCGGCGATTTGTTGTCGGAAATCGGGTTCGTACTTGATTTTGAAATCAGGAATGATTTTCACGATGCTTTCATAAATTTCTTTCGGAGAGAATGAAAGAGCCGAAATGTTGTATGATGTGCGTACTTTCACCTGCTCTTTGGGGGCTTCCATCAGATTGATGGTTGCTTTTATGGCATCGGGCATATACATCATCGGCAGGTATGAGTTTTCGTTCAAGAAGCAGGAAAATTCCTCTCCGGCGATGGCTTTGTGGTAAATATCAACTGCGTAATCGGTTGTGCCTCCGCCGGGTAGCGATTTGTAGCCGATAAGCCCCGGATAGCGAAGGCTGCGAACGTCCACGCCGTATTTTTGGAAGTAATACTGGCACCATAATTCGCCTGAAACTTTGGTGATTCCGTAAACGGTATTTGGCTCGGTAACAGTCTCTTGCGGTGTGTTTTGTTTGGGTGTATTTACGCCGAAAGCTGCGATGGACGAAGGCCAGTACACTTTGTCTAAATTCTTTTTGCGGGCAACTTCCAGTACATTGAGCAATCCGTTCATATTCAAATTCCACGTAAAAAGCGGATTTTTCTCTCCCACAGCCGAAAGCAACGCTGCCAAGTGATAAATTTGCGTAATTTGATAAGTTTCAACAAGATGTTCCAGCCGTGTACTGTCTTGTATGTCCAAAACTTCAAAATGGCAGTACGAGAATTTTTTGGCAACTTTTTCGTTGATGTCGGTAGCTACAATGTTTTTCGCTCCGAATTTTTTAGCCAGAGCCTCAGTTAGTTCGCTGCCCAGTTGCCCGCCTGCGCCTGTAAGTAATATTTTTGTTGTTGTCATTTTTGTACGATGAATTGGTTAAATTTCACCCCACAAAGATACGAAAAAAAACAAAACAAAAAATCCATTTTCAGAAATAAATTTTAGGAGTTTGTATTACTTTGTTTTAAAAGAGGGGAGTGTTGTTTTTGGTTTTCAACTTTTTTTATATCTTTGTCAAATCAAAAAAACACAAAGTAATTATGTATAATTTATTGAAAGGAAAAAGAGGAATCATATTTGGTGCGTTGGATGAAAATTCAATTGCTTGGAAAACAGCCGAGCGCGTTCACGCCGAAGGCGGAAAATTTGTACTAACTAACGCTCCTATTGCGATGCGTATGGGGCAAATCAAGCAGTTAGCCGAAAAAACAGGCTCTGAAATTATTCCTGCCGATGCTACCAATATGGACGATTTGCAGCATTTGGTAACCAAAGCGATGGAAATTTTGGGCGGAAAGTTGGATTTTGTGCTGCATTCCATCGGAATGTCGGTAAATGTGCGTAAAAACATTCCGTACACCGAATCAAATTATGATTTTACGGCAAAAGGTTGGGACGTTTCGGCGCTTTCTTTCCATAAAGTGTGTCAAGTTTTGTACAAAAGCGATGCGATGAACGAGTGGGGAAGCATCGTGGCACTGACCTATATGGCGGCACAACGTACCTTCCCTGATTATAACGATATGGCTGATAATAAGGCATATTTGGAGTCTATCGCACGCAGTTTCGGGTATTTCTTCGGGAAGGACAAAAAGGTGCGTGTCAATACCATTTCGCAATCGCCAACCCCTACAACGGCAGGGCAGGGCGTGAAAGGTTTTGACGGATTTATTTCGTATGCCGAAAAAATGTCGCCTCTAGGAAATGCAACCGCTCAAGATTGTGCCGATTACACCGTGAGCCTTTTCTCTGACCTGACGCGAAAAGTAACAATGCAAAATCTTTTCCACGACGGCGGATTTTCAAATACGGGTGTAAGTCAAGAAGTTATTGAACGATTTTAAGTTTAAGGAGTTAGGGATTAGTGGTTAGCAATTAGTGGTCAGTTCTGATTGCTATTCGCTAACTACTAATTGCTAATAACTTCCATAGAATGAAAAAAATACTCGCTTTTCCTTTTATCGTATTGGTGCGTTTTTATCAGATGTTTATATCTCCCTTAAAACCACCTACTTGTCGATACACGCCCACGTGTTCGCAATATGCGTTGGAAGCACTTAAAAAACACGGATTTTTTAAAGGCGGTTGGTTGGCAATCAAACGGATTTTCAGTTGCCATCCGTGGGGAGGAAGCGGTTATGACCCCGTACCTTGATTTTGCGGTGTATTTTAAGAAATTGCTTGAAACGCTTGAGGTCGTTTCAAAATTCAAATGGTTTCAAGATAATGAAATAACTTCGAATTTTATAAACATTTAAAATCACATAGTTGAACATATGAAAAAAGAATTTGGAAAATGGCTCATTGACGTATCAAAATATATGGTGGGTGCCTTTTTGCTGGCAGGGTTGCTGGCTTCCGATAAATTTGGAATAACGGAAATTAGTATAGCTTCGGCAGTGGTGGTTATTGCTTTGTTATCAGGTCTTTATCTTTATGGCGGAGGCACAAAAAAACAACAACCCAATACTTTTAAGTCGAAAAACAGACCTAAAAAGAAGTTTACTTCCAACAGAAATAAACCCATTAAAGAAAACAGCTTTTTGCAAGATAACGTCGGATAACAGCCTATGAATTGGGAAAACTTACTCTCGCTCAATAAGTTCGGAGATACTGAAAAACGTCTGCGAAAAGGGCAAAACGAAACCCGACTGAATTTTGATGTGGATTATGACCGTGTGGTTTTTTCGAGCGAATTTCGTAGTTTGCAAGACAAAACGCAGGTGATTCCGTTGTCAAAAACAGGTTTTGTGCATACACGCCTCACACACAGCATTGAAGTGTCGGTTGTCGGGCGCAGTTTGGGGCGTTCGGTGGGTAGTTTCTTGCTTGAAAAATATCCCGAACTGCAACAATTGGGCTACCAAACCAATGATTTCGGTGCGATTGTAGCCGCAGCATCGGTGGCGCACGATATTGGCAATCCGCCGTTTGGTCACAGCGGTGAAAGAGCCATAAGCGAGTTCTTTTCCCATAAAAAAGGAACCGCCATAAAGCACCTGCTCACTGACAAAGAATATGCCGACCTCTGCAACTTTGAAGGCAACGCCAACGGTTTTCGTATTTTAAGCGAATCGCGCCCCGGCGTAGAGGGTGGTTTGCGGCTTTCATATGCCACATTGGGCGCTTTCACCAAATATCCGAAAGAATCACTTCCTATAAAACCCACTAAAAACATAGCCGACAAAAAGTACGGATTTTTCCAATCCGAGAAGCGTTTTTTTGCCGAAGTAGCCCAAACCTTACAACTCAAAGCCACCGGCAGCGGTGATGATATTCGTTTTGCCAGACACCCGTTGGCGTTTTTGGTTGAGGCAGCCGACGATATTTGTTACACGATTATTGATTTTGAAGACGGAATCAACTTGGGCTTAATTTCCGAAGATTTGGCGTTGGAGTATTTCGGGAAACTAATTTCTGACCGAATTAACACCCAAAAATACAGTAAACTACAAACCAAAGAGGAGCGCATCGCCTATTTGAGGGCTATCGCTATCGGAACCTTGGTGAGTGAAGCCACGCAACTATTTATTCAAAATGAAAGCAGCATTCTGCAAGGCAATTTCCATACTTCATTGCTCAGCCAAAGCATATTCAGACCGCAAATTGATGATATTATCAATTTCAGTGTGTCAAACATCTATCAATCCGATGAGGTTATCGAGAAAGAAATAGCCGGATACGGCATTTTACAGCGTTTGCTCGATGTGCATCTATCGGCAATCATCAATGACACCAATGGCAGAGCCTCGTCATTTGATAAACTTATCTTGAAATCACTACCCGAACGTTACCGAAAAGCCGGAACGCTTTACGACAGGGTACTTTCGGCAACCTGTTATATAGCGAGCCTGACCGATAGCAAAGCTGTTGAACTGGCAAGCAAGCTGTAATGACCGCGCGCAGACAATCTCACGAAGGGTTGGATTGCTCTTTCTTGGCGATTCTTCTAAAAAAATAAACTGCCAATACAAAGAATAGCAACGCCAACCCCCATTCTTTTAGGTAAAGATACTGAACTTCGGGCAAAGACGCCCCGCCTTGGGTCAGCGAAATGAAGCCTTTGATGCTCGACGAGCTTGGCACGAACTCGGCAATAAAGCGCAAGGGGGCAGGAAAGGACTCCACAGGCCACGAAATACCGCTCAATATCAGGAAAGGAATAGATGAAAAAGAAATAATCATCACCGCGTCCTCACGATGCCTAAAAAAGCGTATCAAGAATAACCCTAAGAAGGCGATGCTCATAAAGAAGGGCAGCAAAAAGGTATATACTTCTATCCAATTTGCCCGTTGAGCGATGCCGAAAGCCGGCATAATCACCCAAAGCACCATACTTATATAAATGTAAGCTACTGTAACGTAGCAAAGCGCCTTACCGATAACTACGCCAATAATGCCCCACACCGAACGCAACCCGCTGTGGTCAGGCAAAAATGCCTGTCGCTCACGCGCGGTACCACCCAACAGACCGATACTTGTCAGGAGTAGAGTCTGGATGATAAGTAAATAAACCATAGGCATAGCAAATGAGGCGTAGCCACCATTCGGATTAAATAAAGATACCGTTTGCGCCTTCACGGCGGTCATTTCGTTCATCGCCTGATGGGTCGAAAGCCCTCGTGCCGATAGTCCTTTAAGCTCAATACCTGCATTCATATATGCAATCGAGGAAGCCACAGCCCGATAAACTTGCTTATAGTACAAGAAATAGGCAACGTCATAATAACCGCTTACCGAAGTGCGTTGTTTCCGGTAGATTTTTTCCGTAAAATCTTTCGGAATGACCACAATCCCGTGAACCTTGCCACTGTAAAATAATGCTTTCGCAGCATTTAAATCCGTTACCGAATGCGTGACAGCCACCTGTTCGCTCGCATCTACCATTCTGATAAGTTGCCGACTCTCGGCGCTTCGGCATTCGTCCACTATCGCAATGGGCGCATCTTGAACTACTTCAAGCGAATATACATACGTATACCCCAAAGCTACCAGAATGGAGATGATAAATAAAGATGTCCAAGCGGCAGCATCTGAAAAGATGCGTTTCCACTCTTCTACATAAGTATAAATAATAAGATTACGTCGTTTCATAGCCATTTTGTTTTACCAATTTAACAAACTTCGGGAAAGAGACCAATAGCGTGCAGCTAAAAATACCAAAAGCCAGTAAATTCTCCCAAGAATAGAACAGTGAAAGTCCCCGAACGGCGGTGTTTATATAACTTTGTAAAAAATGAGTAAACGGAAAGCACCTCGCCACGTATTGTACCGCTTCGGGCATTGCTTCCAACGGGAAAGTATATCCTGAAAATGAAAAGGCAATAGCCGTAAAGCCCCCGCCAAAGGTAAGTGCCATACGTAAATCTTTGCAGAATGACACGAAGAACACAGCCAAAACTTGATTTACAAGCACGAGTAGGAGCGAGATGAGTATCGACCCTACCGCGAAATTGGTTTTTGACGGAATTTCAAGCACCTTAAATAAGTAAAAATCCATCAGAAACGCTAAAAACAAGAAACTAACCGTATACGGGAGTAGCTTGCCAACCAACAAAATCCAAGCATTGTTGCCCGCCTGATTGTAAGCCTGCACCGAAGTTCGGTATTTAAACATCTGCCCTAATGCAAAAATCGATACAATCATCACTACCATTTGAAACATCATAGGTATAAAGCCCAAACTCAGGAAGTATTTGTAATTTTTATAAGGGTTATAGAGTGAATGCGCATCATTTCGGATAGGCTGAACCTCGGCAAGTGCCTGCGATACACCTACTCCCTGTTTCGTTCGTTTGTTAATATTGATGCCGGCAGACAATGTCCCGACTGTGGAAAGGAACGCTGTTTGAATAAATCCTGATGGCAGCAAGTAATTTCCGTTAGTGTAACAGATTGCCTTCGTAGTTTTGCTTTGGAGAATGTCAGCTTCAAAACCGCTGGGTATTACAATATACGCATATACCTCGCCCGTACGCAAGCGGGTTTGTGCCGATTGCAAACTCTCGGCTTGTGCCTCGATGCGCATAATACTGGTAGCATCGAGATAGCGAATTAGCTGTCGCGATAATACACTTTGGTCGTAATCAGTTACCAGAACGGGCAATTCCGTAGGGGTATTTTCTTTGAAAGTATATCCGAAGAAGAGAAACAGCAATATCGGCAAGCCAAAAGTTATCATCAAGCGTTTAGGCGAGCTATATAGCCGTTTAAATTCTCCTGAAATGAAGGCTGTCAAGTTCATTTTAAAATTTTTAATTATGCAACTAAGGGTGTTTTAGTTATTTTTGGTTTTTAACTTTGACAAAGTTTCAAGACTTTGTCAAAGTTTGATGCTCAAAGTTGTCAGAATGTGTGCATTCTTATAACTTTTGGTTTTTTAACTTTGTAAAAGTTGCAAACTTTGACAAAGTTTTTAGTAAAAAGTTATCGGAATGCGTTCGTTATTGTAGCTTTTTATTTTTGGAATTGTTAGAATGAGTGCATTCTTGTAACTTTTGGTTTTTTAACTTTGACAAAGTTTCAAAACTTTGTCAAAGTTTTTGGT
>NZ_JAUNKD010000025.1 GCF_030532915.1 Capnocytophaga sp.
GGCAATACGACCATTGTTTTTTGGCGGAAAATTGCGAACTGACCCTTGCCGACCGCGTGTTTTGTGGCGTGTCATTCAAAGGCGATTTGGGCAAAGAAGCGATTTTGCGATTGCTCAAAAACCGACTTAATCAGCTGAAAATCAACTTTGGCGAAATTCAAAACAACGCCTTTATGATTGATAATCAAACCTTTCCGCTTTCGGACTGCAAAGCCGTGATATACGATTACGATTAAAAACCCACAGAGCAAACGATTTTGTCCGAAAAATCATTAATTTTGTAATATAATTTAACATCTTATGAACTGTAGCTTAAACTTTTGGAGCATTTCTAATTTTCGCAATTTTCGTGAGGATTTGCCCACTTACAAAGCAAAAATTGAGCAAAACGATTTAGACCGCATTCAAATCCAAGAAGGCAGTAATTTAAACGAAGTTTTGCCAGTGTTAAAAAAGGAAATTTACGCCCAACATCGCGATATGCCTTTGCGATTTTTTCTGTATCAAAACTTTGATATTGAGTGGATTACAAGCATTACCGAAGTGAAAAAACTCTACATTGAGGCGTATTATAACATTCACAATCTGGACAAATTAGAGGCGTTTAAAAACTTAAAAATGTTGGTGTTGGAATGCGATTTTTGCACTGTGCCGAACCTTGATTTTTTAACAAATTTGCCTGAAGATTTGGAGGTTTTGGCTTTGACTACCATCGGAAAATCAAAAAAGCTGGATTTAAGCCCCATTGCCCATTTTAAAAAACTTAAATTTTTGTATATCAATGGTATAGAAAAGAATTTGGACAAGGTTTTGCCACAATTTACCCAGCTGGAAGAATTACGATTGCGAAGCGTCTCCAAGCCGAAAAATATGGATTGCCTTGCCGAACTGAAACAACTCAAAAATGTTACTTTTCAATTGTGCGGTTTTGAGAATATCGATGTGTTATCAAACTTAAAATCAGTCCGTTACTTACAACTTTGGCGACTGCCCAAACTGACGAATTTGGATTTTATTTCCAAAATGGACGGACTACAACATTTATTTATCGAAACGCTAAACGGCATTGAAAAATTCCCCAATGTAGCTGATTTACAGAAACTTCTGCGTGTGATAATCACTTCGTGCAAAAACATTACCGATTTTAGCGAGGTGGCAAAAAGTAAATCCATCAAGGAATTTGCCATACAAAATGCCACACAAACCGATTTAACCATTTTTAAGCCAATTTTACAAAATATACATATTGAGCATATTGGTATCGGTTATGAAAAAGTTGCCACACAAAAAGAAATGTTTGCCCTTGCCCAACAGTGTGGGCGTGAGCGTATTGCGGTGTATCGCTACCCTGATTTTGCTAAATTTGAGTTTGAAGAATAGTGGAATTTTAATGAAAAAGAAGGATTTAAGAAATAAAGATAATTATCATAAAATCAGTAAATAACGATGAATTTTAACAATAAAACCAATGCAAAAACCATATTATTATCACCTTTTTGTGGCACGAATTATTGAGGGGAAAACCCGCGAATTTGATGCGTATATCTTTGATGAAGAACATAACAATCCATTGTTTTTCAAAGAATTATATATAAACGATTACCTGCCAGAAGATTACGGCTTGGAAGTGCTAAACCCTGATTTTCGGTATGATTTTCCGCTGTCAGAATTGTCTTTTAATTCTTTGGTAAAAAGTGAAGATATTCCTAAAATAAGTGAATTTTGCATAAAACAGGGCGTTATTCCCAATTCGTATGTAACTTTGTATCGACAAGGCTTGAAAATCGATAAATCAGTTTCGCTTTCGTATCCAAATCTGTATTATATCGGTGAATATGAGATGGATACAGAGGCGTTAGAGAACGAAAAGGAAGTGTATACACATTTGTTTTAGGAATAAAATATATTTTTGTAAAAACTAAAAAAAACTTATGAACCAAAATATTCAGTATATCAACGAGTTACTTTTAAAAAGCAAAGGCAAAATGATTCCCTATGGCGATAATGAATATCGTTTTGAGCTAAAACAAAAGGTCAGCCAAGAGGAAATTTTGCAATTTGAACGGCAGTATAACATCTCATTTCCAGTTGATTACAAAGATTTTTTGCTGTCGGTAGGGGCGTGTACGCTTTTTGAAACGGACTATGGTTTGGGCGTAGATTTTCTGTCGCCTGATGCCATTTTTGGCTGGTCAAAACAAGTTTTTGAAGGTACGGGCGTGGATTTGTTTCCTGACTGCCTTATCGTCGGCTCGGCAAACGGTCATCCGATGGGCTTTTTCATCCAAAAACAAGAGGCAAATTTTGGGGTTTTCTATGCCGATATTCCGCCTGAATATTGGGAGAAAGACACTGATTTTATGAACTTTAACAGTTGGTTAGCCGATTTGATACAATCAGCATCATAACCTAATTTTTTTCTCGTATTTATACAAAATTACAAAATAATTTTATTCATTAAATCAGCAACTTATGAAAAATACGATTTATTACATCGGAGAAAAATATCCCGTTAATGAAAGCGATATTTTACAAATAGAACACACCGTAAATTACGAATTACCAGCTGATTACAAAGATTTTTTAAGCGATTACGGCTATGGCAATCTCAATGAATTATTGCTGTTTGAAACGCCTGATGCAGATTTGATAAAAAACAATTTTGCCGAACATTTAGATTTATGGAAATGGGATAAATCACTGCAAAACAAAACCTTAAATAGTGTTTGCATTGCCGAAAGCACGGACGGTGATGTCGTTGTTGCCCTTGACGATAAGTCCTTACCTTACTTGTTGTTACCACGACATTCGGAATATCCGAAATCGTTCGCAACACTTTGGGAATTAGTTGATTGGTATAAAAAAGAGTATCGCCTTGAATGGCTTTATTTTGATTCGTTCTATCAAAATGATTGGCGATTTTTTCGGATTGAAGACGATTTTTTGGATTTGACCCTTGAAAAAATAGCCGTTCTTTACAAAAAATTCAAGAAAAACTATGCAGTTGATGCCATTTTTGTGAAAGAAAACTACCAGCCCAAGTGCGTTTTGCAAAATATCGGCGGTTGGGTTCATTTTAATTTGGATACGGGCGAAATCCGATTCAAATTTCAAAAAATCTTTACGCCCAAAGCCGAAGAAATCAGTCGTTTTTTACAACAATATGCCGTTATAACGAATTAAAAAACACCTTGTTATGTTTAGCCTTTCACTACAAAAATTACTCGCTGAAAAGGGCATTCACATTGAGCGAAAAATCGCCAAAGAAGTGTTTGCCGAAAAAGAAAAATACCTCACCGATTTATATCAAAATGCTGGTTATGAATCTGTTCCGAAATCGGTAATTTTATTTTTGTCTTATTTTGACAATCAGCAAATTGTGCATAAAGGACAAAAAATTGAGTTTTGTTTGTCATACACGATGCAATTTTTCACACATTCCAAAGTAACTCAGACCGAAAAATTATTGGAAAAACGCATTTTTCCGCTGGGGACGATGGCATCGGGCTGGTACGACCTTTTTGCGGACGAGTCAGGGGCGGTTTTTGCCTTCCATATTGAGGGCGATGAGCTGATTTTTTACGGCGAAAATCCGTTTTTGGCACTGCAAAATATTTTAAAAAACTCGCCCATCGAAACTACGATGTTTCGTTAATTTTTTATAAAAATTGTGTTTTATGGAATTTCAATCCGATAAAATTTGGCTCTGTGAGGTTACTTTTTTTGGCAATCAACGGAAAACCCTGCCTGATTTGAGTTTAGGCACTTATCGTCCGCATTTGGTTGTCAAGGGCGAAACCGAATATTTGGGCGTTCGCTTTATTGAGGGCGAAGTTACTGAATTTGACAAACCTGTACTTTGCACAATTGCAGTACTTTACGATACGGTAGATTATTCAAAAATGATAGAAGACACCCCATTTTTCATAATGGAGGGAGCAAAGGCTGTCGGCGAGGGAGTTATTAAATTACTGGAAAACAAATAATTGCAGGGAAGTGATATATCGCTTTCGCCAAATGCATTCCGCTGAAAATTCGCAACCAACTCTGGCAAAGTATATCAAAATGATAAAATGCGTCAAATCCGTAAATTATGTTTATTTTTGTCTTTTGAGAGAAACTTAAAAATGAATATTCAGGATTTTAGTGGCAAAAACTGGCAAATACAGCACGATAATTTTTCGTGGATTTTTCAGTGTGAGAACTTTGACCAAATTAAAGCGGATTTAAGCGAAGATTTATTGCAAATGGAAAACGGGCGGTATATAATTGATATTGGCTGGTACGCTGGTGTTGAGGCGTTTATCCTATTTTACATTGAAAATGAGGACTGGGAGCGACCCGTGATGCGGTATTCATCAGCAAATATTAATGAAATTTGTGCAGAATTGCGGCGGATTCTTAGTGTGATTGACACTCATTCCCTGTCGAAAACCGAAAAATAAAGAAATTAATCGTGTATGTTTAAAATCGAAACCAATTTAAAATGAAAGAAACAAAAACGGAAATAGAACAAAGTACCGAGCGGTTTTTTGCGGAGATTCCGTTTGAAAATTGGCTTGGTAACGTGGGTAAATTTCCTACTGATAGTCATGTGTTTAGTCCTTTTTTGGTGGAAAATGTCGGTGATGCCCAAAAGGTGAAAACGAGCATTGATTCCATCGCTTGGGAAAATTTTGACCTCGACAACAGAAACGCCCTGTTTGCCTTTGCTGATAAACATTTTAAAAATCTTAATACCAACGATTTAACAATGGTAGCCGTTCAAAAATTAAACTTGAAAAAATCGGTTTTGGAGCAAAAAATCCGCGAAAAACAACTACCCGACCAAGTCTTTGATTTTGTGTTACTTGGCGTGGTGATGAGTGCCTTTATGGAATTTTTTATGCAGGAACAAAACCCCAAAATGCCGATTGATGTCAGTCGTAACTTATTAAAAATCTTAAACTTAGGCTATTTGCCCTGTGGTTGGAAACCCCAAAAAGAAACCTCGGAAATAGCCTACGACCCTATCTATTTTGTAACCGACAACCTACAAAAATCTGCCTTATTTGACTATAAATCAGGCGTTTTGTTGGTGTTTTAAATAAAATAAATATGCAAAGAATCATTCAAATTGAGCAGGAAAACGGCTTTGAGCTACCTGCTTCGTACAAAAAGATGTTGGCAAGTTTTGAATTGTTTATGTTGCTGGAAATGAGCGACCAAGAAATCGATTTGCACAACAAAAACCGCCTAACCGAGTCAGTTGGAAAAGGCTCGCAAAGTTGGGAATATGTCAAAATCTGGGCAAGTGAGGACACTCGCATACAAAACAATGCCGTACGCCGACACGACAAACCCAAAGAAAGCGTTGATTTAAAGCGACTTACCCAAAGTTTTATGTTTGCCGATGGCGGTGATGGCGTTCGCTTATACTTTGATATTCAGGATAATATGTCCGTTTGGGCGTATTATACGGACGATGGCAGTGTGGGGAAAATCGCCGATAGTTTTGACGAAATTCTTGAAAATAGTGAAGTTATTGAAAGTGAGTAAATTACACCTCTATTTCAAAGCAACAATGAAGTTCCCAACTTATAAAAAACAATCGTAAAACAATGAAAATGTTATCATTACAGAAGAAATACACTATCGCTCAGGTAATTGAATTTTATTTAAAGGAGCAAAATTCGTCCGAAAAATCAATGGATTTTGATTATGTCGATTTATTCAGCGAACAAGCCTTAACGACCATCGAAAAAGACAGTTTTTGCTATCTTGATGAGCCGCTCAACGATGATTTGATAGACGAGGACGAAAACCCCGAAGGCTATTCCGATTTTGTGCTAAAAAACAATTTGGAAATGCTTTGCAGTGGCGAAATACTGGGCAGTGTCATTTGCAATACGCTCCACCAAAACGAAAACGCCAGCATTCAAGATATGATTGACAATCTGAATTTTTATATCAAAAACGACACTTTTAAAACCTTTGATTAACAAGTAATTGCAGATTAAATGTAAAGGCAACATCTTTTTTGTAAAAACGCCTGTCAAGGCACTTGACAACTTAACTATAAAACACTGACAATGAGAATCCTAAAAGAAATTCACACTTACGAACGACACGAAAAAAACACATCGGACTCGTGGCAAATATTTCATTTTGAGGGCGACACCTACCCCGGTTGGGTGTTTGACGAGCAACGCATCGCCTCCAAACTTGCCGAATCAGATTTTTCCATCGGTGAGGAAGACCATCTGTATGTGATTTTGAATCCGAATATTGCCGAAAACAGCATCGAATTTAGCAAATTGCACTTCGATAAACGCACTTTGTACGCCGATTTTGGAGTAAATCCGCAACATTTTAACGCTTTATCGCAAAAAAAGAAGGATTTTTTCGTCAGAAATATCATTTTTTCGGTCTTAAAAACCAAATCAACGCCTGAAATGCGCTTTTTCTTGGAAGAAACACAGCAAAAAATCGAAAAACACGGCAAAAACATCGAGATTTTGTACAAAGCCAAAGAAACTTCGCAATATAGCATTCGGATTTTTTTTCAAATCAATCCTGAGGGCAGACCGCTTTCGTTGAAGGAAAAAAACGGTGGTGTGGCAATCATCAAATACCTCAACAAGCAATCGGGCGAGGAAAAGGCGTTTCGTTATCCGCTGTTTTTTTATGATGATATTTATTATTTGATGAATGCTATTTCACTGAAAAACAACGAAATAATCATAAAACCCAAAACCTCTTTACGAGCCGAAGTGTACAATCAGAAATACGCCGTTCCGATAATATTTCGCCTTTGAGAATGATTTTTTCACAAAAAATTAGCGTATTTTTGTAATATTAATTCAATTAAAAACTTTTAATGATGAATATGAATCAAATTTCGCAAAATTGGGACTTTTTCTTCTGCCAAATTGAGGGAAGCCCAGCCTCTATCCGTGTTAATTTAGGACTTTACGAAGTAGCTCCTATTCAGGATTTTAGCAAATCAATACGCTTTTTGGTAAAGATGCAAAACCCTACGGCTGAGGGACTTTCGTCCAACGAAGAATATCCTGTTTTGTGCGATATAGAAGACGCTCTTTTTGAGGTTTTAGCATCTAAAAACGCCCTTATGGCAGGAAGCGTTAAATGCGATGGATTTTTAGAATTTTGGGTATATGCCCAGAACACAGACGGTTTGGAAGCAGATTTTGGAGTGATGATGAAAAAATCATTTGCAAATTATAAGTCTGGTTATCAAGAATTTGATGATTCGGAATGGGATACTTATTTTAATTTTTTATATCCTGATGCCTTTTCGATGCAAAGCATAATGAACCGAAAATTGTACCGACAATTGCAAGAGCAGGGCGATGACGAAACCGTTGCCCGTGAAATAGACCATTGGCTTTATTTTTCATCGCAAGAAGACGCTTTGGCATTTTGTGAAAAGGCTAAAAGTTTAGTTTACAGCATTTTATCCGAGCGAAAATTAGACGAACACCCAGACGACACGCATCCCTACCAAGTGCATATCACACGGCAAGATACGCCTTCACTCGACACAATGGACGATGTGGTTTGGGAATTGATGGAGGTTGTTGCTCCTTTAAATGGCATCTATGACGGTTGGGGCTGTAACATTGTAAAAAGCTGAAAATGTGTGAATTGACGAGCATATGTAGGTCGTTGCAATGAAATGTTGCAAATATGCATTTCATTGCGAATCATTAAGATTATCAACAGGTTATTTTGTATCTAATTACAAATATATAATTTCCAATTATTTGAAAATAAAAAATATATTCAATTTAATATGAAGGTACAATGAAAAAATATTACCTACTTTTGATTTGTTTTTTACCTATTTTGATGTACGGGCAGTTTGACACAAAACCCGTAATGGAAATAGCACAACGCCAAGTACCTTGGTTGGTTCCGCATTTGAAGTTGGAAATCCGCAGCTCAAAAATGCCTAACGATTTCTTTAATATTGAACGAAAAAAGAACAAAATCCATATTTCGGCAAGCAATTCCAATGCACTGGCTCGGGGTTTGGGGCATTATCTGCGGTTTATTGCCCACCGAAGCCTTTCGCATTTGGGGGATAATTTGGCAAAACCCGATAAAATCAGCTTCCCGACGGAAAAAATTTCGGTCGTTTCTCCTTTTTCGTATCGGTATGCACTGAATTATTGCACCATCAGTTACTCAATGCCGTTTTATTCGTGGACGGATTGGCAAAAAGAATTGGACTGGATGGCTTTAAACGGTGTTAATCTCTTGCTTACGCCCATCGGAACGGAAATTATCTGGCTACGAACCCTCGAAAAACTGGGTTATACGCCTTCACAGGCTAAAAAATACATCACTCCGCCCATTTTTTCGGCGTGGTGGCAAATGGCAAATTTGGAAGGTTGGGGCGGACCCGTTACCGATTCGCTCATTGAGGAGCAACGAGAGTTGGCTCATCAGATTTTTAAACGAATGAAAGAATTGGGCATAACGCCTGTGTATCAAGGATTTTACGGCAATATTCCAACGGATTTGAAAACAAAATTACCCATTGAAGTGGTGGAACAAGGCAAATGGGCGGGCGGTTTTCAACGACCTGATTTTCTCCACCCAAACGATGCTTATTTTGAGAAAATTGCCGATATTTATTATACCGAAATCAAAAAAGAATACGGTGATTTTCAGTTTTTTGGAGCTGACCCTTTTCACGAAGGCGGAAAGGTCGGTTCGCTCAATGTGGTGGAAGCCGCCCGGCTGATTCAACGCAAAATGCAGGATAATTTCCCCAATTCGGTGTGGGTCATTCAAGGTTGGGGTAACAATCCGAGCGATGCCATTTTGAAAGGAATTGACAAAAATCACTCGTTAATTTTGGAATTGGAAGGCGAAAACACCTCGCATTGGGAAAGACGCAACGCCTATAACCAAACGCCTTTTCTGTGGTGCCAAATCAGTAATTTCGGAGCAAAAACAGGGCTTTACGGAAAAATCCAACGTTTTGCCGATGAGGTTTTTCGTTTGCAAAATTCGCCCCAAGTTCCGTATTTTAAAGGTATCGGCATACTCCCCGAAGGCATTCACAACAATCCGCCAGTGTATGATTTTACCCTTGATTTGGCGTGGCAAACCAGCCTTACCCCAAAACATCAACAAACCGAAAAATGGATAAAAAAATACATTTTGTATCGCTACGGAAAAACATCACCTTCACTGGAAAAAGCGTGGGAATTACTACTAAAAACCGTGTACAAAAGCAATAAAGCATACCAACAAGGAGCGCCCGAAAGTATGTTTTGCGCACGCCCACGATTGGGATTGCAGTCCGTTTCCACGTGGGGAAATAGTAAAAGACATTATGATTTAAAAGATTTTCAAAAAGCGGTGAATTATTTTGTGGAAGCGGAAAAAGATTTTGCCCGTTCTGAGACTTATCTCACCGATAAAATTGATTTATTGCGGCAACTTAACTCCGACAGAAGTTTGATTTTATACCGAAAAATTGAGCAAAACATTGCCGAGAAAAATCTGTCAGATTTCATCAAAAATAAAGATAAATTCTTGCAATTAATGCTACTTCAAGATGAATTGTTGAGCAGCAATGTACATTTTCAGTTGCATTCATTTTTAAAACAGGCAATAAGCTTATCCAAAGATGAAATTTCACAACGACAAGCCTTAAAAAATGCCAAAACACAAATTACCTACTGGGGAACTGACACCAACGAAAATACCGACCTGAAAGATTACGCCCACAAGGAATGGAGCGGTATTTTAAGAAGTTTATATTACGAACGTTGGAGTTTATTTTTTAAACAACAAGAATTATTTTTAAAAGGAAAAGACACCACAGATATCAACTACTTTCAAATGGAAAAACGCTGGACATTTTCCCCTGAGTTGTTTGAAGAGAAAAATATTTCAGCTGAAAAATTAAAACAACTTACTCAATCGGTTTTAGCATTTTCAATTGAATAATAATTTGTTATTTTCTTTCATAATTTCAAAAATATAGTTCAAAAATAAAGAATATTACAAAATTTTTCTGTTTTTATAAAAGTAAGATGCTATTTTTTCAATTAATAATTTATAATTAAAAAATAGCATTTATTTTTTTTGATTAAATAGTAAAAATTTAAATTTTATTCAAAAAAAATAAAAAATACACATATAAAATTATTTATAATACATATAAAAAACAAATTATAACATAAAAAATTATTTTTTTGACATACAAAATTATTTTTTCAACATACAAAATTAAATTAATTACATTAAAATTTTAAATTTACTGAAAAAATATTTATTTTATATCAATTAAAATCATTTAAACAGATTACAAAAATAAAATATAGCATAAAACACAAAAAAATCCTTAAAAAATAATTTATTTGTAAGGATTTTTTATTCTTTATAGATAAAAAGTTCTATAAAAATCAAAAATCAATTCGGTAACTGATATTTGGAATTAATAAAGTAGATTTAGTAAACTCAACTTGTTTTATTTGGAAATTATAATTATATCCTTGATAAATAGGAGCTGCAAAAATATTTTTCATTTGAAATGAAAAAACACTTGAACTTTTATGATGATTAATTCTGTAATTTAATGTTAAATCAACATAAAAAGTATCAGGATATGAATTTGAAAGTGCATTTTTCTCATCTAAAATAATTCGTTCATTTGCAATTGAATTTAACTCAAAAAAAGGAGTATATCGTTCTCTTCCGGTAAAAGTTACTCTTGCATTTATATCTAATATTTTCTTATTGTTTTTAAAAAAGAATTCTTTTCCCATTAAGGCATTAAAAACATAATTTTTATTATATCGGGTATTTCTCCATATATTATCTCCTGATTTATATTGAGTATTAAACAATGAAAGAAAAATTCCGGTTGTAAAAATGGTGTACATAATGAATTAAATCGTTTCGGTACAAAGGTAACTGTTTTTGAAACTTTATCAAAAAAACTTTTTCCAAAACAAACCTATCATTTCATTTCAGTAAAATAATTACCTTTGCCCCATTTCAATTAAAATGGCAAAAAAGAAATTTTACGTAGTTTGGGAAGGACACAAAACAGGCGTTTTCACCTCGTGGGAAAAATGCAAAAAAGCTGTGGAGGGTTTTCCAAATGCTAAATACAAAAGTTTTCCTTCGTTGGAATTGGCTCAGAAAGCTTTTTCCGAAAGTTTTGAAGACTACAAAGGCAAAACATTTTTCGCATCAGAATTATCTGATAATGAATTAAAACGAATCGGGAATCCTGCATTTCCTTCCATTGCCGTTGATGCCGCTTGTAGCGGAAATCCCGGTGTGATGGAATATCGCGGCGTGGACACCCAAACAGGAAAGGAACTTTTCAGAATCGCACCGATACAGGGAGGCACAAACAATATTGGTGAATTTCTGGCAATTGTTCACGCATTGGCATTATTGAAAAAACACAACCAAACGATACCCATTTATTCCGATAGCAAAATCGCCATTAATTGGGTAAAATTCAAAAAATGCAAAACCAACGTTCAAGAAAATGACCAAAACCAAAAAATATTTGAACTCATTGAACGTGCCGAAATCTGGCTACATCAAAACACTTTCGTCAATCATATTTTAAAATGGGAAACCAAAGCGTGGGGCGAAATCCCTGCCGATTTCGGACGAAAAAACAACTCATAAACCACTAATAATCAACAAACAACAAAGAGTTTATTTAGCAGAATATAATTCTTTTATGCGGTAATAAAAATGGTATAAAAAATAATAAATCTGATATTTTATGAATAATTAGCAATTAATTACTACCTTTGCCCCCGTAGAAAATTATATATGAATTTATTTAAACAATTGGGACTTAATGAGCCCATACTCAACGCCATCACCGATATGGGCTTTGAGACCCCTTCTGAAATACAACAAAAAGCAATCCCTGCCCTACTTTCCGAAGACACCGATATGGTGGCTCTGGCACAAACCGGAACCGGAAAAACGGCGGCTTTCGGCTTTCCGCTTCTTCAAAAAATAAATCTTGAAAGCCGTGAAACACAAGGTCTTATCCTATCTCCTACCCGAGAACTTTGCTTGCAAATTGCTTCGGAATTAAAACTATATGCCAAGTACCTGCCCAAAGCAAATGTGGTTGCCGTTTACGGAGGTGCCAGCATTGAAGAACAAGCCCGAAACCTTAAAAAAGGAGCGCAAATCATCGTTGCCACGCCCGGGCGTATGCAAGATATGATTCGGCGTAACTTTGTGAATATCAACAACATTGAACACTGCGTTTTGGACGAAGCCGACGAAATGCTCAATATGGGATTTTATGAAGATATTACGGCTATTCTCGCACACACGCCTGATACAAAAAACACCTGGCTTTTTTCGGCAACAATGCCTAACGAGGTAGCAAAAATTGCCAAACAATTTATGCACAAACCGCTCGAAATCACCGTTGGGAGTCGCAATCAAGCCTCTAACAACATTCGCCACGAATTTTATATGGTAAACGGGCGACATCGGTATGAAGCCCTAAAACGATTAGCTGATGCCAATCCGGATATTTTTTCGGTGGTTTTTTGTCGCACCAAACGAGACACCCAATCCGTTGCCGAAAAATTAATTGAAGACGGATACAACGCCGCCGCACTGCACGGTGATTTGAGTCAAAACCAACGTGATTTGGTAATGAAATCATTCAGAGCCAGACAAATACAAATGTTGGTAGCCACCGATGTCGCCGCACGAGGCATTGATGTTGATGACGTTACACACGTGATTCATTATCAGCTTCCTGATGAAATTGAAACCTACACTCACCGCAGCGGGCGCACCGGACGTGCCGGAAAATCAGGCGTTTCAATGGTTATCGTACCTAAAAGTGAAGTTAAAAAAATTAAAGCCATTGAGAAAATTATTCAACAGCCTTTTGAACTGAAAAAACTTCCAAGCGGTATCGAAATCTGTGAAATACAGCTTTATCACTTGGCAAACAACATCAAAAACGAAACGGTTGACAGCGCCATTGACGATTACCTTCCGGCTATTTACGACGTTTTGCAAGGTTTAGACCGTGAAGAACTCATCAAAAAAATGGTGGCGGTGGAATTTAATCGCTTTTTCAATTACTACAAAAATTCGGCTGACCTAAATGTTTCTGACACAAAAGGCAGCAATTCAAGCTCTGACGGAAACGAAACCCGATACTTTATAAACATCGGAGAGCGTGATGGTTACGACTGGAAAACATTAAAAGATTTCCTGAAAGCTACCCTCAATTTAGGGCGCGATGATGTTTTCAAAGTTGATGTAAAAAACAGTTTTGCATTTTTCAATACCGATAGTGAAAATACGGATTTAGTTATGCGTACTTTTGAAAATTTTCAGTTGGACGGGCGTTTTATCAATGTGGAAATTTCATCAAAACAAGAGGGAAGCAGCGGCAAAAAAGGACAAAAAAGCCGTGAAAGTAAACGAAAATCTGCCGAGCGCTTTTCACAACGTGAAAAATCTTCCAAAAAAACAAAAAATAAAAGGGAACAAAAAGCATCACAAGCCTTTGAAAAAGCCTTTGGCAAACGAAAACGCCGAAAATAATTCCAGCTTACGGATACTATCAAGAGTGAAGAAAATTCTTCACTCTTTTTTATTGTAAAAATACTAATATATGTTAAATAAAAACAAAAATTAAATTAATCACTCAACCGTATGTTTAAATTTCATATCTTTATCCGTTGATATACGCATACCATTCGCTGATAAGAAAATGAAGTTGAAGCAAATTAATTGAATATGAGAAAAATACTATCAATACTGGCTATTTTATTTTTTCATTGCATCACGGCACAAGAAACTGAGGTTCAAGGAACTGTGTTTAACGTCCAAACTAAAAAAGAAATGCCAAACGTGCATATTTTAAACCTAAATAAAGTGATAGGCACCACCACCGATAACAACGGAAATTTTACCATTCGTGCCTCTGTCAATGACACGCTTTATCTATCGTTTTTAGGGCATAAATCAATGAAAGTATTTGTTACCAACGATATGATTCGGTTTACGGGCACAAAAATCGGGATGACCGAACTGGCTTATGCACTGGAAGAAGTTGTCATAACTCCTTACAAATTAACAGGTTTTTTAGATATTGACGCCAAAAATATACCCATAAATGAAAATAAGCGATACAGCATTTCAAACTTAGAAATCGGTTATGAAAGTAAGGCAAGTGCCAGCGCCGTAGGGCGTGTCTTCAGTGCCATTTTCAATCCCGCCGACCTACTTTACCGAACGTTCGGGTCAAGAGGACAGGAAATGAAAAAATTACGTAAAATACGTGATGACAACAAGTTAAGTGATGCACTTGCACAAAAATACGACCGTGAAACCCTACTTGAACTTTTGCAAATAAGCCGAAGTGAGTTGGAAGACATTATCCGTTCGTGTAATTATTCCAGCGATTTTATAATGTCGGCAAATGATTTACAAATTCTGGAAGCCATCAGCAATTGTTATGAAGAGTATCGCGTTTTAAACCGAAAGAAAAAGTAACCTCTCCCTTTAAAAAGTCAATAAATGAAAAAAGTCGGAAAAATTTTCAAAGCAACACTTATAACTTTGGTTATCATCATTTTAGCAATGATAGCCGTCCCTTTTTTATTCAAAAACACCATCAAAGAAAAAGCCATTGCAATGGTTAATGAGAACATCAACGCTACGGCCTCCTTGGAAGACGTTTCGATAAGTTTGTTCCAAAATTTCCCAAAAGCAAGTATATTATTAACTAATTTTAATATTATTAACAAAGCTCCTTTTGTGGGCGACACGCTTTTTTATGCCGAAAAAGCAACTATAAAATTAAACATAAAAGATTTACTTTCAGGAAATTATAACATATTGGGATTCAATTTAAAGAATGCTTCTGCACTAATTCACTTAAATGCGGAAGGAAAGGGCAATTATGACATCGCTCTTCCGTCGGAAAATAAAACAGAAACTGTCCAATCTAACCCATTGAAAATAAAAATCCAATCGTATTCCGTTGATAATATGAAGTTTACTTTTAAAAACGATGACGGAAATATGCTTTTGGTCATCGACAGTATCTTTCATCAAGGGGAAGGAAATTTCGCCAATGAAATTTTAGATTTAAATACAAAAAGTAAGGCAAACATTTCATTTTCAATGGATAAAAGTAATTTTATGAATCGTGTTCCGATTTCATTAGATGCCGTTTTAGGAATTGATTTAACGCAACAAAAATACACTTTCAAAGAAAATAAAGCTGTTGTAAATCGCTTACAATTAGCCTTTAATGGTTTTATCCAACTTTTAAACGAAGGGCAACGTTACGACCTTACGTTTAAAACACTTTCATCATCGTTTCAAAATTTTTTGGCACTGCTGCCCGAACAATATTCAAAAAGCATTGAAAATGTGAATACTACCGGAAATTTTACCGTAAACGGAGTGGTTAAAGGTGATATGATTGACGAAAAATTTCCAACATTTGGCATTGAAATGTTTTCAGAAAATGCTTCGTTAAAATATCCCGATCTGCCAAAAACGGTTCGTAACATCAACATTGATTTGAAAATAAATAACGCAACGGGACTTTTAAACGATACAAAAATCAATCTCAACAAATTCACAATGAGCATTGATCAGGATTATTTTGCTGCCAAAGCTAATATTGGTAACATAGTTGAAAATCCACATATAAATACTGATTTAAAAGGAGTTATCAATTTAAAAAACCTTTCACAAGCCTATCCTGTATCGCTTAACAAACAAATGAGTGGTATCTTAAAAATGGACGTTTCTGCTCAATTGGATATGAATTCTGTTGAAAAACAGCTTTATCAAAATATAAAAAGTGAAGGCAACATCTCCGTACAACAATTTGTTTATGAAGGAGATGAGTTGCCCAAACCTTTTCATATAAATGAAGCCGGACTCAATTTCAGTCCTTCACACATTGAATTGAATCGTTTTTTAGCAAAAACAGGTGAATCAGACCTCAATTTACAAGGAAGATTTGATAATTTGTACGGATTTTTATTCAAAAAAGAAATTTTGAAGGGAAATTTCAATATGAAATCCGAAAAACTAACCGTAAATGATTTTTTACAGCCTAGCAAAACAGCAAATAACGCCGAAAAAGAGCAAAAACAAGAAGAAAACACCCAAAATTCATTTAAAATCCCATCTTTTTTAGATTGTAGCTTCACGGCAAATGCCCACACCGTGGTTTACGACAACCTGCAACTAAAAAATGTTTCCGGAAAACTTATTGTGAAAGATGAAAAAGTACTGTTGGAAAACCTAAAAACAGACCTTTTCAGTGGCATTGTTGCCTTTGGCGGAAGTGTATCAACCAAAGAAAACGTCCCCTTATTTGATGCCAATTTGGTTATGAATAAAGTTAATATTACAGAGGCTTTTACAAAGGTGGATATGCTCTCGAAAATAGCCCCGATAGCCAATGTTGTTCAAGGATTAATCAACACAAAAATTGATGTTAATGGAAAGCTAACCAACAACTTAACCCCTGATTTAAATACAATTTCAGGCGAATTATTAGCCTCATTGGTTGATTCAAAAATTAAAAGTGATGCATCACCTTTGCTTTCTTCCTTAAACGCACAATTTTCCGGATTAAATCTTTCAAATTTGAATCTGAAAGACCAAAAAGCCTCGGTTCGTTTTGAAAACGGAAAAGTAAAAATTGAACCTTTCACACTGAAATACAAAGATATAGCCATTGAAATAAACGGAATGCACGGTTTTGACCAAACGATGGATTACAGATTGGTTTTCAATGTTCCGCCACAAATGCTAGGCAATGAAGCAAGTAGTTTATTATCGAGATTAACTCCTGAAAATCAGAAGAAAATAGAAAATATTCCGGTAATTGCCACCGTGGGCGGAACGTTCAAAAATCCAAAAGTTTCAACCGATATGAAACAGGCTGCAACCAATTTGGCATCGCAAATAGCTGCGGGTCAAATCAATAACCTAAAAAACAAAGGAACCGAAGCCCTTAGTGGTCTGCTTTCATCAAAAACGGATTCAACAACCGCCGGAAAAGCCACACAAATGCTTGACAATCTGGTTAACAAAAATAAAGACAGCTTACTTGAACAAACTAAAACACAAGTTAAAGAAGAAGCCAAAAAAGAAGCCAAGAAACAAATCGGTAACTTTTTAAAAGGCTTAGGCGGAAGCAATGAGAAGAAAGAATAGCCTAAAAAAAGTCAAATTCATCAGTTGAATTTGACTTTTTTAGTCTTCAATTTGAATTTTTTCACCCAAAAACTTCGGATTTACAGAAAATAAAATGTCGAAAAACAATTTTGTTCTGGCTAAATACTCACGGAGTTGCGTTTTTATTCCCAAAGCCGAAGGTAAATCGCGGGCATTAAACCCAACAGCTTCTATATCATAATGTTTTGCTAAAAAAATGGCACGCTCATTGTGAAATTTTTGCGAGATTACCGTTAGTTTTGTCTGCCCGAAAATCTCTTTGGCTCTTACCATTGAATCAAGCGTTCTGAAACCTGCATAATCCAAAATAATTTTCGATTCGGGAATTCCTCGCCTAACAAGTTCATCTTTAAACGCTTGTGGTTCATTATAATCACTTCGGCTATTGTCACCACTTACCAAAACACGAGTAATTTTTTGAGCCTTGAACAGGGCAACAGTCGCCTCAACCCGATACCGAAAATACGGATTGACCATTCCGCTTTTTAAAACAGGACTTGTGCCCAAAACCAAGCCTACTTTATTTACAGGAATTTCTTCCAATGAATTGTAAGTCAATCCTTTTACTTGACGAATTACAATTTGATTACACACCAATATCAGCAACAAAAGAAATAAGAAAACCGACAAAATCACATACCAAAATCTTTTTTGCTTTAAAATGGAAGTTTTCATCATTATGTTTATTTTCCAGCAAAGATTTTCACATCTTCTTCTGAAATTTCTTTTCCGCCAAGGATAATCAATCGTTCAATTACGTTACGAAGTTCGCGTATATTTCCCGTCCAATCATACTTTTTAAGCAATTCAACAGCTTTTTTCTCAAATTTTTTAGGGGTTATACCTTGTTCTTGGGCAATTTTTTCAGAAAAATGCGTTATCAACAACGGAATATCGTCTCTTCTGTCATTAAGTGATGGAACTTTTATCAAAATTACCGCCAAACGATGGTATAAATCTTCACGAAAACGCCCTTCGGCAATTTCTTTTTTCAAATCTTTATTGGTAGCGGCAATTACGCGCACATCAACACTAATGTCTTTATCACTCCCTACCCTCGAAATTTTATTTTCTTGTAACGCCCGCAACACTTTTGCCTGAGCAGGCAAACTCATATCACCAATTTCATCTAAAAAAATAGTTCCGTTGTGGGCTACCTCAAATTTTCCGGCTCTGTCTTTAACAGCAGAAGTAAAAGCTCCTTTCACGTGACCAAACAACTCACTTTCAATCAATTCTGATGGAATTGCAGCACAATTCACCTCTACCATCGGGGCATTGACCCGCTCACTTTTTTCGTGCAAGGCGTGCGCCACAAGCTCTTTTCCGGTTCCGTTAGACCCCGTAATTAAAACACGGGCTTCGGTAGGTGCCACTTTTTCAATGATTTGACGAATTTGTTGCAATGCCTCGCTTTCGCCTATCATTTCATATTTTTTGGTAATTTTCTTTTTTAAGCGCTTATTTTCAACAACTAATTCTTTCTTATCCAGCGCATTACGAACCGTATTAAGCAAACGATTTAAATCGGGCGGTTTTGAAATATAATCGTAAGCGCCTAATTTCATTGCGTTTACGGCAGTTTCCAAATCACCGTGACCGGAAATCATCACAAACGGAATTTCAGACTTTATTTTTTTGGTTTCAGTGAGGACTTCCATCCCGTCGAGTTTAGGCATTTTAATGTCACAAAGCACCAAATCATAGTCTTCCTTTTTGATTTTTTCAAGTCCTTCGGCTCCGTCAGCAGCTTCATCAACTTCATAATCCTTATTCTCTTCCGACAAAATTTTACCAAGCACTCTGCGGATAGCAGCTTCGTCTTCAATAATGAGTATTTTAGGCATTTTTTCTGTATTTACGTAATAAAAAAGAAAAACTCCTGAGAGTAATTTGCCCCCAAGAGCTTTTCACAAATCAACTATGAAAACATTTTAGTCTTTAAAAGTCCCTTTAAAATTTGTTTGATACTTCTGAAAATCTTCGCGTGATTTAATATTTTTGAAGTCATCTTTGGCAAATAATTTCAAAAATATCTCAATTTCAGAAGGTTTAAAATAGCCTGTTAAAGGTTGAAGGTAGTCTCCTTTTTCATCAAAAAAGAGCATTGTTGGGTAGGCTTGCACTTGCAAATAATTGGCAAACGGATGTGCTGCATTTCGTTTGTCGGCTTTGGCAGGGTCATATCCCTTATTTTCAAACTTCTGCCCTTTGTAATTAACCACCTCATTGCCTTCGCCATTAAATTTAACGGCGTAATAATTATCGCTTATGTATTTGGCAACATCTTTGTTTGCAAACGTGTTCTTTTCCAACATTTTACACGGTCCACACCAAACGGTGTACACATCAACAAAAATCTTTTTCGGATTTTTTTTCTGGGCTGTGATTGCCTCGTCAAAAGTCATCCATTTAATTTCTTGCGCTGAAAGCAAATTTACACCTGTTAAAATCAAGGCAACGATTGCAATAAATTTCTTTGTCATATTTTATTAAATTTCTATTAAAAAGTTTGTGCTTTCTTTTTATCAAAAATAATGCCACGAATTAAAAAATGTGATTTTTTAAGTTTTACAAATTAATATCGTAAGCTTTTAACTTATTGTAAAGTGTTTTGCGCGTGATGTTTAGCAATTTTGCAGCTTCCGTTTTATTATTTTGTGATTCTTTCAACGCACTGATGATAAGCTCGCGTTCGTTATCCTTGGTTGAGAAAGACATTTTTTCGGAAATAAGGTTGTGTGTTTCCGAAACAATTTCTTCAGGCAAATCATCTTCGGTAATATAATTACCTTGTGCTAAAAGCGTTGCCCTTTTAATCACGTTTGAAAGTTCGCGCAAATTTCCGTTCCAAGGATAAACAAGCATCCGTTGGACGGCTTTTTCTGAAAAACCATAAATTTGTTTTCGCAATTTTTGATTGGCAACTTCCAGAAAATGAGACGCAAAAATCATTAAATCGTCTTTTCGCTCTTGTAACGAAGGTACTTTTATTGAAAATTCATTCAATCGGTGGTACAAATCTTCACGGAATTGCCCCTTTTCAACAGCCGAAAGCAAATCTTCATTGGTTGCCGCCAACACACGAATGTCCACTTCAATTTCTTTGGAACTCCCGATGGGTTTGATGCGCCGCTCCTGCAAAGCTCGCAAAAGCTGAATTTGGTTTTCGTAACTCAAATTACCGACTTCGTCCAAGAAAATCGTTCCGCCGTTGGCTTCTTCAAAATGCCCTTTTTTATCGCTTATAGCCCCTGTAAATGACCCTTTTATATGCCCAAAAAATTCACTCGACGCAATTTCTTTGGGTATGGCACCACAGTCCACCGCTATGAATGGCTTATTTGCCCGATCACTTTTCAGATGGATTGACTTTGCCACAACTTCTTTTCCGGTACCGCTTTCACCGGTGATTAAAACCGACATATCAGTGGGCGCTACCAAACTGATAAATTCATTTAACTTTCTGGAAGCAAGACTAATACCTGCAACAAACGGAGTTTCTTTTTCGGCAGTTTTAGTTTCTTTTTCGGCTTTATTTTTAGAAGGCGGAGCAGACACTACTGTTTGCGAAGAGGTTGAATTTCCCGCATTTTTAATGACATTCAACACATCTTCTTGCTGAAAAGGTTTTGAAATATAGTCAAATGCCCCCAATTTCATTGCTTCAACAGCGGTTGAAACTTCGGCATAACCCGTCATTACAATCACCGGAATTTGAGGATACGCGTCTTTAATTTGTTTCAAAAGCAAAATTCCGTCACCATCAGGCAAGCGCAAGTCAGTGAAAACCATTTTAGTAGAAGGTTTTACTTTTTTCTTGGCTTCTTCCAAAGTGGTGCACCCCTCCACATCGTACCCGTTTCGTTCCAAAAAACGAGTCAGCATTTTTGCAAACGTAATATCATCCTCTACAATCAGAATCGGATTCATCTATCAATGTTTTTAGAAATTAATGATGTAAAAGTTCTGCCAAAGCGCAGATGGAGGCAAATATACACTTTTAAATTAAAAAAACGTGTTAAAAAAAGAAAAAGACTTTTTCTCCCGAAAAAGTCCTTTTTCACAATGCATATAAATACTACTACTAACTCCAAAAATAATGTTTAAAATCATCTAAACTATTCAAAAAAAGTTTTTTTCATAAAATTCTGCTTCAATTCTATTTTTTGAATAGTTTAATGAATGATTTTACATAAAGTAATTGTTTTTCAATAATTTTTCAATATTTAATGAAAATCTTATCTAACAATGTTTTAAACAGCTTTTTTTGCCTTTAACTAATTTTTTGTTTTTACTTATTTAATTTTTCACAATGTAAAAATCAAACCTACGCTTACCTAACAGAAAAATCCGTGCCATTTTCAATCCTCTTTTTCAAAAATAAAATAACAAACTAATAATCAATAATATAAATAAATTTCAAAGTTTTAAACTTTGATTCAAAGCGTGTAAAAACGTGTAAAAACCCTAAATAAACGTGTAAAAAATACACAATCGGGATACACAACCCATTGTGTACCTTGAAATTTCATCTAAAATTTCCGAAATAATTTCGCGTATAATTCAACATTAATTTTTATTTTTGCCCAATCATTCCGAAATTACGTTACAATACTTAATAGATAATTTACAATTTAATGAACAATAGCGTCTTAATATTAGATTTTGGATCGCAATACACCCAACTGATTGCCCGCCGGGTTCGGGAACTGAATATTTATTGCGAAATTCATCCCTACAATCATTTGCCTGAAAATATAGGCGATTTTTCGGCCGTAATCCTTTCCGGCTCTCCATTTTCGGTGCGAAATGAAGAAGCCCCCCACCCCGATTTAAGTCAAATTCGAGGAAAAAAACCATTGCTGGGCGTGTGTTACGGAGCACAATATTTGGCACATTTTAGTGGTGGCGAGGTTGCTCCGTCAAACATTCGCGAGTACGGGCGTGCCAATCTTTCTTTTATAAAAAATGATGAGGTTTTCTTTAAGGATATTCCACAAGACAGCCAAATGTGGATGAGTCACAGCGATACCATCAAACAATTGCCCAACGGAGGCGTTCGTTTGGCAAGCACCAAAGATGTGGAAAATGCTGCCTATCGTATTGAAGGAGAGACCACTTACGCCATTCAGTTCCACCCCGAAGTGTATCACTCTACCCACGGAAAGCAACTTTTGGCAAACTTCCTCATTGAAATTGCCGGCATTCAACCCAGCTGGACACCCGATAACTTCGTGGAAATGACCATCAAAAACCTAAAAGAGCAAGTCGGTAACGAGCAAGTGGTTTTGGGGCTTTCAGGCGGTGTCGATTCCACCGTAGCTGCCGTACTTCTGAATAAAGCCATTGGAAATCAATTACATTGTATTTTCGTAAATAACGGATTGTTGCGTAAAAACGAATTTGAAAACGTTTTGAAACAATATGAAGGTATGGGACTGAACGTCAAAGGAGTAGATGCCTCTGAGCGATTCTTACAAGCCCTGAAAGAGGTTTCTGACCCCGAAGAAAAACGAAAAATTATCGGGCGTGTTTTTGTGGAAGTATTTGATGATGAATCACATAAGGTGGAAAACGCCAAATGGCTGGGGCAAGGCACTATTTATCCTGACGTAATTGAATCGATTTCGGTTAAAGGCCCTTCGGCAACCATCAAAAGCCATCACAACGTGGGCGGACTTCCTGATTTTATGAAACTTAAAGTAGTTGAGCCGTTGCGAATGCTCTTCAAGGACGAAGTGCGTCGGGTCGGAAAAAGTTTGGGCATTGACGACGAACTTTTGGGTAGACATCCGTTTCCGGGTCCGGGCTTGGCAATCCGAATTTTGGGTGACATCACCGCCGAAAAAGTGGCAATGCTTCAAGAAGTTGATGCCATTTTCATCAACGGGCTCAAACAACACGGGCTGTATGACAAGGTTTGGCAAGCGGGAGCTATCTTATTGCCTGTCAATAGCGTAGGAGTTATGGGAGACGAGCGTACTTACGAAAAATGTGTGGCACTTCGGGCTGTGGAATCCACCGACGGAATGACCGCCGACTGGGTGCATCTGCCTTATGATTTCTTACAAAAAATCTCAAATGAAATTATCAATAAGGTAAAAGGCGTAAACCGAGTGGTGTATGACATCAGTTCAAAACCGCCTGCCACCATTGAATGGGAATAATACAATATTTTTTGAAACTGCCAACCACAATTGGCAGTTTTTTATGCAAGAAAAACTCAAAATGTGTGCGATAACAAAAACTTCACACACTTATTAAAATATTTTTTGTACTTTTACCCCCAAAAAATAGCGTAGTAAAATTTTTTGTATGAAAAAAATTATAACATTAGTGATTTTTGGTTGTTTCGGGAATTTATTGTTGGCTCAACAACAATCACATACGGTAAAAGCGAACGAAACCATTGAGGAAATAGCCAAAACGCATCGCGTTTCGCCCAGTGATATTACCAAACAAAATCCTGAATTGAAAAACGGACTGAAACAAGGAATGGTCATTTACATTCCGTCAGGAAAAGTGAAGTATTACAGCACACAAAAACCCCTGAGTTTCAAGTTACACGTGGTGGAAGCAAAAGAAACTTTTTTCGGGCTTTCACAAAAATACGAAATTACCATTGACGATTTAAAACGCTATAACTTCGACCTGTACAACAGAGGGTTACAAGAAGGTGAAACCATCACGATTCCTGTTTTCGGGAAAACTTCAAATATGGTGGAAAGAGGCGTACAAGGACAGAAAAAATACGTGGTAAAACCCCAAGAAACACTTTGGCGAATCGCTAAAAACCATAATATCAGCCAAGAAGAACTCGAAAAAATGAACAAAGGCGTTACTGCCGAAAATTTAAAGGAAGGTCAGGAACTTTGGGTACCTTCCACCGGCGTTGAAACCAAACCGACAAACTCGGATTTGGTGCTGTATGCCGTGGAAAAAGCCGAAGGTTTTTACAGTTTGGAACGAAAATTCGGATTGACGGAAGCCGAACTCATCAAACTCAATCCCGAATTGAAAAACGGATTAAAATCAGACACACAAATTTGGATTCCGAAAGAAAATTTTGAGCATTACAAACAAGGCAGCACGCCTTTAAATTCTGATAATGACCTATTTAAAAACTCAAACCAACAGTTGTTAGCAAATGCTTCTGCCTCAAACGTAAAAGAAATTTCGTTTTTTCTTCCGTTTAAAGTTTCGGACATAAGTGAAACCGATAGAATCGCCACCTTAAAAAGCAGACTTACAGAGAATAAGGTAACTCCCATTGCCACTGATTTTTATTCCGGAACGCTCATTGCCCTAGATTCATTACAAAAAATGGGTTATAAGTTCCGAGCCAATATTTTTGACAGTGAAGTATCTGATAATGAGCTAAAAAAAATCATCAATAGCTCAAATGTTCAAAACTCACAAGTAATTGTGGGGTCGTTTATGGCAAAGTCATTCAACACACTCTCGGCTGCCGTTTCAAACCCTGAAACTGCCATTTTAGCGCCGCTCTCGAATAAAAATATCGATTTGAAAGCCAATGTGTATCAGACACTTCCCACCGAAGAAGTGCAACAAAGCCGAATGATTGAATTTATCCAAAAAAATTATGGTAATGCCAATATTTTAATTTTGGCAGACACCAAAAACACATCAATTCGTGAACGGTTAGAGCGTACGTTTCCCAACGCCAAAGTAGTTACTGAAATTACCGCAGGCGCTATTCCTAACGCATTGGATTACAACCAAGAAAACGTTGTTATTCTGCAATCAAACGAAATCGGATACGTTTCAAACGCCGTGCGTGTATTGCACAATGTGTTACAAAGTAAAAAAGACAATATTTCACCAAAAATCATTTTAACAACCATTGAACGCGGTAATGTTTACGACTCAAACAGCTTGTCAAATAATCAGTTATCTGATTTGCAGTTCACCTACCCTACTTTCAATAAGTTCTCAAACGGAAATGACAATTTCTCAAAAAGATATTTAAAAACCTACGGAATTTTGCCCAGCAAATACGCCATTCGGGGGTTTGACCTTACGATGGACATCGTGCTTCGCTTGGCAATGACCGGAAATTTCACAAGTGCAACTGAACAAATAGGAGAAACTTCGTACCTTGAAAATAAATTTGCTTACCTGAAAAATCCTTATAAAGGCGGAGGCTTTGAAAATCAAGGTGTTTACATCGTCAAATATGACAATATGGAAATTAAGGAAGTGAAATAAACTTTATTTAATAAAAATTGTGGGCTATTTTTTGCATAACCAAAAAAATAAGCTACCTTTGCACCCGATTTGGCGCAACCTCTGGCGAGAGACGTGATATGTTGCCCAATGTAAACTAATTTTCAATTATTTTTATGGAACCTTTATTAAAGTACGTACAAGACAATTTTGTAGCAAAAAAAGATTTTCCTGAATTTTCATCAGGTGACACCATCACAGTGTATTATGAAATTAAAGAGGGAGACAAAAAACGTACTCAGTTTTTTAAAGGCGTTGTAATTCAACGCAAAGGAAGCGGAGCTACTGAAACTTTTACTATCCGAAAAATGTCAGGAACCGTGGGGGTTGAGCGTATCTTCCCGTTTAATATGCCTGCACTTCAAAAAATTGAAGTAAACAAAAGAGGTAAGGTTAGACGTGCCAGAATTTACTATTTCAGAGGGCTTACCGGTAAAAAGGCTCGTATTAAAGAAATTCGCTAAAAATAATCTGGTGAACGAGAAAACATCAAAAGTGAAAAGTAAGGAATATACTTTTCACTTTTTTTATTACGCAAAATATTTTTGGTTTTACAATAAAAAAATGATTTTAATTTCTTAACTTTGACTTTTAAATCTTAAAAAATTCAATCAGACTTTGTACGCAATTCTTGACATAGAAACCACGGGAGGAAAATACAACGAAGAAGGCATTACCGAAATTGCCATCTACCGATTTGACGGTCACGAGATTACCGACCAGTTTATATCGCTTATAAACCCCGAGCGTGAAATTCAGGCTTTTGTAACGAAACTCACCGGAATTAACAATCAAATGTTGAAAAACGCTCCTAAATTTTACGAAGTAGCCAAAAGAATTGTTGAAATTACTGAAAACTGCATCATCGTGGCGCACAATGCCAACTTTGATTATCGCATTCTGCAAACCGAGTTCCAGCGGCTGGGATATCATTTTTCCAGAACTTCATTATGCACCGTTGAACTGGCGCAACAGCTCATTCCCGGCAAAGAATCATACAGCCTCGGTAAATTAACCCGCTCGTTAGGAATACCTATCAGTGAACAACATAGGGCTTCGGGCGATGCACTGGCAACGGTTAAGCTCTTCAAATATTTGCTTGAAAAAGACACTAAAAAAGAAATCATCACAGCCTCTGTAAAAAATGATTCGCAACAGGAAATTGCCGCCAAACACATTCGCATTATTGACGAACTTCCTGAGCGTATCGGGGTGTACTATATGCACAACAAAAACGGAAAAATTATTTACATCGGGAAACACAAAAACATTAAAAAGCGTGTTAATCAGCACTTTACATCATCAACAAAACTTGATGCCTTTTTGCAACGCAACACCCATAAAGTAACCTATGAAGAAACAGGTAATGAACTGATAGCCAAACTAAAAGAAATACAGGAAATTGAGCAAAACAAACCAAAATACAACCGCCGAAGCCGAAAAAAAGCCAATAATGTAAATTATATTTTAACGGCTAACCTTAATAAAGCGGGATATATTTGTTTTTCAACCGAACTCATCGGAACAAATAACTCGTTCATTACCAGCTTTGAAACACATTTTCAAGCTCAAAATTTTTTATATCAAATCACGGAAGAATTCAAACTATGCCCAAAATTGCAAAATTTGTCGCAAGCCCGAAAAAATTGCCATAATTACACTATCAAAAAATGTAACGGAGCTTGTATTGAGCAAGAACCAGTCGCCACCTACAACGAACGTGCCCAACAGGTTTTAGAAAAGTACGGATTTGTAAATCAAACCATTGCAATAATTGACAAAGGCAGAAGCGTTGATGAAAAAAGCCTTATTTTAATCATTAACGGAGTTGTCAAAGGGTACGGATTTTTCAATTTGAATTACCAACTGTCACAACTGGAAATCATTGAAAATCTGGTAACGCCCCTACCCGATTCGCTCCAAAATCGGCATATAATTCAAACCTACATACGAAACCATAGTATACTGAAAATCACCAATTTAAACAAACAAAAAACTTTTAATAACAATGAATAAGAAAATTTTAATCGGTCTTTTGGCGGTATCTGCTCTTTTGAATATGTACCTGTTTAACAAACAAAAAAAGACAGGAACAATCAAAGAAACTACTGAAAATCAAGTAAGTAACAAAGTTCCAAATGATGAAAAACAAGTGCTTTTAGATTCCATTCGGAAATTGGTCATTGAAAAAAGTGAATTGCAATACTTTGACATTCAAGACAATGGCTACGCACAAGATTATTTTGCCGAAATGGGAATTAACAACGTTTCTGAATTAATCACCCAAGCCATTTTAAAAACAAACACAGCACAGGGGAAACATCCGCTCATTCGTTTTGCCCCAAAAAACACACATTTTCAAACAAATAAGATTAAAATCTTAAATCACAAATGGATTATTTGCGACTTTTCAGACGGTGCACTATGGGGCGAAATTCTTCTAAAATATCATATTGATAATCAAAAAAATGTAGAATTTACCGTGCTTGACGACTTGCTATATCCGGAAGACAGACCGTAAACCGGCTGATTTTCACCACATTTCTTACAATTTAAGAGAATACACAGCTAAAACATGTATTCTCTTTTTTTATTATAATCACTTAAAATACAATACTTTATCAATTTCTTGCAGACTCTCATCAACCGATAAATTATCCATCGCAAGCACGTACGTCGCCCGAGTGTAGTACGGGTTTCGTTCAAATAAATGTTTACGGATAAAATCCTCCAAATCATCATCAGCGAGGTGTGAGAGCAATGGGCGGTTTTCTTTTTCACAAGCAAGCCTTTTTACCAATGATTGATAACTGTATTTCAGGTAAATAACATTTTTAGTAGCTTCTAAAATTATATCCATATTAGTGCCAAAACAAGGCGTTCCGCCACCGAGTGCCAACACAAAATCGGTGTCAAGCTGCATCAATTCTTTCAAGTATAAACTTTCTTTTTTTCGGAAATAAATTTCACCCTTCGTTTTAAACAAATCACAAACCGAAGAGTTTTCTTTCGCTTCAACATAGCTATCCAAATCAATGAAAGCGATGTTTTTTTGCTTTGCCAAGGCTTTTCCGAGCGTAGATTTCCCGCTTCCCATATAGCCTATCAAAATTATTTTCATATTTAACAAATTGTTTTTTAACGTTTTGAATTTTACAGGGCAAAATTAACACATTTTTTTCTTGCAGAATAAAAAATTTGTCTTATATTTGCACCCGCATTCAGCAAATGAATGATGACTCGGTAGCTCAGTTGGTAGAGCACAACACTTTTAATGTTGGGGTCCTGGGTTCGAGCCCCAGCCGGGTCACAGGGTTATACAATTTGTTTTTTTATTTTTAATTGGACTCGGTAGCTCAGTTGGTAGAGCACAACACTTTTAATGTTGGGGTCCTGGGTTCGAGCCCCAGCCGGGTCACAGAAAAAGTTAAGTTTTTCGGCTTAACTTTTTTTGTAACTGCCTACGTGGAGAAATTGGTAGACTCGCCATCTTGAGGGGGTGGTGCTTTCGGGCGTGCTGGTTCGAATCCAGTCGTAGGCACAAAAACGCTGATGAATCAATTTTCAACAGCGTTTTTTTTTATTTTTAAATGGTTGATAAACGTCGTTTTTTCACAATTCGGCTTTGAGCATTCGCGGATTTCCCGACAAATCTTCGCGCAGTTCCACCCGCCCAAAACCTTTATTTTTCATCATTTGCATCATTTCTTTGCCTAAATATTCATTGATTTCAAAAAAAAGTTTCCCGTTCTCGGTGAGTGATTTTTTAGCCAAATCGGCAATTTTTTCATAAAACATAAGTGGCTTATCATTCGGGACAAACAACGCCAAATGAGGCTCATAATCAAGTACATTGTTATGAATTTCTTGCTTTTCCAATTCCCTAACGTATGGCGGGTTGGAAACGATAATGTCATATTTTTGCGAAAGAAAATCCGTTTTTAGAATATCCTGCTGCAAAAAACGAAGATTTTTAACTCCGTTCTCACGGGCGTTTTTTTCAGCCGTTGCAAGGGCTTTTTCCGAAATATCTAACGCCGTAACCTCAGCTTGTGAAAGTTCTTTGGCAAGTGAAACAGAAATACAACCGCTTCCGCAACCAATATCCAAAATACTTATTTTCAGATTTTTATCCGTTTCAGAAAGTATCCAATCAACTAACTCTTCGGTTTCCTGACGCGGAATCAATACGTTTTCATCAACAAAAAAACGATTGGAATAAAACCACGTTTCGCCCAATATGTATTGTATCGGTTTTCCTGTTTTGAGTTGCTCAATTGCCATTGCGATTTTTTCTTCAACAGAAACGGCAAGAGTTTGTTCAGAATCAAGCAAAACCGCTGTACGTGAGCGATTTGCATAAAACTCCAACAACATAAAATAAAAAACCTGAATTTCCTCTTTCGGATAGAGAAAATCCAGATTTTTGTGCATAAATAATTGTAATTCTTTGATTGTCACGTTTAATTAAGGCGTAATGTTTGTCCTACTTGCAAGTTGTTACTCGACTTTTCGTCCAATTTATTTAGGTCTATGATTTGTTGCACCGAAATTTTTTGTTCGCGGGCAATTTTGTAAAGCGTATCGCCACTTTTCACCGTATAATAACGTTCAGCGGATTTATTTTCTGCTTTTTTCTGCTGAATCTCAGTGGTTTTCACGGCAGGTTTTGTGACAACTTGCACGGGTTTCGGCTCTTCGGTCATTACTTTTTCGCTCGCTACGGCTTCTCCGCTCATTCCCAGCACCTGTTTGTCATATTCTTGCAAATTATGTTTTCTGATAAGCTGAATGAGTTTGTTGGCATAACCGGGGTCGGTGGCGTAACCCGCTTTTTTAAGTCCGTGCGCCCAACCTACGTAATCATCTGGTTTTAAATCGAATAAAAATGCATATCGGCTGCGATTTACCAAAAAAGCAGAATGGTCTTCAAACGATTCAAAAGCGTATTTATACCTGCGGAAACACTCGCCTTTCTCGTCGTCATCGTGCGTCATTGTTTTTCCTTGCCAAGAGGAATGACACTTGATTCCGAAGTGGTTATTTCCGTGTCGAGCCAATTTTCCTTGCCCCGAACCGCTTTCCAAAATGGCTTGTGCCAGTGTGATGCTTGCCGGAATTTTATAGCGTTGCATTTCCACCATCGCAATTTCTTTGTAATCTTCAATATATTTTTGTGTTACCGAAGCCGTTACCTGAACTGCCGGCGGAATTTCGTGATAATCCTGCTCGGCATTTTCGTACTTGATGGTCGCTGTTTTTTTCGGCGTTACCACAGCCGAAGGTCGTTGCCCGCGATAGGTTACCTTTTTCGGGTTTTTCTTGTTTTTGTAATACTTTGAAGAACAAGACGATAAGGCAATCACTGAAAGCAACAGTAAACTCATTTTTTTAATCATAATGCAATATTTCTTGATGTTTTTTGGCTCTTTTTTGATTTATTCCCTCAATGCCCTGCAAACCGCCGGTATGAATGGCAAGCACTTTGGCGTTGGGTTTAAAAAAATTTTTGTTTGCGAGGGCAAAAATAGCAAAAATCATCTTACCTGTATATATCGGGTCTAAGGAAATTGCTGTTTTTTTGTTAAAATCATTCAAAAAATGAATTAATTCGTCTGAAATTTTGGCATATCCTCCAAAATGATAATCGTGAATGAGTTGCCAATTGGTTTTTTGAGTATAGCTTTTTATCACATCGGACAAAAATTCACCTTTCAAAGCAGGAAATCCCAATACGTTTTGATGCGGAAAACTGGCGTTTATCAATCCGGAAATGGTTCCGCCTGTTCCCACCGCCGAACAAATCACATCAAACATTGCATCTTGTGGGGTTAAAATTTCCTCACAGCCCTTCACGGCAAAAGCATTGGTTCCGCCTTCGGGAACGATGTATACATCTGAACCATAAGCACTTTTTAATTCTGACAGAAACTCATCGGTGTGCTTTTGACGATACGCCTCGCGGGTTACGAACCGAAAATCCATTCCGCATTTTCGGGCAAAACTGAGCGTTGGGTTTTCGTTTATTTTTGAATGAAGTTCCTCCCCGCGAATGATGCCAATGGTTTTGAGCCCCATCAATTCACCGGCGGCGGCAGTGGCAGCAATGTGATTGGAATACGCCCCGCCAAAGGTGAGCAACGTATTTTTTCCTTCTCGTTGGGCTTGCAAAATATTGTATTTCAGCTTTCGGAGTTTATTTCCCGAAACAAAATCGTGGTTTTTATCTTCCCGCTTGATGTAAAGCGAAACACCATTGGACAGCGAAATGTTTACTTTCTGGTTTTCAACCTGTAAGTTATCAAAATAAAGCGGTTGCATCATCAAACGGAATTTTGAGGCAAAGATAACACTTTTTTACCAAAGATTTTTTTTTATCGGTATTATTAGGATGAAATATTCTCAACAAAATAACAAAAATACCTAATTCAAATTCATAAAATAATCACAAAACACCAAAAATATTTGGATTTCTCAAAAAAAATATTATATCTTTGCACCAAAGTAACACAACTTGCCTATGAAGCATTCGTATTATCTCTTTCCGAAGGTATATTTTGTATAGATTTTCTTTTCTATTAAGTGAAAAATCCCTTAACTGAGCCACAGGTTAGGGTCTTCTTCAAAAAAAATGTGCAAAAAAACAATTTTTTAATTAAAAACAATCGGCATTATGAGAGTATTTTTTTTGTATGCAGTTTTATTTTTTATGACACTGACATCGTGTTATAATGAAAAAGAAGATGCAGAACTTAGAGCCACCAAAGAAGAGCGGGAAGCCTTGCTAAAAGAAATCAGAAGTATTTTTATCGCACACGGGGCAGACCCGAGCAAAGTTTCTATTTCCGACACCATTACCAAAGCGGAAATTAAGGTTATGTATAGCAGAATGGCTGAAATTGAGGAATTTGCAAAAGCAGTTAAAGAACCTGTCGTTATTGACCCCGATGATGGTGAGACGAGATCTATTGACCTTACCGAAGAAGAATTTGAAATCGTTAAGGAAATGCTAAATAAAAACTCTCCGAAAGACCCTATTGATTTTATCCATAAAAGAAGGGATTCCATCACGGCAAAACGAACAAAAGATTCTTTGGACGCTATTTCAGCTAAAGGTGCATTTGGTTACTGGCCTTGGCCTACCAGAGTATATATCCCCAATAGACACGCTTTTTATATTTCAAGACGATACAAAAGGCTTTATGGTATGATTGATGCCAGTCTAAACGTTATAGGCTCATATTTCTACGAACAAGGAAGTAGCCGTATTGATGGCACTTCCTTAACGTCAAATATGACAGGAATTATGTTGGGAAAAAGCTATAAACACTTATGGGGAAATATGAGTTTTCATCAGCAACCTACCCTTCTTAATTCTTCTTCGGGAAAAATGTACATACCTGGCGCTGCGTTTCAAGGATATGGAGAATTTACATTTGGGCTTCTTCCTGATTATATAGGCTCAGTATATTCTGAAAATATCAGGTTTCACGGATACTATGTACCAGGTGGATACGATTCTATGACATTGGAATAAATCAAAACTACGGAAAACAATCACCTCATTTTAACCTTTTTCCGTATTACCCAAAATAATTCCGTTAGTGTTTTTATCCTAACGGAATTATTTTTTTATCTTTCTACTCAAAAAAAACAAACGACACCAAACCAAAACCGCCCACGGGTGCTACCCCCTCCTGCCATTTTGTCATATTTTTTCTTTTGGCACAATCATTGACTATTAGATGCTCGAAGCCAAAAACGGAATAGTTTCGTTTGGAGCTAAAAATAATGTCGAATTTTAAAAAGAAAAAAGAATATGAGCAAAATTATTGGAATAGATTTAGGAACCACCAACTCGTGTGTTTCTGTTATGGAAGGTAATGACCCCGTGGTAATTACCAATGCCGAAGGAAAAAGAACTACCCCATCAGTGGTGGCTTTTGTGGACGGAGGCGAAATTAAAGTAGGTGACGCCGCCAAACGTCAGGCGGTTACCAATCCCAACAAAACCGTTTATTCAATCAAACGTTTTATGGGGAACAAATTTTCGGAATCGGACAAAGAAGTTGCCCGCGTTCCGTACAAAGTGGTGAAAGGCGACAACGATACGCCACGCGTGGATATCGACGGACGTTTGTACACTCCGCAAGAAATTTCGGCTATGGTGCTTCAAAAAATGAAGAAAACCGCCGAAGATTTCCTCGGGCAAACCGTTACCGAAGCCGTAATCACCGTGCCGGCATACTTCAACGATGCGCAACGTCAGGCAACCAAAGAAGCGGGCGAAATCGCAGGACTTAAAGTACGCCGAATCATCAACGAACCGACTGCCGCAGCCTTGGCGTACGGGTTGGACAAAAAACATTCCGACCATAAAATCGTAGTGTTTGACTTCGGGGGCGGAACGCACGACGTTTCCGTTTTGGAACTCGGCGACGGCGTTTTCGAGGTGCTTTCAACCGACGGAGATACGCACCTTGGAGGTGATGACGTGGATGAAAAAATCATCAACTGGCTTGCCGAAGAGTTTCAAGCCGAAGAACAAATGGATTTGCGTAAAGACCCAATGGCGCTGCAACGACTTAAAGAAGCCGCCGAGAAAGCCAAAATCGAGCTTTCGTCTTCCACACAAACCGAAATCAACTTGCCGTACATCACCGCAACGGCTACCGGTCCGAAACACTTGGTGCGTACGCTAACGCGTGCCAAATTCGAGCAACTTATTGATGATTTGGTAAAAAGAACCATCGAACCTTGTAAAAAAGCATTGGAAAATGCAGGATTAAAGCCAAGCGACATCGATGAAATCATCTTGGTGGGCGGTTCAACCCGTATTCCTGCCGTGCAAGAAGCCGTTGAGAAATTCTTCGGAAAGAAACCAAATAAAAGTGTAAACCCTGACGAGGTGGTAGCCATCGGAGCAGCCATTCAAGGAGGCGTTTTAACGGGCGACGTGAAAGACGTATTGCTTTTGGACGTAACGCCGCTTTCGCTCGGAATTGAAACAATGGGTGGCGTGATGACCAAGTTGATTGACGCCAACACCACCATTCCGACCAAGAAATCACAAGTGTTTTCAACCGCTGCCGACAATCAGCCGAGTGTGGAAATCCACGTGTTGCAAGGGGAAAGACCGATGGCAAACGACAACAAAACCATTGGGCGTTTCCACTTAGACGGAATTCCGCCTGCCCCACGCGGCGTGCCTCAAATTGAAGTTACTTTTGATATTGACGCGAACGGAATTATCAACGTAACTGCCAAAGACAAAGGCACGAACAAGGAGCAGAACATTCGCATCGAAGCATCGTCAGGACTTTCTCAAGAGGAAATCGAAAAGATGAAACGCGAAGCTGAAGCCAATGCCGAGGCGGACAAAAAAGCCAAAGAGAAAGCCGACAAAATCAACGAGGCGGACTCAATGATTTTCCAAACCGAGAAACAACTCAAAGAGTTTGGCGACAAGCTTCCGGCGGATAAGAAGTCGGGCATCGAGTCGGCTTTGGAGGAGCTTAAAAAAGCACATCAAAGTCAGGATTTAGGTCAGATACAACCTGCTTTGGACCGAATCAACGAAGCCTGGAAGCAAGCCTCCGAAGACCTTTACAAAGCACAACAAGCCCAAGGTGAACCGCAAGCCAACACCAGCGGAAACCAACAGCAACAAAACGGCGACAACGTGCAAGATGTAGATTTTGAAGAGGTAAAATAGTCCGTAGCACGGACAGGCAATAAATACAGCCCCACCTGATAGTAATTGGGTGGGGTTTTGAACTAACCACTATATATGGAAACTAAACATAGTTACTAACAATGGGAATAGAAAATACTACATTAGGAAAAATTCTCCAACACCTTTATGAGCATTTTTTACCTTATTTAAATGGATTCAACACATTACTATTTGCTATTATAGGCATCCTTTTTGAATTGGATTTCAACAAAATAGGATGGATTATATTTATTATCGTGGTTTTTCTAACTATTTTTCAAATACTCGAACAGGTAAAATACTCTAAAACAGTTGAAAAATTAGAAGAAGAGAAAAACGGAGAAATAACACAACTTAAAGAAGAAAAGGGCAAAATAGAATTAAAAGTTCAAAGTTTAGAAAATCAAATATCAAAAATAAATAATAATTCTATTGACCTTGTTGAAACATATCTTGCTAATTTATCAGATAAAATAAAATTAGGCTGTGATGGAAGGATAACTTTATATAAATTTATAAATAATGAGTTTTACATTTTGGGTAGATTTTCTGAAAATCCCGAATTGAAAAAGAGAAGTAGAGTTAGTTATAAACAAGAAGGTCTTATTTTTAAAGCTTGGAAAGAAGGGAAATTTTTTATAACAAAAGGAATACCTTCTCCAACAACAGTAAGAGGAACATTTTACCAAAAGTATTATAAAGTATTAAATAAAATTGCTCCAATAGATAAAAACACTGTTATCAGTATGAGTATGAAAAGTAGGAGTTTTTATTTGAAGGCTTTAAAAGATTCTACAAGAACAAAAAATACATCTATTATTGCTATTGAAAATTTACAAGAAAATGCTTTTCAAGAAAATGTAATAAATTCTACTTTAAATGTAGAGGAGGAAAAAAAATTAACTAATTTTGTAGAGAAAATAGATTGGGTATTCCCTAATATTGATGAAGCAAGACAAAAAGGATTTTAAGTATGGAACGAGTAATTAACATATTGGATTATTTATATTTAAAATATCCTAATCCAAATCAACTATCTATTTCAAGAGTAATGAAGTTACTTTATTTAATAGAATGGCGATATGCAATAACAAAATTTGAAAAACTAACAGATATAGAATGGATAAATACTGAATATGGTCCTTTTTATAAATCTCTTAGAGATATTTTTAATGAATCTTCAAATTTTGATGTAAAAGACGATATTGATGATAATGGCAGAAAGCAAACAATGATTTTCTTCTTAAATAGAAAAGGAGATATAAATTTAAAAGAAAATACAAAAGAGGTTATTAATTTTGTTATTGATATTTGTAAGGATTATTCTTGGGTTGAATTAAATAGTTTGGTTAATTCAACGTATGGAGTAATAAATACTCAACAAGAGCAAGTTATAAATATTTTAGAATTGGCAAAAAAATATAAGGGTAAGAAATAAACTTTAATTTGTAATATTATTTTATATCTATATTCTTCGCAGAGTCTGCGATGCTCATTTCAGCAGTGTTTTATTAAAAATATAATTTTACTTACCTTATTTCAACCATATTTTTAAGATGTAACTACAAAAAACCTTTGGCAAAGTTTTAAAACTTTGCCAAAGGTGATATGTAACACCCCATTTCATCAGTGATTTGACAAAAATAAAATGTTACACAACCCATTTCACTATTATTTTTCTAAAAATATAATCATATCACACCCATTTCACCACTATTTTACCCAAAATATAATCTTACACGCCCCATTTCACTACTGTTTCACCA
>NZ_JAUNKD010000026.1 GCF_030532915.1 Capnocytophaga sp.
GCGATTGGAAGCAAATCAATGACCCGAAACTGAAAATAGGATTTTTTGAAGGGCAGGATGAAGGGCAAATGTACTCTTTGAAAAATTCTCCAATGATGGTCAAACGTTATATAGAGTATTTCCGTTGCACAAGAAAACGAAGAGGCACAATACATTCGGATTCCGATAAAGTTGACGTTTATGCGGAAAATATTGAAATTGGAGGAAAAAAATATACTAAAATTGAAATAGAATTTTTAGGAAAAAATAACCAAGAGTTTAAAAATAGTTTTTCACCAAAAGACTATCAAAATGATAGCAAAGAAATTGACAATAGCTTTACCAATAAAACTATTGTTACGCTGGGAAAAACCATTCGGTTTACGTTGTATCCTAAAAATAATTTTGATTTGATAGGTTATCTTTATTCAAACGACAAGTCGCATACAGAAGCTATCAAACGAGATTTTGTGAATTTTGTCAATAAAAAGACTGAAAAAGAGGTTGTTGAATACGTCAATACAATAGACGTTTGTACACTTTCAGAACTTGATTTTGAACCAATAAAAGAAGCTCTGATTGTATTGACTAAAAATGCTATTGATAAAGATAAGTCCGAAGCAATTCTAAGATTGATAAGTTCTATTTCTGAAAAGGATTATTCTGACTTTTTCGCTCTATTAGAAGCAAATAACAATCAAATAATCAAGAAGTTAATTAACGACCTTAATGACGCCATTGTTGTAGGGAACAATTATTATAGCCAATTTGTTAATACGCTGGTTCAGATGTTTGTTTCTAACCCAAATACTTGGTTATGGAAACTTCCAAAAGATGAAAATGCTGTTGCTGAGTATTTTACAAATCATTATTTAAGAAGAACTGAAGTCAAAATAACCAATATTGAAGAATTAATTAATGGAAATTCTCAAATTATCTGGCAAAGTTTTTACTATGACAAAGAAACAGGAAACATTACTATTCAGCAAAATGTAAGTAAAATACAAGCCCTTGGGGGGATAAATGGCAAAGTGGCATATGCCCCAGCAGGAGCTCCTCAACTATTGAATAACACACAGGTTAGCCCTCTGTCGCCGGTTTTGTTTGATTATAGCCAAGGCGAAATACAGCCGATTAAAATATTGTTAGACAATGCCGGATATAGTACCGGTGATTTGGGGATTGTTCCGGCACTATTTTTGCAATTTGGATATGATAAGATAAAAGCAAAAACGATTGAAAAAACAACCTTATTGGCATTAAACGGGCTTACGATATACGCGCAATTGCCTGCGGTGATACAGGGAGCCACAATGACCAAAAGACTTTGGGCTGCCGCCGAAGTAGCCGCTGCTGTGGGGGATATTGTCGTAAATACTGCCAATGTGTCTCCTGAAATAAAACAAGTTGTAGACACCTACAACTTGACAATGGGTGCCATTGGGCTTAAAAATTTAGGTAAGGGTGTTGTTAATTTTAGCAAAGGGTTAAGCAACGATATACTTGTAGCGTTAAAAGAAAATAAAGGTTTACGAAATTTTCTGACAAACAAGTATTTAGAGTACAGGATTGCTATTACCAAGCTTAAAAATACTGATGAATGGGGAAAACTTTCACCTAATGTACGAAAAGAAATTGTACAACAAGAAAAAACATTTATAGAACTTGCCGATGCTCGTAACATCCCTAATGATAATTGGGGAATAAAAGGTGTCTTTATCAATGGGAAAACAAGTGAAGATATTTTAAGCATCCCAAAAGGACAAAGACCAGCCCCTGAAACTTATTTAAGTGCAAGTTATATAAGGGAGCATTTGGCTAAGTTTGAGAAAGAGGGAGGTGCTTTTATTATAAGATTAAGAGATTTGGATAATCCTAAATATATCTCGATTGCTCCAAGAAAATTTATTGGTTTAAAAAGTGATATGGATGCCATTTTAAGTAAATATAAAAACAGTGGAAATAATTTAAATGTGTTAATTAAAGAATTAGATTTGGGAGATGATTATTTTAAATCTGGTGATGAAGTTTTTTATGTTGTTGTTAAGTCCGATAAGGGATTTAAGTTTAATATACCTGACGGAAATGAAGGAGGAGCGTATGAAGGACTATGGATACCAGGTGGATATACAAAACACGGCACAAGAGAAGCGGTTATTTCCAATTCGGCGAATTACTTCCATAATAACAATATTGAGGAATTTATTGCGATTTTTGGTAAAGATAATGTAACAAAAATAAAACAATGAATAATTATAGAAAAGCCATAGAAAAAAATGAAACAACTGATTTTTTATTAGGGAAAGGCGATTATTATATCCATAATAAAGATTATGATGATCACGATATTACAGCCACATATATGGATATTTTTAACTATGGGAAAGAGGTAGGAGAGATAAAAATGTATGAACAAGTAAGTTATGATTTGTTCTCAATACTAAAAAAAAATGATCTTAATATTAATGAATACACAAATCTATTTGGTTTTATATTCTTTTATTTTAAATACAAGTTTGGCTATAAGAAACTTAAAAATGATTGGGAATTTTCTAACTCGTTAAAAAAACTTTTTATGGATTGTTTTTGTTCCTTGAAAAGGCAATATGATATGAGTAATGTTATCAGAATCAATACTATCATAAAAGAAAAGTATGATTATACATTTTTGGACATATAAATGATTTCAGAGGAAAGTTTTGCAAGTCTTAGATTGTCTTTACTTTGCATTCTGTAATAGAAGTAGTATTTTTGTTCAAAGCAGACAGAGGCGAACTATGAGCGAAGCCTTTTGTTAATGAATTTGGGACGAATGATTTATGGTTGCCGGGAGGTAAAACATCGGGAGGATATAAAGAAGCAGTCTTGTTAAATAAAAACAACTCTCTTACACCAATAATACATAATCAAAGTATCGAATTTCTTAAAAATCAATTTAAATGTGAGAAAATAACAAATTTATAAAATATGACTAATAAAGAGTTAATAAAAATATTGCAATGTACTAATACAGATTATTCTGACCCATTTGCAAAAAACTATATTTCTTGGAATGTACTTGATAAAGGATTAGAGAATAGTTTAATTTGGATTTTAAATGTCAACTCTTCCAATAATGATTGTACAATGATGGAATATCCTACAGATGAAAACTATTGGTCTATTGATTACCCAATATCATTGGAATATTATCCATATAACGATTGTGATATTTATAAGAATATACTTTACAATACTTTTTATTTCATTTACACGGAATGGGGAGGACATTCACCTGAAAGGAGATGTAGATTAATTCAAGAACATTTAATCGTAGATAAATAAAAGCTTAGGGAAGGATACTCCCAAAGAATTGAATTTACGAATCTCTTCTGGAAATGAAGGAGGTTCAAACGAATTATGATTGCCTGGAGGTCTTTTACCAAAAGGATATAAAGAGGCTATTATTGATCGAATTCCAAAAGGAAAATATACAGAAAATTTAGTAGAAATAAAATGAAACAAGAAATAATTAAAAAAAAATGGGATTATAGCTTTTATATAGAGGACGATAAATATATTCTATCCGTGATTTGCGGTAGTGTTGCATTATATGAAGTTAAGATACAATTAAATTTTAAAGAAATAGAAACTTTTAATGTAGAAGGAGAAAGTTACATAATTAAACTAGTTAAGGAGATTCAATATTCCCCCAGTAAGTTTACTCACAGAAATATTATGTAATTACAACATTTAAGAAATTAGATGTTCCTATTAAGTAGTTACAAGGAGGAGAAGTAATGAGAATTGATTTTAAGTTATCTGATAAATACAAAGTAGAGATGCCTTGTGGAAATGAATTTGGAGCTAATAGTCTTTGGCTTCCAGGAGGCAAATTGCCAGAAGGAAATCTAGAAGCAATTATAAGAACAGAAGGAATGGTAAAAGATATTAATTATGTAATACAAGGATATAAATTAGAATATTATGGGAGAAATCAGAGAATTATACGTAAAAAGATGGGACTATATTTTATATGAAATTAATGAAAAAAAAATATTAACAGTAATGTTTTTTTCCTCTTACATTGATTATGCGAGAAGCTTCTATTTGAAGGAGGAAGAACTTAAATTGAATTATGATGAGTTATCTATTCTTGCAGAAAAAATTAGATTTCATTATGATAATTATAGGGATAGAGAAATTATTCCTCCTATCCAATAATAAAAGAAGTAGAATTTATAACATCTACTAGATGAGATGGTTGCAAGACATTTAGAGTGGTAAACATTAACCACAAAACTTGATAACCTAACCAATGCCGAAAAACAACTCATCACCCAACACGAAAAGATTTGGAAAACGTTATTAGGGATTTTACCTAAAAATACTTATTTATACAACCCTAATATGGCTGAAAATGTACGAAATGCCATAACAAATTCAGGGGTAAGTATGGAAAAGTTTGTAAATGTAAATTACAAAGTCTCTCACAGTATGGCAAGTGCTCGTTGCGACGTATGATAAGACGGAGAAAAACGTAGTGGTTGCCAGTGAGGAGATACTCAATAACAATTTAAAACGACTTAGGTATAAAACCTTATTAATCAAGCGACTGACTTTCTTGGGTTGACACGCGCAACATTTCGGCGTATTCATCAGGGGTTAAATTTCCGTAGTAGAAATGAATCGGGTTGATATGCTCACCGTCTTTGATAATTTCATAATGCAAATGCGGCGCTTGTGAACGCCCCGTATTACCGACAAACCCAATGAGGTCGCCCCGCTTTACCTTCTGCCCTACTTTGACATTGTAATCGTGTAAATGAGCGTACAAACTCACGTAGCCGTAACCGTGGTCGATGCGTATGTGCTTTCCGTAACCCGATGAGGCATCGTCAGCCCGCGTTACCACACCATCGCCGGAAGCGTAAATTGGCGTACCTTGCGGAGCGGTAAAGTCCATTCCGTTATGAAATTTACGCGCCTTTGTAAAAGGGTCGCTACGCCAACCAAAACCCGATGCCATCCGTGTTAAATCTTTATTATCAACCGGTTGAATTGCCGGAATGGAAGCCAAAAAGTTTTCTTTTTCTTTTGATAGTTCTGCAATTTCGTCCAACGATTTGGATTGTATCACCAATTGCTTTTGCAAAATTTCCAAACGCTTGGTGGTGCTGATAATCAATTTTGAGTTTTCAAAATTTTCCAAATGCTCATAACGATTTACCCCTCCAAATCCGCTTTTGCGTTGCTCCTCCGGAATCGGAGCTGCCTCAAAATAAAGCCGATACATATTATTGTCGCGCTCTTGAATATTTGCCAGCACCTCTTCCATATGCTCCATTTTTTTATTCAAAATCCGAAAATTGGTTTCATATTGCTTAATTTCACGTTGCAACGAAACCTCCCGCGGGGTATAAAAAAATCGGGTATTGACCATCAAAAACATCGCAATCGAACCAAAAAGAGCCGCCGCCACCAAAAATAAAAGGGCATTGCGCACTTTGGTGCGTTTGCGTTTTATGATTCGTTTGTATGATAACGTTTCCGGGTCGTAATAATATTTTATTTTCTTCATAACTCTCGGTTGAAAAGCAAATTCGGCAATAAAAACGGATATAAATCCTGTGATATCACATCTAAAAAATCACCGAAACGACAAAATTAAAAATTTTTCAGCACAAAAATGCGTATTTTGCAAATATTTTTCACTCCTGTAACTATTTTCATACGAAAAGTGTGTCCTGATAAAATTCCCATCGCAAAAAAATATAACGCATTGGCATCGTAATTCTTAATAATTATTTCTATTTTTGCCGAAAAAATTTACTAAAATAAGATTAACACATTCTTTTACTTCATCAAAAGAACGCAATTCTATGACGTCACAAGAAATTAGACAAAAATTTTTAGATTTTTTCCAAAGCAAAGGGCATACCATTGTGCCTTCTGCCCCGATGGTTATCAAAAACGACCCCACTTTGTTGTTTACAAATGCGGGAATGAACCAATTTAAAGAATATTTTTTAGGCAACGGAAAGCCCACCAGCAAACGCATTGCCGACACTCAAAAATGCTTGCGTGTTTCAGGTAAACACAATGATTTAGAGGAAGTTGGAAAAGACACCTATCACCACACGATGTTCGAAATGCTCGGCAACTGGTCGTTTGGTGATTATTTTAAGAAAGAAGCCATCAGTTGGGCGTGGGAACTGCTTACCGAAGTGTACAGAATCCCCAAAGACCGACTCTATGTAACTGTTTTTGAAGGAAGTAAAGAAGACAACGTGCCTTTCGACCAAGAATCGTACGACATCTGGAAAACCCTCATCGAACCTGACAGAATTCTGTTAGGAAACAAAAAAGATAACTTTTGGGAAATGGGCGACCAAGGTCCTTGTGGTCCTTGCACCGAAATTCACGTTGATATACGTTCCAATGACGAACGACAAAAAATCTCGGGTAAAGACTTGGTAAACAACGACCATCCGCAAGTGATTGAAATCTGGAACAACGTCTTTATGGAGTTCAACCGAAAAGCCGACGGTTCACTCGAAAAATTGCCCGCTCAACACGTGGATACGGGTATGGGCTTCGAGCGACTTTGTATGGTCTTGCAGGGCGTGCAATCCAATTACGACACCGATGTGTTTACGCCACTGATTCACAAAATTGAGGAAATTACCCAAAGTAAATACGTCGTAGGAAACAACGTGTCAGCTGAACAAGAGCAAATTAACATCGCTATTCGGGTGATTGCTGACCATATTCGGGCAGTGTCATTCGCCATTGCCGACGGGCAGTTGCCATCCAACAACGGAGCGGGTTACGTTATTCGTCGTATTTTGCGTCGTGCCATTCGCTACGGGTTCACCTTCCTCGGGCAAAAAGAACCTTTCATCTATAAATTGGTAGAAACCCTTGCCCAACAGATGGGAAAAGTCTTCCCCGAAATTGAAAAACAACATTATTTGATTGAGAACGTAATCCGTGAGGAAGAAACCTCGTTTTTGCATACGCTGGAACAAGGTTTGCTGATGCTCGACGTGATGATAAGCAACATAACCAACAAGCAACTATCCGGAAGTAAGGCGTTTGAACTTTACGACACTTATGGTTTCCCTATCGATTTAACGGCACTTATTCTTTCCGAAAAAGGACTTACGTTAGACGAAAAAGGATTTGAAGAGAATTTGCAAAAGCAGAAGGAACGTTCACGTGCCGCCGCTCAAATCAAAGCCGACGACTGGGTAGTTTTACGTGATGATGAAGACGAAGAATTTATCGGTTACGACACCCTCGAAGCCGTTGTCCGACTGGTGAAATACCGCAAAGTTGAAAGCCAAAAAGACGGAACGTATTACCAATTGGTTTTCAACACCACGCCTTTCTATCCCGAAGGTGGCGGACAGGTGGGCGACAAAGGAACGCTACATTCCGCAAATGGTGAAGTTACCTATATTTTTGACACCAAAAAGGAAAATAATCTCATTATCCACATCAGTGAAACCCTGCCGAGCAACGTAAATGACCCGTTCAAAGCGGAAGTTCACCCGATGACGCGTTCGCTTACGCAAGCCAATCACACGGCAACCCACCTTTTGCACCAGGCGTTGCGTGAAGTGTTGGGAACGCACGTTGAACAGAAAGGCTCACGCGTAGATGCCCGTTCGCTGCGTTTTGATTTTTCGCATTTTGCCAAAGTAACCGATGAAGAAATTGCCGAGATTGAAAAGCGTGTCAATGAGCGTATTCATCAGCAAATCAGCCTGCAAGAACACCGCAATATCCCGATTCAGCAGGCGCTCGACTCCGGAGCGATGGCACTTTTTGGCGAGAAATACGGCGACAAAGTGCGTATGATTCAATTTGCTGATAGTAAGGAACTTTGTGGCGGAACGCACGTTAAAAACACATCGGACATTTGGTTCTTTAAAATAATTTCGGAAGGTGCCGTAGCTTCGGGCGTTCGCCGTATCGAAGCCATTACCAAAGAAACCGCCTTGGAATACTTTAAAGAACAGGAAAATATGGTAAAAGAGTTGCGTGTACTGCTCAAAAACGCACAAGACCCTTTGAAAGCCGTATCGCATTTACAAGCTGAAAATCTGCGTTTGACCAAAGAAATCGAGGAATTGAAACGTCAGCAGGCAAAAAACCTAAAATCGGAACTTAAATCGGAGTTTAAATCTGTAAACGGAATCAATTCTTTAATAAAACGATTGGATTTAGACCTTGCTTCCCTCAAAGATTTGGCGTTTCAGTTGGGGAATGAAGTCGAAAAAACGTTCATTCTTTTCGGAGCTACACAAGAAGCGGGTAAAGCGCTGTTGTTGTGCTACATTTCCAAAGATTTGGTAGCCGACAAAGGTTTAGATGCCGGCAAAATTGTTCGCGAACTCGGGAAATACATACACGGCGGCGGCGGCGGGCAACCTTTCTTCGCAACGGCCGGCGGTAAAAACCCTGACGGCATTGCTCAGGCGCTTGAAAAAGCCGAAGAATATATATAATTATCTGATACACAAACTAAAAATGGTTTGAAATTTATTTAAACAATAATTTCAAACCATTTTTTTATAGATTGTCATTTAAACAAGTTCAAACTCTCAAACTATCTCAAACAAAAATCCTTAATATCCCACCTTTTGACGTACTCTTTTCAACACTTCGTTGGCGGCTTTTTGAGCTTTTAAGGCTCCTTCTTGTAAAATTTGCTCCAATTGGTCGAGATTTTGCATATAATAATCGAATTTCTGACGCGGCTCAGCAAATTTTTCCAACAGAAGTTCGTAAAGAGCCTGTTTGGCGTGTCCGTAACCGTAATTTCCGCCTTCGTAATTGGCTCGCATTTCTCGGGTTTGCGCTTCTGAGGCAATCAATCGGTACAAAGCAAAAACGTTACACGTATCCGGATTTTTAGGTTCTTCCAGAGGCGTGCTGTCGGTTTGTATGCTCATCACTTGCTTGCGTAATTGCTTCTCAGGCAAGAAGATATTAATGAAATTATTGCGTGATTTGCTCATTTTTTCGCCGTCAGTTCCGGGGATTATCATTATGCGTTCTTCGATTTTTGCCTGCGGAAGTACGAAAGTTTCACCCATTTGATGATTAAAACGCGAGGCGACATCGCGAGTAATTTCAAGATGTTGCAATTGGTCTTTCCCGACAGGAACTATCTCAGCATCATAGAGTAAGATGTCGGCAGCCATCAGCATTGGATAGGTAAAAAGCCCTGCGTTCACATCTTCAAGTCGGTCGGCTTTGTCTTTGAACGAATGGGCGAGCGTAAGCCGTTGGTACGGAAAAAAACAACTCAAATACCAAGCCAATTCGGTGGTTTGCGGAACATCGCTTTGGCGATAAAACACGATTTTTTCAGTGTCCAACCCGAAAGCCAACCACGTAGCTGCCACGCTATACGTGTTGGAACGAAGCTCTTCGCCGTTTTTGATTTGCGTGAGCGAGTGCATATCCGCAATAAATAAAAACGATTCATTTTCAGAATTTTGAGCCATTTCCATAGCGGGTAAAATCGCTCCTAAAATATTCCCCAAGTGGGGCGTTCCGGTACTTTGTATACCTGTTAAAATTCGTGCCATTTGATATTGTTTTTTCTGTCAAAAAATTAAAGCGGGACAAACTTACGAAAATATTTTCACTTTTTCCTATCTTTGTAACTTTATCAATTTATTTTAAATATGAGACCATATATTTTAGCCGAAACCAACTGGAAAACCGTTAAGGAAACGAATTATTCCGTTGCCGTTTTACCGTGGGGCGCTACCGAAGCCCACAATTACCACCTGCCGTATGCCACTGATATCATTGAATCTGAATGCATCGCCGCCGAATCAGCCCGCATTGCGTGGGAACAGGGCGCCAAAGTGATTGTCTTGCCTGCCATTCCCTTTGGTGTAAACACGGGGCAAGCCGATATTAAGCTCGACATCAACATCAATCCCAGTACGCAACTTATCTTGCTGACGGACATTGTTGAGACACTCAGCCGACAAGGAATTTACAAACTGGTGATTCTCAATAGCCACGGCGGAAATGACTTCAAACCAATTTTACGCGAATTGGGCTTAAAATTCCCAAAAATGTACATTTCGTTATGCAATTGGTTTCAAAATTCGGAAAACAAACACTTTTTTGACGAGGTGGGTGATCACGCCGGCGAAATGGAAACCAGCCTGATGATGCACTTACGTCCGCAATGGGTACTTCCGCTGTCAGAAGCCGGTGACGGAGCCGAAAAAAAACACAAAATCACTGAATTTACCCAAGGATGGATGTGGGCAGAACGCCAATGGAGCAAAGTTACGGCTGATACGGGCATCGGCAATCCCAAACGCGCCACTGCCGAAAAAGGAGAACGCTATTTCAAGTATATCACCGAAAAAATCGGAAACGTGTTGGTACAAATTGAAAAATTAGACGTTGAAAATCCGTACGCATAACGCAACTTTCCTTTTTTTTGACTACATTTGCCCAAAACAACCCCGAAGCAATTTATTTTTTTGCTTCTTTAAAAAATGACATTTTGAAAAAAAAATTATTTCTTTTAGATGCTTATGCATTGATATTCAGAGGATATTACGCCTTTATTAAAAACCCTAGAATCAACTCCAAAGGGCTGAACACATCGGCGATTTTGGGTTTTATGAACTCGCTTTTTGATGTGATAAAAAAAGAAAGACCCGACCATTTGGCGGTGGCTTTCGACAAAGGCGGCAGTGTGGCACGTACCGAAATGTTCACCGAATACAAAGCCAATCGCGAGGAAACTCCCGAGGCGATTCGCATTGCCGTGCCTTATATTCATCAGATTTTAAGTGCATTACATATTCCTATCATTGAAAAAGAAGGCTACGAAGCCGACGACATCATCGGAACGCTTGCCAAACAGGCTGAAAAACAGAATTATCTGGTGTATATGGTAACGCCCGATAAGGATTACGCCCAATTGGTTTCGGAAAATATTTTTATGTACCGCCCTGCCCGTAGCGGAAATGATGTTGAAATTTGGGGTGTGGAGCAGGTTCGTGAAAAATTTGAAGTGCAATCGCCTGAACAAGTGATTGATTTTCTGGGAATGATGGGCGATGCCGTTGATAATATTCCGGGACTTCCGGGGGTGGGCGAAAAAACAGCCAAAAAACTCATTGCCGAGTTCGGAAGTTTGGAAAATCTGTTGGCAAACACCGACAAACTCAAAGGCAAAATGAAGGAAAACATCGAAAACAATGCCGAAAAGGGAATTTTATCCAAAAAGCTGGCAACCATTATGTTAGATGTTCCCGTTACGTTTGATGAAACCGATTTTGAACTCTCAAAACCTGATTTTGAGTCTGTTAGTAAAATTTTTGAAGAACTGGAATTCAGGCAGTTACTTCAAAATTTTATGCGAACATATGCCGCTCCTCAAACCGTTTCCGCCCCGAAAACAACCGTTGCAGGCGAGCAAATGGATTTGTTTGCCACACAGGGCGATTTGTTCGCACAAGGCGGAACTTCTTCCAAAAAAACAATCCAAGACACACCCCATCACTATCAATTGGTTGACACGCCGATGGCTCGTAAAATATTAATACAGAATTTATTACAACAGAAAGAAGTTTGTTTTGACACCGAAACGACCGACCTGAACAGCCTCAACGCCGATTTGGTGGGCATCGCCTTTTCGTGGCACAACGCAAAAGGATATTACGTTCCGTTTCCTGAAAACAGAAATGAAGCCGCGATTTTGCTTGAAGAATTTCGACCTTTCTTTGAAAATGAACAAATTACAAAAATCGGGCAAAACCTAAAATACGACATCAAAGTGTTGTTCACTTACGGAATTAACGTGCAAGGCGCTTTGTTTGACACGATGGTGGCACATTACCTCATCAATCCGGATATGCGTCATAATATGGACGTGCTGTCGGAAACATATTTGGGCTACACGCCCGTTTCCATCGAAACGCTCATCGGTAAAAAAGGGAAAAATCAGCTTTCAATGCGGTCGGTTCCGTTGGAAGAACAAAAAGAGTATGCCGTTGAAGATGCGGACGTTACGTGGCAACTTAAAGGCATTTTTGCCGAAGAACTCAAACGGGTAAATGCTCAATCAATTTACTACGATTTGGAAGCTCCGCTGGTGAAAGTGCTTGCCAAAATGGAGCAGGAAGGCATTAATTTGGATATTTCGTTCCTGAAAGAACTTTCTAAAAAATTAGATGAAGATATCGCTTCGTACGAAAAAGAAATTCTGTTGGCGGCAGGTGAGGATTTTAACTTGGCGTCACCCAAGCAGTTAGGTGAAATTCTGTTCGAGAAATTAAAAATCGATAAAAAACCTAAAAAAACCAAAACGGGGCAATACGCCACATCGGAAGAAGTGCTTTCGTATTTTGCTGATAAACACAAGATTGTAGCCGATATTTTGGAATGGCGACAGCTTCAAAAGTTGAAGTCGACCTACATTGACGCACTTCCTAACGAAGTAAACCCAAAAACGGGGCGGGTGCATACCACCTATATGCAAACGGTTACCGCCACGGGGCGTTTGAGCAGTAACAACCCGAATTTGCAAAACATTCCTATCCGAACTGAGCGTGGGCAGCAAATCCGTAAGGCGTTCATTCCCAGAGATGAAAATCACGTTTTGCTGGCAGCGGATTACTCGCAGATTGAACTGCGCATCATCGCCGCATTGAGCGAAGAACAGAATATGATTCAGGCATTTTTAAATCGTGAGGACATTCACCGCTCAACGGCTTCAAAGGTGTTTAATGTTCCGATTGAGGAAGTTACGCGCGAACAACGAAGCCACGCCAAAACGGTTAATTTCGGGATTATTTACGGGGTATCGGCTTTTGGATTGAGCAACCAAACCGACCTCTCACGCTCTGAAAGTAAGGAACTTATCGAGACGTATTACGCCACGTATCCGAATCTTCGGAATTATATCAACAAACAGATATTTTTTGCCCAACAAAACGGATACGTAGAAACTGTTTTAGGCAGAAGACGTTATTTGCCCGACATTCATTCACGAAATCAAGTAGTTAGAGGTGCTGCGGAACGAAACGCCGTGAACGCTCCCATTCAGGGAAGTGCCGCCGACATCATCAAAATAGCGATGGTTCGCATTCAAAATCGGTTGGAAAAAGAGCAATTTGCCACCAAAATGCTGTTACAAGTACACGACGAATTGGTGTTTGACGTTCCTAAAACGGAATTGGAAAACGTGCAAAACGTTATCAAACACGAAATGGAAAACGCTTTTCAACTTACTGTTCCTCTGGTAGTTGATTTAGGAATCGGAACAAACTGGCTGGAAGCACATTAGGATATTTTATAGAATTTCACGGATACGCAAACCTTCAATAGTTCAAAATAGCGTATCCGTGATTTTTTTTTGAAGTTTCAAATAGAGCTCTTTTATATTTTACAAAAAAATAGTAGTTTTGCGTCCGAAAAAAAACAAACCACAGAAGAGTACAAAGCACTATGAGCTACATCAAAGCCATTTCCACATATTTACCCGATAATGTGATTACTAACAATGACATTGTTACACGCTTCCCCGAATGGGACGACCAAAAAATATTGAACAAAATTGGCGTGAAACAACGGCACGTATCAAGCCCCGATGAATTTGCTTCTGACCTTGCCACCAAAGCCGTGGAAAAGTTGCTTGCTGAGTACTCAATTGACAAAAACAGCGTTGATTTTTTGATGATTTGCACACAAAGCCCTGATTATGCGATTCCTACAACGGCTTGTTTGGTGCAACAACGCGTGGGGCTACCCACCTCCTGTGGGGCACTGGATATCAATCAGGGGTGTTCGGGTTATGTGTATGGTTTGTCGCTTGCCAACGGACTTATTGCCAGCGGAAATTTCAAAAATGTAGTGCTGGTTACCACCGATACGTACTCAAAATACATTCACCCTGACGACAAGGGGAACATCAGCATTTTTGGCGATGCTGCTACCGCCACGCTTATCAGCAACGAAGGTGCTTACCGCATCGGAAAGTTTACCTTAGGCACCGATGGCAGTGGTCAAGATAGTTTCACCGTGAAAGGTAGCGGTGTACGAGGCAGAACCTGCCTTCCTTCTGATAAAACAGATGATTTTTTACAGATGAAAGGCGGCAAAATGTTCAACTTCATTGTGAAATATATTCCGCCTGTGGTGCATCAAAATATTCAAGACAATTCACTGCAATTCAACGAAATAGATTTGTTTGTTTTTCATCAGGCGAACACGCATATTTTGAACAAATTACGTGAAGATATGGCAGTTCCGCACGATAAATTTGTGCTGGAAATGCTTGAAGTGGGCAATACGGTATCTTCAACCTTACCCATTGCGCTGAAAAACCACCTGAAAAACCGAACGACAAAATTCTGTTAGCCGGCTTTGGAGTGGGATATTCGTGGGGCGTTACCTGCATTTTTAAAGAACAGCCACTACCGTAAAAACTACATTTTTGCAAAACGCCTTGCAAAATCGGTTACTTTTTGCCAATTGGTGTATTCTATTTCTGTTTTGGAATTTGTTGGACCTTTGGTAATGAGCATTATAAGGCGTATGAGTTGGCGGTCAAGAAAATTATAGATTTTGTAATTTAATTTTCCGGCAAAAACTTCGGTTGCGGTGGGCTTCCATTTGATTTTATTAAGGAATTTAACCACATACGGATTGGAATGCGCCTGACTTTTTTCGGGTTTGCGCGCTACCAAATTCACTGAAATAAAAACTGATTTCTTGCGGTTTAGAAGTTCATAATTTTCATCAATCAGTTTTTCAATATCCTGATTATGTTTACCATAACGAATACTCGAAGCAATGATGATTTTGCCATAATCAGCCAAGTTTTTATTAAAATCGGTTATTGAAATCAATTCAACTCGTTGCTTTTCAGTAAGTAACGTTGTTTGGATATGCTCACATATTTTTCGGGTTTGCCCATCTACCGAAGCGTAAATAATGAGTGATTTTTCCATCGCATTAATTTTTATCGGTTTGCCATTGGTTTATCCAAACGGCTAAGGCACGCACCCACGCATCGTCATCATTAAGGCACGGAATCATTTTGAATACCTCACCCCCGTTGTGCAAAAAGTCTTCACCGGCTTCCATTTCAATTTCTTCAAGGGTTTCAATGCAATCTGCCACAAAAGCGGGTGTGATAACGGCTAACTTTTTAACGCCTCCTTTAGCAAGCTCCACCACCCTGTCGGAAGTAAACGGCTCCAACCACTTATCAATTCCTAATCGGGATTGAAACGATTGTGAATATTGTGTATCTTTCAAGCCAAGCGCTTCGGCTAATTGGCGTGTCGTTTCAAAGCAATGCGTTCGGTAACAGCGCTTTGATTCTTCCGTTTGGGGCTGACAGCAATACTCGGTATCTACGATTTTTTTGTGATTGGGCGTAGGAACGGTTTTTCGTAAATGCCGCTCGGGAACGCCGTGATACGAAAAGAGCAAATGGTCAAAATCAAAACCTTCCAGATGTTTTTTAGTTACCTCTGCCAATGCCTCAACATACTGCGGGCGGTCGTAAAAAGCAGGGAATTTGGTGAGTGTGAGTCCTTTAAATTTGGTCTGAACGAGTTTTTCGGCAAGCACTTCGATAGTCTCGGTAGTTGCCATTGCATATTGCGGATACAACGGCAAAAGCAACACCTCTGTAACCCCTTTGTTTTGAAGCTGTTGCAATCCGTATTCAATACTCGGATTTCCGTAGCGCATCGCCATTTCAACAGGAATAGAAACTTTGTTTTGCAACTTTGAAACCAATCGTTGGGTAATGACAATCAGGGGCGAACCTTCGTCCCACCATATTTTTTTATACGCCTTTGCCGTTTTTGGGGGGCGAGTTCGTAAAATAATCCCGCGAACAATCAGGCTACGCAGCCAGTACGGGAAATCAATAACCCGTTCGTCCATCAAAAACTCGTCCAAATAATGTTTAACATCTGCTACCTCCGTAGAATCGGGCGACCCCAAATTCACTAACAAAACTCCTTTTGACATATTTTTTCTCTTTACAATAATGCAAGAGGCAAATGTATGATTTTTTTTGAGATTTTTTTAGTTTTATGTGAAAAAAATAATCAAAAACACTAAACTTGCTTCAAAATTTTCCCCGCATTGCGTCTGCGTACTGCTCCATCATCAAAATGTAAAAAACACATACAATATCGGTAATTATGCAGAAAAAACATCTTTAATAGAATTTTCTTTTAGTTTTGATTGCTTATTTTACGTTTTCAAATAGAAGCAATCAAAACATATTTTTCAACTTTTTTTACTTTTATTTATGAAAAAATTTACAAATTTCGTTTTAATAAAGGAAAATAATCGTAACTTTGCATTCCTCTAAAAAAGAAAACAATTTTAAATTTAAAATATGATGAATACGTTAAAAAAATCGATGCAAACAGCGGTAGGCTTGGGTTTCCTTACCGTTTTTGCAAGCGGATTTTGGACAAGTTCTGTCTATGCAAAGACTGATGGTTTGTCAGTAAAGACAACGTTTTTTCAGCAACAAACCAAAAAAATTAGCGGAGTGGTAACCGACACCAACGGAGAACCGCTACCCGGGGTAAACATCGTTGTGAAAGGTACTTCGGTGGGAGTTGTTTCCGATTTTGACGGGAATTTTGAAATCAACGTGCCAAGCGACAAAACCGAACTGTTATTCTCCTACATTGGTTTTAAAAGCAAAACTCTGACTGTTACCCAAGCCCGTAGCGGCATAAAAGTGGTTCTTGAAGAAGAAATCCAACAGCTGGAAGCCACCGTGGTTACGGCACTGGGTATCAAACGCCAAGAAAAAGCCCTCAGTTATAATGTGCAACAGGTAAAGTCTGACGAGCTCACACGCGTGAAAGACGCTAACTTTGTAAACAGCCTTAACGGAAAAGTAGCCGGTGTGAACATCCAACGAAGTTCTGCCGGGGTAGGAGGAGCTACCAAGGTAATTATGAGGGGAGCCAAGTCAATCTCAGGTACGAATAACGCTCTTTATGTAGTTGATGGTATTCCGCTTAACAATGCTTCTTCTGCTTCAAGTGGAGGAGATAACGGAATTGTAGGTGGCGGGGAAAGTATTTCCGATTTTAATCCGGAAGATATAGAAAGTATAAACATACTTACGGGTCCATCAGCCGCAGCACTTTACGGAGCCGCAGCAGCCAACGGTGTTGTTATTATTAATACCAAAAAAGGAAAAGAGGGTAAAATGGTAATCAACGTCAATTCAAAAGTAGAGATGTTGCAGCCTTTTATTACTCCTAAATTTCAAAACACATACGGATATGACGGTGAAATGAGCTGGGGCAAGAAACTTGACACCCCTACGTCATACAATCCGATTGACTTCTTCGGAATAGGAGTAGTGCATAATAATTCGGTAGATTTTTCAGTAGGATCTGCACAAAATCAAACATTTGTATCATTTGCTTCTACGGATTCAGAAGGAATTATCCCTACCAATGGTTACTATCGTCATAATTTTACAGGACGAAACACAACCAATTTTTTAGACAATAAAATGCATTTGGACATTTCGGCAAGTTATATTTTGCAAGGAAACCAAAATATGTACTCACAAGGGGGATGGTTTAATCCGCTTACTTCGTTGTATCTCTTTCCGAGAGGATATAATTTTGATGAGTTGAAAATTTGGGAGCGTTGGAATCCGGATAGAAAAATCCACGAACAATATTATCCCTTCGTAAATAACCCATCGAATGGTGTGGTAAAAGAAAATCCGTATTGGAATATCAATAGAGAATTATTTACTGATAAAAGAAAAAGAAGTATGTATGCGGCTTCTTTAACTTATGACCTTTTAGATTGGTTGAACATTGCCGGTCGTGTGCGCGTTGATAACACACAAGGAGAAACCGAAATGAAAGCCTATGCCACTTCGGCAGGAGCTTTGGGCATCGGAAAAAGAGGGCATTGGCGTTATGCGGTTAAAACTATCAGTCAGACCTATGCCGACTTAATGGTCAATATCAATAAAAACATAGGTATATACACTGACAAAAATGGAGCAGAACGCAATCTTTTGAACGTTACCGCCAATATAGGTACTTCTTATGACGATAATTTGGAAAAAACAATTGGTCATAGAGGCGACTTGCACATCACACCTAACTTTTTCGCTTCCGGAAATCTTGACCCAAGAGGAGGAAAAGTACAAGGACATAGCCACGCGCGTAACATAGCCGTGTTTGCCAGTACAGAGCTTGGCTGGAAAAACCGACTATATTTAACACTGACAGGGCGTACTGACTGGGCTTCTCAATTGGTTAATACGCAAGATGAAGCAATATTTTATCCGTCTGCGGGACTTTCGGCAGTAGTTTCAGAATATGTGAGAATGCCGCAATGGTTTCCTTTCTTGAAACTCAGAGGTTCATACACTGAGGTGGGTTCGCCCATTTCTAAACAAGGTTTCACACCCGGAACAAGAACCTTTGGTTTTACGGGAACAGGAATTGACCCCGATAGAGATTATCCATTCCCGAATTTTACGGCAGAGAGAACCAAATCATACGAGGCAGGGCTTAATGCAAAATTCTTCAACAACGCGCTAAGTCTTGACGTAACTGTTTATAAATCAAATACATTTAATCAGTTATTGTCATATAGTTTGCCGGAATCAAGTGGTTACAGATTATTGTGGTTACAAGCGGGAAATATTGAAAATAAAGGTATTGAAGCCGCATTGAGTTTTGAAAAAGATTTTGGTAAATTTGGTTGGAACAGCACGGTTACTTTTACCAGAAACAAAAACCTTGTTAAAGAATTGGCGCGTAACTATCTAAACCCTGTTACAAATCAATATTTTGACATTACCGAAGCGGAAGGCGTTCGTGAAGGACTTTCAATGACTGCCTTGATTACGGACAAAATTCTAAAAAGAGGTGCAAACGGGCAATTAGTAGAAACGCAAGACGGAAAAGCGTACGAAATTGATAACACCAAAGAATATCTCATCGGAGATTCTTCTCCGGAATTTACCTTAGGCTGGCGAAATGGATTTAAATTTGGCAAGAATTTATCGTTTGATATGCTAATTTACGGTCGTTTCGGTGGCGTAGTTCAATCTCGTACACAAGCGTGGCTTGACCTTTACGGAGTTTCCAAAACAACTGCCGACGCGCGCGATGCCGGAGGGGTAGTGATTGATGGAGTAACGTATGACCCGCAAAAATATTACTCAACCATTGCTTTCGGAGGTAACAGCTTGCCAATGTATTATTCGTATGACGGAACTAATGTCCGAATTCAAGAAGCATCCATTACTTACCGAGTACCTGTTGAAAATTTATCAAGCACCCGATGGTTAAAATCATTAAGTGTTTCAGTAACAGGATATAACTTGGCAATGTTGTACTTATCGGCTCCATTTGATCCGGAATCAACTGCCAATACCAATCATTTCGGAAGCACCGCTGATTTTTTCAGAATGCCTTCTTTACGCAGTGTAGGTGTTGCAATTAAAGCATCACTATAAGTTTAATTTTTAATTGAATAACAAATGAAAAAGTCAATTATTATAGGGGCATTATCTCTTGCAACGGTGGCTTGTACCAAAGATTTTGCCGATATAAATACGAATCCAACCCAACCAACGGCAGAAATAGCCGAAAGAGATGCCGTAAATATTGCGGGATATTTGGGAACACTTCAAAATCAGATAATTCCGACAAGATTGATTGGAGGTACAAATGCTTATCAGACCTCTATCAATATGATGGGAGACAGCTACATAGGTTATATGGCACCACCCATCAATAAATGGAATAATCAACGAACAATGATTACAGGCTATATGGCTGAGTGGTGGATGAAAAATAACTACTCATCAATGTTTAGTAACGTGATTAGTTCGTGGCGAGAATTAAAAAAGAACACCATAGATAAAGACGCTGATGACCAAGGGTTTAAGGTGGTTTATCATATGGGAATGATTTGCAGATCTCTTGCCGTGCTGCGTGCCACTGATATGTTTGGACCGCTACCGCTTAACAATCAAGGCAAAGGAGACACCAAAGTGCCTTATGACTCCGTAGAAAGCATTTACGATCAGTTATTTAATGAATTGACCGAAGCCGCTGATTTCATAACGGAATACAAACAAAGTTTCCAACTTATTGAAAACGTTAAAGAAAATGACTTCTTCTTTAATGGTGATTTGGATAAATGGGTAAAATTTGCCAATTCCATTAAATTGAGAATGGCGGTACGTATCCGCTACGTAGCTCCCGACAAGGCAGCTGAACGAGCAAAAGAGGCTTTGAAAGGAGGAGTGATGGAAAGCATTACCGATATGGCAAAATTGGAAACCAACGATAGGGTGATTATTCTTAACTGCATACAACAAATTGCCCGAGATTATGAAGATACTCGTATGGGAGCTACAATCTTGTCTTACCTTAAAGGATATAAAGATCCTCGATTGGATAAATACTTTATTCTGAATCCGATTAATAACCCAAATGGATATGAAAACCAAAAGGAATTACAAGGTATTCGTGCCGGATTTAAAGGAAAGATAGATTACCTCGGTTTTGGTTATCCGAACGTAAAGGAAAATACACCGACTTATGTTATGAAACCTTCCGAAGTGTATTTCTTACGTGCCGAAGCTAAATTATTTGGATTAACAAACGGCATCGAAAACGAAACAGACGAGAGTCTTTACACAAAAGGTATCAATATGAGCTTTTCTGAAAATGGGGTAAGTTCAAGCAATTATGTAAACAATACAAACGTGCCTGCTGAATACGTTGACCCCGTTGACCCTAATAATTCACAAGCAGCACCTTCGAGTGTTACGGTTACTTACTCAGGAACGGAAGAACAAAAGTTAGAAAAAATCATTACCCAGAAATATTTGGCAATTTTCCCTGACGGGCACGAGGCTTGGACGGAGTGGAGAAGAACCACTTATCCGCGTCAAATAAAACCTGTTGAATATCTCTCTGATGCCACTCACGGCAATACCATTATGTCTTCTGACGGACGTACAAAGGGTGTGAGACGTGCCATTTATCCACAAGCTGAATATGTGGGTGAAAACAGAGAGAACTTACTCCAAGCACTGAATCTGCTCGGAGGTCCCGATGATTGTAACACACATCTGTGGTGGGATGCAAACCCAAATGCAAAATAATAAAAAAAACTAAGATAAAATGAAAAAAAATATTATAAACTTAATCTTACTACTACTCATTGGAGTCAACACAGTGGGTTGTGTTAAAAATGAGCCTTTGGATTTAGAAAAAGATGTAACAAAGCAGCTTTCCGAAGAAGCCAAGGAGAAAGAGAGTGAAGAGAAAAAATTGCAAGATCAAGCTACGGCAGAAGAACAAAAGGCTTGGGATGCTTATTACAAAATGCTTCGCGACTATAAACAAAAGGCGTGGAAAGGGGAAAAACCCTTTGTGTATTACTTCTATTCAGGTTGGTCAGCCGTTGACGGAATTGACAAAACCTGGTTGCAGGCCTTACCTGACACTTTAACTGCAGTATCCATATGGGGAGGCTTTGGAAAAGAACCGGATGAACTTACTAAAAATCAGGTATATGACATACAAATGTTCCGACAAAAAGGAGGTTCAGTGTTTACTTGTTACCAAGTTTCTAACGTAGGATTGGGGTTACCCGGTGGTTTGGATGCTTTTACGAAAAAGTATGGCAGAGATCGAGCTGCTGAACAAGAAACCGAACGCGTAAAAATATATGCTCGTGATTTGGCTCGTCATATCATAGCATTAGATTTTGATGGTTTTGACATTGACTGGGAACCTACGGTAGGAGACCACCGAGGAGGCTATGCTGAATTTGCAGGAAGAGGGGCTTACAATACCAACGGATATCACGCCAATATGATTACCTTTATCAAAGAATTGGGTAAATATTTCGGCACTAAATATACCGGAGAAGAGCGAAAAAAACATTTAAGAAATCTGTTTGATGAAAATTTTGCAGGTTATCACCCCGGAGAAAAAGATTTTATTGCCAAGTATAAACCTTATTTTGAAAAACATAATGCGGTAGATAAAAAGTTTTACCTTCTCTTTGATGGTGAATTTTTCACAATGACTGAGGAGATGGATTCGTATTTTGATAAATATGTGATGCAAGATTATGGTCGTGCAGACGAATTAGGACATTATCTTAGAGCTCAGAATGCAGGAAGTCAACCACCTAGTTATTATCCTCCTGTTACAAAAGCCTCTTCAACAGCAGAGTTTGAGAAAGGACATTTTACCGACCTAATAAGAAAAGCAAAGGTGTATAAAAAGAACAATGGAGGAGTTTCTGCCTATAAAGGGGAATTGGATATAGCAACGAATGTTGATGATATTACTTTTGTTAATTATTTGAGAAATAATAATATAAAAGGTAGAAAATACACTCGTTTTGCTTGGACACGTGAGGCTATACGCATTATGGATCCGCGTTCGCCCGAAGACTATAAAGATTTTAAAGAGCAATTTATTATCAGAAAACCATAAGAATAGAGCAATGAAAAAATTATATATTTTAAGCGTAATGGCATTACTTTCACTGGGTTGTGAAAAATTGCCTACTCCCGATAGTAATTTTGGTTCGGGGAATCCGTATTATCAAATTGCTTTTTTAGAAAACAAAAGTGTAAATGACATACGGGTAAAAGACGATGAAGGAAGTTTGCAAGATACTGAAATTAAGGTGCGTATAGCCAACCCGATGAGCAAAGACACTTACTATCGAGTGAGTGTGGATGAGAATTTATTGGCAGCGTTTAATCAGGAAAACCAAGTAGATTATCAAGGGCTTCCGTCAGAAAATTTTGAATTGAGTTATGCAGTTGATAAAAAATCTCAACCAAAAGTAGGTACTTCTCTTGATATACTTGTTCCGGCAGGAAAAGTAATTTCTACCGGAAAACTTATTTTAAAAGTGAAGCCTATGAAAGATGCCCAAGGGCGGTATTTTCCTATTCATAATGTTTATGCATTGATGTTGAAAATGACCCCTACCGGAGGTAAAACTATTGCGCAAGAAGATAGAAAATCATCTCTTTTTGTGGTTCGTCGGTCTTTTCAAACTCCGGTAGCTCATTGGATGGGAGGTGCTTTTCACGCCATATATGGCAAAGACACCGGCGACCAAACAGAGGACAAAAAAGATTTGGTTAAAGAAGTAGAAGTTGACGAGTGGACAATGCAGTACTCTTTTACGCTTAAAGCTCTTGTTAACAACTGGGGGTTGATGTATGAAAATCCGCGACACAATACCCATTCATTACTTTGGAATACGGTGCAAAGCAACGGTAAATTTCTGCTTCGTTTTGGGGCTGCGGCGACCTTAGACTTTAATACCAATAAAGGTAAAAACTTTAAGTTTGAGCCATCGGGCGATAACCCAACAGCTGATAAATGGTACCATATGGCGATGACTTACAAAACTATTGACGGTCGTCCTTATCTAAAAATTTATGTAAACGGAGAGTTGATGTTTGATTCGCCATCGCCTGTAATTGTAAGACAGCTCCCCATAGTTTGCTTCGGGAATGGCACTACCAAAGGATATGTTAGAGAAGTTCGTTTTTGGAGTAAAGCTTTAACACAAGGACAAGTGATTGCTACTCAATATTTTGCAAAACCGGATTCTGATGGCTTAGAATTGTATTTGCCTTTTAATGAAACTCCTTATGAAGACGTCCAAGAAGATGGTCAAATGGTGCGACGCATTAAAAACGCTTCAACCAATCCAAATAAAAAATATACTGAAAAATGGTATGTAAATAAACAAACAAGCGGATATAGATACCCAAGTGTTGATTTTAATAAAGTAGTAGAATTTTAAAAATAGTAAATAATGAAGAAGTATATAATTGGTTTCTTTACTGCTAGTGTGTTACTTTCGGGGTGTACACCAGAAGTAGAAGAATTAAGAACCATCAGAAAAGAAGAATTAAAGAAGCCCAAAACCGATGCTCCATCGGTTGATTTAACCAAAACAGTAGTAATCTTTAAGACCAAAGAAACATCAGGGGAACTATATAGAGATCCTGACACATTTCTTATAGGAGAAGCAAACTACTCTTTTGCCCCTGATTTTACCAAGAGAATTTTGGAAGAAGGAGAAACGATTAAATTAAAGTTAGTTCCTAAACAAGATGTTAATACACAAGCAATTACTATTAAGAAAGGTGAAATTACATCGGGTGCTAACCAGATGTTTGAAGTTGCCCTTAAAGCAGATGCTTTTAAAGACACCCAAAAATATCAGGTAGGTAAGGAATATACATTTAGTTTCGGGGTAGAAGTCGTAGAGGCAATGCCAGCAAACTTACCGATAGCAGGTGTTGAAGATGCAGTTTACCAAATTAAGGTAAAATTAACAGATTCTAATTTTCCGGAAGGAGATAATATTGAAGAAACATATGAAATTCCGGAAGCAGAAGATCCCCTCAGCAACTTCACATTTTCATCAAATTATAAACCAGACCATTTACACAAGCTTACCGATGGAAATTCGTTTGGAAATAATTGGTGGATAGATACCGATATTACATCCATCTTTTTGAAAGCAACGTTTGATAAACCTACTCTGGTTAGAGGTTTTGTTATTTATACGGCAGATGCATTAGCAGGATCAGGATCAAATCTTGGAGGGATGAATGTTGCAGTTTCAGCCGTTCAAGGAGGCAAAACAAAAACCTATCAACAAGGAAAGTATGCACCCCGATACACTTCTGGTGGAGAACTCATTTTTAAATTTAAAAAACCGGTTGAAATTACAGAAATACAGTTTGACAACTTTAAAAAAGGAGGCAATCGTTATATTAACATCTATGAAATAGAGTTTTATTAGTATGTTTTATAGAGAAATCAACGTATTAAATTATATTTTTTACGCAACAGCTTGATTGTAACAATTAAAGATATACATACATTTACATTTTATTTTTAACCCCTCAATCTTAAAAGATTGAGGGGTTTTTATATTAAATTTGAGAATCTATAACATAATTAATTTTAGGTACGCCATATTGTCCCGTACTCCAATCTATCAAAATATAAAAAACACATACAATATCGGTAATTATGCAGAAAAAACATCTTTAATAGAATTTTCTTTTAGTTTTGATTGCTTATTTTACGTTTTCAAATAGAAGCAATCAAAACATATTTTTCAACTTTTTTTACTTTTATTTATGAAAAAATTTACAAATTTCGTTTTAATAAAGGAAAATAATCGTAACTTTGCATTCCTCTAAAAAAGAAAACAATTTTAAATTTAAAATATGATGAATACGTTAAAAAAATCGATGCAAACAGCGGTAGGCTTGGGTTTCCTTACCGTTTTTGCAAGCGGATTTTGGACAAGTTCTGTCTATGCAAAGACTGATGGTTTGTCAGTAAAGACAACGTTTTTTCAGCAACAAACCAAAAAAATTAGCGGAGTGGTAACCGACACCAACGGAGAACCGCTACCCGGGGTAAACATCGTTGTGAAAGGTACTTCGGTGGGAGTTGTTTCCGATTTTGACGGGAATTTTGAAATCAACGTGCCAAGCGACAAAACCGAACTGTTATTCTCCTACATTGGTTTTAAAAGCAAAACCCTGACTGTCAACCAAGCCCGTAGCGGTATAACAGTGGTTCTTGAAGAAGAAATCCAACAGCTGGAAGCCACCGTAGTTACAGCACTGGGTATCAAACGACAAGAAAAAGCCCTCAGTTACAACGTACAGCAGGTGAATAGCGAAGAGCTGACCAAAGTGAAAGACGCCAACTTTGTAAACAGCCTTAACGGAAAAGTAGCCGGAGTTACCATTCAACGAAGTTCGTCGGGAATGGGAGGAGCTACCAAAGTGGTGATGCGCGGAGCGAAATCCATCGAAAAATCAAACAATGCACTGTATGTTATTGACGGCGTTCCGCTATTTTCAACAACGATGAAACAAGGAAGCGGACGGTTTCAATCACAAGGTTCCACCGAAGGTATCGCCGACATCAATCCCGAAGATATTGAAAGTATGACCGTGCTAACAGGAGCCTCAGCAGCAGCTCTTTACGGGTCATCAGCCGCAAACGGAGCTATTCTTATCACCACCAAAAAAGGAAAAGAAGGCAAACTGCAAGTTAGCTTTTCATCGAATACGGAAATTTCCACGCCGTTTATTCTGCCTGAATTTCAAAACACGTACGGAAGTGACGGTCGAATTGAATCGTGGGGAACCAAACTTCCGGAAGATTTTCAAAAATACAACCCGAAAGACTTCTTCAAAACAGGCTTTTCTTCAACCAACAACTTTTCTCTTTCCGGCGGAAGCCAAAAAAATCAAACTTATTTCTCAGCAAGCAGCACACAATCAGATGGCATTATCGCCAACAATCAATACAACCGATACAACTTCACATTCCGAAATACGACACATTTGCTTGACGATAAGCTAAAAATCGACGCCACAGTAAATTACATCTTGCAAGACCATCGCAATATGATAAACCAAGGTGAATATATGAATCCGCTGGTTGGAGCGTATTTACTTCCGCGAGGCGAAAATTTGCAAAGTTTAAAAACCTTTGAACGTTACAATCCGGAGCGAAAAATATACGAGCAGGAATGGCGTTACGGAACGGGCGAGTTCACGCTTCAAAATCCGTATTGGGTGGCATATCGCAATTTGCGTGACGTGAAAAGAGAGCGTAATATGATTGCGTTGGGCGTTTCTTATGACTTGAAAAAATGGTCAGAAACCGAAAAATGGGACATCACCGGACGGGTGCGTACCGACAATTCGCACATTACATCAACCGACAAACGTTACGCCTCAACCGCCACCACCTTAGATGCCAGCAAAAACGGATACTTCGGCTTGCTGAAAGGTATTGAAAGACAGACGTATGCCGACGTACTGACAAACTTTTCAAAACGATTTCAGTTTGGCGAACAAAACCTTGTCATCACCGCCAACCTCGGAGCTTCGTTGCAAGATACGCGTTATGATGATTCGCAAATCGGAGGTCCAATTCGTGAGAACGGAATCCCTAACGTATTCAGTACCTTTAACATAGAACAAGGAGCTCAAAAAACCAAAATCGGTCAGACAGGCTGGGTGGAACAAACGCAATCCGTTTTCGGAAGCCTCGAAGCCGGCTATAACGGCTATTTGTACCTGACCTTAACGGGACGTAACGACTGGGCGTCGCAATTGGCAAACTCGCCCAACGCATCGTTTTTCTATCCTTCGGTGGGGCTTTCGGCAGTGGTAACCGAAATGCTTTCAACCGATACGAAAGTGAAACTCAACCCGATTTTGTCATTTATGAAAGTGCGTTTGGCGTTCAGTTCGGTCGGCTCTCCATTCGGAAGAAGCTTAACCTCACTAACTTACACCTTTGACGATGACACCAAAACGTGGAAAACGGTTTCGCATTTCCCCATCGGAGAATTATTTCCTGAACGAACCAATTCATACGAAGCGGGAATCGCCTCAAAATGGCTAAACGGGAAATTAACGTTAGACCTCACTTTCTATCAAACAAATACTAAAAATCAGACCATTAACATCGAAGTTCCGCCTTCAACAGGATATGAAAGCATCTATTTGCAAACCGGAAATGTTCGCAATCAAGGAATTGAATTGGGCTTGGGATATGATTTTCAATTATTTAAAGATTTTAACTGGAACAGCCATTTCACGATGGGCTACAACAAAAACAAAATCTTAGCATTGGCTGAAAATTATGTAAACCCCATCACGGGTGAAAACGAAAGTCGCGACCATTTGAACAAAACCAGATTCGGTTCGTTACATTATCAATTAAGAACGGGAGGCACGCTTGGCGACATTTACACCAACGCCGATTTTACCCGCAATTCTGACGGCAACATCTATATTGATGCCAACGGAAATGTAACCACGAGCGAATTTGCCGACGGACGTTTTGAAAAGTTGGGCAGTGTACTTCCTGATGCAACAATGGGCTGGCGAAACGATTTTACGTACAAAAATTTCAGTTTCGGGGCGATGTTTTCGGCTCGCTTTGGCGGCGTTGCCGTTTCAATGACCGAAGCCGCTCTTGACCAATACGGTGTATCGAAAAACTCGGCAGTGGCGCGTGATATGGGCGGCGTTCGCATCAACGGATTTGCTGCCAATACGCAAAACTATTTCGAACAACGCGGAAAAAATCGTTTGGCGCAATATTACACGTATTCCGCCACAAACATTCGCCTGCAAGAGGCTTACATTTCGTACAAAGTGCCTAAAAAACTGCTAAACAATACAATGGGGCTTACCCTTTCGGTTGTTGGGCGTAACTTGGCAATGATTTACGGAAAAGCTCCATTTGACCCCGAATCAGTTTCTTCAACAGGAAATTACGCGCAAGGGTTAGACTATTTTATGATGCCGAGCCAACGCAGTTTCGGGCTGAGCATCAAGGCTGATTTTTAACTTAATTTTAAGAACGATGAAAAAATCTATCATAATAACAGCAATTGCCGTAATTTCAGCAAGTTGCATCAAAGATTTTGAAAAATTAAACCGAGACCAATACGGAATTACAAGTGAAGAACTGGACAGAATTCCACAAGGCGGAAACCAGCTCATCGACCTGCAAAAACTCATACTTCCCGAGCAAGAAAACTCATACCAAATGTGTTTTGACCTTTACGCAACGGGCTATGCAGGATATGCAACCACCAAATTTACAGGAGATTATCAAACTTACAACCCGCGTTCGGGGTGGTTTGGTTATCCGTTTAATGACACCTATCCGAAAATTTACAGAGCCTTTTTTGAACTCAAAAAAATTTCAAAAGGAGATTATGACAAACCCTATTTTGCATTAGGAAGCATCTATCGTGTCGCCATTACGCATTGGCTTACAGATACCTACGGACCTCTTCCCTATTCAAAATTAAAAGAAGGGCAATCACAAATTCCGTACGATTCACAAAAAGATTTGTACTTGGGCTTCTGTGAAGAACTCGTAAAATCAATCGAAGGACTCAAAAAAGTAGATGTGGCAGACCGAAAATACGCCCCCTTTGACAATGTTTACAAAGGCGATATGCAAAAATGGATAAAATATGCCAATTCATTGCTTTTGCGTATTTCGATAAGAATGTCAAAAGCAGCGCCTGCCGAAGCGAAAAAATACGCCGAAATGGCTGTTGCCGACGGAGTTATCACAACCAATGCCGATAACGCTCAGTTGGAAACGATTGATAATCCGGCGTATAAAGTAAGTGCCACTTGGGGCGACTCGCGCGTCGGGGCTGACATTACCGAATATATGAACGCATTTTCTGACCCGCGTTGTGCCAAATATTTTACCGAAGTTGCCGGCAGAAGCGACGGAAAAAAATACTTCGGTTGCCGAAGCGGAGCTCCGAACATCGCTTTCACAAAAGAAAATTATTCATTGCCTAATTTGCAAAAAAATTCGCCAATTATGATTTTTTCGGCTGCCGAAGTGGCTTTTTTGAAAGCCGAAGGAGCTTTAAAAAATTGGAATATGGGCGATTCAGCTAAAAATTTGTATGAACAAGGCATCAAACTTTCTTTTGAACAATGGGGTGCGGGCGACGCTACAAACTATCTGACTAACAGCAAACAACGAGGAGCTTTCACCGATGAAAAAGAAGCGGGTTATAACGATGCTTCGTTCGCTTCGTCAATTACCGTAAATTGGAGCGATGCCAACAACGACGAACAACGATTGGCAAAAATCATCACCCAAAAATGGATTGCGATGTTCCCTTACGGCTCGCACGAGGGTTGGGCTGAATGGCGAAGAACGGGTTACCCAAATTTGCTTTCGGCGGTTGAGAACAAAAGCGGAGGCTTGGTAAAATCCATCGTTCAGCAAAACGGAAAAGATACGGGCGGAATGCGTCGACTTCCGTTTTCAACCGAAGAATACAAAGGTAGCAACCTCAAAAACATTCAAGAAGCCGTGAACCTTTTGGGTGGTTCCGACAACGGAGGCACCGACCTTTGGTGGGCAAAATAATTGATTCACAAAATTTTAAAAGATTTTAATGATGAAAAAAATAGCAATCATTTTCGGATTAATCGCCGTGGCGTGCCATAAAATCGAACCGATTGAAGTTATTGCACCGCAGCGGGACATCAATACCGAAGCATTACAAAAATACAAATCCCAAACCGAATTGGAAAAGCGAAACATCGCAATGGGAATGCTCTACAACTGGGGCAAAGAAAGCGGAGCCGTTTTAATGAATACACCTGATAGTCTGGATGTTATCGTAATAAAAAGCGGTTACGAAAACATCAGCGAAACACTCAAAAACGACCTGCAATCCGTTCAACAAAAAAAAGCGACCAAAGTGTTGGTGGGAATCAGTTTTGAAGCGGCACACAAAGCATACGAAGCTGAAAAAGAACAAACAATTTCCACACAAATAGCTGAAAAACAAGAAGAATGGAAACTATCCAACGAACGATTAACCGATGAGGAGAAAAAAGAAACCTTGAAGAAAATCGAACAGGAAATTGTTGAAAATTTGGCAAACACGGCTGTTGAAAAAATGAAAAAGCAAACCGCCAAATTGCTAAACATCGTTAAATCAAACGGATTTGACGGAATCAGCGTTGAATTTCCGCAAAACCTAAACGAAGCGTATTCGGCTGAAAACTTCGATTCGCTTTTAGCCGAAATCACAAAAGAAGCCGGAAAAGGAAAAAAATTGCTTTTGGCAGTTGAAAATCCGTACGGAGAAAGAGGTGATACACAAGATGTAAAACCCATTGATTCAGCAAATTGGATAGTTTACCGAAAAACGGGCAAACAATTGCTTAAAAATTTTGACGAGCAGGCTGAAAAATGGGCTAAGTTCCGATATTTACCTTCGGTTGATTTTTCCGAAGAGGATTTAGCCGACGGATTTGCTGATTCACAGCGTTTTGCTCCCGGCGGACGACTCAACCGGCTTATTGACGTAATCAACTGGCAATCAAACAACAAAGGAGGCGTAGCGTATTATCACATTGAAAAAAATTACTACGACAAATCGGGTAATGTAACCTTCAAAACCTTGCGTAACGCCATCGGTAAATTACAATCACAAAAATAAACCTTAAAAATTTAATAAGATGAATTTCAGAAATTTACTATACGCAACAATGGGCTTTCTTTCGGTGATTGGATGCTCAGATGACGAAAAAGCAGGAGGCGAACTCTTTGAACAGCAAGCCATTCTCTACAAATTGGAAGGAATTGAACGCAAACAAGCCGATTTCTCTCAAAAAACAGCCGTTTCAGCCACCACAGGTGATGTGGGAACACACAAAGAAGAACAATTTATCGTGGCGTTGGCAAAAGAAAACAAACAAGATATTTCTGTTCGATTAATGATTAATAATCAGGAAGTTGAAAAATACAACCGAACATACAAAACCGCGTTTTTGCCGTTTCCTGAAAAGAACATTGAACTGACTTCCACGCTGCAAATCAAAGCCGGAAACGTTACTTCCGAAGTGGGAAGCGTGAAAATGATGGTATCCGAAGATTTAAAAGAAAACACGCCTTATATGTTTGCCGTAACGATGCACTCGGTAAGCGGAGCTTCTATTTTACAAACTGCTAAAACCTTGTTTTACAGCGTCGAAGTGGTAAAAGGGCAAATCACCAAAACCATTCGCATCAAATCAGACGCCTATCTTGAACCTGAAAAAAGAGTAACTGTTAGTAAGCCGTTTACGATGGAAGGACTTATTTACGTTGATGAATTTTCACCTACGGAGGCTAATATCAGCACCTTTATGGGCATTGAGGGGCAAGCTTTGATGCGTTTTGGTGATTCGGGCGTTGACCCTGACCATCTGCAAGTTAGCGGGTCAGACATCGGTATTAAATTCAAACCCAAAAAATGGTATCACATTGCAATGGTGGTTGACGAGAGCAAAACAACCGCCTACGTAAACGGCGAAAAAGTAACCGAAATTGCCGTTACACGCGATTTGGGATACGGTGATTTTTACATCGGAAGAAGTTATAACGGAAATCGAGGCATTAACGCTCATTTTTCTGAAATCCGAATTTGGAAAACGGCTCGTTCCGCTTCACAAATAAGCGAAAGCATTTACGAAACCGATGCCAAAAATACGGATTTGTATGCCTACTGGAAAATGAACGAAGTAACCGACAACAAAATCAAAGACCTCACGGGAGCCGGCAGAGACCTCATAATGAAAGGACAAAAAGGAAGCAGCAGCGGGCAGCAAGTGAAAATAACTGTTTTTGAAGAAGATAATCCTGTAAAAGTTGAATAATTAAAAAAGAATTCAAAATGAAAAAAATAATTATCGCATTGGCATCGGTTGCTTTTTTCGCAGCTTGCCAATCACAATTCGAACCAAAATTTGAACTCCCGAAACCCGAAAATTCCCCCAACGGATTTTCCGAAAGTCAATTGATTAACAAGATGAATCCGCAGGCTTCGGTATCTAACTTATCGGAAGACGGAATCTATACGTTTGTTGCCAAATTAAGCCATCCGGCAAAAGAAGACGGCGTCGCAACGCTGGTTAAAGCCGATATGGAACAACTGGTCAAAGATTACAACAATTTTAAGGGCGCAACCGACTATGTGCTTTTCCCTGAAACAAATTACGAATTCAGCGAAGGCAGTTTCAAAAAAGGAGAAAACACCGCTGAAATACAACTGAAACTCAAACAATACGGAAGTTTGGAGCAAGGTAATTATGTTTTGCCTTTGGTTGTTAATATGGAAGGGGAAAAATTAACGCACACCTTGTTAATCCGCAAAGACGCTCAATATGTGCCACTTTCCGAGAGTAACAAAAAACCAATGCCGGCAGGAACTTACAACTGCCCGAACCGTACCGAGCCTATGAAAATGGTGGCTTACGTAGAAACCAATGATTGGGACATTCGCAATATGGGGCAATTCATTCTCAAAGAAAGTAAAAAGCCTGTTTTTGATTTTGTTATTCTCTTTGCTGCCAATATGAATTATGATGCCAAAACAAAACGGCGTTATTTGCACTTTAACGAAAAACTACAACCCATCATTAACGACCCCGAGAAATACATCAAACCCCTAAAAGACAGAGGTATAAAGGTTTTGATTGACATTCTGCCTAACCATCAAGGCGTTGGGTATTACAATTTCCAAAATTATGAAGAAGCGTTGGATTTTGCCCGCCAGTGCAAACAATATGCCGATAAATTAGGCATCGACGGCTGGGATATTGACGAAGAATATGCAAAATATGACGTGCTTCCTGAAAAACCAACAAAAGGCAATCAGTCCGTTTTATGGTACACCAGAGCAATGAAAGAAGTAATGCCCGACAAATTATTAACCATATACGATTACGGACACACTTTAAATGCCGGCGCAACGGACGAAGTCGGCAAAAAAGCAGCTGATTACATTGATTATGAATGGTCTGATTATCACAGAACGCACGAATCAATGATAGGTTTGCCCAAAGAACGTTTCGGGAACAGATCGATAGAAGCCGCCCAAGGAGGATTACCCTTAGCCCAAAGTGTGGCTGAGGATAATTTACGAAGCTGCCACGGTTTGATGATGATTTTCAGCATCAGCGGAAGAGACGTCAAAAACGGAACGGCAACCACTTATCTTAGCCAAGCCACCAAACTTCTTTACAACGAAGAATGTATTTTTGAAGGAAAATATCACAACGGACCCAGAGATAATTAAAACCACACTAAAATGAAAAAAATATTTTTTTATTTACCAATCTTTTTGTTGTTGGTAAATTGTGCCAAAGATACCCAAGAGGAAAAACCCACCATTGAACCTGCTGAAAAAGCATTGCAACCCACTGCCATCATCGTAAAACAAGGTGATGAAATCGTAAAAGATGCCGTAAAAGAAGGAAAAATCACACTCGAACAAGGCAAAAATTATCGGGTGAACGTAACCTTTGCGGAAGACGTAGAGTTGCAAAAAGGTGAGTTTTTGAAAATGAAAGCCAAAAGTCCCCGTGAGTTTTACGCCGATTTCTACGGAAAAAACGCCAATGAAATTTCAGAAAAAGTGATTTTCAAAAAAGAAGGTTACAAAGACTTTTCATTGGAAATAATTCAGGAACAATTGGTTTCCAAAAATTATTCACAACTCGAAATCATCTCATCAAGTTCCGCAAGCATCATTTCCGGCGATGACGACAAGAAAACCATCTGGATTTTGAACATCGACAAAGACCAACCACAAGCCGAAATGAAACTCACTTTTTTAACGCCCGTTGTGTTGGAAAACCCTTCTGAAAACGGACAAAACCTCGTAAATGCAGAAGCACAAGAAGAGGGAACCGCCTACCAAATTTCAGTTAATTCCGAAAAATTAATCGAAAAAGGCACGCTAATCCTTCCGATATACGCATCAACAAAAATGCAAAAGGGCAAACAAGTTGGCGAAATCGTTTTTAAACCGGAAACAGCCCCTTATTATTTTGATAAAAATAAATACACTCCCCAACTGAATGTTTTTACTTACACTGCGTACGATCAAGATTATAATGACTACGACGAACATAATTATCAAGACGATGAAAACGACGATGACGACAGTGGCAATAACGATGATGATAATGAAGACGACAACAACGATGAAAACGAGCAAAAACGCGTTCTAAACGTTGATTTACAATTGTTTTTCAACGGCGAAAAACAGGATTACGTATTCATTGACAACGCAAATCAAGAGTGGGTAGAAACTTATCAAAGTAGCACTACCGAAAAGGGTAAAATCACCATTAAACTTAAAGAAGACACCGACCCCGACACCGAGCAAAAACTCCACTTCTTCGATGCTTATCAAGGAGAGCTCAAAAACGGACAAATCGTAAAAAAACAAGGTGCCACAAAACGGGAAATCATAATACACATCACAGGTTATTAATTAGGTTTGTTTTTTAGTTCTAAGGTCTCAATCTTAAAAAGGTTGAGACTTTTTTGTAATATTTCGTTTTATTTTAAATTTCAACAAAAAATCTCAATAATAAAGTTATCTTTGCGCCTTGATAACAACAATTCATTAAACCTTTGATTTATAATGATTTCAGCAAATAGTTTAGCCGTTGAGTTTGGTGGCACTACGCTTTTTTCCGAAGTATCTTTTGCCATTAACCCCAATGACCGCATCGCCTTGATGGGCAAAAACGGCGCCGGAAAATCCACTTTGTTAAAAATTTTAGCAGGCGAGCGTGAACCTTCACGGGGCAATGTCAGTATGCCCAAAGAGTTCACCATCGCTTACCTGCCTCAACACTTGATAATGGATGATAACTGCACGGTTTTTGAACAGGTTGCCAAAGCCTTTTCGGCAATGCAAGCAATGGAAAAACGCATCAATGAAATCAATGAAGAACTGACCCGGCGCACAGATTATGAGTCGGATGCGTATATGAAACTCATCGAAGAAGTTTCCGCACTCAGCGAAAAATTCTACGGAATTGAAGATACCAATTCCGATGAAAAAATCGAAAAAACGCTACTCGGCTTGGGCTTCACCCGCGATGATTTCCACCGCCCTACAAGCGAGTTCAGCGGCGGTTGGCGAATGCGTATCGAACTGGGAAAACTACTGTTACAAAACCCTGATTTGCTTTTACTTGACGAGCCAACCAACCATCTCGACATCAATTCCATCGAATGGTTTGAAGATTTTTTGATAAACTCCGCCAAAGCCGTGGTGCTGATTTCACACGACCGGGCTTTTGTCAACAACGTAACCAACCGCACCATTGAAGTTACGATGGGGCGCATTTATGACTACAAAGCCAAGTATTCACACTACCTTGAATTGCGCAAAGAACGTCGGGCACAACAACAAAAACAGTACGACGAGCAACAAAAAATGATTGCCGAAGCCAAAGAATTCATCGAGCGTTTCAAAGGCACCTATTCCAAAACCCTACAAGTGCAATCACGCGTAAAAATGCTTGAAAAACTGCAAATTATAGAAGTTGATCAGGAAGACACCTCGGCGCTGAAGCTCAAATTTCCGCCATCGCCCCGCTCCGGAAATTATCCCGTTATCGCCGAAGACGTGAAAAAAGCATACGGCGACAAAACCATCTTTTCAAACGTAAATTTCACCATCAAACGAGGCGAAAAAGTGGCTTTCGTAGGGCGCAATGGCGAAGGAAAATCCACCCTGATAAAGTGCCTGATGCAGGAAATCAATTATGAAGGCACGCTTACCCTCGGGCATAACGTTCAAATCGGGTATTTTGCTCAAAATCAAGCCTCGTTGTTAGACGGCGAGCGCTCTGTTTTCCAAACCATTGACGATATTGCCGTGGGCGATATCCGAACCAAAATACGCGACATTCTCGGGGCTTTTATGTTTAATAAAGAAGAAAGCGAAAAGAAAGTAAAAGTACTTTCGGGCGGCGAACGCACCCGATTGGCAATGATAAAACTTTTGTTGGAACCCGTAAACTTATTAATACTTGATGAACCTACCAATCATCTGGATATGAGAACCAAAGACATCTTAAAGCAAGCCCTTTTGGACTTCGACGGAACCCTTATCGTGGTGTCACACGACCGGGATTTCTTGGACGGACTGGTAACCAAAGTTTATGAATTCGGCGGAGGAAAAGTAACCGAACACCTCGAAGACATCTATGGCTTCCTGCAAAAGAAAAAAATGGAAAACTTACGTGAATTTGAAAAATAAAAAAAGACCAAAACAAGAATTACTCCCTGTTTTAGTCCTCTAAACATCAATCT
>NZ_JAUNKD010000003.1:0-14608 GCF_030532915.1 Capnocytophaga sp.
CGCCTTATGAACTTTTTGAAAAATATAACGACAAATTATTTTGAGTTGGCTATAAACCGAAATGTCTGCTGCTGAATAAGTGCCTATAAATTATAGACGTGCATTTTTTCTTTTCCGCACGTGCGTTTTTTCTCACGGAAACAACACTTTTTTCAAATACGCACCCGTGTAACTTGCTGAATTTCGGGCTACTTCTTCGGGGGTGCCTTGTGCGATGAGTTGCCCGCCTTTGTCGCCGCCGTCTTGCCCCAAGTCAAGCACATAATCGGCGGACTTTATCATCTCCAAATTGTGCTCGATGACGATAATCGAATGCCCTTTCGCTATAAGTGCCTGAAACGAAGCGAGTAACTTGCCAATATCGTGAAAATGCAAGCCCGTAGTAGGCTCGTCAAAAATGAACAAGACCTTCTCTTTGCTTTCCGACTTCGCCAAAAACGAAGCCAGCTTGATGCGCTGCGCCTCCCCACCCGAAAGCGTTGATGAAGATTGCCCCAGCGTTACGTAGCCCAGTCCCACATCTTGCAGCGGTTTTAGTTTTGTGCTGATTTTCTGTTGCTTATGCTTGTCAAAAAACGCAATGGCATCGTCAATAGTGGTGTTTAACAAATCGGAAATGGACTTCCCTTCAAAGGTTACTTCCAGCACTTCCTTCTTGAAACGCTGTCCGTGGCAAGCCTCACAAAGCAAGTGCACGTCCGCCATAAACTGCATTTCAATGGTAACCTCGCCTTCGCCTTTGCACACCTCGCAACGCCCGCCGTCCACGTTAAACGAAAAGTGTTTTGGCTGAAAGTTACGCAACTTCGCCAATTTTTGTGCGGCATAAAGGTTGCGAATGTCGTCATACGCCTTAATATACGTTATCGGATTGGAACGCGAGGACTTGCCAATCGGGTTCTGATCTACAAACTCCACCGACTGAATGTGCTTGTACTTGCCTTCGAGCTTCGAGAACTGCCCTGCTTTTTCGGTGTTCATATCCAGCTCTTTAAGCATCGCCGGATATAAAATCTGTTTGATGAGCGTTGATTTGCCACTGCCCGAAACGCCCGTTACCACCGTGAGCATATCCAGCGGAAGTGTAACGTCGATGTTTTTCAGATTGTTTTCCCGACAGCCCAAAAGCGTGATATAATGCGGCGAAGTACGTCGTTCCTTTGGAAGGTCGATGTGCATTCGTCCGCTGAGGTACTTGCCCGTGAGCGAATCCGCTTTCAGAATTTCGGCATACGTGCCTTGTGCCACCACTTCCCCGCCGTGCGTTCCGGCTTCGGGACCAATATCGATTATGTAATCAGCGGCTTTCATAATGTCTTCATCGTGCTCCACCACAATCACGGTATTGCCCAAATCACGTAATGATTTGAGTACGCCGATGAGTTTTTCGGTATCTTTCGGGTGCAGACCGATGCTGGGTTCGTCCAAAATGTACATTGAGCCTACCAAACTGCTGCCCAGTGAAGTTGCCAAGTTGATACGCTGGCTTTCTCCGCCCGAAAGCGTGTTTGATTTTCGGTTGAGTGTCAGGTAGTTCAACCCGACATCTGACAGGAACTGCAAGCGATTTTCGATTTCCAACAACAAACGGCGGGCGATGTTTCGCTCATAGTCCGAAAGCGTTAATTCCTTAAAGAAACTTTGTAATTCTTCTATGGAAATATCCACCAAATCAGAAATGCTCCTTCCGTTAATCTTCACATAGTCAGCTTCTTTTCGTAGGCGTTTGCCGTCGCATTCGTTGCATCGGGTCTTCCCGCGGTAACGTGCCAACAGAACGCGATTCTGTATTTTGTAATTTTTTTCTTCCAGTTCCTTGAAAAAATCCGTCAGTCCGGTGAAAAATTTGTTGCCGTCCCAAACTAATTTTTTTTGCGCCTTGGTGAGTTCAAACCACGGTTTATGAATGGGGAAGTCGAACTTGTAAGCGTTCAAAACCAACTGGTCGCGATACCAACCCATCGTTTCGCCCCGCCACGGATAGATACAATTATCGTAAACGGAAAGGGCTGTGTTCGGGACGATTAGCTCCTCATCCAGCCCGATGGTATCGCCGTAACCGTCGCATTTCGGGCAAGCTCCATACGGATTGTTAAAGCTGAACAGATGCACGTTCGGCTCTGAAAATTCAATGCCGTCCAACTCAAATTTATTGCTGAACGTGAGTTGTTTACGGGTTTCTACTTCCTCAATAATGCACTCGCCTTTGCCTTCAAAAAAAGCCGTATCCACCGCATCAGCCAACCGATGGCTAAAATCGTCGTTGTGTTGTACGATAATTCGGTCGATAACTAACAGAAAATCAGAATCGATACTGCTTAAATCGGCTTCATCAATACGGATAATTGCTCCCTTATGCTGAATGCGTACATAGCCCTGTTGCAACAGCAGTTGAAGCACTTGGGGCGTTTTTCTGCCTTCGGCAATGTGAACGGGCGACAAGAGCAGCAACTTGGTACGCTCCGGATAGCTCAAAACGGCATCAACCACATCGGTAACCGAATGTTTTTTTACTTCCTTTCCGGAAACGGGCGAGTACGTTTTGCCGATGCGGGCAAAGAGCAATTTCAGGTAATCATATATTTCGGTGGACGTCCCGACCGTAGAACGCGGGTTAGACGTATTAACCTTTTGCTCAATGGCGATGGCGGGAGCGATGCCCACAATGTTGTCCACTTTCGGTTTGTCAAGCCTGCCCAAAAACTGGCGTGCGTACGAGGAGAGGCTTTCCACGTAACGGCGTTGCCCTTCGGCATAGAGCGTATCGAATGCCAAACTGGACTTGCCCGAACCCGATAAACCCGTAATAACCACCAACTTATTACGCGGAATGCCAACGGTAATGTCTTTTAAATTGTGGAGCTTTGCTCCTTTGATGAGTATTTCTGTGGTTTTCATTTTTTTAGCGATGGAAATTATAAAATAAGACAAGAAGCTAAAAAACGATGCGAATCTGAGTCGTTTCTTACCCAAACGCATTCAAAATTACCTGCTTGCTTCTCTGCTTGCAAAGATAGTAAAAAGGAAGTTATAAATACGGCTTCCGAGTATATTTATCCACACGGAAGGCAGTTTTCTTAAAAGAAATATTTTCTGATTTTTTAAACTTATGTAGATTATAAAACTATCTTTTAGCCGAAAATTTTCGCACGTGCGGATAAAAATTGCAGTACGTACGTTTGTAAATTTCTTGACGTGCGAAAAAAAATTTCTTGACGTCAAGAAATAAATTTCCTTACGTCAGGAAAATTTCACGGAGACGTACGTTTTTGTTATGCCGCACGTCAGAAAATTTTTCTGGAAGCGTATTTTTCAAAAAATAGGGATGTTGAGCTGTGTAAAAACGCACGTGTCCCAAAAAAATAATAGACGAGGAGCAAACAAAAAAATACGGCTCGAAAGCCGTATTTTAGTATCAACAATTTTTATATATAATTTAGAAGCAAATTAATAATGGAAGTGCTTACTTTCTTCAATAAGCGGATTCCCTTTTGCCAGTAGCGGTGCTTTGGTAAGGGCGGTAAATACCACAAAGATGAAAAGCCCCAAGAAGAAAAGTACCGCCGAAATTTCGGTAATGCCAAAGCTCCATTGGTCGCCAACCGTAGCCGGCATAATCATCACGTAAAAGTCAATATAATGCCCGATTAAAATCACGATACCTGCTGCAAAAACCAACCAGCTGATACGTTTGTAGTCAGTGTTGATAAGCACAAGCAACGGGAAAATAAAGTTTAAAAGCAACATTCCGAAGAACAATTCTTTATAATCTCTAATACGGGCTACGTAGTAAACAGTTTCTTCTGAAATATTTGAGTACCAAATCAATAAGAATTGCGAAAACCACAAATACGTCCAGAAGATTGAAATACCGAACATAAACTTCGCCAAATCGTGTAAGTGACTGTCATTGACGTATTCCAAATAGCCTCTGCTTTTCAAATAGATAGTTGTTAGCGCGATAACGGTTATCCCCGAAACGAAGAAACTCGCAAAAACATACCAACCGAATAGCGTACTGAACCAGTGCGGATCAAGGCTCATAATCCAGTCCCAAGCCATCATTGACTCTGATACTAAGAAAAATACCAAAAAGCCCGCTGCCCATTTGAAGTTCTTCACAAACGGACGATGGTCGGTGGCGGTATCCTCAGCAATGGATAAGCGTCTGGAAACATAGCGGTAAATTACCCAACCGAGCATAAAAAAGGCTGCACGTGCCAAGAAAAACGGAACGTTCAAATAACCTTGTTTGCCTTGTAGTAACGCATCATTGGCTACTACTTTTTCGTCCATCCACACAAAAAGGTGATTGATGTGCATACCTGAAAGCACGAGTAACACGAAAACAATCAACACGCCGGGAAGCAAATAAGCCGTAATGCCTTCCATCACTCGGAACAAAACGGGCGACCAACCCGCTTGTGCCGCACGGTTGATGGCATAAAACGCCAATACGCCCAACGAAATGAGCATAAAGAAAAGCGCTGCCACGTACACCGCTGCCCAAGGTTTGTTGTGCAACATATGCAAAATGTGTTCATTTTCAGCTGTATGTGGAACCGTTGAAAAGCCTACTATAATTCCGATAATTCCTACAATCATAAGAATTATGGCACTGAGTTTTAATTTATTTGAAAATGTGTACATAATCTAAAATCTTTCTTTTGGGAAATTATTTTACCAAGTCATCACGTAGCTTTTCAACATACAAAGCCACTTGCCAACGTTCTTTTTCGTTAATTTGAGAGGCGTACGAGCCCATTGCATTGAGCCCGTAATAAATCACGTGATACGTACCGCCTTGGGTAATCACACGGTTTTTGTCGGCATAACTGGGAACGCCCGCAAATTTGCCTCTTTCCACCAAAATCCCCTTACCGTCGCCTTTTGCGCCGTGGCAAACTGCACAGTAGATGTCGTATAATGCCTTTCCGTTATCCAAATGCGATGTGATGTTAAGAGAATCAGCCAACAACGGATTTTTTGATTCTTCTTTGGCGAGAAGCAATCCTGCCGGCGTATCAGGGTAGTTATAGGGTTGCCAGCCTCTTTTGATAGTTCCTTCCACAGGCAATTGTGCTTCCATATTCCCTTTAAAAACCCCGTTATCAACCTCTTGATAGGTTTCATATCCTGCACTTTCGTACATATTCGGCATAAACTGATAGTTCGGTTTTTCTTTGTTAAAGCACGATGTGGCAAGCAATGACACACTGCTAAGTAAAGCTATTTTAACTATATTTTTCATACCTCTTATTTTTCTGCTATTTTAACTTCAACAGCTCCTGTTTCTTTCAAAAGAGTTGTTACTTCTCCTACATTGCTTTCGGTTACAGCCAATTCCATCAAAAAGTGGTCATCGGTTGTTCTTACATCAGGGTTTTCGGCTTGTTTGAAAGGCCACAGTTTGCTTCGCATATAAAACGTAATTACCATTAAGTGAGCCGCAAAAAAGACGGTCATCTCAAACATTACCGGCACAAATGACGGCATATTTTGCAGGAAGGTCATACTGGGTTTCCCACCGATATCTTGTGGCCAATCTTCAATCATTATATAATTGACCATCAGCGTGGCAATGGTAAGCCCGATACAGCCGTAAATGAAAGCTGCGATGGCAATACGTGTCGGTTTCAGCCCCATTGCTTTATCCAATCCGTGAACGGGGAATGGCGTATAAATCTCCGAAATCTGATGATTTTTTGCCCGCACCTTTTTAACGGCAGCCATTAAAACATCATCATCGTTATATAATGCGTGTATTACTTTCTGATTCATAATTAATGGTGATGATTAGGGTTATTATCTCTTAATTTTTTGTATTTCTCTCCGGAAGATTTCAAGATTGACTTCACTTCGGCTTGTGCAATTACCGGGAAGGTACGTGCGTACAACAAGAACAACACGAAGAAGAAACCAATAGTTCCGATATAAATTCCGATATCGACAAACGTAGGCGAGAACATCGTCCAAGAAGAAGGCAAATAGTCTCTGTGTAATGAAGTTACGATAATCACAAAACGCTCAAACCACATTCCCACGTTTACCACCAATGAAATGATGAATGAGAACATAATGCTTCGTCTGAGTTTTTTGAACCACATAAATTGCGGCGAGAACACGTTGCAGGTCATCATCATCCAGTATGCCCAAGCGTAAGGTCCAGTAGCACGATTTAAAAACGCATATTGCTCATACTCAACGCCTGAATACCAAGCCACGAAAAGTTCCGTAATGTAGGCACACCCCACGATTGACCCCGTAATCATAATCACGATGTTCATCAATTCAATATGTTGAATGGTGATATAATCCTCAAAATTACACACTTTTCGCATTATAATCAAAAGCGTGTTTACCATCGCAAAGCCCGAGAAAATCGCACCTGCCACGAAGTACGGCGGGAAGATGGTAGTATGCCAACCCGGAATTACGGAGGTAGCAAAGTCAAACGATACGATGGTGTGTACCGAAAGTACCAAAGGCGTTGCCAAACCTGCCAAAACAAGCGATACTTCCTCAAAGCGTTGCCAGTCTTTGGCTCTTCCGCTCCAGCCGAAACTCACCAAGCTGTATATTTTCTTTTGGAAAGGCTTCACGGCACGGTCACGAAGCATTGCAAAGTCGGGCAAAAGTCCTGTCCACCAGAATACTAACGACACCGAAAGATAGGTTGAAATAGCGAACACGTCCCAAAGAAGTGGCGAGTTAAAGTTCACCCAAAGCGAGCCGAATTGGTTCGGAATAGGCATTACCCAGTAACCCAACCAAGGTCGTCCCATATGGATAAGCGGGAACAAACCAGCTTGCACTACCGAGAAAATCGTCATAGCCTCTGCCGAACGGTTAATTGCCATTCTCCATTTTTGGCGGAACAATAAAAGTACTGCCGAAATAAGCGTTCCGGCGTGACCGATACCAACCCACCAAACGAAGTTGGTGATATCCCAAGCCCAACCAACTGTTTTATTTAATCCCCACGTACCAATACCTACTGACACGGTGTAAATCATACTTCCTAATCCCCAAAGGAAAGCCACCAATGAAATGGAAAACACGATCCACCACATTTTGTTTGCTTTACCTTCCACAGGGCGTGCAATATCAACGGTAACATCGTGATAGCTTTTATCGCCCGTTACTAAGGGTTTTCGTATAGGTGCTTCGTAATGCGATGCCATATTTGTTATTAACTATTTAAAAATTAAACTTTTATTTCTCAATTATCAAGTTTTTCTATAAAAGTACTACTTTCCTTGATTATCAACGAACTCTACTTTTTTATTGAGTCCGTCAATTTTATGTTGAACTTTTTCAATTTTTCGCTCAATCTTCTGCATTTTCTTGTTGCTTTTTGCCAAACTTCGGTTCGCTTTTTCGGCTTTTTTTAAAGCCTTTTGCGCTTGTTTGGCATCTTTGGCAGAAGATATCCCTGCATCGGCAGAAGAAAAACTGGCTGTTTTTTTATCTGCTTTGCTATTGGCTTGCTCCACGTCTGATTTTAAACTTTCATTGGCAATTCGCTCTTTTTCAAGTTCTATTTTCAGATTGGTAAGCTCGGTGTTCAACTTCAAAATTTGCTCTCGGGCTTCTAAACGCTGTAATTCGGGCGATTTTGTCCCTGAACAAGAAGCCAAAAACAATACGAAAAGTAATACAAATGAAACTCTTTTCATCTTAACGGATTTTAAACATCTTCGGTGTTTCTTACTTTCACTTGATACACCACATTAGGGCGGGTTCCAATATGTTCAAGCAAGTGATAAGCGCGGTCATCGGCTACCAACTTAGCGATTTCACTGTTTTTCTCATTGATATCACCGAACACCATCGCTCCTGTTCCACAAGCAGCCGAACAAGCACAAGCATTGTTGAACTCACCTTCACGAACCGCACGACCTTCATTTTTAGCCTTTAAGATTACCGCCTGAGTCTGCTGAATACAGAACGAACATTTTTCCATTACCCCACGTGAACGAACCACTACGTCAGGATTTAGTACCATTCGTCCCAAATCGTCATTCATATGGAAGTCAAACTCGTCATTTCCGTTGTATAAGAACCAGTTGAAACGACGCACTTTGTATGGACAGTTATTGGCACAGTAACGCGTACCAACGCAACGGTTGTATGCCATATGGTTCTGCCCCTGACGTCCGTGTGAGGTTGCCGCAACCGGACAAACCGTTTCACAAGGAGCGTTGTTACAATGCTGACACATAACAGGTTGGAAAGCCACTTGCGGATTTTCTGAAGCGATTTCCATTTCGCCATAAGTTGAAAGTGCTGCACTCAATCCTTTAATACCCTCTTTGGTTTGTAAATCACCCGCAAAAGTATCGTCAGATGAGTAGTAACGGTCAATACGCAACCAGTGCATATCGCGCGAACGACGCACTTCCTCCTTGCCCACAACCGGAACGTTATTCTCTGCGTGACAAGCGATTACGCAAGCTCCGCAACCCGTACAAGCATTCAAATCAATTGACAAATTAAAATGATGCCCCATTGTACGATCAAACGATTCCCAAAGTGAAATACTGCTGGCTTTCACTTCTTTGTGGTCTAACGAAACTACCGGTTTTTTATTCCATTCCTCAGCCGATTTTGCATTAAAATCAGCCAAAGTAGTTTCTTTCAGAATATCACCACGACCCATTAAAGTGTTATGTAACTGAACACAAGCAAATTCGTGCGTTCCGCCAGCATTTTGGATTTTTACGTTTTGAACGTTTTTGAAATCGTGATACAACTTGTAGGCATTCACCCCAACTTGCATCTCTTTTTTCATTCCTTCTACTTTTCCGTAACCGAAAGCCAAACCTAACGAACCTTTGGCTTGCCCCGGCTGGATAAGCACAGGAGCCTTAATAGTTACACCATTGGCTGTAATTTCGGCATAATTCCCATCCAAAGCGCCCGTTGCTACGTGCCAGTTTTTGATTCCCAATTCTTTGGCATCAGCAGCTGACATTGTAACGTAATTATCCCAAGTAGTTCGGGTGATAGGGTCAGGAAGTTCCTGCAACCAAGGGTTGTTGGCTTGCTGTCCGTCTCCGATTCCCGTTTTAGTGTAAAGTGTTAATTCAAAACCATTTGAAGACAATTTTGAAAGATTTGCCAACGGCTCGGCTACTGAAATTTCATTCACCATAGGCGCTTCCCGTTCCACCGAAGCAATGAAAACACCATCATGAAGTGCCTTATCCCATTTGGCTCCACCGAGAATGGTTGCATTCCAGTTCTCTTTGATAAAATCGTAATAGGTTTTATCTGAACCTGACCATTTTAACAGCGCATCTTGAAGTTGGCGCGTATCAAATAGCGGACGAATAGTCGGCTGGGTCAGTGCATAATAATCTTGTTTGAATTCCACATCACCCCACGACTCCAAATAATGTGGCGCAGCGGCGATATAATGCGTTTTGATTGCCGTTTCATCGGCTTTCATTGAGAAAGAAACCGATAATTCCACTTTTTCCAAAGCAGTTGCAAATTCAGAAGCATTTGGCAATGTATATAGCGGATTTAGGTTGTTGATAATCAACACGCCTACGTTGCCACTATTCATATCGGCGATGAGTTTTTTAAGCTCGGACGTATTTCCTTTTCGCACCTTAATCGGAGTAAATGGCTTAAACGCCTCACTTTGTAGTTTTTGGTTGATTTCCAATGCCAAAAGTTGTGCGTTTTCGTCTTGAATTCCCGTAACTACTACCGCTTTTGTTCCTGCTTTTTTCACGGTTTGAACCGCTTTTTTAAGTGCAGCGTCCGCTTTTTCAGGTAATTCACCACCAACCGAAGTTCCGGTTAGGTATCCATAGAATTTTGCCAAAGCTACTTTTTGTTGTGATGGCGTAAGCGGCACACGCGTATCGGCATTGGCTCCAGTCAAAGTCATATTCGCTTCAAATTGAATATGTTTTGACATTTTTCCGTTTTTCGGAATACGTTTTTGTGCATACGCTCCCTCAAAACCGCCACCTTGCCAATCGGCAATAAAATCAGCTCCGAATGAAACGATTACGTCGGCTTGGGCAAAGTCATAATCAGCCATTGCACGCACGCCATATTTTTTTTCAAAGGCATTCAGGGTTGCTTCCTCTGAAATGGCATCATATTCCACCAATTTCAAAGTAGGATATTTTTCCTTTAATCCTTCAATTAATTTATAGGTTGAAGGGCTTGCCAAAGTGTGGCTCAATACCACGATTTGCTTCCCTGTTTGGGTTGCTTTTTCTAAATTTTTGATTACTTGTGCGTCCAAATCAGCCCACGAAACGGAAGTACCGCCCTTAGCCATCGGATTTTTAACACGCAAGCTGTCATATAAACTCAGTACAGAAGCCATAACCCTTGCGTTTGCTTCACAATTAGCTTTGGCTTCGCGATTATGTTCTATAAAAATCGGACGACCCTCACGCGTTTTTACCAATACGCTGGCAAAATCAAATCCGTCAGCGATGGTAGTTGCGTAATAATCAGCCACTCCGGGACGAATCTGTTCAGGAAGCACCACATACGGAACCGCCTTATGTACAGGTCCTTCACAGGCTGCCAAAGTAGCTGCCGCCGTAGTAAAACCTATATATTTTAAGAAATCACGTCGTGAGGTTGACGAGGCTTCAAGCGTAGCCTTATCCCCTAAGAACTCATCAACGGGAATTTCTTCCACAAACTCATTCTGTTTCAGTGTATCTAAGACTGAATTTTCATTAAGTTCTTCAACACTTTTCCAGTATTTTTTGTTTGATGCCATAGTTTAGTTATATCTGAAATTTAACTCTTTTAATAATAATTGAAAATTAGTAGTGACATTTACCACATTCCAAACCACCAAGTTGTGCAATGGTAAGTTTCTCTACGTTTAGCTTTTTAGCCAATTCGGCGTGAACTTCTTTGTAGTTTTGGTAGTACCCGTTATCCACGTTCACTTCTGTTTGGCGGTGGCAATCCACACACCAGCCCATCGTGAGTGGTGCGTGCTGATGCACGATTTCCATTTCTTCTACTTTTCCGTGACATTGCTGACATTCAAGCCCAGCCACTGTTACGTGTTGTGAGTGATTGAAGTAAGCAAAATCGGGTAAGTTGTGAATACGAACCCAACGAACCGGTTTCGTTTCCCCTGTGTATTTGAAAGTCTTTTCGTCCCAACCCACAGCCTCGTATAATTTCTTAATTTCATTGGTGTAGAACTCACGCGTGTAGCCGTTCGCCACATCTTGAACTCCTTTGTACTCTGAAATGGTTTCGTGGCAGTTCATACAAACGTTCAACGACGGAATTCCGGCGGTTTTTGAAACGCGAGCCGCCGAGTGACAGAGTTTACAGTCAATTTGATTGTCACCTGCGTGAATTTTATGTGAGAAGTGAATCGGCTGAATCGGCTCATAGCCTTGGTTCACGTCAATTTGCATCAGGTAACCAAAAATGGCATACGTTGAACCGAAAAGCAACACTGAAACGGCTGTCAGCACCAAGAAAGGATTTTCAACAAAAGCCTTGGTTAAAAGCCCTTCTTTGCGTTTGGCAAATTCTTCTGCCGTGATACCGCCACTGGCAACAATGCGCGAAGCATTGCCCAGCAAGAACATCACCACAAACAAAGCAATCAGCAACACAACCACACCTATTATAGTAGTAACATAGGTTACCGACCGCTCCTTGGCAACTTCCGGATTCTCTAAAATTACAGGTACTTCCTCCTCGGCGGGTTCCTCTTGCACCGCCGGCGGATTAGCCGTGTACGCCAAGATGTCTTCTATATCCTGATGTGAAAGAATCCCCTCATAGGGTGCCATCGGAACTTGATTAAATTCCTCAAAAATAGCTTTTGCATCGGCATCACCCGAAGCGATTAATGCTGCACTGTTATTGATCCATTTATGAAGCCACTCGTTTTCTCTGCGCTCAGTAACGCCGCCCAAAGCAGGTCCAACGGCACGCTTATCCAACTGGTGACAAGCCATACAGTTGGTTTTGAACAACGTTTCACCCTTAACCGGATCACCTTGCGCAAATGTTGGAGATGAAAACAGCGCCAACAACAAATAACCAAAAAAACTGACAATTAATGAATTATGGTTTTTAACCTTTTTCATATTAAAATATATTATTTAATATTTTCTTGTTGAATTTACTCTGAAAAACTCACTTTTTCAAGCACAAAAGTATGACATATTGCATCAATTGCAAAAAACTTGTTTCGTTTTGGTGTAATTTATATAAATTCTAAATAAATAACCTTTTGTAACTTGTTTTGAACGCATAACAACCACTTTAAAATTTGGTTGTATTTTGAATGAAACATTTTACGATTACAATGTTTTTACAGAAATTTAACATTAATATGGCATTGTTACAATAAACAAACGCCTTATTGCCGAATTTCTTTCAAAGCTTGAAGCACTTCATCGGGGTTGGCGCGCTTTTTATAATCAGGATGAACAAAAGCATATCGAATAACCCCATTTTTATCAAGCACATACGTTGCCGGAACGGGTAATTCCGATGAGTCTGTGCCGTTGCGGCTGCTTAAATGCAATGCCTGCTCGTAGCGCTGTGCGGTTTGGTCGTCCAATTTAAAAACAATGCCGTATTGCCTTGCCACATCGTTGTTTAGATCGGTAAGCACCTCAAATTCAAGCTTGTTTTTCTCTTGGGTGGACAAACTATGGTCGGGTAATTCGGGCGTGAGTGCCACTAACGTAGCGTTCAACGCTTTGAATTCAGGTAACTTTTCTTGCAGCTGACCCAAAGCCACATTGCAGTACGGACACCAACCACCGCGATACCAAGTCATTACAACGTTTCCTTTCTCTAAAAGTGAATACAACCGAACCCTTTTGCCTTGCGCATTCTTTAAGGTGAAATCCGGTGCTTTATCGCCCACTTGCAAGGCTTTTGAAACATCTTGCGCCTGAATCGTTAAGGCGAAAGCAGTGCATACAACTAAAAATAAATTTCTCATTTTCATTATAATATAAGATTAAAAATTACGGAATAAATAAAATGGTATTGTTTTGTGTTTTTGTTAATTTTTTTGGCAAAGTTACTTCATTTTTTTATCTTTTAGTAATAAAAAGGCGATATTATTTATAAATATTGCTAAATCTATCTGTTTGAAGATATAAAAAATTGCCACGAATAGTATTTTTAGGCTGTGAGCCAAGAAAAACAGCTTTCTTTTTTGGTTAAAAATAGCTAAAAATAATGCGTCCGTTTAACTTTTTAACATCCTGTAAATCTTGATGCAATTAAAAATCCCGTTCGTTTTCTTGATTAAAATGAGAATCATCATAATCAGGAAAGCGAACAGGACTTATATGTTTCCTAAGCGATTAATTGTCTTACTTTTTTATAAAACTGCCTTTACTTTTTCAACTTCAACGGCAAATTCTTTGGCTAACTTGGCATTGGTAATCCCTTCCGTTTCAGAGAAGTTGTCATTGAAAGCAGGTAATGAAAAGGTTGTGATGACTTCCCCGCCGTGAAAAGGAAAGCGCGCAGCGGCAATGTCCAAGACCGATTGCCCTCCTCGGGCTCCGGGTGATGTCGCCAGCAAGAAGAGTTTCTTTCCGGCAAAACACTTCATATTCACGCGCGTTACCCAATCAAACGTATTTTTAAACGCCGCCGTGTACGCCCCGTTATGCTCGGCAAGTGAGATGATTATCAAATCAGCCGTTTGGAATTTATGAAGCAATTCCGTTGCCTTTTCAGGTAACCCGATTTCGTTTTCAACATCTACCGAATACAGCGGAAACTGATAGTCGCGCAGGTCTAAAATTTCAATATCCCCGTCAAATTGCTTGGCTGCAAATTGAGCCAGCTTTTGGTTTATGGATGTCGTGCAAGTGCTTGCGCCGAATGCTATTATTTTCATATTTCTTTTTTGGGCAAATGTATTATTTTATTTTATAATCTGAAAATTTATTTGCAATAATGCGTTTTTTTGCTACTTTTGCAAGGCATCTAACAGCACGAATTTTATGATTACATTTAATTACGAAACCGATTTTGCCTTGCCCCAGCCCGAAACTGATTTTCAAAGGTGGATTGACGCCATTATCGATTCTGAAAATAAAATTTTAGGCGAAATCAACTACATTTTTTGCAATGATGACTACCTGTTTGAAATCAACAAGACCTATCTTGACCACGACACCCTCACGGACATCATCACCTTTGACTATACCGAGGGTAATACGCTTTCAAGCGATATTTTCATCTCGGTGGAGCGCGTGGCTGACAATGCAAGCGACTTCAACGTCCCCTTTACAACCGAACTTCTGCGCGTAATGGCACACGGCATCCTTCATTTGTGTGGCTACAAAGACAAAACCGAAGCCGACAGCCAATTGATGCGTGCCAAAGAAGATGAAAAAATAGCGCTCTTCAAAGCGTAATCAATGCTTTTCCGTAAAAATAATACATTCATTACCACGAATTTACTAAAAAATAGTGAGTACATCACCTTTGGCAAAGTTGAAAACTTTGCCAAAGTTTTTTTTGTATCATTCATCAACACGAATTTATTAAAAAGAATAAAAAAGTAGTAATTCGCCTTCACGAATCTACTAAAAAATAGTGAGTACATCAC
>NZ_JAUNKD010000003.1:14708-124482 GCF_030532915.1 Capnocytophaga sp.
CTTTGTCAAAGTTGAAAACTTTGACAAAGGTTTTTTTACATCATTCATCAACACGAATTTATCAAAAAGAATAAAAAAGTAGTAATTCGCTGTCACGAATTTACTAAAAAATAGTGAGTACATCACCTTTGTCAAAGTTGAAAACTTTGACAAAGGTTTTTTTACATCATTCATCAACACGGATTTATCAAAAAGAATAAAAAAGTAGTAATTCGCCGTCACGAATCTACTAAAAAATAGTGAGTACATTACCTTTGGCAAAGTTGAAAACTTTGCCAAAGGTTTTAATAAGTAATTAGCTAAGATGAATTTACTAAAATGAATTTAAAATAAGTAATTCGTCTTCACGAATTTATTAAGATAAATTGAAAAATAGTAATTCGTCTTAACGAATTTACTGAAATGAATTTAAAATACGCAATTCGCCTTGACGAATTTAGTCTTATAAATTGAAATAACTAATTCGTCTCAACGAATCCATTGTTATAAACTAAAATAACAAATTCGTCGAGACGAATTTTGTGAAATAAAAATAAACAGTTAATTCGTGTTGGCGAATAGATAAAACACTTGCAAGTTTACCTAATTCGTCTTGACTAATTAGTATATTTTTCTTTTATGATAGAAAATAATCCTGACGAATTTCCCTTTGAAGGGGGGAAGAGGGATATCTTTCTCTCGGATACTCGTCTAAAAGAAAATTTTAAGCAAATTAATCCCAATGAATGACTTAAATATAGTAAAGTTAGGATAAATCGCCATGTCCATTCCCCTTTTGAAGCGTGTTAGAAAGATATTCTCCTCTCCAAATCCCCCTTTGAAGGGGTTGGGGGGATGTCCTTCTAAAATAATAACTTAAATATGCTAAAAAGCATATCAATATGGATAACGAATTGCAATTCTATATTTTATAAAAGCAGAAAAAGGAAGAGGCATACAGAAAAATAATACTATTTGCATAGGTATCTTGACACTGATTATTGATTTATTTATATGTAGAAGTAATTCGTGCGCACGAACGATTATAAAATAAATTGAAGCGCCGGTGCAGGGCGTACGTTTTTACCAAACCGACGTAAAACGGATAAGATATAGCTAACCCATTTTAAATTGTAGTTGTTTTCAAGAGTGATTTTCGACCTTGGAGACGAAGCGTTAAAAAAATCAATGAATGAAGCGTGGAAAATATCCGCTGTTCGAAGCGACCGCAGGGAGCAAGTTCGGAGATTTTCAGCGAAATAAAATTGATTTTTAGCGTAGTATCCAAAGTCTTGAATTTTTGGTTCTTTTGTTTCAAGACAAAAGAACAGATATAAAAAGACAAATTACATAGAGGTAGCTATATACCGGCAGAATTACGCCACAATCCTGACCCATACGGCAAAAAACAAAAAATCCGAAAGAAAATAACTTCCGGATTTTTTGTTCTGTATTACGATGAGTGTGTCAAACGCAGAAAGCTGAGCATCAATCTTCATTGATTCTTGTTTTGCGTTTGTTTTCGTTGCGTTCAATTTTATGTGCGGGGCGTGTCCATTTAGGGTTTTCGCCTAAGGCAACAAATTCGGAATCTTCCGCCTCTACGGTGGTGGGTTGGGCGTGCTTTTCAAAGGGTTTTTGCGTGCGAAGTCCCAGCATTTCAAACATCATCATATCTTCATTGATGTTCGGATTGGGGGTGGTCAGTAGTTTGTCGCCCGCAAAAATGGAATTGGCTCCTGCGAAGAAACACATTGCTTGCCCTTCACGGCTCATTTGGGTTCGTCCTGCCGAAAGACGCACCTGTGTTTCAGGCATCACGATACGGGTGGTAGCAATCATCCGAATCATTTCCCAGATTTCAACTGGCTTCTGGTCTTCCATCGGCGTGCCTTCCACCGCCACCAAAGCGTTGATGGGCACGGACTCGGGTTGCGGGTTTAGCGTGGAAAGTGCCACGAGCATTCCCGCACGGTCTTCCAACGATTCACCCATCCCGATGATGCCACCGCTACACACGGTGATGTTTGTTTTCCGGACGTTTTCAATGGTTTGCAGCCGGTCTTCAAAGCCTCTGGTCGAGATGACTTCTTTGTAATATTCTTCCGAAGTATCCAAATTGTGGTTGTAGGCGTACAAGCCGGCTTCTGCCAGTCGTTTCGCCTGATTTTCAGTAATCATACCGAGCGTGCAGCAAACTTCCATATTGAGTTTGTTGATGGTTCGCACCATTTCAAGCACTTGGTCAAATTCGGGTCCGTCTTTCACGTTTCGCCACGCGGCGCCCATACACACGCGTGAAGCCCCCGACGATTTGGCTCGTAAGGCTTGGGCTTTAACGTGCGAAACACTCATCATTTCCTCAACTTCAACTCCCGTGTGATAGCGGGCAGCCTGCGGGCAATAACCACAGTCTTCCGAGCAACCTCCCGTTTTGATAGAGAGCAAGGTCGATACCTGTACCGTGTTGGGGTCGTGGTGTTTACGATGCACGGTGGCGGCTTCGTAAAGTAAATCCATCAGGGGTTTGTTGTAAATGGCGATGATTTCTTCTTTGGTCCAATTATGTCGAGTTTCAGTCATATTTTTTTTTCAGTTTTTATATCTATTAAATAGTGGTCGGGCAAACGAGGTGGTTTTTCAGAGTGAAAACAAATCCGACCCGAAAAATTTTCGAACTGCAAAAATAATAAATATAATGAGTTGTTAATTCTTTTTGAAAAAAAATATTTTCACGAGGCTGTTTCTGCCTAAATGACACCAAAATTATAAAACTCTTGGGGTTGTGTTAATGCGTTTATTATTAGATGTTTATTGTTTTTGAGTTAAATTTTATTACGGCTAATTGAAAAAACTTTTTTATTTTTAAAATTTATTTTTCTACCTTTGTAAATTGTTAAGAAAAACATAATTGTTTATATATGGGACTTGTGAGTGCGCAAGAGGTGGCAAAAGCCATCAATCTTGATAAATATGGGGTTGTAGGAACTTTTGGGGGTTGGACGCTGATGAAGTTGCTCCGACTTTCAAAACTCAATGCCATTTACACCCGAAACAAGCATTTGCAAGGCATTGAATTCCTTAATAGTATCTTGGATGAATTTGAAATTCAGTTTCAAATTCCGGAAGAAGATTTACGAAATATCCCCAAAGACGGCGCTTTTATTACCATATCCAATCACCCTCTCGGGGGAATTGACGGGATTTTATTGCTAAAATTATTGCTTGAAAAACGTCCCGATTTTAAGATTATGGCGAACTTTCTGTTGCAACGTATTGAGCCGTTAGCCCCGTACGTGATGCCCGTTAATCCGTTTGAAAACCACAAAGATGCAAAGTCGAGTGTGTTGGGTTTTAAACAAACAATCAAGCATTTACAAGAAGGAATGCCACTGGGGCTTTTCCCCGCAGGCGAAGTTTCGGTAAGTCGTGAAGGAAAACTCGTGGTGGACAAGCCTTGGGAAGAAGCCGCGATGAAGCTCGCCAAAAAAGCAAAAGTGCCTGTTATCCCGATTTATTTTCACGCCAAAAACAGCAAATTGTTCTATACGCTTTCTAAAATAAGTGATACGTTGCGCACGGCAAAATTGCCTTCTGAATTATTAACGCAAAGAAAAAGAACGATTTATATCCGAATTGGGAAGCCCATTTCCGTTCAGGTACAAGAGGAATATAAAGATATTGAATCGTACACCGAGTTTTTGCGAAAGAAAACGTATATTTTGGCCAACGCCTTTGAGCAGAGTAATAAATTTATTCCGTTGGGAACTGTTTTAAAGTCGAATAAAACGGCAAAACAGCCTGAGGAAATCATTGAGCCTGTTGGTGCAGAACTCGTTGAAAATGAAATTAAATTGATTACCGATAAGGGCTTCCGATTGCTGAAAAATAACAATTACGAAGTGTTTTTAGCACCTTATTGCGAAATTCCGAATATAATGAAGGAGATAGGCAGGCTTCGTGAAGTTACTTTCCGTGAAGTAGGGGAAGGAACAAATGCTTCCATTGATTTGGATAATTTTGATGAATATTACCACCATTTATTCCTTTGGGATTCAGATAATAAAAAAGTGGCGGGAGCTTATCGTATGGGCTTGGGAGCTGAAATTTTCCCTAAACACGGCATTGATGGGTTTTACACGCATAGTTTGTTCCGTTTTGAACCGGAACTTCACGATATGATGAGCAAAACCATTGAAATGGGACGGGCGTTTGTAATCCCTGAGTATCAGCAAAAACCGATGCCGTTATTCTTACTTTGGAAGGGAATTGCTCACACCACATTGCGCCACCCTGAGCATCATTATTTGTTGGGAGGTGTGAGCATCAGTAATCAGTTTTCAAACTTTTCAAAATCGTTGATGATTGAGTTTATGAAATCAAATTTTTACGACCCGTATGTAGCTCAGTACGTGCGTCCTAAAAAAGAATTTAAAGTAAAACTCAACGATGCTGACAAAGATTTTATCTTTGACGAAACACAAGCCGATTTGAATAAATTCGATAAAATTATTGACGAACTTGAGCCCGGAAATCTCCGTTTGCCGGTTTTGATAAAAAAATATATCAAGCAGAATGCCAAGGTGATAGCCTTTAATGTTGATCCGATGTTTAACAACGCCATTGACGGATTGATGTACATCCGCATTGCCGATTTACCCGAAAGTACAATGAAACCGGTGATGGAGGAATTTCAAGCCGAGTTGGAAGCCAAAGCAAAAGAAAAAAACGAAAACGCAGGCTGATTTCCTTATTTTTAAAGCAGTAAATAACTTTTCTTAAATCACTTACCTTTGAAGTGAATGTAAAATCATATATGAGTCCGATACTGAAAAAAACTACTTTCTTTTTGTTTATTCTGTTGATTAACAGTGTTTTTTCACAAGAAATGCCGCCGTTATTCCGCATTGAAAATAACGTGCTGAAAGGTTGTGATTGTGAACAAATTCCGTCAAGTGGGCATATTGAAATCCCATATTTTGTTAAAAAGATTGAGAAAGAGGTTTTTGCAAATTGTTACCAATTAAAGTCGATTGAAATTCCCGATACAATTGAGAGTATTGCAGAGAGAGCATTTTTTAATTGTAACAATATCAAAGTGATAAATATCCCCGATGGTGTTTTACGGATTGAAAAAGAAGCCTTTGCGTCTTGCTCAAATCTGGAAGCACTGCATTTTGCGGGGTCGGTTCAAAAAATTGGTGATGCCGCCTTTAAATCCTGCGTGAGTTTAGAACGAATCACCTTGCCTGAATCCATTATTTCTTTTGGAGCGAGTGTTTTTGAAGATTGCACAAGTTTAAAAAGTGTGATTCTTCCGCAGCAACTTATCAGTTTGCCGTATCGTACTTTTTTTCAGTGTAAAAGCCTAAAAACAATCACTATTCCGCAGCAAATTGCCCACATCGGGGCGAGTGCGTTCGCTTTCTGTAATTCATTGACTTCCGTAAAGATAACGGGCGAATTACAAATTGTTGGTAACGACGCTTTTGAAAATTGCAGGTCGTTAAAAGAAATTCATTTGCCGGAAACCGTTGCCGAATTAGGAGCCAGCGCTTTTTATAACTGTACGCAACTTGAAGTTGTAAGTTTGCCCAAGCAACTTACGCACATCAAGAATGATACCTTTCTGGACTGTACTCAATTGCACACCGTTATATTGCCTGAGAAGTTACAGAAAATTGGAATGAATGCCTTCCGGAATTGTCACAACATCACATATATTGAACTGCCTAATACGGTTACGGACATCCTTTTTGGGGCGTTTAGCGGTTGCAAAAATTTGAAAGTCGTTAAATTATCAAAATTAACGAGCCACTTGGGATATAACGCCTTTGCGGGTTGTGAAAATTTACAACGAATTGAACTGCCTGATATGCTAACGGAAGTGAGCGACAAGGTTTTTTATGATTGTAAACGTTTGGTTTCGGTAAGGATGCCAAAAAATGTGCAACATATCGGGGTGCAGGCTTTTTACGGGTGCGAATCGTTAAGAAGCATACGCATTCCGGAAAGTGTTTCAAAAATTGGTTTGGAAGCCTTTCGAGGGTGCTCCGCTTTGCAAGAAATTCGTTTGGAGGCACTTACCCCACCTGAAATCACTCGCTCTATCGGATATAAGGGAATTATCATCGTGCCTAAAAAGAGCAAACAAGCCTATCAAGAAAATCCGTTGTGGAATGGCAATGTCTTGAAATAGTAGCCTACGCACAATTGTGCATTAGTCCCATCATATAAAAGAATAAAAAGCAGTGAGCAAAATTCGGTAGAACAATAAAAAGAAGGTTAAGCATAGATGTTCTTGCTGTAAAATAATTAAAAGAATAGAAAACAGCAATAAAAATTTGCTTGCAAGAGATGAAATGATAAAAGCACAATTATTAATGATGTACTTCAAGTTGTTTTAAATAGAAATATACACAAAATGTTTTGGCTCAATAAGCGCTGTTTTATGCAGACTTATTGAACCATTTTTATGTTTTGTTTTGATACGCGCACTATCGCCCACGCACTTTCTTTTCCCATTTCCAAGCCGAAGCCATTGCTTCATCTAAGGTTGATTTTGATTTCCAGCCTAAAATGTTGTTTGCTTTGTCGGTATTGGCGTAGGCAGCTGTGATGTCGCCTGCACGTCTTCCAACGATTTGATAATTCAATTTTTCACCGGAAACCCGCTCAAAACTGTTTATTACTTCCAAAACACTGCTTCCCGTTCCTGTCCCCACGTTGAAAACTTCGTAATTTTCAGTGTTCTTCCCGTCCAACAAACGTTGTAAGGCAACTACGTGTGCTTTTGCTAAATCCACCACGTGAATATAATCGCGAATGCAAGTGCCGTCGGGGGTTGGGTAATCATCACCAAAAACAGAAAGTTTTTCACGCAAGCCAATGCCCGTTTGGGTGATGAACGGAACTAAATTTTGAGGAACGCCAATAGGAAGCTCGCCAATTTCAGCCGAAGGGTGCGCCCCAATCGGATTGAAGTAACGCAGTGAAATTGCTTGCAAATGAGGTGTTACTTTGCAGGTGTCGGCAATAATTTCTTCGCCAATTTGCTTTGTGTTTCCGTAAGGCGACTCTGCTTTTTTCACCGGCGCATTTTCCGTAATTGGAAGTTCATCGGCTTGACCATATACCGTGCAGGAGGAGCTAAAAATGAAGTGTGCTTTGTCTTTTTTGCTCAGTTCTTGCAGTAAATATACTAATGTACTGAGGTTATTTTCGTAATAAAGCAAAGGTTTTTCTACGCTTTCGCCCACCGCTTTTGAGGCGGCAAAGTGTATCATTCCGGCAAGGTCTTGATGCCGTTTGAAGAAATCAATAACGGCTTGTTTGTCGCGCAAATCAAATTTCTCGAAAATAGGCTTTATGCCCGTGATGCTTTCAATGCGCGGAAGCACATCTTCTGACGAATTTGATAAATTATCAATGATAACAACCTCGAAACCCGAGTTTTGTAACTCAACTACCGTGTGCGAACCGATAAATCCGAGTCCGCCCGTTACAACAATTTTTTTCATATCTATAAACTATTTTTGTATTTCAACTAAAAATGAGTAAGGCAATTTTTGCTTGAAAATTACCTTATTAATAGCCTGTTCCCGTTTTTCCGGTTACGATGGCAATTCCGTTAGATGTTCCGATACGTTGCACACCCAAATTAATGTATTCCATTGCTGTTTGGAAGTCTCGAACACCGCCCGAAGCCTTAATTTTTGCTTTTCCGCTCACGGACTCTTTCATAAGAGTTACATCGGCAAGTGTAGCCCCGCCGGTGCCAAATCCTGTGGAGGTTTTTACAAAATCAGCCCCTGCTTGCACCGAAAGTTCACACGCCAACCGTTTTTGAGCATCGGTCAGGTAACAAGTCTCTAAAATGACTTTCAGCACCTTATTGCCACAGGCTTTTTTGATGAGCGTAATTTCGTCAAGCACTTTCTGAGTCTCACCCGATAGCAACCAACCTACGTTGATAACCATATCAATTTCGTCGGCTCCATCGGCAAGAGCCTGCTCAGTTTCAAATACTTTTGAGTGGGTGCTCATCGCCCCAAGCGGAAAACCGACAACACTGCATACCTTCACATCGGTTCCGGCTAAAAATTCTTTTGCGTAAGGCACATAACAGCTATTTACGCAAACGGAGAAAAAATTATACTTTACCGCTTCCTCGCAAAGCGTTTTTATTTCCGAAACGGTTGCCGCAGCTTTTAAGAGCGTGTGGTCGATATATTTGTTAAGTTCCATATTTTGATTTTAATATTTATTTTTAGTAAAAGAGTTCAAAATTTTTTAATAATAATATTGGTGAAAGTTGAGTCGTTTTTGTAACTGCTTGCAGAAATGAATTGCAAATTTACGGACTTATTCATTTTTGTGCAACCCATATAGAAAAAATGACGATTTTCTAAGTTTATTTTATTGAAAATCATATCCCTCTGCTCCTTTCAAAGGGGAAATGATACTGATAAATTAGTGTAAATTGCTATGTTTCAAAAGAATCTTCAAATGTTCATCACTGTTTAGTGCTTCACGTAATTTTTCTATATTTTTAACGCTCACCAACACTGTCTCCCCATTTTTTAAGGAAATAAATAACCCTTTGTTACCTGAAATATGATAAACCTTTCCGTATTGTGAACTAATTCTAATACCTGCTTTCATTTTACGATACGTGATGAGTTCCATTGCTTGAATTTCCTTAATAGGAATCGTTTTCTTTGAAAAAGGGAATGCTTCAATTTTAACAGACTGATTTGTAAGGGTTAATGATATATTCATCACGGAGAAAGTTAGTATGACAACAAACCAGAACAAAACCAAAAAAAGTAGCACCATATGCAATATTGGCGACTCTCCAAAAGGATTTTTTACAAAAAGATGTCTGTAAGCCCAGTAAATGAATAGAAGGCAAAATAACCACAAACCTATTTTAATCCAATCGGGAAGTAGTTTCTGTTTTTCAAAAAATAATGCATTTAATTCCATAAAAGTAATCGGTTTTTTAGTACAAAAATACTAAATCAGTTTGTTTCTGTCAATTAAAAAATATAAAAAATGCAGTCAGAGGTAGTGCTGACTGCATTTCGGAGTTTATTTACGTCTTTTTTTTGTTTTTTTGGAAGAAGAAGCGTTTTTCTTCGGATTTACGAGTTTCATTTCGTCAATCAAGTGTTTAGCTCCTGCATATTTGTCAATGACGAACAAAACATAACGAATATCCACCATTATATTACGGCAAATCGACGGGTCGTAGTGAATGTCGCTCATCGTGCCTTCCCAAACTCTGTCGAAGTTCAAACCGATTAAATTACCGTGCGCATCGATGGCGGGGCTTCCTGAATTGCCTCCCGTAGTGTGATTGGTGGCGATAAAACACACCGGCATTTTGCCGTTTTTGTCGGCATAGATTCCATAATCCTTCGTTTGGTAAAGCATTCGGAGTTTCTCGGGAACGTCAAATTCATAGTCTCCCGGCACATATTTTTCCATAACGCCCTCCAAATAAGTAACCGGCTCATAATGAACGGCATCAGAAGGCGAATACCCTTTCACTTTTCCGTATGTTACACGCAATGTGCTGTTGGCATCGGGGAAAATCCGGTCTTCCGGACGTGAAAATTCTAAAATTGCCTTCATATAGGTGCGTTGCAGGGCTTCAATTTCCGCATTGAGCTTGCCGTAAGTCGGGGCAACCTTCGCAACAAAATCATCAATCAAAACCGAAACGAATTGCATTCCCAAGTCGTTTTTAACAAGCTCTTTAAACTGTTCAGGAGAAGCGTTTAACAATTTTTCCACGCCTTCGGAAGAAGCAAGCAACGAATTGTTATACAACTGCTCGGGCAAGGTTTTTGCATCAAATTGCTGTAAATTTCGGCTTAAAAACTGCTTCGGCATATGTTGGGCGTAAAACAACGAGGCTTTTTCGAATACATCTCTGTCCACTGCCTTGTCATAGTCCTTAAACACATTGTTGAAGGTCGATTTTAGGTTTTTCTTTCTATCTTCAAACGACTGAACGCCACGATTTTCCAACACTTTCTCCAATTGCCAAATTCGGTAACCATTTGTAAGCAAATCAATGTTCCGCATTACGAATTCACTAAATAAGTCATTTGCGAGGCTATACGCTTCAATTTCTCGGTATTTTTGCTCAAAACTTGGTAATAAATGCCCGTATTCAGCCGATTTTCTGCTGTTTTTTACATTCTTCTTAAAAATTTCCTCCTGTTTTTGTTTCAAAGCCACGGCATTGGTTTTTTTCAAGCCTTGACTCTCGCCAATCCACTTTTTCCAGTAATTGGCAACGCGTGCATATTTGGAAGCGTACTTAATTTTAATGGCTTGGTCTTTGCGCATATATCCGTCCTGTACTTTTAGAACGACATCACGAATTCCGATTTTTGCAGGGTTTAAAACATCGGTAATCTGCTTAACGGCAACTGCCGGAAGGTATTCTTGCGTACGTCCGGGGTAACCGAAAACCATTGTGAAGTCATCTTCTGCAATTCCATCCAACGAAATGGGGAAATAATGCTTGGGCGTGTAGGGGACGTTGGTTTTTGCGTATTCGGCAGGTCGATTGTTTTGGTCTGCATAGATGCGGAAGAGTGCAAAGTCGCCCGTATGTCGCGGATACGCCCAGTTGTCGGTGTCTGAGCCAAATTTCCCGATGGAAGACGGCGGAGCACCCACCAAACGCACGTCCTTAAAGGTTTCAACAACAAATAAAATATATTGGTTTCCGTTATAGAAAGCCCGCACGCGGTTTTCCTGCCACGCCTCTTTTGGAGCGGATTTGACCAGTTCAGCAGTGTTTTTTTCTATCATTTGGGCTTTTTCGCTCTCGGACATTGCTTTTTCCGTTCCTTTAAGGATAGAAGCCGTAACGTCTTCGATACGAACTACAAACGTAACGGAGAGGTTTGGATTGGGAAGTTCTTCGCTCAAACTTTTTGCCCAGAAGCCCTCAGCCAAGTAATCGTTCTTAACCGAGGAGTGGGACTGAATTTCGCCGTATCCGCAGTGGTGATTGGTCAGCAGTAAGCCTTTGGGAGAAATTACTTCGGAAGTACAGCCGCCGTTAAAGTGTGGTACGGCATCTTTGAGCGACGAATGATTAACGCTGTAAATATCAGCCGCCGACATCTTCATTCCGAGTGATTGCATTTCTTTTTCATTCATTCCTTCCAAAAGCGAAGGAAGCCACATTCCGCCCTGCTGTGCGTAGAGCGAAACACAAAAAAGCAGGCATAAAAATTTTACGTATTTCATTATCTGTATTATTATGGATTAATTTTTTAAATTTTTTGGTTTTTTTATGTGTTATTTACATTAAAAATAATTCCCTGTTGGTATGGGCATATTGCATACGTCCGTTTACAATCCCCCATCGTAGGGGCGAATTGCAATTCGCCCTTACACAGGACGCACGTTGTAGGGACAAAATATTTTTTGCTCATTTATGTTTCCACATTGGTAGGGGCGTATTGCATACGCCCATTCACAATTACGAATTACGTGGGCGAATTGTAATTCGCCCCTACGCGGGATGTATGTTGTTTCTTTATGTTGCATACACCCATTCACAATTACCCATTACGTGGGCGAATTGCAATTCGCCCCTACATTGTGCATATATCATATTCCCGTGTTGAATATATCCGAAAATATATATTTATGGGTGTACGCACTGTGGGCGTATGCAATACGCCCCTACGGGTGTGTAAAAAATGTTAAATAACGTAACGAATAATCATTATATTATAACAATATATTGTGTATATTCATTTGTGTTTCCGCATTGGTAGGGGCGTATTGTATACGCCCATTCATAATACCCCATTACGTGGACGAATTGCAATTCGCCCCTACATTGTGCACATATCATATTCCCGTGTTGAATATATCCGAAAACATATATTTATAGTCGTACGCATTATGGGCGTATGCAATACGCCCATACAATGATGTTTGCACGTGCGGGCGAAATATATTTCGCCCCTACGGGTGTGTAAAAAACATTTTTTGATGGATTAACAATCCTAAAAAACTTATTTTTTACTGCGGCGGGCAACCGTGGTGTTTGCATCGTCAATCACTTGGGCAACGACCTGATAAAAATTTACGTATTTGTTTTCTTCCCGTAAGGCAGTCAAATAATTGACCAACTTGGTGTTGATTGTGGAAAGTAAAGGTCTTTTGAGTGATGTTGCCGATGCTTCGGCTTCGCGGGCAGAGATGGCTTTTTCGTATGCCATTCTTTCGGTTGAAAAAGCGGACTGACGACTGCGAAGCTCCTCAATCGTTTCGGAAACACCCGAAAGTTTACTGATACTTTCTTCCAACTCGGCTACGGAAAGGTCGCGCAAAAGTGAATCGATATGAGCCGACGCACTGGAATAATTCTCGCGCGTGATTTTGGTTCCGTAACGTTCGAAAACGGAATAAAGTTTATCGGCACTCTCCCGAATCTCGGTGGAACGCATTGACTTATATCCTTTAAGGATATTGTTCAGGTTGATGACAGTTTCGTCCCGTAAATTGTCGGCCTCCTCTAATTTTGACACAGCCATTTCTCTTTTTATGGCTACGGAGAGTGCGCTTGTTTGTGATTCGATGTTTGCGAATAGTTTTTTCAAAAACCAATCGGATTGCAATTCGGCTTGTTGTCCAAAAAGTTGAACCAAGCGATTGGCGATGTCTGCCAATTCGGATACGCGTGTTTTGTAATTTATTGTATTCATCTTGTTTTTGATTTTAAAAAATTGTTCTGTTTATAAGTTTGTATTAGTTTAGTAGCAAAAATGATGCCATAAGTTTTATAAAAATTACTCTTTTATGTAAAAAGAAGGTAATGCACAATTGTGCGTTGCTCTCTTTTTGGTTAAGAAGTGAATTTTCTGTTGTTAATTTGCTTCTTTTGGGTTGTGTTAGTAATTTATTGTTGTTTGTTGTGTTTTATTATGTAAAGAAAATAAGTTGCTTTGCTCATTGCTTTTCTTTTTGATAAAGGAATAAAAGCACAATTGTTTGTTGTTTTCTTTTTATTGTTTTGGTTAATTTAGATTTCAAAAATGATTTCTTCTGCCGGAATGCGTGATTTGGGTGTAATGTTCGGCTGATTGCTGTCGTTTGGGTCGCGATAACCGATGGCAACGGCGAAAAGCGTTTTGTATCCGTCTTGTTTTAAAATTTTGTCGTATTCTTCACATTGAATGCCTTCCATCGGGGTGCTATCGATGTTCATTGAAGCGCAGGCGCTTAAAAAATAACCCAGCGCAACGTATACTTGGCGGTGTAGCCAGTTTTTGGTTAGTGCTTCGCCTTGTGGTTTCATTTTTTGGAGGTAGTAATTTGTTTGTCCTTCGTTTAAATATTTTTTGATTTGTGATTGAAAGGTTTCGAGTTTCTCAATTCCTAAGAAGACAATTAAGTGACTTGCATTGTTTATTTTAGGTTCGTTAAAGAAGGAAACTTTTGCCAATTCGGCTTTTTTAGCTTCGTCGGACACAATCACAAACCGCCACGGCTGTGAATTGATGGAAGAAGGTGACAGGCGCAAAATTTCTTTCAGCTGCGCGATTTTCTCATCGGATATTTTTTGTTTTTGATATACTTTGGTGGTATATCGGTTTTTTGCGATTTCTAAAAAGTTCATTACAATTTGTTTAAAAAATGAAAATATGTTGTTTGAGACTCCAAAGGTAGGAAATAATTTTTAGTTTACGAAATTTTTCACGGATAAAATTAACGGCTTGTGCAGGCGATTTGTTTTTCTCGCCGTTGTTTGCAATGGTTTTGAATGGAACTTAATGCGCTTAAAAATACTTTTTTAGTCTCCTTTTTGGATTAAATTTTTGTTTTCCTCAAAAAAAATGTATTTTTGCAGTCTTTACGAAAAAACGATATGAAATTAAAGCACGCATTTCTTGTTATTTTACTAATTTTGATTGTTGACCAATGGAGCAAAATCTACGTTAAAACGCATTTTGTGTTGAATGAAAGCGTAGGGGTGTTTAGTTGGTTTAAAATTCTTTTTATTGAAAATGACGGGGCTGCGTGGGGAACAAAAATACCCGGTGAGTACGGCAAACTTGCCCTTACGCTCTTCCGGATTGTGGCTGTTTGCGGTTTCGGCTATTGGTTGTTTGATGCCGTTAGGAAGAAGCAAGCCTCGGTGTTAATCCTTTCCATCGCGTTGATTTTGGCGGGGGCTTTGGGTAACATCATTGATTCGGTGTTTTACGGGGTTATTTTTGACCACAGTTATGACAATATTGCCACGTTGTTTTCGCAACAACCTTACGGGACGTTGTTCCACGGTAAGGTGGTTGATATGTTTTATTTTCCGCTGATTGATACGAAACTGCCCGATTGGCTTCCGTTTTTTGGCGGTGAACGTTTTCGTTTCTTTGAGCCGGTTTTCAATGTGGCTGATGCAGCCATTAGCGTGGCAGTGGGCTTGCTGCTTGTCTTCAATAAAAAAGCCTTCCCGAAGAAATAAAAGTTTTACGCCTTATTTGCTGAATTTGAAGATGTTTGACGGTGTGATGCAGTAGTTTAGCGCGATGTCAAACGGATTTGTTTCGATAGTTTCCGTCTCCGGATTGAAGAAGGAAAGCCCTATTTTTATGGTTTCGGGCGAACATTGTTGCAAAAAACGGTCGTAAAAACCGCCGCCATACCCAATCCGATTTCCTTTATGGTCGTATGTCAATAGTGGTATGAAAACCACGTCTATTGCGGCAGGCGGGATTTCTTGTCCGTTTACGGGTTCGGGAACGCCCCACGGATTTTTTTTGAGCAGGGTTTCATCAGTGAGCAAAAAATGGCGTAATGTTTTGGTTTTGAGCTCTGTTTTAGGTACGGCAATTTGCTTTTCTTTTCCGTGCAGAATGGTCAAGATGTAACCGGTATCTACTTCTGCCAGTTTTTCAATCGGAAGGAAAATATGATAGGTTTTCAGGTGCCAAATGGGTAGTTTAAGTGCCTGATTGGCAATGTTGATGCTCATCGTATCGCGTTCAGTTTTTGAGAGTGCGAATCGGCGTTCTTTGCATTTGGTGCGGAGTTCGGCTTTTGTCATTTTACTGCTTTAAGGGATTAAGATTTCTTTTATTTTTTCGCGACTTCCGTTGTAAATGTTCAGGTCAATTTTCACTTTTGAACCCGGTGTAATACCATTTTCGGTGAATTGCCACATTGTCCAGTGGTGGAGCGGGGAAGGGGCTGGGACATTGTTGTAGTTGGCTATCCAAAGCGGGTATTTTCGGAAGCGTTGGTGCAGATAATCGTCGTAAAAACTGATATATGTGTAAATAATAGGTTTTTTTCCGTATTTTTTTTCAACGATATCAAGCCAAGTTTGGACATCGTTTAGAAACACGTCGATTGACTTGCTTTTGGGAAGTTTTTCAACGTCCAACACGGGGAGCAAGTCGCCTTTTTGTAATTTTACGTTTCTCAGATATGAATTTGCCTGTAAAACGGGGTCTTCATCGGGTCGGTAAAAGTGATAAGCCCCGCGAATAAGTTTGTATTTCTTGGCTTTTTCCCAAAAGAAAGGAAAATTTCGGTCGGTAGTGTTGTTGCCCATTGTTGCTCGAAAAATGGCGAACTCAAAGCGTATGTTTTTGTTTTTCAGATGGAGGCTGTCCCAAATGATGTCTTCTTTTTCCTGATAATGTGAAAGGTCAATGCCAAATACGTTATTTTTGTGTAAATCAATGATTTTATCAATGCGATGTTCTTCATACAGCGTGTTTATTTTTTTTGAAGAAATTTTATTTATAAGTTTTTGATAATAAGCAGGATATTGATGTCTTACATACAAAATGCCTGCGATGCTGCCACATACGCAAATGAAAAACAACAGCCAAAAGACATTCCACCGCGAATGCTTGTTTTTATGTCGATGTATTTTGCGTTTGTGTTTTTTCATTTTTATTTATGGTTTAAAAAACGGAGTGGCAGCAAGCCAATATTACGGATTGTTTAAGAACCTAAAAATCCGAATCCGTTGAGCTTGTTTTCATCGGTAACCTCAAAAATACTGATAGCGTATCCGCCTGCCGGAACTGAAACAAGTTTGATGGTGGTTTGAGGGGTTACAATTCCTTTGGCTATGTGATAAGCCTGCGGATTGTGTTTATAATCGGCGTTGTGCGCATCGCAGTAAATCGTGGCGATGTATTTTTTGTCGGCATCCAAAAAGTCGAGCAAAATCTCGGAATGAAAATGATGATATCCGGCTACATTACCGATAAACCAGTTGTTGGTGCCTTTGGCTTTTCGGGCTACGGTGATGTATTCACCGGGTTCGGCTTCCAGATAAATGCTTCTGTCCCAATCTACTGCAACATCCTTAATAAACTGAAAAACATCAGGAAAACGCTCATAATGTTCAGGTAGATCGCCTGCCATTTGTAAAGGGCTGTACATCGTAACGTAAAGTGCCAATTGATTACACAAAGTGGAATTCACACGCGAATGGTTTTCAGGATTTATATTGCTGAGTTGCATTTCAAAAATTCCGGGGGTGTAATCCATCGGGCCGCCCATTAATCGGGTAAAGGGCAAGATGCAAGTGTGATTGGGTCTGTTTCCGCCAAAGGCTTGAAATTCTGTTCCTTTTGCGGATTCTTGCGCCAGCAAATTCGGGTAGGTTCTGTGCAAGCCCGTTGGGTGAACCGCTTCGTGTGCATTGACCATAATTTTATATTCGGCAGCTTTTTTCACGGCATAGAGGTAATGATCAACCATCCATTGCCCGTAATGATGTTCCCCGCGCGGGATAATATCGCCCACATATCCGCTTTTCACTGACTTGTAGCCGTTTTCAACCATAAATTGGTAGGCTTTGTCAAGATGACGTTCATAATTCCGTACAGAACTTGACGTTTCGTGGTGCATTTGTAATGAAATGTTTTTGCTTCGGGCGTATTCGGTTAGCATTTTAACGTCAAAATCCGGATAGGGCGTAACAAAATCAAAAACGTAATCTTTTGATTTTCCGAACCAATCTTCCCAGCCTACGTTCCAACCTTCAACCAACAATTCATCAAATCCATTTTCGGCGGCAAAATCAATGTAACGTTTCACGTTTTCGTTATTGGCGCCGTGTTTTCCGTTGGGAGGCAATTTTGAGAAATCGGTAACGCCGAGTTGCACGCTTGGCACATCAGAATATGCCCAAGTGCTTTTGCCGGTAATCATTTCCCACCAGATGCCCATATATTTTACGGGTTTTATCCACGAAGTATCATCAAGGGCGCAAGGGTCGTTTAGGTTTAATATTAGTTTAGAAGCCAGAATGTTACGAGCGTCGTCGCTGATGATTATGGTTCGCCAAGGCGATTGAGCGGGTGCTTGTAAGTAGCCTTTGTAACCTTGTGCATCGGGTGTGAGCCACGTTTGAAAAGTTAGATTTTCATCGTTCAAATTCAGGTTCATAGCCGCGTAATTAACCAAAGCAGCCTCGTGAATATTGACGTAAAGTTTTTGATGAGCTGATTTGAGCATCAACGGTGTTTGGACGGCAGTTTCCGAAAAAACGTGTTGTGAGGCGTTCAGTGTTACGGCTTGTTTGTGTAACTCTCTGATTTCAGATAGTTTAGAAACCGTGTAGTCGTATTCTTGCGTGTCATAATCGCCTGCTATCCACCAAGTGATAAAATCCTCACCCATAGCGAATTGCGTTTTTTCTTCCTTAATGGTAAAATACGTTAGGTTGGGTTGTTGCGGAAATTCATACCGAAAGCCCAATCCGTCGTTAAACAAGCGGAAGTAAATAACCAAACTACGATTTGTGTTTTCTTGTAAGAGTTTGATTTTTAATTCGTTATAATGGTTTCGGATTTCTTTTTCTTCCCCCCAAACAGGTTGCCAAGTTTCATCAAAAGTTGAAATTTCGCTTTCAACCAATTTAAAGTGGTCGTAAAGCGAATGTTTTATAGCTTCGTCACAAACCGAATCACTTTTGGCAAGTTGCAACCCTAAAAAACTGGGTTTGATGACTTCAGTTTCTTTATAATGAAGTGAATAGGAAGGTTTTCCGTCGTTTACAGAAAAATGCAATGTAAGGTTTGTATCGGGGGAATTGAGTGATTGATTATTTTGTGAATTCATTGAAATATTAGCTATTAAATTTGAAACAAAAGGTAAACGATTCATAAACAATAAATACTATTTTTGGGAATGCCATCGCAGGCTTTCCATAATCTTTCGGACGTCTTTTTCCAAATAATGACTTGCCGGCTGAATGGAATCGTAATTTGGTACAACTTTAAAGTAAACAGAGCCGCTAATAAAGTTTGATACACTGTCAGTTACATAAAATTGTGCCTGTGAAGCGGCGTTGCCGTACACTTGGTAAAACATTCCGTAAACCCGTGTAGTATCGTTCATAAATAAATTTGAAGCGATATTATCGGCTTTGATGGTATGGTCATACGTGAATTTTTGTGCATCACGCAACAGATTACGAATATTGTTTTCTACTTTCTTGTAAGACAGATAAATAGTGGCTTTCATTTTTGGGTATTCAATATTGACGTCGCACGATTTGGATTTGCTTTTAATCTGAGCTGCCGTATTTACTTCAAATGAAAACGGACAAGAAGAGTTGTTACTATATGGTTGATAATCAGCTTTTGGATATTCCAACCGAAGTCCGGCTTTGGGCTTGGGAAGGGTTTCCGTTTGGCAGGCTGATAGTAATAAACTGCTTATTATCAAATATGTAAAAAAAAGTTTATTCATTTTGAGTAAGTTACGTTATTTTTCAAATCGATGAATTTTAATTTGTTTGATTCGTTTTTTATCGAAAGCTTCTACCGTAAAGGTGTAATTTTCAAACTGAATAGGGATATTTTTCTGTGGGAAATTTCCGGCAATTTCCAGCAGAAGTCCGGCTAAGGTTTCGGCTTCTCCGCGTTTTTCTTCAAACATAAGTTCTTCATCATCATTAAGTTGTAAAATTCGGTAAACATCTTTCAAGGTTGTTTTTCCTTCAAAAATAAAAGTGTTGTTGTCGATTTTTGAATAGGCAACATCGTCATCATCAAATTCGTCATTGATATTCCCTACGATTTCTTCAATAATATCTTCAAGGGTAACGATACCACGCGTACCGCCGTATTCATCAACCACAACGGCAAGGTGTATTTTTTTCTCTTGAAATTCGCTGAGCAGATCGTCCAGTTTTTTATTTTCAGGAACAAAAAAGGCTTTTCGTTTCACATTAACCCATTGAAAATCTGTTTTTTCGAGATGAGAAAGTAAATCCTTGGTGTAAATAACCCCTGTTATGGTATCAAGATTTTCGCTGTAAACGGGAATGCGTGAATATCCGTTTTTTACGATTTCAGAAAGAGCTTCTTGGAACGAAAGCTCTTCATTAAGGGCAAAAATATCAACGCGCGGAATCATCACTTCCCGTGTTTCGGTATTGCCAAACGAAACGATACTTTGGAGAATTTTCTTTTCTTCGTGAGTGGTGTCTTCTGATGAGGTAAGTTCCAGAGCCTGTGATAGTTGTCCAACTGAAATGTTGCTTGATTTTTTGCCAAATCGCTTTTGAATCCAAACGGTAAAAGCCTTCATCGGTATGGTTAAAGGCGTGAAAAGAATGTCAAGCACGTAAATCGGATAGGCAACCATTCGGGAAAACGAAAGATTATTGCGATTGGCGTATATTTTCGGGATAATTTCCCCGAAAAGCAAAATCATAAAGGTTACCAGCCCAATGTCCAAAATGGCTTTTATGAGCTCACTTTCAATATTTTGGAAAATAAAATTACCCAAATCAACAAACAGAAGCACAATTGAAATGTTAATTAAGTTATTGGCTATCAATATGGTGGCTAATAACTTTTTTGGGTCTTTCAGCAATTTGGCAATAATGTTGCCCACAGGGGATTTTTCTTCTTTAGCGTTGTTAATTTCGGTAGAAGAAAGCGAAAAAAGTGCCACTTCCGACCCTGAAATCAAGGCAGAACAGCCTAAAAGAATAAAAAACACAACAAACTGTATGATAACCGAAATGTCGGGCATACTAAAATTCAAAGCAATCGCAGGGCTTGCCAAGTACGTTAAAAACAGATTAAGGGGAGGCTCTAAATCCAAATCTTTGTAAAATTCGTTAAACAATATAAAACCATAACTTTCTTAATTTGAGGGTTTTGTTTTTTTTAAGTTAAAAAGGTAGCCCGTTGTCTTCCTTTTGCTGGTTTTCCGCAGGAGGAACGTTTGGTGTGCTTTGATTTTCTCTTTTGTTGGGTAACAGATTGATGTCCGTTACGTAAACTTCAACGGCATAGCGCATTGTTCCGTCTTCGGCTTGCCACTGACGGTTTTTCAGCCTGCCTTCCACGTAAATCAAATCGCCTTTGGTGGTGTATTTTTCAATAATTTCCGCCAATTTATTGCGTACCACGATGGTGTGCCAATCGGTATCGGTAACTTTTTCGTTGGTAGCTTTGTTTACGTACTCTTCATTGGTGGCTAACGGAAACCTACCAATGCAGTTACCTCCTTCAAAATAAGTCAGTTTGATGTTATCACCCAACCGACCGATGAGCATCACTTTGTTTAATGTTCCATTCATACTGATAAGGGTCTAATTTTTTCCAAAGATAAAACTAATTTTTTAAAAACCAAAATTCTTTAATGAAATTTGCAGTTAAAACAGAAACCGGAAAAGTTGTGATTTGTTTTGTATCTATTTTATTATCAATTACTTTTGCGATTTCAATAATCCAAAATCGTGCAAAAATATGTTGGTGTGAAAGTTTGTGAATTATTGGATTTTCAGTGTGTTGATATATTTTAAAATCGAAAAAACCTTGTTTTTTTAGTTCGTTTGTAACTTCTTCTTCCGAAAAATCACGCTCGGTTTCAAGAAGCGGAAATTCATAAAGTCCCTGCCAAATGTCTTTTTGTGTGCGTTTTATTAGCGATGTAAAATTCTGATTATCAGTAAAAACTAAATAGTTGAAAAACCGCTTTTTGATTTTGGTTTTCCCGATTTTTTTAGGCAGTTCATTTACATTTTGTCGGGCGTAAGCCACACAGGTTTCAGAGAATATACATTTCTGACAATCAGGTGATTGAGGTGTGCATTGTGTAGCTCCGAAATCCATCAGGGCTTGGTTGTACATTCCCGGATTAGGTTGGTGTAGTAAGTTGTTAGCCAGCGATTTGAAAAATGTTTTTCCTTCGGAAGAATCAATGGGAATGTCGATGCCAAAAACGCGAGCCAATACACGATATACATTTCCATCAACCACTGCGCAAGGTTCTGAATAACAGATTGATGCAATAGCACTTGCTGTGTAATCGCCTATACCTTTGAGTTTTAGGAGCGCCGCATATGATTTTGGGAATACGCCACCTTGTTCAAAAGCAATTTTTTTGGCTGTGTGGTGCAGGTTTCGGGCGCGCGAGTAATATCCCAGTCCTTGCCAGAGTTTTAAAACCTGCTCCTCATCGGCTTGTGCCAAATCAAAAACGGTTGGGAATGTTTCTGTAAATCGTTGATAATAAGGTAATCCTTGTGCTACGCGGGTTTGTTGCAAGATGATTTCGGAAAGCCAAATGCGATAAGGTTCCCTAGTTTTCCGCCAAGGTAAATCGCGCTTTTCAAAGGCATACCATTTGATGAGTTTGGAAGAAAAATCGTGAAAGTCCAAAGGTGATGAATTAAAAGCTGAAAAGGCAAAACAGAAATACATTAACCTGAACAATTGACAATCAATGTATTTCTGTTTTTTATGTAAAGCAAACTATTTTATTTTTTTTCAATAGAAGGCTTATTGTCGTCGGTTTCGTCATTTTTGGTTGCGTCTTTAAATTCTTTAATTCCGCTGCCTAACCCGCGCATTAATTCCGGAATTTTCTTTCCGCCGAAAAGCAATAAAATCAGCACCACAACCACGACAATTTGCCAAGGTCCGAAAATTCCTAAAAATATACTTGAAGCAATCATAATCGTTTTTTATTAAATTGACAGGCAAAGGTATAAATTTTATTTTGAAAAAGTGCAAAAAGAAAAAGTTAAATTTTTCAACAATAATTAACTTGCTGGTTATTAGTTTTTTAAAATTGAAAATAAATAAAGGGTTGTGCGCCACTGGAAGCCGTTGCAAAAACAACCCAGAAAACTAGTGCGATGATGAGCGATTTTACCAAAAGAGGCGATTTTTCAAAGAAAATTTTTAGCTGATTATTCAGTTTTATCGGGAAGAAATGCCAAACAAAACCGATGAGCATCAGTAAAAATACATTTTGGTATCCTTGTGCGATGACCGTCCATTGATGCCAATCAAACGTGATGTTTTTGATGTTGTGAATCATATCCAAAGCGATGTCAAAATCTTTTGCTCGGAAAAAAATCCAGCAAAAAGCCACGAAATGGAACGTGATTAACACAAAAAACGGTTTTAAAACGGGAGTTGCCGTATGGTTTTTCTTGTCAGGAAAAAATTCAAGAAAGGTTTTGTGTACGGCTAATGCCATTCCGTGTAAAGCTCCCCAGACGATGAAACGCAGGTTTGCCCCGTGCCAGAGTCCGCCGAGCAACATCGTGGTCATTTGGTTGAAGTTTGAGTGCAGGGTTTTCTTTCGGTTTTTACCTATTAATAATGATAAAACAAAAACGAAAACGCTTGAACCTGCGATGATTATCGGGATTTTTGTGGTTTCAATTTGCCAATAGCCCCATAGCAAAATGGAAGCGAAAAATATCGTCGGGAAAAAATATCCCCAAAAAGAACCTTTTCGGTTGCCACCCACCGAGATATACAAATAGTCTTTGAGCCAAGTGGAAAGTGAAATGTGCCATCTGCGCCAAAATTCGGTAATGTTTTGCGACTGATATGGCGTTCGGAAGTTGGTAGGCAGGTGAAAACCCATCAGCAACGCCAACCCGATTGCCATATCGGAATATCCCGAAAAATCACAGTAAATTTGCAGTGAATATCCATACACAGCCATTAAATTCTCAAAAGCGGTGTAGTTGTTGGGAGCATCAAAAACCCTATCCACAAAGTTTAATGAAATATAATCTGAGATTACGGCTTTTTTCAGTAATCCGCCGATGATGAGGAACAAAGCCAAAGAGGTTTCTTGTTTGTTGAGTTCTATCTTTTTGTAAATCTGCGGAATAAAATCTTTTGCGCGAACGATGGGACCGGCTACCAATTGCGGAAAAAAACATACGAAAAAGGTAAAATCCAAAAAGGATTTTGCAGGCTCTATTTCACGGCGATACACATCAATGGTGTAACTCATCGTTTGGAACGTATAGAACGAAATCCCGATGGGAAGCACAATATCTTGAAGTGCTAAACTGCCCTGAAACAGGGTGTTAAAGCTGTCAATCAGGAAGTTAGTGTACTTGAAATAGCCCAAAAAACCTAAATTGGTTGCCATACTTGCCGCCAGAAATAATTTTCGGGTTTTGGGGTTTTGACTTTTATGAATTTTTCCGGCGAAGTAATAATCTATAATTGAGGATATTATGAGCAATACAAAAAAATGCCCTCCTGCTTTGTAGTAAAAAAACAGTGAAAACAGCGTAACGTATACCGTACGGAAATGAGCGTGCTTTTTGGTAAGAATATAAACCAAATAAAAAACCAAAAACATACCCAAAAACAGTCCGCTACTGAACAGCAACGGGTTGCTTGAATCGTAAGTAAACCAGCCTTTTACCTGTTCAGAAGTGAATGTTATGTTTTCGGAAAGCCAATTCTGTAAGTCTGTTGCACTCAATGTTTTAATATCTTGGTTTTAGTTGATGATTTTTGTTTTCTCGTAGTTGTTAATCAGTGATTGAAAGAATAAAAATCCTTGTTCTTCGTATCCGCTTGCGGTGTAATGTATGCGGTCTCGGGCTATGAGATTTTGGTTTATCAATCGTGTCATTGTGTCGTCTCCGCCCATTGCCTTGTGCAAATCAAAGGTAGCGTACTCGCCTGTTATTGATTTGTTAATGAGAGTGTTGGCGTAATTCGCGGGATATGGATTAACATCTTGTTTTTTGAAAAGCGATGGCGGAGGTGTGGTCAAAATGATTGGTAACTGCCCATAATTGGCACGAATTGCCTCCATAAAACGCTCGGTTTGTGCGTAAAATTCTTCCGCAGACCATTTTCCAAAACTCTCGTTTGTGCCTAATGAAATGATAATTAAGTCAGGTTCAAGGGCTTTGAGTTGTTGGAAAAACAATTGCGATTTGTTGTAATCAGAAAGGCGAACGCCATTAACCCCGATATTATGGTAAATGATGCCGCTTTTGTTGTTTTCCAGCACCAATCCGTTTAATGAAAAATGATTGTTTTGCGGATTTGGAGTGAGGTAAATTCGGTCTGAAACGTTTAGATTTTCATACATATAATATGTGAAAACCGAATTTGGAGTGCTGATAATGTTAAAGTTAGTCATATCTACGGCTTGGGGTTCCATTTCCGTAGTTGGGATTTTTAATGTGGAGCCAATTTTTATCTTTGTGGTTTTCAGTTTGTTTGCCTGCTGGATTTTCGTAACCGTTGTTTTGTGTTTTTTGGCAATGGCATAAAGGGTTTCACCTTTTTTTATTTTATGTGAGATGCTTTTGGGTTGGCTAGGTTTTAGCGGAATGGTTCCGTTGCTGGTGGCTAACTCAAACATTTGCTGATTGTTAGGCGTGATTATTTTTAGTGTATTGAAGTTGTATTCTTGGTTTTTCACTTCAATTTCAATCAAGAAATTTTTATTTCGGGTGGTAAACGAATAGCCCGAAAGCCCGATGTTGCTAAAATCTTTGGTTTCAGTAATTTTTTGATTTTCCCAAGCGATATTTGACGAAAAACGAACGTTGCGCCCGCCGTTAGTTCTCATAAGTGAATACGGAAAAACGAAGCCTAAGCCGGCATTGCCGAATTTGCTTTGCAATTGTTGGCGGATTACGTTTGTCATCGCATCGGCTTGAATGTGTGAGTCGCCAATGTGTACAATGTTGATTTTACGATCGTTAAAATTTTCCAATCCGTTTAGTTTTTCAAAAAAAGGCAATAGCACTTCGTAGTTGTGCATATTGTCAAATTCTGACGGAACTCGTTTGGAATCAGGTGTTTTTAAATCTTGATAAGCCACTTGATGGTATGCCATATCCACGGGGGAACTGCTGCTTACAGCCGGAAAATTTCCTGTTGGCAAAACATTGGCTTCGGCTGAAAGCGCCCCGAAATAAAACGAGAGAACAGCCGATGACAAGGTAATAAACCCAATTATTTTAGTGCTTTTCATTTTTTATTTTTTTTGTGTTTTTGTTGTGCTGCAATTCATTAAGGGTAGCTGATGGCAAAAATCATTCCGTTTTTTCTTGTAATGGTACGGAATCTTTGGGCGTAGGCAATGAATCTTGTATTATTTTTATGTTTGTCGTGTCTTTTTTAATGTGTAAACTATCAGGTTTTTCTCTTTTTATGGCTTCATTTACAGTTGGTTGTGATTTTATTTGATTGTGTTTTTTTCTGTTTAATGATTTAAAAATTTCGTATTCGTTAATGAGTTCCTGATAGATGAGTTGAGCTATTTTTCTGGAACCGCGTGCATTAAAGTGGGTGTAATCTTTGGTAGCTAACGAAGGTTCCCCTTCAACCCATTGAACCATAGAGTTTTCACCTCCCATTAATTGGTAAAGATTGATAAATCCGGCTTGGTTGTCATCGGCATACTTTTTTTGTGCGTTAATAAGCGGAATTACAGCCAAATCGGTTTTCATTTCCATTTCGTATTTCGTTGATTTGTCGGCAGTTGAAATGATTAATATTGAAGCCTTCGGGAAACAGCGTTTGATTTGCTCCACTACTTTGGTCATTCCTTTTACGTACCACGAGTAATTTAAACTGCCGTGATTCAGCACGTTTGCTCCAAAGTGTAACACAATCAGGTCGTACCGCCCCAATGCTTTGTCAAATTCCTGCATTAGTGCGGGTTTTAACAGTGAAAGTGGAAGTCCTGAATTTCCTCTGCTTGAAAAATTGTCAATATGAACGCCTTTTCCGTTGCCTGAATTAACGCCATAAAACGGAATGGAATCAGCGTTTAAAAAACGTAATTTGATGCTTTTTACGTTGTTTTCGGCAAGTTTTAATGTTTTTAGTAGTTTGTTGGTAATTAGTGGTTTAACTATTTTGGTGGTGTCTCCATTGTACGAAATTTCCACCGAGGCATTTGTGTTTTCAGAAGCCCCGTAAAATAAAACAGGCGAATAAATTTCAGTGATGTGCTTCAACGCATAAGGCTTGTACTCAACCCAAACGGCTTTACCGGCATTTTTCACGAATGAAACCCGCCCGCTAACGCCAAACGGATATTGTGGATTTTTGGTGTTTACAAACGATTGTGTTTTCCAATTTTGGGAATAAGAATGCCGCATACTAACCCGCGTTGCAGCCGATTCGGAGGTGATGGACGCAAACCCGACTCCCAATCCGCCGAAAGCACTTTGGAAAAGAGAACGCAAATCTTGCACAATAAAATCCCCGTCCGTCATCGAATCACCAAAATAACCAATACGAACGCTACCTTCACCCGATGTTTCCAATTGTTGAAGTCGTTCAAAAAATGCTTCCAAATTTTTGTGGGTTTGGCTGTGTATAAGGGTGTCCAAAACCGTATTTATGGCAAGTGAATCGTTGGTAAAAGTAGTTTCTTCTTTGGTGATGGCTTCAAGCATAAGGCTGTCTACCAGTATGTTAGTTGTGGGCTTGGTTGCTTCGGGAAAAATACGTTTCGGCAAGACATTTTTTAGCCCCACAAAAAGTAGGGCTGCCACTAAAAGAATAAAAAAGGCTTGCGTAAAATAAGATTTATTCACGTATGAATCGTTTTTTTCGGGGTGCAAAAGTAATCATTTCTGTCAATTCCGCAAGTTGGTTTTTAATAGTTTTTCCGCATAATTATATTATTGTGTAGCAATTCGTTATTTTTTGATTGGTTCAAAGTACAAATGTTACGACGAAATTTAAGGGCATAAAATTTTTATATTTTTTTAATGAGTTACAAAATTTTATTTGTAAGTGCTTGTTTTTCATATTGTCATTCTGTTTTTGCTGATGGAGAAAGGTGTTGTTTGCCGTTATTTTTTTTCTGATTGTTGAAAAAATAGCTGTTAAATTTAATTGAGGGATAAAAAAATACGCTATCTTTGCCCAATATTTACAAACACACTGATAACTATGGGAATAATAGTTAATTACGCCATTATTGCGGTTTATTGCTTGGCGTTGCTTCTTATTTTTTTGTATAGCCTTTCAATGTTAAACTTATTGGTTAATTATTTGAAACACAGGAAACAAAATGATGAGGCGCCGCGTTTCAATTTGCTTGAACCAAAGGAAATTCCGTATGTAACCATTCAACTTCCGTTGTATAATGAGAAGTATGTGGTGAAGCGTTTACTCGAAAATATCGCACGAATTGAATATCCGAAAAACAAATTGGAAATTCAAGTTTTAGACGATTCCACTGATGAATCGGTTCAGGAAACGGCTCAAATTATTGAAGAATTACAAAAAACCGGGTTGGACATTCAGCACATTCGCCGAACTGACCGTAAAGGCTTCAAAGCCGGTGCTTTAAAAGAGGGAACAGCCATTGCCAAAGGAGATTTTATAGCCATTTTCGATGCTGATTTTATGCCGCAATCCGATTGGCTGAAAAAAACCGTTATCTATTTCAAAGACCCTGAAATCGGTGTGGTACAAACCCGTTGGGGGCATATCAATCGTGATTATTCCATTCTTACTAAAATACAGGCACTTGCGCTTGATGTTCATTTCACGTTGGAGCAAGTGGGACGCAACTCAAAAGGGCATTTCATCAACTTTAACGGAACGGCAGGTATCTGGCGTAAAGAGTGTATTTACGATGCCGGAAACTGGGAAGGTGACACCCTAACCGAAGATTTGGATTTGAGCTATCGCGCACAGCTTAAAAACTGGAAATTCAAGTATTTAGAAAATGTAGAAACGCCGGCTGAACTTCCGGTGGTAATCTCTGCGGCGCGCTCACAACAATTCCGATGGAACAAAGGTGGCGCTGAGAATTTTAGAAAATCCGTTTCACGTGTGCTTGCCGCTAAAAATATCGGACTGAAAACCAAATTCCACGGCGTGATGCATCTTTTAAACAGCTCAATGTTTTTATGGGTTTTCGTAGTTTCAGTGTTGAGCATCCCGATGCTTTATATCAAAAACACGTATGGGCATTTGGGCTGGATTTTCCAAATTACGAGTTTCTTCATTATCAGTACCGTAATTTTGTTTGTCTGTTATTGGGTGACGTACAAGAACTTACAAGGAAAAACCTTTGATGACTTTTTGAGTTACATCAAGCTCTTTTTCACCTTCTTTTCGGTGGCGCTTGGTTTTTCGTTTCACAATACAATTGCCGTGCTTGAAGGACATACAGGGAAGAAAAGCGAATTTGTGCGTACGCCTAAATTCAACATCAATGCCCTCTCCGACACTTGGAAAAACAATAAATACATCAACACAAAACTGTCGCCCAATATGATTTTTGAGTTTATGTTGATGGTTTATTTCATTTTTGGCTTGTACAGCGCCGTGAGGCTCAATGATTTTGGTATGTTCCCTTTCCATTGTATGCTGACTTTGGGCTTTGGGTTTGTTTTCTTCAAATCATTGACTTCAAAAGCGTAACTTTGTAATTTGTTTTCATTTTTAAATAATTTAAATTAATTGGAAAAGTGTTTCGCAAGAGGCACTTTTCGTTTTTTTACCACTATTTTAAACAAATATAACCGATTGATTCTTACAATAAGCAGATGAAAAACGTACTGGTGATTGATAATTACGATAGTTTTGTGTACAATTTAGTGCACTACTTGGAAGCACTTGATTGCAAGGTGGTTGTCAGGCGAAACGACCTTGTTACACTTGATGAGGTGAACGATTTTGAGAAAATATTGCTCTCTCCGGGACCCGGTGTGCCGGAGCAGGCGGGTTTGCTCAAAGAAATCATTCGAAAATATGCGCCTTTTAAAAGCATTTTCGGAGTTTGTTTGGGGCAACAGGCCATCGGGGAGGTTTTTGGCGGGGAATTGGTTAATTTACATCAGGTATATCACGGAATTGCCACGCCTGTAACGCTTTTGGAAGATGATGTACTCTTCAAAAATATGCCCCGAACCTTCAACGTGGGGCGATATCACTCGTGGGTGGTGAAAAATTCGTTGCCCGAGGTGTTAGTAGCCACATCGGTTGATGAAAACGGACAAATAATGTCGCTTCGGCATAAAAAATATGACGTTCGGGGCGTGCAATACCACCCTGAATCCGTTTTGACACCCTTAGGAAAGCAAATCTTACAGAATTGGATTGAAAATTAACGCTTTTCCTTATGTATTTGGGCGAAATATATTTCGCCCCTACATAAAAATACGCCATTCCTCTTTTATTGATTAAGCAAACATATCATTTTCTTTGTCAGAATTCCAGACGTATTCAATATGCGTGGCGATTTGCTGTGCTTTCTCTTGCCCGAGTCTGTCTGCCACAAAAGCCAAAGCCATATCAATCCCTGCGGAAACCCCTGACGAGGTGTAAAACTTTCCGTCCACCACCCAGCGGGCTTTTCGCTTCCAACAAACCTCAGGAGCCATTTGCAGTGCCCAATCAAAAGCCTTTTTGTTGGAAGTTGCTTCACGATTGTTGAGCAATCCTGTTTTGGCAAGCAATACGCTACCCGTACAAATACCTAAACAAAATGAAGCTTTTTCCACAAATGAAACAAGCGTTTCTATAAAAATGGAATCATCAACCAGCCTTCTTGTTCCTTGTCCGCCCGGGATTACTAAAATGTCCGTAGGCTTGGCTTCCGTTATTTTCTGTGTGATAATTTGTGTTCCCTGTTTGCTTGTTACAATCCCTCCGTTGATGGAAAAATATTTCAGATTGAATGTTTCTACCTTGCCCAAAATCTCCACAGGACCAAACAAATCTAACGTTTCAAAATCGTCAAACAGCAGTAGGTTTATATTCCTCATATGATCACATTTAGATATTTTAGTAATGAAAGGGAATTGCAATCCGCCCCTACACGGATACTATTTGTCCCGTGTTGCGAATCACATTGTACGGACGAATTGCAATCTGCCCCTACACGGATACTGTTTGTTCCGTGTTGCGAATCACATTGTATGGGTGAATTGCAATTCGTCCCTACATTAATACTATTAGTAATATCTTATAAAACTACTTTTTATCCTCAATGCCAAACTCACGCCACTGACTTTGCGGGAAATCCATCTTGGTTCGTTTCTTAGCAATGGATTGTTTTTCAGCAAGCAGTTTGAATTCCTTGTCAAAGGCTTCTGTTTTTGTCTTTAAATCAGCTTTGAGCTTTTCTTGCTCACTATTTAAGGTTTCTACCTTGTTTTTCAAGGATTCCAACGTATCGATGAAAGCCTCATCGATGCCTGCGGGTAGGTTATCCTTGTGATTTCGAAGTCCGTCAATCATTAATTTGATTGCCTTGATGTTCTCTGCGTACGATTTACTTGCCATAATCTAAAAAGTTATTAAGTTAATATTTCGTTTATGATAACAACATTTTTAAGTGTTACTTCTGATGTTGTTTCAGAAAATATAGAAGCAAAAATCAAGCCAAAAATAATTCATTTTCAAATTTTTATAAACAGAGTTATTCACAGTTTGGATTTTTATCAAGATGTTTTGATATTATTTTATATTGAATGATGTATTTTTTAGGCAAAAAATATTTCACACAAACACATATGTGTTATATTTTATGTTGGAAATAGCATCGTAGGGGCGAATTGCAATTCGCCCTTACACAGATTGATGTTGTTTTATATTGGATTATGTATTATTCGGGCGAAAAATGTTTCATCCCTACACGTATATGTTATATTTTATATTGAAATGTGTATCGTAGGGGCGAATTGCAATTCGCCCTTACACAGATTGATGTTGTTTTATATTGGATTATGTATTATTCGGGCGAAAAATGTTTCATCCCTACACGTATATGTTATATTTTATATTGAATGATGTATTGTTCGGGCGAAATATATTTCGCCTCTACACGTGTATACTATATTTTATATTGAAATGTGTATCGTAGGGGCGAATTGCAATTCGCCCTTACACAGATTGATGTTGTTTTATATTGGATTATGTATTATTCGGGCGAAAAATGTTTCGTCCCTACACGTATATGTTATATTTTATGTTGGAATATGTATCGTATGGGCAAAATGTTTTTTGTCCGTACACATTGTAATATCATTTTATATAAAAAAATATATTTTACAGATAAAAAATCATTGTTTTTTACATAAAAATATTCAATATCTAATGGATTTGATTCAAAGGCACGTGGATTTTGTTTAAATTCAGATAAAAAATGATGTTTTTTATGTTGAAATGCGAATCGTAGGGGCAAATTGCAATTCGCCTGTACACGTGTTGATGTTATTTTATATTAAATGATGTATTGTACGGGCGAAAAATATTTCGCCCCTACATAAAATGTTTTTGTTTTATATTGGAATGCGTATCGTACGGGCGAATTGCAATTCGTCCCTACATAAATATACACAAAAAAGGACGGAATATATTCCGTCCCTACAAAATATGTATATTATCTATCTTCCTTTTTGAAAAAGATTATTGGGTGTCGAGCCTCTCGACCTAACCGACACTTCCTTCCAAAGAGATTTCCAACAATTTCTGAGCTTCTACGGCAAATTCCATTGGGAGTTTGTTTAAAACCTCCTTGCTGAAACCGTTTACAATCAGGGCGATGGCTTTTTCCGTGTCGATGCCTCGTTGATTGCAGTAGAAAATTTGGTCTTCCCCAATTTTGGAAGTCGTTGCCTCGTGTTCTATTTGGGCAGTCTTGTTTTTTGCCTCGATATACGGGAAGGTATGAGCCCCGCACTCGTTGCCCATCAAAAGGGAATCACACTGCGAGAAGTTTCGTGCATTCTCGGCGTTTGCTCCAACTTTCACCAATCCTCGGTATGAATTTTGCGATTGTCCGGCAGAAATCCCTTTGGAAATAATGGTTGAACGGGTGTTTTTTCCTAAATGAATCATCTTCGTCCCGGTGTCCGCCTGTTGGAAGTGATTGGTAACGGCGATGGAGTAAAATTCCCCAATCGAATTATCACCTTTCAGCACACACGAAGGATATTTCCACGTTACGGCGGAACCTGTCTCGACCTGCGTCCAAGATATTTTGGCGTTCTTTTCACATAAACCGCGTTTGGTTACAAAATTGAAAACCCCTCCTTTACCATCTTTATCCCCTGGGAACCAGTTCTGAACGGTTGAGTATTTTATCTCGGCATTGTCCAAAGCAATGAGCTCCACTACGGCAGCGTGTAATTGGTTTTCGTCACGTTGCGGAGCGGTACATCCTTCAAGATACGACACGTAACTACCTTCATCGGCGATTACCAGTGTACGCTCAAACTGCCCCGTACCTGCCTGATTGATACGGAAATATGTCGAAAGTTCCATCGGACAACGAACGCCCTTCGGTATGTAACAGAACGACCCATCGGAAAATACCGCCGAGTTTAGGGCAGCATAAAAATTGTCGGTTCGTGGTACTACCGAGCCGATGTATTTTTGCACAAGCTCGGGGTGTTCTTTGATGGCTTCGGAGATGGAACAGAAAATGATTCCTTTTTCTGCCAAAGTCTTTTTGAAAGTTGTTGTCACCGAAACGGAATCCATCACGATGTCCATCGCAACAGGAGCAACGCCCGTGAGACGTTTCTGCTCTTCGATGGAAATTCCCAGTTTGTTAAAGGTTTCTAAAAGTTTGGGGTCTACTTCGTCCAAACTTTCATATTGAGGTTTTTGTTTGGGAGCGGAATAATACGAAATGTCTTGGAAATCAGGTTTTTCGTAATTTACATTTACCCAATGCGTGGGTTCTTCCATTTCCTTCCAAGTGCGGAAGGCTTCGAGTCGCCAATTGGTCATCCACTCGGGTTCGTTTTTCTTTTTTGAGATTGCGATAACGATTTCCTCGCTCAGCCCCTTAGGAAAGGTTTCGGCCTCAATGTCGGTGTAAAAACCGTACGCATATTCTTTGGTTTGCAGCTCGTCGCGCAAGTCGTCTTCTGTGTATTTTGCCATTTTACGGTGTTTTTTTGTCTGAATTTGTTTTAAAGTAAGTGATTAAGGGTGCAAAAATATAAAATTTTTGGTTAGGTTGTGGGCTAAGTGTCAATTTTACGAATTTTTATTTTTTATTTGGGGTTTTTATGCTGATTATGAGTTGTTTTACAAAGAATGAAAATCATTGCCAGATTGGTTTTCTGAATTTGTAAATAAATAATTTTGATGAGATGTTCGGAAAATTATTCTGTTTTTTTTAACTTTGCTGAAACTTTGTGAACTTCAAAAAAGGTGATTAGAAATGAAGAATATCAAAAAAATATATGCTTGTTGGGCATATGTGAGTGATTTGGAAGCTTCAAAAAACTTTTTTGAGAGTCTTGGTTTTGTGTCGAAATTTAGGCAAGATGATTGGATAGAATTTGATTTGGGAGCTACTTCGTTTGCCATTTTAAAACGTCCGCCGGAAAAAGGAAACGTCGTACCACAGAAAACGCGTATAATGTTTGAAGTTGAAGATATAAAACGGATGTTCAGTACTTTGGTAGCCAATAATGTAAGGATTATAGGAGACATTCGTGATGAACATTACGGAAAATTACTAACATTTGAAGACCTTGATGGCAATTGGTTTGAATTTTTTGAAAATAAAAGTAAAAGATAATGAAAAATAGTAAAGTTATAACACTTTCAAAAGCCGAATTGGCTGATTTTGCAGCTGATTTTAAGAATAATGAACAGTGGAAATCCTTCCATTTGATTTTGGATTTACTTTCGGTTAAAGATTTGGAAAACAAAGATTTAAAACCCTTTGTGGAGCTTTCCAAATATCATAACAAGAAAAATAAAAAGTCCATAGTAATTGTAAATGATGAAATTACATATGCCGATATTCCTAATGAGGTGAATGTAACACCCACATTACAAGAGGCTTATGATATCATCGAAATGGAAGATATTCAACGTGATTTAGGGTTTTAATCAGAAAAAATATTTTGTGGAATTAACAATTTTAGGTTGCCATAGTGCCACGCCACGTACCAATGCTCGTCCGTCTTCGCAGGTTTTGGAAATGCGCGGACATTTGTTTTTGATTGACTGCGGGGAAGGTACGCAAATGGCACTTCGTAATGCAAACGTCCGATTTTCAAGGATTAAGCACGTTTTTATTTCGCACCTGCACGGCGACCATTTTTTCGGGTTGCCAGGGCTGATTTCCACTTTCCAACTTTTGGGCAGAGAAACCGATTTGCACATTTACGGACCCAAAGGCATCAAAGAAGTCATTTTGTTGCTGTTGAAATTGGGCGGAGCGTGGTCGTCTTTCAAAATATATTTCCACGAATTGGAAAGTGCTGATTCTGAACTTCTTTTGGAAGATGAGAAACTTTTGGTACGCACCATTCCGCTTCGGCATCGCGTGTACACCAACGGATTTTTATTTCAAGAGAAACAAACCGAACGCCGTTTAAACATCGATGCAATTCAAAATTACGGCATACAAATCTGTGATTATCAGAATATAAAAAATGGAAAAGACATTCTGCTTGAAAACGGAAAACTTATCAAGAATGAGGTTTTGAGTTTTGAACCTATCGCTCCGCAAAGTTATGCGTATTGCAGTGATACGCTGTATTTTGAGGCGTTGGCTGACGAAATTCGGGGCGTGCGGGTGCTTTACCACGAGTCCACTTTTTTGCAACAACACAACGATTTGGCTCAAAAAACGATGCACTCCACCGCTTGGCAAGCCGCCACGATTGCCCAAAATGCCCACGTCGAAGCCCTTATTTTGGGGCATTATTCGTCCAGATATTCCGATAAAAAATTGTTTTTAAACGAAGCCCAAACCGTTTTTCAAAATACATTTTTAAGCGAAGACGGAAAGAAATTTGTTTTTCAGAATTAAAAGTAGCGAAAAATGAAAAATAAATTACAAATAATCCCCATTGATTTGCTTGACGACTATTTGCAACAAGCTCCCAAAAACTTACGTGAAGCATTTGAAACATTGGAAGACGCTGATATTTCGACAGATATATTCAGTTTTTACGTTTCGGTTTCGTCGGTCTACAGCTCTAAAATTGAGGGTGAGGAAGTGGAATTGGATAGTTACGTAAAGCACAAAAAATTCGGAATAGCGTTTTTGCCTGATTACACCAAAAAAATTGACGACCTTTACAACGCTTCGATTTTTGCAAAAAACAATGCGTTAAATCTTGAAAATGTGTCGAAAGCACACGCTTTGTTGAGCAAACACATTGTAAATCCGGCTTGGCAGGGAAAATTTCGCCATCAGCATATGTACGTCATCACGCCCAACGGAAAAATCGAATATGTGGCAACACCACCCGACAAGGTTGAAACGGAAATTAAAAAACTTTTCAACGATATTGAAATTTTATTAAAAAGCGAACTAAGCATTGCCGAAGTATTTTATTTTGCGGCGTTTATCTATTTGATTTTTGTAAAAATTCATCCGTGGAACGACGGAAACGGAAGGTCGGCAAGGTTACTCGAAAAGTGGTTCTTGGCTCAAAAATTAGGACATAAAGCGTGGTTTATTCAAAGTGAAAAAATGTATTATGACAAACACGAAGCGTATTATGAAAATATTCGCTTGCTGGGCTTGGAATATTCCGAATTGGATTTTAAAAAATCATTACCTTTTTTACTGATGTTACCGACTTCGATATAAAAATCAGAATATTAGATAATTAAGAAAAAAATAATTTTGATAAAAGTGGAAAAAGATTTAAGCAATTACCGAAAAATTTACCAAAAACGCGAATTGTTGGAGGCGAACATTCCGGATAATCCGTTGCAATTGTTTCAAACTTGGTTTTACGAAGTGGAAGAAAACGGCGGCGTTGATGAAACCAATGCGATGACGATTTCGACCATTGGGCAGGACGGATTCCCAAAAGCTCGTGTGGTGCTGCTGAAACGTTATACGCACGAGGGATTTATTTTCTATACGAATTATGAAAGCGAAAAAGGCAAGGCGATGGCTCAAAACCCCAATGTGTGTTTGTCTTTTTTTTGGGCGAGTATGGAAAGGCAGGTGATAATCAAAGGAATAGCTGAAAAACTGGCAGAAAATTTGTCGGACGGATATTTTGAATCGCGTCCGTTGGGCAGCAAACTCGGGGCGTTGGTTTCTCCGCAGAGTGAGGTTATTCCCTCGCGCGATTTTTTGGAAAACAAATTGCAATTGCTTGAAAAACAATATGCTGACTCGGAAGTTGCTCGTCCTGCGTATTGGGGCGGTTATTTGGTCAGACCACAATCAATAGAATTTTGGCAAGGGCGACCCAATCGTTTGCACGACCGTATTCGGTACTCATTAACAGAGGATTACGACTGGAAAATAGAGCGTTTAGCACCCTGATTTTTAGCAATGTTTCCGATGATTTTAAATCCTAAATTGACGTAGTTCAATTATTTTGAAAATATAAAAAACATTAAAAAAGTCCTTGATAATCAAGGATTTTTTATTTTATGATGGAATTATATACAATTCGCTGTATTTTAGGGCGAACGCTTTCTTTAATAAGCAGGTTATTTTCGGCTGTGGGAAAAGTTCTGTTGGATAAAAATACGATAACAATCTCATTATCAGGGTCAGCCCAAGCGTATGTCCCCGTGAAGCCCGTATGCCCGAAGCTTGACATCGGTACGCAACCACAAGTGGGACCATCGCCTTCAAGTTGCGGTTTGTCAAATCCTAATCCCCTGCGGTTGTTTTCATTACAGAACATACAGGTATTGAACAAATTAACTACTTGAGGTTGTAAATACCATTGCCCGCCGTAATACCCTTTTTGCAAAAACATTTGCATCATTTTTGCCACATCATCGGCGTTACCGAAAAGCCCTGCGTGTCCGCCCACACCGCCCAACAAGGCAGCTCCTTGATCGTGAACGTATCCGCGAATTTCTTGTTTTCGGAAAGACGTATCCACCTCCGAAGGCGCAATTTGTCCGGACGAAAAATGTTGTAACGGAAAGTAAGTCAGGTGATATGCTCCCATACTTCGGTAAAAATCCCTCTGAACCACTTCGGCAAGTGAGGTTTTTGATTGCTTCTCGATATATTTTTTGAAGTAATAATACGGAAGGTCGCTGTACAGATATTTTTTTCGTTTTATCAAATCACACTGGTCGATTCGTTTGAAAATTGTGTCGGTATAACTTTTTCTTATATACAGATTTTTAGCTACTTGTACTGAAAATTCATCCGTTTGTGTGGTGTTGTAAATCTCTTTAAGCGGTTTTTTTTGTGCATCTAAGGTTTTTAAATAAAACGGAATCCACGACGGAAATAAAGCGTAGTGTGACAGCACATTAGCCATTTTCATATTGCCTTTGTTGGTGTTTTTCAGTTCGGGCAACAAGTCTGAAAATGTGGAGTTTATGTTAAAATCTTCTTGGGCATACATCTTCATCAGCTCGGGGAGTGTTGCCAGAATTTTGGTAAGCGATGCCAAATCATAAATGGTATTGTCTTTCACCAAATTTTTTTCGTTGTAATCAAGCGTTCCGAAATTTTTCCGATAGATGATTTTTCCTTGTTTGGCGACCAAAATTTGCATTCCGGGAGCCATTCTTTTGGCAAGAACAATTTTAGCGATGCTGTCAATGCCCTCCAATTTTTTTGAGTTAATCCCGACACTTTCAGGAATTCCGTAAGAAAGACGACCAATTTTTGGGGTGCTTATCGAAGTGTTTACAGGCAATTCAGGGTGAGCCGAAACCGGCAAAACGCCTTTTCCTTCAATGGCACCGAAAATAAGTTGTGCGGTTTTTTCCTGAGCCACTTTGTGATTTTGGTACGAAATAACGATACTTTCAATGTTTTTAAGATTTTTCACGTCAAGCAACGCATACGGACGCGTAAAAATGTTCAAAATAACTTTCTTTTTCTTAGCGATATTTTCAAGCCAAAGCAACTCATTTTGCGTGAATTTATAAGCGTCCCAAGGGGTTTTGTCGGGTTTGTGCAGACCGATAATTACCGTTTCAAAAGGCTCTAAGGCATTGATTAGCTGTTCGTTTGATTTTGGTTCTATGATTGCCACATCGGCATACTTCCGAAGTGCGGTGTAAAAAGCCCAACCGCTGTCATTTCCAAATTTTACGTATGCAATTCGTTGTTTGTCAAGTTCTTTCAGCGGAAGCAGTTTGTCGTCATTTTTGGCAACGGTCAAAGCGTTCTCAAAAATTTCTTCCAAAAGCAAATCATCTTCAAGGGTATGTAAATTTTTGTAGATATCTTTCTCATTTAAAGGCGTATAGCTTTGCAACCCTACTTTATATTTTGCCATCAGGATTTTTTTTACGGAATACGCCAATCGTTCTTCCGTAATTTTGTTGGTGTTGTGGGCTTTTTTGATGGCGTTGAATCCTTTGATTACATCACTGGGCATCAGTAAGATATCGTTTCCTGCCAGAAAAGCGGCAACCTCCACTTCACCTACGGGCAAATATTCCGAAACGCCTTTCATTCCGAGGGCGTCGGTAAAAACAAGTCCGTCAAATTGCATTCTATCTTTCAGAATATCAGTAATAATATGATGAGAAAGCGATGAAGGCAATCCTTTTTTTGATTCCAATGCAGGGATGTTCAAATGCCCGACCATCACGCTGGCAACGCCGTTTTTGACAAGCTCACGAAACGGATACATTTCCACTTCATTGAGCCTATCCGATGAAAAATCAATCAGAGGCAGGGTTTTGTGTGAGTCTTTTGAGGTGTCGCCGTGACCCGGAAAATGCTTGGCACTGCCCAACACGCCGGCGGATTGCATTCCTTTGGTGAGGGCAATTCCTTTGAGAGCCACGTTTTGCTTGTCTTCCCCGAACGAACGATTTCCGATGATGGGATTTGCCGGATTGGTGTTGATGTCGATATCCGGAGCAAAATTAAACTGCATTCCCAACTCTTTGCAATGCTTCCCGATACGAAAACCTGCTTTTTCAATGATATTATTGTCTTTCACGGCACCCATCGTCATATTCCAAGGGTAAGCAAAAGTGGAATCCAGCCGCATTGCCAAACCCCATTCGGCATCCATCGACATAAAAAGCGGAATTTTTGACAACGATTGGTACTCATTGGTAAGTTTTGCCTGCCGTTTAGGTCCGCCTTTTGAGAAAATGATGCCTCCGATGTGATATTTTTTGATTAATTCTTTGACGAATTCGGTGTTTTTTGTTTCGATTTGGCTTGAAAATACTGAAACCATAAATAATTGTCCGATTTTTTCATCCAAAGACATATTTTTATAGGTTTCTTCTACCCATTTTTGTTGTTTTTCCGGATTTTCAGCAAGCAACGGATTTATTTTCTGCGAAAAAATGTTTTGGAAAATAAAAAATAAAATAAAAGTATATACGTACTTCATTGGCGTATTCTGATTTTTATGATTAATGATTATTTTGGTTTTCAGTAACTTTGTGTTTTGTAGGCAAGAAAAACGAAGCCGGTTTTTGTTTGAAACGCTGCCAAACGGATTTTGTCAGATTTTTGAGTTCTGAAATCGGAATTTCGCGCGAACGCAAAGCAATGCCCAACGAAAGGGAAAAACTCACAATGAAATTCCCAAAACCGATGATGAAAATACCTAAAATTGTCCAGATAAGGAGGTTTAACGTTACGTTAAAATCCGCTCCGAAAAGCCCTAATGCCAAACTTCCGCTAGCAAAAGTGATGTGCCGAATGTCTAAATTCAGCCCCAAAAAGGTTCCGATGACGCCTGTGCTTCCCATAAAAAAGCCAAACCAAATGTTGGAAACAATGCCGGGCCATTTTTTTTGCATCCAATCGGCGATTTTTATCATTCGTTCTTTTCCTATAACAGCTTTTAAAACAGGATGTTCTGACAATCGGTAATAAAAATTATTAAAATTGTTCACACTCGCCACATTGCCGGCAATAATTCCCGAAAGGAACAAAAACACGCCCGCAATGCACGAATGAAAGAAAACAGGTGTTTGACGTAAGTCTAACTCTGCCAATAGCTTAGCACTTTTTGATTCGGCAAAATTGTAGCCTCCGCTCAACTGAAAAATGCCCCAGACCAATACCAATGCCACGGGGAACGCCGCCAGCACATTTCCTGCAAAAGCGATAAATTGTGAACGGAAAAGCCGCGCAAACAGAGCCGAAAACTCCAAATACTGCCTGTTTTTTTCTTTTTTATCGTTCGTTGTCAAGTTTTCAAGCGTTTTGGCGATGGTTGAAGCCGTCATTGCCGGTTGTTTGGTAGCCAAAGTGGCGCCGGTGAGGTAAATAATAACAAAACCAATGGCATAATTCAAGCTGTATGTCAGGGCATAACCGAATTCACTCAAATCCTGTTTGGAAAGTAATAGTTTTATCAAGCACATAAACCCAACGATAACCCCGCCGCCAAAAGCGGTTTTGAACATACTGAAATATTCCCGCGTTCCGGAAGTGATGTAATGCTCGCCTGTTTTTCCGGTGTAGTTGGTGATTTCGTAGGTAATGTTGTAAACGCTATCGTCAATGAGTTTTCGTACGTTATTCTTTTTGGTGTTGTGCTTTACCAGCGTTAAATAAAACCGAATCGTATTGCTTTGTTTTTCTGCTTCATTGCTGATAAAGAGCATTGTGTAAAGCCTACGAATACGCTTGATTTGTTGGCGGATAAGCAAAAGCGTTTGGTTTACGCTGAATGAAATGCCGTATTTTGACGTGTTGCTCATTGCCGCACTCACAAAACTTTCACATTGGTCAGCCAGAATGTTTAACTGCTTGTAATCCAAGTTGTAGGTTTCCATATCCAGATAGGCTTTGCCTTCGGCTTCCATTTTTTTATGCAAGTCATTCAACTCGTTATCCAAAGCGATGAACGGACTTTCAAGCGATGAATATTCCGGAACCATACGTATCACATCGGTTTGAAGTGCGAAACCACCCATTCGTTGGGAGAGAATCATTATCGCCAAGAGAATTTCTTTGGAAGTGGTTTTGTTTTTGGCATCTTCATAAAATGTTTTCAGTGAAAGAACCTCAAAGAGTTCGTTCCAATTTTCAGTGGGGATTGCGTGCAGCCAATTGCTGTCAGAAGGTTTGTAAAATATCTGATTCAGAACGTATTGTATGCTGTCGTGTGCGGGCTGGTCGGGAATGAGTTGGCGGGAGAGCCTTCGGCGGAGTTCCTTAAAAAAGGAAACACTGCTGAGAAGCCCTGCATCGGTCATTAAAATGGTTTTCTTTTTTCCGGAAAAAACCGAAGATAAGTTTTCTTTTAAAAAATCGGCTTTTTCAGGGCTGTTTTTCACCTCCGTAATCAGTTCGTCTAAGGTAACGGAGGCATTTTTTTTTGAGAATTTTTGTCGGTAATAGTCGGCTAAATCAAAAACAAATTCAATGGCTTCGTGCTTTGCCGATTGGTATTTTTCAAAAATGGCACGTACCGATTGATGATTTCGTTTTATTGTTAGCATATTAAGCGATTTGTTATAAATTCGGGCAAAGATAGAAAAAAGTTGTGAGTTGTGCTGAAAAAATAAAAAGTGAAGACCAAAAAAATAGGTTTCTTCACTTTTTATTTCCAAAAAATGAGTTAATGTTAATACTCTCTGTATATCACATCTTTTATCTGATACGTTGTGATAGAGGCACTTGCCTTACTTATTACGAATAAGGTATTTTCTGAAAACGCAAATGATTGCACGTTTAACGGATTTGATTGATAATGAGTAACTTTATCTGTAAATTCCCTTTTTTCAAGATTTACTCTGGCAAAACCAAACTCACCCAAGCCGGCATACAAGTGCCCTCTGAATGTTGCCAATTGAAGTATGTTTTTATCAAAATTGATTTTTGCCGAAGGACCTTGTTCGTTGTTGATAGCCATCGCATCGTTCAAATTATATATTTCAATTGATTTATTATCAGCTAAATATATATTTTTATTAATTTGCGCTAATGACGTATTGTTTTTTGCTGAAAAAGCACTTTTCACGCTTGCCGATATTTTTTTAGATTTTTCAGGGCTAATATCTGCATTGGCGTAAAATAAAAGCCTGCGCCCGTCGCGAACCAATAAGTGATTTTCCGAAGGCAGCAACGCAAAGGCTGAAAACATTCCGTTGTTGTGGTATCCTTCTGTTCCCGAACCGATAACCATATACGGCATATAATTTTGTCGGTTAAAAACTTGAACCGTATTTGCCTGCGTAATGAAAATATGTTGGTCAGAAATCGCTACGTCTTTAATTTCTTTTAAGTTTGCGATTACCTCCGTAAGAGCGCCCGTTTGCACGTCTAATTTTTGCAGGCTGTATGTTTTGGCAGAGCCTTCGGTGGTTTCAATTCCTATGAAAATATCATCAGCTTGGCAATCAATGCTTATAAATGATTGATTTTCTTTTTTATTGGTTAAAATAGGCAATTCTTCTTTGAAGTAATAGGCAATGTTGTGCTTCGTTTTTGCCTGTGGCTCTATTTCTACTATTTTTTCAATTTTCTTTTCTATGATAACTTCCTCGATTTGCTTTCCGCAAGAAAACAAAACTGATAATGAAGTAAATATAATTATTTTTTTCATTGCTAAGATGCTATTATTTTTGGGTGTATGGATATTCTGAAAAAGGTAATTGTTTGTCTTTCAGCATTTGTTGATAAATTTTCATTGTAAGCGGTACAATTCCGTGTAAGTTGGCAGGTCTGTAATAGGTCATATTTCCGTTATGCCCGTAGCCGGCCACGTGGCTAAACTCGTGTACCCAAGTGTCGAGCGGAGAACTTATGGCTCTTAAAGGCTCTAACTGTTTGTAAAAATTGTTGTTAGGGTTGCCAAGATATTCCCTACGGATACCAAAAGTGTCGCCACCACCCAAGCCTAAAATGCCGTATTTTACAACAATACCCAGGTTTTGTCTCGGCACATTGCGAAACCGCCTTACGATGTCGGCTTTATCAAGGGTTCTTCCGTTGTCTTGAAAATCGTAAGGAGCGTTAAGCACGGCATTTTCAAATTCATCAGAGCTGAACACATACGCCAGATTCAGAGCCAAAGGCAGGTAGTTACGGGCGTCTACGTTGGTTACTTTGTCCCACTTGTTATCTTTTTCATAAGGGCGGAAACAATAAAAGGTGTTGAGTTTGATGGTTTTAAGTTTGGCAAACATCGGGTCGTCACTCACCAAGGTGAATTTGAAGTTGGAGGTTGGGAGATTTTTGATATTTTCCACCGAAATTTTATTGCCCTCAATGGTTTGCAAAAAGGTTTCACCATCGGCAAACGGCAGGTCGCCAACGTATTCATACAAAGGCGGAAACGATTCAAAATGAGCTACTTTTATAGGTGAATTTACCCCTTCAATGGTCATTTGAATTTCCACATTGGTAAATGTATGCGGTAAAAAGTTTCGCACGCGGTACGTACCACCTGCAAGGGCACGCACTTCCAGCATTTCGTTAATACGGAAAGCACGCAAATCGTCGTTGTAGAGAATTACCTGCCCGTTTACCGCTTCATTATCAGCTTCGGTAAACATCTCATTACCTGACTCTTGCACTTGTGAAGCGGTGAGTGTGGCAAATGTGATAGGGGTGATTTCTTTCACTACCTGTTTTTCAACTTCCACTTCCACGATTTTTTCTTCTTTTTCAATTTTTGTACAGGAAAATGCGAGTAAACCTGTGATAACAAGTGTTTTAACTTGTAAGTTTTTAGTAAGTAGTTTCATTAAAATGGAATTAATTTTTTTTTCGGGCGCAAAAATACCAACTTTTGTGAGAAACTTGTTTTGAATAAATGATTTTTAGAAAAAATTAACAGCCTTATCACTTGCCTACTTGAATATTTTTTCTATTTTTGCCTCGTGTAATGGATGAAGAATAATTTTGTATAAAAAAAGAAAAGTGAATTTTTTGTGAAATTACCTATGAAAAATTTGTGTAAGTCATATAAAATCAGTATCTTTGTGAGTGCCTTGGCACAGCACAGCACAGCACAGCACATAAATTGCTTAAAAATATAAACCTAATGTAGGTAAGCCGCTGTTTTGCAGAAAAACTTCTGCAAAACAGCGGCTTTTTTTGTTATCTGAAAAAAGGTGTTATTTTACATATTTTATTAATTTAAATTTTTACAAACAATGAAGAAATTTTTTGTTACAGTAGGGGTTGCCATTGCAACCGTGTTTACAGCTCAAGCACAAGAGCTTAAATTTGGTGTAAAAGCAGGTTTAAACATTGCTACATTGTCAAGCAGCATCAATGAAGCAAATGGAACAGAAAAACTTGTTTCTGAATTTAATGAAAGTTATAAAACAGGATACCATATCGGTGCTTTTGCCGAGTTGGGGCTTTCTGAAAAACTTTTCTTGGAAGCAGGTTTGGGTTATACCGCACAGGGTGCTAAATACAAATCGGCAGACCTTAAGGTTTATTCAAATGGTAATCTTGTTGAAACAGTAAAGGCTGATTTTAAAGATGCTTACACCAATGTAGGGCTAATTACCTTGCCGGTATGGATAAAATATGACATTTCAGGTTTCCGTCCAAAAGCCGGTATTAGCTTGGGGTATGCCGTAAACTCTAAGACATCTGTTTGGGATAAGGAGTCAACATCAGCAGAGGTTATAACCAAAACTAAAAGCGCTTTTGATTTTGGTTTAGGTGTAGGTGCCGAGTACAATTTGCCTTTTGGTTTATTCTTTGATGCTACGTTTAATTTTGGTTTAACCAGTTTGTCGCAAGAAACTCCAAAAGATAAGGATGGAACGGCTAACGCTGATTTCAAATTTAAAAACCGTGTATTCCAAATTGGGGTAGGTTACAAATTTTAATAAGATAACAGTAAAAAATGTGTCGCAAATCACACTCGTTTAGAGTAAGGTAACATCTTTTTACAACCGACACATTTTATCTGTTAAAAATAATTTATTGGCAAACAATGCCTTGAACAGTTGATGCTGTTTGAGGCATTGTTGCGTGATAAGCGGATATAAAATCGACTGTTTTATGCAAAAGGAGGCATAAATTTGCTTGAAAATCCAAAAAAAAACTATCTTTGCACAGAGAAAAACGTTTGAAATTAAAAATCCAATTTATTTTACTGAAATGCAGCGATTTTTTATGGTACTGCTCTTGCAGGGGCTGTTTTTGGGTGCTTCTTTGTTTGCCCAACAAAAATATACATTGAGTGGCGTGGTTTCCGATGCTTCAACCGGTGAGAAGTTATTGGGCGTAAACTTCGTTATCAAAGAGTTACACACCGGAACAACTACCAATGAGTACGGTTTTTATTCCATTACGCTTCCACAAGGAAAGTACACTATTTCGGTGGAATATATCGGTTTTAAAACACATCAAGAGGTTATTGATTTGAATCAAAATATCCGTCGTGATTACAAATTGTCACCCGAAGCTATTGAATTAGATGGGGTTGAGGTTTCGGCAACGACATCGCAAAAGGCAAATATCCGCAAGCCCGAAATGAGTACGGTGACGGTGCCTGTTGCAACGATTAAAAAACTTCCTGTTTTGGTAGGCGAGGTGGATATTATCAAAAGTTTGATGCAAATGCCCGGAGTGAGTAACGCCGGTGAAGCTTCATCGGGCTTTAACGTTCGCGGTGGGGCGGTTGATCAAAATTTGGTAATTCTTGACGAAGCCACCATTTTCAACGCCTCGCACTTGTTTGGTTTTTTGAGCGTTTTTAATGCCGATGCGGTGCGTGATATGAAACTTTACAAAGGCGGAATGCCGGCTCGATACGGAGGCAGAACGGCTTCGGTATTAGATATTTACCAAAAAGACGGAAATCGGAATAACTATCATACAACAGGTGGTATCGGCTTGCTTTCATCGCGCCTTTTGGTGGAAGGTCCTTTGCAAAAAGAGAGAAGTTCGTTTTTGCTTGGCGGGAGAGCCTCGTATGCGCATTTGTTTTTAAAACTGACCAACAACAAAAACAGCGCTTATTTTTATGATTTGAACACCAAACTTTCGTACCAGCTCGATGCTAACAACACGTTGTACCTTTCGGGCTATTTTGGACGTGATTTTTTCAATTTGAATAAAAATTTGATGAATGTTTACGGAAATTCGCTTGTGAATTTGCGTTGGAATCATATTTTTAACGACCGGCTTTTTGCTAATATGTCGCTCATTTTCAGTGATTATTACTACGGGTTTAGTTTTGAACGCATTGGTTTTGAATGGAATTCGGGCATTCAGAACATAAACCTGAAATACGATTTTCGCGCCTATCTTTCCGAGCGTTTAAAGCTCTCGTACGGACTTCAATCCATCGGCTATCGGTTTGTGCCGGGCAAACTTGCACCCACTTCGCCCGATTCGTACATTAAAGAACGTTATTTACCTAATAAGTACGCCATTGAAGCAGGTATTTATGCCGAGGCGGAACATAAACTTACCGAAAAACTCAATGTGTCGTACGGGTTGCGCATCAATTCGTTTTATCAGTTGGGGGCACGCGTGCTGAATCGGTATAAAAACGATGAAGCCGTGGATTTTAATGCCGCACGTCGCATTTATCAAAAGGCAACACCCATCGGAACACAAGAGTACGGCAGCGGGAAACTCATTGATGTTTTCGGGCATCTCGAACCCCGTCTTACCTTGTCGTATGCACTGAATGACAACCATTCCGTAAAGGCAAGTTACGGCAGAAATGCGCAGTATTTGCACTTGATTTCAAACACCTCGTCACCCACACCGCTCGACGTTTGGACACCGAGCGACCGTTACCTCAAACCGCAACTGGGCAATCAGGTAGCGGTGGGCTATGCCGGTAATTTTCTTGAAGATGCGTACAGTTTTGAAGCTGAAACATATTACAAAACCACCCAAAATCGACTTGATTACATTGACGGAGCCGACCTTATCGCCAACGAAGCCATTGAACAGGTGGTTCTGAGCGGGCACAGTCGTGCTTACGGGTTGGAATTGCTCTTTCGTAAAAACACGGGGAAACTCACCGGTTGGATTGCCTACACGCTTTCAAAGTCAGAACAACAAACCCAAGGGCGAACACCCGATGAGCCCGGAATTAATAACGGGGCGTGGTACAGCACGCCTTATGACAAGCCTCACGACCTGTCGGTAACGGCTACTTATGCACTCAACCCCAAATGGACGTTCGGTGCGGCATTCAATTTGCAAACGGGGCTTCCGGCAAATTATCCCGTTGGGGCGTATGATTATTTGGGGCAAACCATTCTGAATTACAGTAAACGAAACGAATACCGCTTGCCTACCTATCATCGGCTTGATGTATCGGCAACCTATACCCCACAGCGCCAAAACAAACGCTGGAAGAGCGAATGGGTTTTCGGGATTTACAATTTGTACAACAGAAAAAATGCCGTATCAATTTCGTTTCGTGAAAATGAAACCACACGCCAAAACGAGGCGGTCAAACTTTCTATTTTCGGGATTATCCCCAGTGTAACCTATAATTTTACGTTTTAATGATGAAAAAAAAATTTTACGTCTATTGTTTTTTACTGATGTTACTGGCTTCGTGCGAGGAAGTGATTGACGTGAACCTTGATTCACAAGCCCAAATGTTGGTCATTGATGCCCGTATTGATTGGAAAAAAGGCGAAAATAAAGCCTATCCCGTTGTGCATCTGACCCATACGCGCGATTATTACCACGATGCCATCTCAAAACCCGTGCGGGGTGCCGTGGTGAAAATCATTGCTGAAAACGGCAAGGAGTTTGCGCTTTCCGAAATGTCTTTTGAGGCAATTCCGTACGAAGTACCGGGTTTTTATTTTGACATTCCTTTTGGCGTAGGCGGAAGTTTTTACGTTTGCAAAGAAGAATTTATCCCGGCCTTAAATCAGGAATATGAGTTACGAGTTGATTTTCAGGGAGAATCGTATACCGCAAAAGCAACGATGCACGAAACAGCCACTATTGATGTTTCGCGGGCTGAACAGAACAACAACGGCGGGTTTTTAGGTGATAAAATAGAAGTTAAATTCTTTTTTGACGGCATTGAAAACGAAGAAAATAACTATCTGGTGAAAATGAACGACACGGCTCGTGATGAGCTTTTTACGTTAGACGATAAGTTTTTAGCACGTAAAAAATTCTTTTTCACCACACTTGGTTTGGAACACGAATTGAAGGTGAATGACACCATAAAAATGAGTCTGTATCGCATTTCGCCCGATTATATGCAAATAGCCAAGTTGTTACGAAGTGTAGCCATCAGTGATGGTGGCGGACGTGGTGGTCCGCCTTCGTACACCGTTCCGACGCGGGTTTACGGCAATATTGTCAATACAAAAGATGCTACTAAAAATCCGTTGGGGGCATTTCGGGTATCGCAGTACTCTCAGGAACAATATATTATCAAGTAAAACCGATGACAGTTGCTGTTGTAATTCTCAATTGGAACGGAAGGGCGCTTTTGGAGAAGTTTTTGCCTTCGGTGTTGTGTTATTCTCCCCAAGCTGCTGTTTATGTGGTAGATAACGCTTCAACAGATGATTCGGTAACGATGCTGAAAACTGATTTTCCGCAGGTCGAAGTAATTGAACTGCCCTTTAACGGAGGATATGCCCGAGGCTACAATGCTGCATTAGAGCAAATTACAGCCGATGTGTACTGCTTGCTTAATTCAGATGTTGAGGTTACCGAAAATTGGCTTGCAAACGTCCCGAAATGGTTTGCCGATGATGCCGTAGGGGCGGTTCAACCCAAAATTTTGGACTACAAACACCGTGAAAAGTTTGAATATGCCGGTGCGGCGGGCGGTTTTATCGATAAATACGGATTTCCGTTCTGTCGAGGACGTATTTTTGATACCATCGAAACCGATAACGGGCAGTATGACACTGAAAAAACAATTTTCTGGGCTTCTGGCGCTTGTTTTTTTGTCCGTTCAGCTGTTTTTCATCGGCTTAACGGCTTTGACACCGATTTTTTTGCGCATCAAGAGGAAATTGACTTCTGTTGGCGATTGCATCACTTGGGCAAAAAGGTGGTTTTTAGTCCTGAAAGCGTGGTTTATCATATCGGAGGAGCTACCTTGCCAACCGATAATCCGCAAAAAACCTATCTCAATTTTCGAAACAGCCTGTTTATGCTTTTGAAAAACCTGCCTCAACAAGGGTTGTATAGCACTTTATTCTTGCGGATGGTGCTTGATGGCATAGCGGGCGTACGATTTGCTTTGCAAGGTAAGTTTTGGTTTACGTGGGCAATCGTTCGGGCTCATTTTGGTTTTTATAAGCGTTTTTTTGCTGTTAAAAGTAAGCGAACACCTGGCTTGTTTTCATCGTATTATTACATAAAATCAGTGGTTTGGGCATACTTTGTTAAAAATAAAAAGTTTTTTAACGAGCTTAATTGAGAAAAAATAGTAAATTTGCACACGAACCTTATAAAATAAACAAAGTTAGAAATGAGAAAAATTTTAGTTGTTGTTTCATTGGTCGGTTTTTTAGCAACATCTTGTGTTTCAAATAAAAAGTATAATGAATTGGCAGAGAAACACAAACAAACCGAAGATTTGCTAAACACGGCAACAATGAAATTGAATGTATGTTTGAAAGATTATGAGAGTTTGCAACATCAGGTAACAAGCCTCAAAAATCAAAATGATTTGCTTAAAGAAAACAATCAGCAACTTATCAGCAATGTGGGCAATTTAACCACGCTGACCCAAAAAGGAGCTGAAAACCTTGAAAAATCATTGGAAAGCCTTCGCGAAAAGGATTTGACAATCCGTAACTTACGCGATGCCGTAACGCGCCGTGACTCAATTAATTTGGCTTTGGTACAAAGCCTGAAAGGAGCCGTAGGGAATTTGGACGACCAAGATATTGAAATTAAGGTTGAAAAAGGAGTGGTTTTCGTAAATATTTCCGATAAATTGCTTTTCAGCAGCGGAAGTTATGCCGTTACCAGCCGAGCCAAAGAAGTGTTGGGCAAAGTAGCCGCTGTGGTTAAAAATAAACCCGATTTTGAATTTATGGTAGAAGGACATACTGATAATGTGCCGTTTAGGGCAAACAGTTCCGTAAAAGATAACTGGGATTTGAGCGTGCTTCGAGCCACTGCGGTAGTGCGTATATTGCAAAACGATTTCGGGGTTACCCCTTCGCGGATGACTGCCGCCGGACGCAGTGAATACGTTCCGGTAACCAGCAACGCGACCAAAGAAGGCAAGGCTCAAAACCGAAGAACCCGCATTGTGGTGCTTCCGAAATTGGATCAATTCTACAATATGATTGAAGAAGGAATCAAAGACCCTGCCATTAACAAATAACAGAAATTTAGAAAAACGTGGTAAAAATCGGTTATTCAGCAAGTGAATAACCGATTTTTATTTTGCTGAAAATTAAATTTTTTTAAAGCAAAATATTGGTGAAATTCCAAAACGTTGCCAAGTTTTTAGGTAAGAAAAACAACCATTTAAAAAATAATCAAATCATTGCAAAATGCCCGTAAAATTAATATCTTTGCGAAATAATTTGTAATAGTTTTAAAATGTTGTATAAAAGAAGCAGTGAGCTTTTCGCCGAAGCAAAAAAAGTATTGCCCGGTGGGGTTAATTCGCCCGTTCGGGCTTTTAATGCAGTAGGCGGAGAGCCAATTTTCATAAAACAAGCGCAAGGAGCATATCTTTACGATGAGGATAATCGAAAGTATATTGATTATATTGCCTCGTGGGGTCCGTTAATTTTAGGGCACGCCCACCGGCCGGTGGTTAAAGCCATTACCGAAAAAGCCGCTTGCGGAACCTCGTTCGGGATACCAACCGAGTTAGAAATCCGCATTGCCGAGTTAGCTGTTTCGATGGTTCCGAATATTGATAAAATTCGTTTTGTAAACAGTGGAACCGAAGCCTGTATGAGTGCCGTGCGTTTGGCACGTGGGTACACCAACCGCGAAAAAATTATCAAATTCGCAGGTTGTTATCACGGGCATTCCGATTCGTTTTTGATTGAAGCAGGCAGTGGAGCGGTTACCTTTGGTAGTCCCAGCAGCCCCGGTATTACGCAAGGAACGGCAAAAGACACACTTTTAGCTGCTTACAACGATATAGAGTCGGTAAAAGTGCTTTTTGAAGCCAATCCTGAGCAAATCGCTGCCGTGATTATCGAACCCGTAGCCGGAAATATGGGCTGTGTGCCGCCCCAAGCAGGATTTTTGGAAGCCTTGCGTAAATTGTGTACTGAAAACGGAAGTTTACTTATTTTTGATGAAGTGATGACCGGATTTCGCTTGGCAAAAGGAGGGGCGCAGGAAGTTCTTGGTATAAAGGCAGATATTGTTACCTTCGGGAAAGTAATCGGTGGCGGATTGCCCGTAGGGGCTTTTGCAGCAAGCCGTGAAATTATGCGTTTTTTAGCGCCCGAAGGTCCCGTGTATCAGGCGGGTACGTTGAGCGGCAATCCGTTGGCGATGAGTGCCGGTTTGGCGATGCTTACCGAGTTGAATCAGCGTCCTGAAGTGTTTGAAAGTCTCGCCAAAAAAACAGAATATCTACATAAAGGATTTGAAGCGGTACTTTCGGCTACCGACATTCCGTTTCAAATTAACAGGTTTGGCTCAATGATTTCATTGCATTTTAATGAAAATCAGGTAGTTGATTTTGTGTCTTCGGCTAAAAGTAATATGGAACTTTTCAAAAAATACTTCCACGGAATGCTTGCCGAAGGTATTTATTTACCGCCAAGCGCCTTTGAGAGTTACTTCCTGAATGATGCTCTTTCATATGCTGATTTAGACCAAACCATTATCGCTTTTGAAAAGGTAATCAAAGCTTTTTAAGTGTTATTGTTATTTTAATGCTGAAAAAAGGCTTTGTTTCAAAATAATTAGCTACTTTTGTAAATAGATATGTAAAAATAGAAAGAAAAATGACTAAAAAAGCAACCATTATTTATACAAAAACGGACGAAGCACCGCTTTTGGCTACGCATTCTTTATTACCTATTATTAAGCGTTTTACGGCTTCGTCGGGGATTGATTTTCAGCTCAAAGACATTTCATTAGCAGGGCGAATTTTGGCAAACTTCCCTGATTTTTTAAAGAAAGAACAACAAGTGGAAGATGCCCTTACTGAACTCGGAAAACTGGCAACCCAGCCCGAGGCAAACATTATCAAATTGCCTAACATCAGTGCGTCGGTTCCGCAGTTGGTGGCTGCCATAAAGGAATTACAATCAAAAGGTTACGATTTGCCCGACTATCCGGAAGAACCGAAAACCGAAGCCGAAAAGCTCATCAAAACGCGCTACGATAAAGTGAAAGGAAGTGCCGTAAATCCGGTGCTTCGCGAAGGAAATTCTGACCGTCGTGCTCCCAAAGCCGTGAAAAATTACGCCCGAAAACACCCGCACAGTATGGGGGCTTGGGCGAAAGATTCCGGCACGCAGGTGGCAACAATGCAGCAGGGCGATTTCTTCCATAGTGAAAAATCCGTTACAACCCAAAAGGCTGATAACGTGAAGATTGAACTAGTAACCGCATCGGGTGAAAAAATCGTTTTGAAAGAAAAAACCGCATTACAAACAGGCGAAATCATTGACGCTGCCGTGATGAGCAAAAAAGCCCTACTCGCCTTCTTAAAAGAACAGGTGAAAGTGGCAAAAGAAAACGGATTGTTGTTTTCCTTGCATATGAAAGCCACGATGATGAAGGTTTCCGACCCGATTATTTTTGGGCACGCCGTACGTACGTTTTTTGCCGATGTATTTGAAAAACACGCCGATACGCTCAAAAAAATCGGTGCTGATGCCAATAACGGATTTGGCGATATCGTTGCAAAAATCGCAAATTTAGAATCTTCTGAAAGAGAAAAAATAGAAAAAGATATCCAAATTGCTTTGGAAAATTCCCCCGCTTTGGCGATGGTGAATTCCGACAAGGGAATTACTAACTTGCACGTTCCCAGTGATGTAATTATCGATGCTTCGATGCCGGCAATGATTCGCAATTCGGGAAAAATGTGGAATGCCAAAGGCGAAACGCAAGACACTTTGGCGGTTATTCCCGACAGCAGTTACGCGGGAATTTACACCGAAGTTATCAATTTCTGTAAGGAAAACGGAGCCTTCGACCCCACCACAATGGGAACCGTACCGAACGTGGGATTGATGGCACAAAAAGCGGAAGAATACGGTTCACACGACAAAACTTTTGAAATAGAACACAATGGTGTGGTGAACGTAGTGGGCGAAGACGGAACTGTGTATCTATCACAAAATGTGGAAGTTGGTGATATTTGGCGTATGTGCCAAGTGAAGGACGCTCCTGTTCAGGATTGGGTGAAATTAGCCGTGTCGCGAGCCAAAGCCACACAAACGCCCGCCGTTTTCTGGTTAGACGAAAAACGTGCCCACGATGCCGAACTTATCAAAAAAGTAACGAAATATTTACGTCAGCACGACACTAACGGACTGGAAATTAAAACTTTATCCCCGGAAGAAGCAACACGCTACACGCTCAATCGTTTGGCGAAAGGCGAGGATACGATTTCGGTAACGGGCAACGTACTTCGCGATTACTTAACGGATTTGTTCCCGATTTTGGAGTTAGGAACCAGTGCCAAAATGCTTTCGATTGTGCCGCTTATGAACGGTGGCGGACTTTTTGAAACGGGTGCAGGCGGTTCAGCCCCCAAACACGTGGAGCAGTTTTTGGGTGAAAATTATTTGCGTTGGGATTCGCTAGGCGAGTTTTTGGCGTTGGAAGTTTCGTTGGAGCATTTGGCAAACACTTTTAACAACCCGAAAGCGTTGGTTTTGGCAAATACGTTGGGCGAGGCGACCGAGAAAATTTTGGAAAACGACAAGTCGCCACAACGAAAATTAGGTCAGCTTGACAATCGCGGAAGTCATTTCTATTTGGCACTTTACTGGGCGGAAGCCTTAGCCTCACAAACGCAAGATGCTGATTTGGCAAGGGAGTTCGCTCCGATTGCTAAACAATTGAAAGACAATGAAGAACGAATCGTTTCGGAACTTGCCCAAGTACAAGGGAATTCCGTTAATATCAACGGATATTACTTCCCCGAAACGAAAAAAACGTACGAAGCGATGCAACCGAGTTATACGTTTAATAAGATACTTTCGGTATAATCAAGTAAAATATGAAAAACAGCACAGAAACCTGTGCTGTTTTTTTTATTGAAAAATCCAAAAAGCATAAAAAAAGACTTTCTGAATACAGAAAGTCCTTTTTCACAATGCATATAAATACTACTACTAACTCCTATTTTATTTTTTTAACAGGTTTCCATCTTTGTCAAAGTACACCACGAAAGCCTCTGAATTACTGTCGGTTGCTTCAATTTTGTACTCTTCCTTGGCATTGACAAATGCTTTGTTGATGGTTGCTCCTTCATAGGTTTTTGCAAAAGCCTCTACCACAGCGGCAGGGAGTTTATCTTTTTCAACTTCGGTGTACTCTTCCTCTTGAATGGCAGTAACCGCTGATTTTTCAATTTCTACATTTCTTTCCTGTGCAAAAGCCGATAGGCTACCTAATGCTAATACGCTTAAAAATAAAGTTTTTTTCATAAGTTTTTACTTTAAAAATTAATAATTGTTTTTTGTGCTAAAAGATGTTAAATTGTAATTTAGTTTTTTCTAATTTTTTGCTTTAATGTCTGTTTCAAATGATTGTTTTAATGATTAATTTTAATTTTACAGTAATGAATAAATTTTTGTTTTTTTTTTCTAATTTTTTGTTTTATACCAATTATAATTGTTTTTATCCTAATTTTTTGTTTTGAAAAAGGTAATGATCACTTTATAAACCTTTTCCATAAAAGTGGGTGCGTTTTTCAGTTGAGCAACATTTTCCTGTTTTTTATCCTCTTGAAAAATCATTTCCATTATGCCGTCATAAATCACAACTGGATTCAAATTTGACAAATTATTTATTCTTGAAGTTAAATTTTCTGTTGCCATAACTTTTATTTTTTGTGTTTACGTTAGTTATATTGAAAAAAGTGTACCAAATTAACTCTGGTTGAGAATTATTGTTTTAAAATATTGGTAATCATTGTATTGTTGTTGAATTAAATTTTGTGTACACTGTGTATGCTTCGTTAAAATATGTGTAAATTACACAAAACGCATATAAAAATTACACACAATTTGTGTTTCCTTACTTGAAAAAATGTGTATTAAAAGTAGAATAGTAGATTTATGTAAATACAAATAAAAGAAGGATTGTTACTCAAAACAACCCTTCTCTGTTTAAATAAATCTAATAGCACGAAAAAACATAAATGTGAGATTCCCATCTCATTCATTTACACGGCTAATTTACTAAAAAGCGACAGGAAAAACAAGTGTTTAGTAAATATTAACTTTTCTTTTCAACCAATTCCAATTGCGATAACGTAACGGAGGTGGTAAACATTCCGTAATTGACGATGGCCTTGTCCCGCTCAATTTTGTCGATGCTTCCCACGCTGCGGCTGTCCTTAATCCGCACACGATCACCGACTTTCAAGGCTCGTTGCATTTTTTCTTTGGCGACTTTTTCTTGTTTTATTTTCTCTTTTTTCTCGGCTTTTTTCTGCTCCCGAATGGTTTCCATTTGTTTTTGAACTTCGGCTTCGGTTTCTTTTTTCTGCTGTTTTTGTTTGTGCTTTTCCAATTTTGAAAGTTGTTTGCGTTTGGCGTTTTCACTTTCTATAATTCGCAGTATATCAGAAACTAACGGACGTTTTTTGCCGTCGTAAAAATACCGCTCGGCAACTTCGTCGATTTTATTTCCTAATGAAATCATTCGCTGATTTTGGTCGTACAATTCTTGATAATTCACCAATTTGGATTTTATGCGGTCGTTGAGTTGTTCCAATCGTTTGGCTTCTTCGCGTGCTTTTGTTTCTTCATCTTTCAGATTTTCAGCGGTTTTCTCCATTTTGCTGCGTTCTTTTTGCAACTTGGCGATGGTGGCATCAAACCGCACCTTGTCTTTTTCAATTTTCTTTTTTGCCCGATTTATAAGTCCGAACGGAATGCCGTTTTTCTGTGCCACTTCAAAGGTGAATGAGCTACCCGCCTCGCCCACAATGAGTTTGTAAATGGGCTCTAACGTCTTGTCATTGAACAACATATTGGCGTTGGTAGCGTGCGGAAGTTCATTGGCAAGTATCTTCAAATTGGCGTAATGGGTGGTAATCACGCCAAAAGCCTTTCGGTGGTAAAATTCTTCTAAGAAAACCTCTGCCAAAGCTCCGCCCAGTTCGGGGTCGCTTCCCGTTCCAAATTCATCAATCAAAAACAGGGTTTCGGCATTGCATTTCCGTAAGAAATAATTCATATTTTTAAGTCGATAACTATACGTACTTAAATGATTTTCAATGGATTGATTGTCGCCAATATCGGTTAAAATTCTGCTGAATAAACACATTTTTGACCGATGATGCACAGGAACGAGCATCGCACTTTGCAACATTAGTTGCAGTAATCCGATGGTTTTCAGGGTGATACTTTTTCCTCCGGCGTTCGGGCCCGAAATGACGATAATTCGCGATTGGTCAGAGAGTTGAATGTTTTGAGGATAGGTGGGACTGCCTTCCTTTTGGTTGTTCAAGTAGAGCAACGGGTGGTAGGCTTCCTTCAAGTCCAAAATGCGTTCGTCGGTAATTTCAGGTAGTAACCCATTCATATTCAGCGCATATTTCGCTTTGGCATAAATAATGTCGATGGCTGTTACGTAACTTTGATAATCTTTGAAAAGCCATACAAATTCGCTCAAAAATGCGGTGAGTTGCTTTAAAATCCGTTGGATTTCTTCCTTTTCGTCATACAGCAAGTTGGTCAGCTCGCGGGAGTACATTTCGGTTTGTTTCGGTTCGATGTAAACGATGCTTCCTGTTTTTGAACTTCCTAATACTGTGCCACTTACCTTGCGTCTGTGCATCGCTTTTACGGCAAGCACGCGACGGTTTTCAACTACGGTTTCGCGAATGTCATCCAAATAATCCGAAGCGTTGTATTCTGCCAATGCACGGTTAAAACTCTCGTTGATTTTTCCTTTTAACTGACTGATTTCCTTTCGGATAGTAGCCAAAGCGGGTGAGGCTTCGTTTTTGATTTCGCCAAATTTATCAATAATTTTTTCGACGGCTTCCGCAATTTCGGTGGTGTACTCAATGCTCTCGGAAGTTTGGTGCAAAATCGGGTACAATTCTTTAAATTTTCGAAAGAAAAGAATGTGCATATTAACGGTTTGCGAAAGCGTATAGAGTTTCCGAATGCCGGCAATTTCCAGCGTAGTATCCTCAATTTGAAGCAGTTTGATTTCCGAGCTTACTTTCTCGCAGCCGTGAGCGGGAATCACGTTGTTATTTTGAAAAGAAGACACGTATTCGTTGGTTTGTTGTAAGGCGAAAAGCAATGCTTCTTTATCGTCAAAGGGTTTGATTTTCAGTGCATATTTTTTCCCCAGTTCGGTTTGGCAAATTTCGGAAATTTGTGAAAGTACCGTGCCAAACTCCAAATCTTCAAGTGTTTTTTGAGTCATTTTCTGTACAACTTCTAATTTTCAGACGGCGAAAATAAGCATTTTATTTGAGCATATGATTAAAAACGTTCATTTTTCAATCAATTAAATATTAAAAAAACAGTTTTTTGACGATTAATTCATTTTGTTTTTGTGACTTTGTACGAAACAATCGACAGTAAAAACCATAATAATATGAAAAAAATTTTATGTCTCTTTTTGTTGTTGCCTTTTCTCGTAAACTGTGAGAAGGAGGTGATTTATTGTCAAAATCAACCTAAAATATTTCAAATAATTATTCCGGAAAATTCTTCTCAATATGCTTATTTCGTGAATGATACAGGGAAGGCAGATACGCAAAACATTACAGTATATAAATTGGTAAACAACTTGCCTATGGCGTATGATATTGAAATCGGTGAGTCCAAACATATATCGATAGGTATTTTTGCCACTCGGGTTGATTTTTATACCAATAAAACGGAAACTATCTATCTGAAAAACAAGGCTAAAACATACCGCCTTGATGTTAAAGGAAGTCATCTCGGGAATGAAAAATGCGGTTATTATGGCAACCTTTTGGAGGTTTCAGTTGATGGCGTTCCGCAAGAAGTTAATCAAAGTGATTTTACTTTGAAATAGTGTAATTAATATCCTAATAACACTGTTATTTCTTTAAAAATCAAAATAGTATCCCAATCCGGTTTGAATGGAATTGTGGTTGAATTGGATTTTTGTTTTTTCGAAGTAAACTTCATAGGTGTTAAAAATCCCAAAATGGTATGAAATTTTTACGGTGAGTCGTTTGTTTAATTGGAGAGACACTCCCGTTTGTCCTCGTAAGCTGAAAATGTCAAAATTGCCTTTTAATTTTGTAGGTTCTTGATGCTCAGGAGGAAATGGGATTGGAGGAGATGGAGCTTTAGTGTTTTTTTCTGACAAAGTTCCGTAAAAAATTAAAGAAGGTTGTATGCCGGTATAAATTCGTAATTTGCCGATGTAATGAATCAAATTAATTTCTGTACTTACTTGATAGATAGTTAATTTTAGTGTTGCGTTGCGGTACTTTTCAATCTCGTCCGGAAAAGTCTTTTTGATGAAGAAGGTTGTATTTTCTAATTTTCCGCCTGATTGTGCGATTTTTAAACAAATATCTATTAGAAGCGACGAGCTGATTTGCCATTGCTTTCCACCGGCAATAAAAAATCCTTGTTTTACGTCAGAAAGGAATCGTAAATTACTGATTTCGGGGGCTTTTGCTTCAATGTTTGAAAACGTAAATCCCATAGCTATGTATTTGTTATAGCCTATCAAGTCTTTGTTCGTTTGTCCCGAAACGGAAAAATGGATTAAAAGTAAAAATATGACTTTTTTCATCGAAAAAAGAAAGACTTTTTCAAAAACGAAACGTCTAAATTAATGATTATTAGTTAAAAATGTCGTTTTTGAAAAAGTCCTCAATAAGTATTTAAAATTTGTATCCCACACCAATTTGCAAGTGGCGTTGTTTTAGGTTTATAAAATCAGTGAAGTTTTTGTTTAGCGATGAAAGTCCCCAATTATAACGCACTTCGGCAAAGAAATTATCCGTGAAAGCATATTCTGCCCCAATGTGTAACCCAAAAGTTGCCGAGCTCAATTGTTTGTTGGCTTCGTCATTGATTTTGAGCTGATTTTCTCGTTCAATTTCTTCAATAAGATTGCGTTTTTTGCCTTCAACAATTCCCTCCATACTGGCTGAAACTCCTAATGAAACGTTTATATCAAAACCTCCGTTTACTGAAAATTTGTCAAATCCGTACTTGGCAAATATCGGAATTGCCAATTGATGTAGGGTAACAACTGCCTTTCCGTCAATAACTGATGTTAGAAATTCTTCTCCTAATTGCTCATTATTAAATGTTTTAGGAAGTTTACTTACATCGGCAGTTAATTTGCCTCCTAAATTCACATAAAGCACCTCTGCCTGAATACTGAAATTGTTGCCAAAGCCGTACTCAACCAAACCACCGGCGTAAAACCCTGATTTGTTGCCAAGAAGAATTTTAACGCTACTGGCAGGTGATGAAATACTCAAATTAGAAAGTTCATAACCTGCTTTTGCGCCATAACGAAACTGTGCCTTAGCACTCATTGCTGTGAGTATAAACATACCCATTAACAAGATTTTTTTCATTTGAAACAAAAATAAAAGTTAGTGATACAAAGGTACCATTTTACCTTATCTCATTTGTTAAGTGAATCATAAATTTTTGTTAAAAATATCTTTCGTGTTAATGTTTCATAAGATTCTTGAAACACTGAGCCCGTCGCGGATAGGCAACAAAATGGTTTCAACGCGCGGGTCATTTTTAATTTTCTGATTGTAAGCGATTAATGCTTTTGTTTGCTGGTCGTTTTGCTTTATTTCTTCCACTACTTTTCCGCTCCAAAGCACATTGTCCGATAAAATAATGCCTCCTTTATTCATTTTTTCGATAACCAAATCAAAGTAATTGGCGTAATTTTTTTTGTCGGCATCAATGAACACCAAATCGAATTTTGCGTTTAATTTCGGTATGATATCTATGGCTTGCCCCAAATGCTGAATAATTTGCGTTCCTTTTCCGCTTCGGTTAAAAAACTCACGTTGAAGGTCTTGCAGTTCTTCGTTTACGTCAATGGTGTGTAAAATTCCGTTGGGTTGTAAGCCTTCGGCAAGGCAAAGGGTGGCGTATCCGGTGTAAGTTCCTATTTCTAAAATAGTTACGGGATTGACTAATTTTGACAACAGGCTTAAAAGTCTGCCCTGAAAATGCCCGCTCAGCATACGGGGTTGCAATACGTTTAAAAATGTTCGTTTGGAAAGTTCTTGCAATAAAATAGGTTCATTTTCAGTGTGTTGTGTGGTGTATTGTTCTATTTTTTTAGGTAAAAAGTGCATTTTTTTAGATATTTCAATTCTTTTTAAACTGAATTTATCGGGTTGTTACAATAAAAATCGGGCAAATATAATAAGATAATTCACAGTGCAGAAAACTTTAAACGATAATTTTTGCGGATTTTTTAAATCTTCTTTATTTTTGCAACTTCAAAAAAATAAAGAAATGCAAAACGGAATTTACGCAAAGTTTAAAACAAATAAAGGCAGTATTTTAGTGAAACTAACGCACGATAAAACCCCCGGAACGGTTGGGAATTTCGTGGCATTAGCCGAAGGAAAACAAAAAAACAGCAGAAAACCTTTGGGCGAGCCTTATTACAACGGACTCACGTTTCACAGAGTGATTCCTGATTTTATGATTCAGGGTGGTTGCCCGTTGGGGACGGGAACCGGCGACCCCGGATATAAATTTGATGATGAGTTTATTAGCGACTTAAAACACGATAAACCCGGTGTGCTTTCAATGGCTAATGCCGGTCCCGGAACTAACGGAAGTCAGTTTTTTATCACTCACGCGCCAACCCCGTGGTTAGATGGCAAACACGCCGTTTTTGGGCAAGTGGTTGAAGGACAAGATGTAGTGGACAGCATTGCGCAAGGTGATAAAATTGAGGAAATTACCATTGTGCGGGTAGGAGAGGAAGCTGAAAAGTGGAATGCCGCCCAAGCCTTTGAAAACTTCAATGCCGAAAAAGCCAAACGCCTTGAAGAAGAGCACCGAAAAGCAGAACAAGCCTTAGCCGCTGAAACCGAAGGATTTGAAAGAACTCAAAGCGGTCTTTTCTATAAAATTACGCACAAAGGTAACGGAAAAAAAGCACAAGTGGGCGATAACGTTTCCGTTCATTACACCGGAATGTTGCTTGACAAAACGGTTTTCGATTCGTCGCATCGCCGCAATCAGCCGCTGTCGTTTACGGTGGGTGTGGGGCAAGTGATTTCGGGTTGGGACGAAGGTATTTTGTTGCTTGAAGAAGGAGACAAAGCCCGTTTGGTGATTCCTGCCGATTTAGCTTACGGAAGTCGCGGTGCTGGAGGTGTCATTCCGCCCAATGCGCCATTGATTTTTGATGTGGAACTGGTTGCCGTTCGATAAACAAAAAATGCTCTCTATCAGGTAGAGAGCATTTTTTTATTCGTTTATAATTTTTTGAATATCAGGCGGAAAATAATTTGCGCCTTTCATTACTTTTCCGTCTTCTCGGTAAATGGGTTTGCCGTTTTCGTCCAGTTTGCTCATATTGCTACGATGAATTTCGTTAAAAACTTCCTCAATTTTGTGTTGCAACCCGTGTTCAATGATGGTTCCGCATAATATGTAGAGCATATCACCCAGTGCATCTGCTACTTCGGTTAGATTTTTATCGCGAGCCGCCTGCAAATATTCTGAATTTTCTTCTTCCATTAACTTAAAACGAAGCGTGATGAGTGCATCGCTTAAATCCGTTGTTGGGTTTTGGCGTACGTTAAGTCCGAAAGCCTTGTGAAATTCGGCTACCGATTTTAGTTTATTTTGCATAGATTCAATAGATTATAAATTAGTAAAGAAGCCTTAAAACGATTGTGTCAGCACGAAATTTTGATGTATCAAACCTTCGTCCATTCCTTCCGAAAAATAACTTTTGTTGTACTTCATCAAGTAAATGTACTTGATGTAACGTTGTATGCGTTCGCAAATCAGTACGTTAATGTTCATATCGCCAATGAAATACAGCGGAACGCGCTCCGGATTGATGTTCAATTGCTCAATGGTAAAGAGAATGTAATAGAGTAAATCGTCAAAAGTTTGGTATTCAAACCGATTGAAATAATAAAGTTTTTTATCGCGAAACATCACGAAATAGAACGAATTTTGCTCGGCATAAACGTACATAATTTCGTAGGCGTGTGAGGCATAATGCCGTAAAAGCATTCGCAAAAGTGATGATGAAAAGTGCTGGTATTCAAAAGCGCCGTAGTATTCGATTAATATATTATTAATCAGAATATCAGGGATATATACGTTTACGGTGTCGATAGGGACAATGCGGTCATATTCCACAAAATTCTCTTTCAAAGCCGAAACATCAATGCTGTATTTCAAATATTCAATGGCGTTTTTCTTTCCGTTGAAAAGCGCCTGCGGAATGAACGTGAAAATAGGCGTGTTGTGATACACTTTTATGTTGTTGAAATCTTGCCTAAGGTCTTCTTCTGATTCCAAAACGGCATAAATTTCCTGTTCAATGTCCTGTTTGGTTTTGTAGTTGAAGTTTATCGGGAAGTTGTAAATTGCTTCAACATAGTTCAATACAGGATTGAAGATACAAAAAGAAAGTCCATCCAAGTTAATTTGAATGGACAATTCCTTGAAATACGTTTTAAATATGCTATTTTCTTGCTGTTTTTGCATCGTATGACGTAGGCCAGTTTCCATTTGTGCTAAGTTCTTCCAATGAACCTACTTTAATTTCTGCACCTTTCACATCTTCAACCGAAGTTTTTACAATTTCTTTGGCGATTTCATCTTTATCAAGCCCCCAAAGTACTTTTTCTTTCGGAACAGATACTTCAAAAACAGAAGCTGAATACCCGTTTTTGTCAAGAGAAGCCGTTTTTAAAACGAATTCTTCTTTCGGGTTTTGAGCCCCGGGAACGAATCTGAGGTCTTTATAACGGTCAGAGTTTTTGAATAAAGAATCTTTCACTTTAACATACCCCAACGTATCTACAACAACTCCTTGTTTTAGTACGTCAATTTTAAAGTTTTTGTCAAACTCCACCCAGCTTGTGTCGCGTTGTGAGGTGATGGTAAATTGCGCATTTTCAATGAATTTTGTTAATTCATCAAAGTTATTGGCATATTTACCCGTAATTACCCGATGCGCCTCTTGCACATCACGGATATCTTTCAATTTGCTGATTACTGCTGTGTAGCGTTCTGTTTTAATTTTGTTAAATTCAATGGGACCGGTAACCGATTTATAAATCAGGAAACAGAAAAACGACCCTACCGCCCAAAGTGCAATTTGTAAAATTTTTTTCATTGTTTAAAAATATTTTTTCTTGACTGGTTTACTGCAAAGCTACGATTTTTTTTCATTCAAAAAAGTTTTTTGCCAAAAAAAATTATATTTTTGACATCTCTATCAAAAAAACTATGGATAAAAATACCTTTTTTAACGGTTTGCTCGGGGCTTTTTTGCATACTCCTACACTGATTCAAAATATTGCTTTACAGCAACTTACCGAATTTTTGGTGGACGAAAAATCAAGTCAAAAACTTTTTTTGTTAAAAGGATTTGCCGGAACCGGAAAAACGTCAATTATTAACTGCGTCTTGCAAAATTTGCCCGCAATTAATCACAAAGCCGTGCTGCTTGCACCCACCGGAAGGGCAGCCAAAGTGATGAGTGGTTTTGCCAAACAGCAAGCCTTTACCATACACAAACATATTTACTACCCGAAAAGTCAAAACGGAAATTTTTCGTTTACCCGAAAGCCCAATAAGAGCAAAAACACCTTATTTATTGTAGACGAAGCCTCAATGATAGCCGATACCGATGCCCGATTTAGCGAGCAAACCGCTCTTTTAGACGATTTGATTGCCTATGTGTATTCGGGGGCGGGGTGTAAACTTTTGCTGATGGGCGATTCGGCGCAGTTGCCCCCCGTTAATTCCGATTATAGTCCGGCTTTGGATGTTCAAAATTTGGAAATTCAGTATGATAAGGAAGTCCGTCATATTGAGCTTGATGAAGTTGTGCGACAAGGAAAAAAATCCGGAATTTTACACAATGCCACCAAAATTCGGGAATTGCTTTTTGAGGCTTCATTTTACAAAGATTTCAAATTTAATCTTCATAAGTTTAAAGATATCAAACACTTAACAGAAGGTGTTGAAATACAAGAAGCCATTGAAGATGCTTATTCACAATACGGCTCGGAACAAACCGTACTGATTGTCCGTTCCAACAAACGAGCGGTGCTTTACAACAAACAAATCCGAAAGGTGATTCTTGATAGTGAAAATTTGCTTTCGGCGGGTGATTTGCTGATGGTGGTCAAAAACAATTATTTTTGGTTAAAAGACTCATCTGCTGTTGGTTTTATTGCCAATGGCGATACGTTGGAGGTGCTTCGGGTTTACGCATTTCGTGAGTTTTACGGCTTTCGGTTTGCCGAAGTTTCCGTGCAATTGATTGATTACCCCGACCAACCGCCTTTTGACACGGTGCTTTTGCTCGACACGCTTGAATCGGAATTCCCGTCGCTAACCTACGAGCAAAACAATCAACTTTATCAAGAGGTATTGCTTGATTATCAAGATGAACCTACGGCATATCGCCGTTATGAAAAGGTGAAACAAAATCCGTTTTTTAACGCTTTGCAGGTCAAATTTTCATACGCCGTTACGTGTCATAAAAGTCAGGGCGGGCAGTGGGACGTTGTTTTCATCGAAAAACCTTTTCTGACCGATGGGGCAGACGATAACTACCTCCGATGGCTTTACACGGCACTCACCCGAGCCGTTAAAAAAGTGTATCTCATTGGTTTTAAGGACGAAGATTTTGTTGAGGCGTAAGACTTTTGGCACTTATAACGGAAGTGGTTTTGAAACACAAGACAATTTAATTTTATAGTAAAGAATATTTAAAGGAGAACGAAACATTGCCGGAAGATAATAAAATATTATTTGGGGTGATAACAATATAAAAGAAAATATTAGTTAATTTTGGTGCCAAGTATACCCCCAATAGATTGCTGCTGATATCGCGAGCGCTCCCGAGGTTTAACGGGAGCGCTCCCGTTGAGTAACGCGACCGCTTCGGATAACCGGCGGGAGCGCTCCGAATGAGAGACGGGAGCGCTCGCGTTGCAAGTTGCGAAAATACAGCTGATTTTTAGCGGTATACAAAAATACGAAATCAATAATCTCATTGTGAAAATTGTCAGAAAAGATTTTTGGTTTTTTAACTCCAAAACAAGTATATTTGCAAACAATAAATAAAATCGAAAAATAATTAAAAATGGTCATAGTAACCTTACAACGCGATAAGTGCATCGGCTGCAATTATTGCGTGGAAATGGCGCCTGAACAATTTCAGATGTCAAAAAAAGACGGCAAAAGCGTGTTGCTTCGTTCCACCGAAAAAAAAGGTTTTTTTACAATTAAATCGCACGATGATAGTATTTTAGAACCTTGTGAGGCTGCCCAAAAAGCTTGTCCGGTGAAAATAATTACCACCAAAAAAATATAAATTGCTTAAAAATACCGTTGTTAAACATCCATATCGATAAAAAGTGGTACATTTGCCACACATATAAATATTTTATACAATGAAAAAGATATTATTATTCTTTCTGGTATTTGCCGCTTGGCAGATGAAAGCTCAATATTTAGGCGTAAGAGCCGGTTACAACAACTCCGTTTTGGTGGGCAATACAACCGAAGGGGCAAGCGTGAACAACCGAAGCGGAATTTACGCAGGCGTTACGCTTGAATTTCCTTTTTCAAAATTTTTCTCACTCCAAACCGAAGCCGTTTACTCACGAATCGGGGCAAGGGTGTATTCGCCCGTTGTGGGAAAAACCAATTTAAAACTGGATTATTTATCAGCTCCGGTGCTTGCTAAAATTAATATTTACAGAGGATTAAGCTTGCACGCAGGACCTCAGTTTAACTTTTTGCTCAACAATTCTGATTTTTCGTTTGAAAAAAACGGAGTTTTCACACCCGTGAGTGAAAAGGCGTTGGACACCTTTGATATGTCATTGGCCGTGGGCTTGAATTACAAAACCAACATCGGGTGGTTTTTTGAGATGCGTTTTCTGCAAGGGCTTACCAATATTTTGGAAAGTGGTGAAGCTTCGCTTATCCAAACCGGTTTCAGCTCTGATTACAATTTTAAAAATCGCGTGATTTGTCTGGGGATTGGATACGTGTTTTAATTTTGTTTAAAGTGAATAAGATGAAATTTTTAAAAACCGGCATAAAAATTTTTTCGGTGTTTTTGATTTTTTTGGTAGCCTGCTCCAAATCAAACGTGCAACGAAATCCGTTTTTGAGCGAAGCTCGTTTTTCTTTTACAATCAACACCGATTTGCCGGCTTACAATGCCTTGAAATATCCGCAGAATACGGTTTTTTTGCCCAACATCGGCATCAAAGGCGTATTCGTTACCGGTTTGGGTAACAATCGGTTTGTGGCTTGGGAGGCAGCTTGCCCCAATCAAAATCCGTCAGGTTGTGAGGGGTTGCGGTGTGCCTCAAAAACAACAGATGGTTTTGTGGCGTGTGATTCGCAAACAAAATCGTATATTTTTGTGATTTGCCCCTGTGATAAAACGATTTACAGCCTTGTTAACGGCAACATTATCAGTACGGAGCAATCACGAGCACAACATCCGTTGCTGAATTACAGCGTTTCGGTTGCGGGTGCTAACATAACGGTCAGTAACTAAACGATTTATCGTTAATTTTTTTGTAAGAACGAACTTGGTATATGATTTCAAATCGGTTTGAAAACACAAAGCCCATTAATTTATTGCTCATTTTCACGGCTTTACTCTTTGGGCTTTTTCTCTACGAATATTTTATTTTTGAAAATCCGTGGGATTGGAAGCACATTCTCACGCGGGTAGGTTCATTGCTATTGCTTTTAGTATCAATGACTTTTCTTAATAAAATAGACCGTTGGAACGAACTTACTGAAAACAATTCATATTCCATTTTCTTTTTCGCTATCTTTTCGATTATTTTTCCGTTTATTTTTAACAATCCGGCTTTGGTGGCTTCTAATTTGCTGATTATCATTTCCATTTGGCGGATTATGACCTTAAAAACGGAAGAAAATGTTCCACAGAAAATTTTCGATGCTTCCTTTTTGATTGTTTGTGCCGGATTGTTAAACGTTTGGGCGTTTATTTTTTTGTTAAACATCTGGATATCACTCCTTTTTTACGGTTCTAAAAAACGAAAATACTGGCTGATTCCGTTTTTGGCACTTTTCTGCGTAGTCATTTTATTAACAGCTGCTTTGCTTGTTTTCAAGCTGCCGTATCAAGTGCCGGCTTTTGAAAAGTTATGGCGGTTTGACTATCGCGAAATGCTGTTTCTGCCGATGCTTATCTCTTTGATAATTATGGCGGTTATGTTCGTGCTTTCACTCGTGGTATATTTTTTCAAAAGTAAATACCACAGCGGAAGCAGCCAACTAATCGTTCAGTTTTTGGTGGTGGGGCTGGTGGCAGTTTTCTTTTCAAAAGAACCGATTTTCATTTTCGCGCAACTTTCCATTTTGTTTGCCCTTTATATTGAAAAAATAGAACGTTTTTGGCTGAAAGAGACTATTTTATGGCTGTTTTTGGCTATCCCGCTTAGTGTTTTATTGTTGCATTTTGTCGCCAAAAGCCAAATCGCCGGCATCTCCTAAACCGGGAATGATGTAGCCTTTTTCGTTCAATTTCGGGTCGATGGTGGCAATCCATAAATGGGTATCCGACGGAAATTTATCTTTCAGGAAATCAACACCTTGCTCTGAGCCAATCACGGCAAATAAATGCACGGCTTTGGGTTTTCCCAGAGGTGCAAGTGCCTCATATACATTGACAAACGAACGCCCCGTTGCCAACATCGGGTCTGCCAAAAACAACACTTTTCCTTCCAGTGACGGCGAAGCTAAATATTCCACCAAAATATCAAAATCCGTTTCGGAATTGTGTTTTCGGTACGCCGAAATAAAGGCATTGTCCGCTCCGTCAAAAAAATTCATAAGTCCTTGATGCAGTGCCAGTCCAGCCCGTAATATGGAACAGATAACTACCTCTTCCTTATGTAGTTGCATAACTTTTTCGCCCAAAGGCGTTTTTACCGTTTCAGGCTGATAGGTCAGCGTTTTGCTCATCTCGTAACACAAAATTTCGCCAATGCGTTCCAAATTTTTACGAAAACGCATTCGGTCTTTTTGAATGGTAACATCGCGCAATTCGGCAAGAAACCGGTTGGCAATCGAAGGGGTTTCCCCTAAATGGTGTATAATCATAATCTTGGCATTTATTACTGCAAAATTACAAAAAACTTTTCACTTTTCATTTTCTGTTTCCCACTTTAATGGTTATTTTTGCAAATACTATGAAACACAAAGTTTACATATCGTTAGGCAGCAATATGGGCGAGCGGAAACGGTTTTTGCAACAAGCGGTTGATTCTGTAAATCAACAACTTGGAAGGATTGTTGAAATTTCGTCCGTGTATCAAACGCCGGCTTGGGGCTTTTCGGGAGCCGATTTTTACAATGCTTGTCTGCTTGCCGAAACCTCGCTTTCTCCTGAGCAAGTGCTTGAAAAACTTCTGTTAATCGAAAAGGAATTAGGCAGGGTGCGTGATGCCGATACAAAAGGCTACCAACCACGAACCATTGATTTGGATATTCTGTTTTTTGACGATGAAATTATTAATACGGAACGATTGCAAATTCCTCATCTTCAAATAGAAAACCGAAAGTTTGTTTTGTTTCCGTTGGCTGAAATTGCTTCGGAAAAAAAACATCCCGTTTTGCAAAAATCCATTCAGGAACTTTTGGAAAACACCACCGATACGTCCGAAATAACAAAGACAAACGAAAAAATTACGATTCCTGAGCGAATTTCGCCCTTCAAACGTTATAATTACATCGCCATTGAAGGAAATATCGGCTCGGGAAAAACGACTTTATCCACCAAAATTGCCGAAGATTTTGACGCGCGCCTTATTTTGGAACGCTTTTCCGATAATCCGTTTTTGCCGAAATTTTACGAAAATCCGAAGCAATACGGTTTCACGCTCGAAATGTCGTTCCTAACCGAACGCTATCAACAGATGTCTGACCAATTAACGCAAACGCATTTGTTTAAGCCGTTTATTGTTTCGGATTACGATATTTTTAAGTCTTTGATTTTCTCGCAGGTAACTCTAACGGAAGACGAGTTCGTGTTGTACCGAAAATTGTTCTACATTTTGTATAATCAAATCATAAAGCCCGATTTGTACATCTTTTTGTATCAAAATACTGACCGTTTGATTGAAAATATCAAGAAAAGAGGGCGCGAATACGAGCAAAACATCTCAAAAGAGTATTTAAATCAAATTCATCATGGGTATTTGGACTTTATTCAGAAGAATAACGACATTCATTCCTTGATTATTGATGTAACCGAGCTAGACTTCGTCAAAAATCAATCCGATTATGACTTTATTATTGAAAAAATAAGTAATTTTTCTGATAAAACGCCCAAAAAATGATTCCGATACTATCCACCCGAAAACTGAATTTACAGCAGCGAAATGAATTATCCGAAAAAGGATTTTCCTTAATGGAAAAGGATTTTATCCGTATTGATTTCATTGATTTTAAATTGAATAGGGCAGGAGACTTGCTTCTTTTTACCAGCCAGAATGCCGTGCGGAGTGTTTTACGCAATCCAAAGGTTTCTTACTTAAAATCAATACCTTGTATTTGTGTGGGAGAGAAAACAGCAACCTTGCTTGTTGAAAATGGCTGGAAAGTAATTCATTTTGAGGAATATGCCGTTAGTTTAGGAAAATATATCGTTCAAAATTGCCTTAACAATGAGATTACGTTCTTTTCCGGAAATTTACGTCGGGATATTTTACCTAATGTTTTGAAAGATAATAAAATACAATACAGTGAAATACAGGTTTATAGAACTCTTTTACAGGCTGAAAAAATAAACTCCAAGCAAAAAGGTATTTTGTTTTTTAGTCCTTCCGGAGTTCAAAGTTTTTTATGCTGGAACCATTTTTCAGATGAAATCGCCTTCTGTATAGGTAAAACCACTGCCGATGAAGTTTTAAAACACACCAAGCATTGTGTTATCTCTAAGAAGCCTACTGTTGAGAGCCTCGTGGCGTGTGTAATTTCTTATTTTTCAGTATAGGTATAAAAAAAGCTACCAACTGGTAGCTTTTTTCTTTCATCATATTTATTTTCTACTTAAAAAGCACGGCGGCAACGGTTACCAAACTGGTTTGGTCAATCAAAATGGCACTTCCGGTTTCGCGGAGGTCTTTATAACTATCGTATGCCAGTGGTGCCGATGTTTTCAATTTAACCGTAACCACTTCATTGAGTGAAACAGACGTTACGTCGGTGTATTTTTCAAGCGTATTTACATCAATGCGTTCCTTGATTTCCTTTACGATGACATTGACCGTGCGTGTGTTATGTTGCAACAGATAACGCCCGCCAACGCTCATCGGGCGCTCGTCCATCCAGCAAATGGTAGCCTCAATTTCGTTGGAAACTTTTATCAAGTTGTCTTCTTTGGCAATCAACGAACCGCGACTGATGTCCACGTCTTCTTCCAAGTGAATAACGGCGCTTTGCGGAGCGTAAATTTCAGAAACTTCTTTATTGCCAACTTCCACAGCGGATACCGTAGCTTCAATTTCAGAAGGATACACTTTCACCTTATCGCCTTTGCGGAACACCCCGCTCTCCACTTTTCCGGCGTAACCCCGATAATCGTGATATTCGTCCGTTTGGGGGCGAAGTACCAACTGCACGGGAAAACGGGCATTGGTTAAGTTTACGGACGATTCCAACTCGACGGTTTCCAAGCGTTCCAAGAGCGAATCGCCGGAATACCAATCCATTTGAGTGGATTTGTCCACAATGTTATCGCCTTTAAGGGCACTGATGGGGATAAATTCCACGTTTTTAAGGTCAAGTGCCTGAGCAACTTTTTGGTATTCCGCTTTGATTTCCTCGAATCGGGTTTGTGAAAAGTCAACCAAATCCATTTTGTTTATTGCCACCAAAACGTGCGGAATGTTCAACAACGATGCAATGATGGAGTGGCGTTTGGTTTGCTCAATCACCCCGTTTCGGGCATCAATCAAAATGATGATAAGGTCGGCGTTGGATGCTCCGGTAACCATATTTCGGGTGTACTGAATATGCCCCGGTGCATCGGCGATGATGAATTTCCGTTTGGGGGTTGAAAAATATTTGTAAGCCACATCGATGGTGATGCCTTGCTCACGTTCAGCTCGAAGCCCGTCGGTAAGCAGCGCCAAATCCACACTGCCGTCTTCACGGTTTTTGGTGCTTCGTTCAAGGGCTTCCATCTGGTCGATTAAAATATTTTTACTGTCGTACAGAAGCCTCCCGATGAGGGTACTTTTTCCGTCATCGACGCTTCCGGCGGTTAAAAATCGTAATATATCCATTCTGTAATGGTTAAAAGATTGTTTACTTTGTTATTTTTTGTCTTCAATTCCGTATTCCCTCCATTGTGTTTGAGGAACATCAAGTTTGATACGCTTTTTAGCATCGGCATATTGCTTTAAAAGCATCTTGTGCGAATCTTCCAGCACTTTGGTTTTGGATTTAAGGTCTGCCTTTAATTTTTCCTGCTCGCTGTTTATCTTTTGAACCTGCTCGCTCAATGCTTCAAGGTTGTTAATAATAGCCTCGTCGATACCTGCCGGGAGGTTTTCCTTGTTGTTTTTAAGTCCGTCAATCATCAGTTTTGCTTCAAATAGACTGTCAGCATAAGATTTTGTTGCCATATGATATTATTTTTTATTGATTAAACTTCTGTTATGTTTTCTTTTAGTTAAAAATAGGCTTCTTTTATTGATATATACCTGCTGTTAATTCTCGTCTTCCGGTATATTTATTCTGTTTTGTATTTTTAAAGTATATCCTGTTTCATCAAAAAACTGCTCTGCACGTTTTTGGTTTTTCACATTTGGCTTTGGATATTTTTTATTAGCAATATAAGCCATTTTTGTATTAAACTGTTTTGCTTTGTTTTGCTGCTCAAAAAGGCGTATTGTTTCTTTTAATTGTTCTGTTGCCTCGTCTTTCCATTTTCGACTCTCTTTGCCTCTTCTTACTTTTAATTCCACAAAGATAATAGTTTTATTGAAAAAAAGAAAGCCATCACATTTTTGGGCATCTTCCCCATCTTTTCTTTTTAACGGAATACAATTATCCACAGCTACAAAATGTATTCCTTCTTCATAAAAATTAGTTACTACGGCTATCCATTTTTCTCCTTCATCTTCCTTAATATAAGCAGGTGAATGAGGTGGAGGTACATCATCACAAATGCCAAATTCTTTTTTTGAAGATACACTTTGGCAACCTGAATTGAAAAAATCTACTTGCATCGGCTTGCTTTTTGTTGAATATCTAAAAGTTCAGCAAAGTTGTCATTACTTTCAGCGAGCTTTTCGTTCAGAAAATCATCATCATCGGGGATTCCGTTGTAATCAGGCAATCTTGTTATGGTGCCATCTTTTTCATTAAATTGATAGATTGCAACTTGCTTATTCTTGATACTTGCTTTTTCAGGAATAATTTTTTCAATTTCTTTTTTATCAAAAGAACCGGCATCATATAAATTTCCGGCTTTTACCAAAAGTCCTATATGGTTGATAAGATACGGGCTATGGGTGGTTATGATTAATTTGTTATGCTCATTATAATTGTTAAACGCAACCAAACTTTCCAACATTTTTTCTTGGGAAGAAGGGAACAGGTTTTGTTCCGGCTCTTCTACTATATTGATGAATGATGTTTTGTTAAAGCGGGAAGCCAAAGCTGAGATGGCAATTCTTCGCTGTTCTTCGGTTAAGTCTTCATTTTTATAGATATTTTGAATATCTTTTTGAAAACGCTCCCGTTCCTCAATGCTCATTATTTGAGATTGATAACTTTCTTTCTCCTGAATGCTTTTTGCTAAATATTCCGATACGATATAAAGCGGGACAACAGATTGAAAACCACTGGAAGCCTCCGATAAACGAACTTTATAATCTCCTCCTTTTACGCTTAATATGTCATTTAATTTATCATATTGTAAATTTGTATCGTTTATAGGAAGTGAAATAAATCCTTTGATATTTTCTTTTGCCTTGTTAAACTCTGAAAGAAAGTCTTGTAACGAATCCGATGAGAGTTTTAACTCTTTTGTGTTTTTAACATAAGCAATAAAATTTCGTTCTGCCGGAACATACATTATCTGCGGAAGGGAGTATGATTGAGATGTTTTTGCATTTACTTCAAGCGCTCCTTTTTTAAATTGTATGTCAAAAGATTTTCCTTCATATTCGATTTCGGATATGATTTCATTCTTTTCTTTAATCAGATAATTCTCTAAGCGATGGTAAGGAAGCAATATCTTTGTGAAACGATTCCTTTGGGTGAAGTATTTTATATTGTAATCTCCTCTATGTAATGCTTTTTCCAGCCAAGTAAAAGTAGAAACTAATTTAGCTACGGTACTTTTTCCACTACCCTGATTTCCGATAAAAGCAGTTACCTTTTCGATGTCTATCCAGCTATCATTATCCCGATAACCTTCCTTTATTCCTCCAAAATGTTTAATACGTATTCTACTGCACATAGTTATTGTTTTTTGGCTTGCTTTTGTCTTTAAAGAGGGTCTGTTTTACTAAAAGACACCTTCCTTTTTTGTTCGGGCAACTCCCTTTTTGCTTCGGGCAGGTGATTTTTTTAATTTTTTACCTGCCTTTTGTCTTCGGGCACCTGCCTTTTATCTTCGGGTAGATTGTATTTTTAAATTTTGTTCTTCCTTTTTATTGCGGGCAGATGCCTTTTGTTATCGGGTAGCTAATTTAAGGAAGAATTGATGTGTTTTTGACTCCAAAAATCATCAATTCTTCTAAAATTGAATTTTTGTAGCTAAAAATACCCGTTTTTTTTGCGGTCTTCCATTGCGGCTTCCGAAATGCGGTCATCGATACGGGTTTCGCCACGCTCGCTGGTTCGGGTAGCCGTGATTTCGTTGATGATGTCGTCAATGTGATAGGCTTCAGACTCCACTGCTGCCGTACAGGTCATATCACCTACGGTTCGGTAGCGAACGTTCTTGGTCATAATCACATCATTTTCATCAATTTGAATGTAAGGCGATACGGCGATTAACTGTCCGTTGTGGTCGATAACCTCTCTTTCATGGGAAAAGTACACACTTGGAAGCTCGATGTTTTCACGGCGGATATAATTCCACACGTCGAGTTCCGTCCAGTTGCTGATTGGGAAGACACGCACGTTTTCACCCTTGTGGATTTTGCCGTTGTAAGTATGCCAAAGTTCGGGGCGTTGTAGCTTGGGGTCCCACCCGCCGAAATCATCACGAACGGAAAAAATCCGCTCTTTGGCACGGGCTTTTTCCTCGTCTCTTCTGGCTCCCCCGATACAGGCGTCGAATTCAAACTCTTCAATCGTGTCGAGTAACGTAAAGGATTGCAGGGCGTTACGACTGGCGAACTTGCCTTTGGGTTCGGTGAGCCCTTTGGCTTTGATGGTGTCTTCCACTTTGCGAACGATGAGCCGCTCGCCGAGGTGTTTTACCAAATTATCGCGGAAGTCCAAGGCTTCCTGAAAGTTATGTCCCGTATCGATATGCACGAGCGGAAACGGAAACTTGCACGGGCGAAACGCCTTTAATGCCAAGTGAACTAATACGATAGAGTCTTTCCCGCCGCTGAACAGCAATGCGGGTTTTTCAAACTGACCGCCCACTTCCCGAAATATATGTATGGCTTCCGCCTCTAATTGATCTAAATAATCCATATCTAAATGTTCAATGTTTTTATTGGTTTAAGGTTTTTATTTTCAATATTTAAAAATTACAATTCAATTCCGTTTTCTTTTAAAAAATCCTTTATTCTTTGAAAGGAAATACAAATCACGGAAATTCCCGCAAAAATAGTGATTTTTTCCGAATTTCAGTAATTTATTGTGAGGAATGTAGCTTTTACGAGTGCCGATAACCGTTATTTTTGATTTTCCGGGACTTCAAGCAAAGCGTTTTCCGTAGTGTTTTAAGAAGCGTTTGTACGTCGTTTTGAAAATCAGCTGGCGTGCCGGTGAAAATTTCTTGACGTGCGGAAGAAAATTTCCTGACGTCAAGAAATTTTTTTTCTGACGTCAAGAAAATTATTTTCTGACGTGCGTTTGTAAGTCGCTGAAAGTCAGTAGGGGATTTTTAGTGCCAAAAAACCGAAAAAAACGCACCTTTTCACGTGATATTTTTACCAAATCCATAAAAATGATTATCTTTGTCCCTTACCAAAAATTACAGAACGATGTTATTACAAGCCATTTCTCCTATTGATGGGCGTTACGCCGATAAAACGCAAGGTTTAGTTCCTTTTTTTTCGGAAGAAGCCCTTATAAAATACCGTGTACAGGTTGAGGTTGAATATTTTATAGCGCTTTGCCAACTGCCATTGGCGCAACTGACCGACTTTCCGAGCGAAACCTTTGCCGAATTGCGCCGTCTGTACCAGAATTTTAGCTCGGCAGATGCGCAAAAAGTAAAACAGATTGAAAAAGTAACCAATCACGACGTAAAAGCCGTTGAGTACTTTATCAAAGAAGCCTTTGACCGTCTGGGATTGGCAAGCTATAAGGAATTTATTCACTTTGGGCTAACCTCGCAAGATATCAATAACACTGCCGTGCCGCTTTCAGTGAAGCAGGCAATGGAACAGGTGTACTATCCTGAATTGCAATTTATTATTGAAAAATTAAAGGAATTCACCCGAGCGTGGAAAGATATTCCGCTTTTGGCACGCACACACGGGCAACCTGCTTCGCCTACGCGGTTGGGTAAAGAAATGGAGGTGTTTGTCAATCGATTGGAGCAGCAGCTTAGCTTCCTGAAAACTATTCCGTTTGCTGCAAAATTCGGAGGAGCTACCGGTAATTACAACGCCCATAAAGTTGCTTATCCGGCAACCGATTGGAAGGATTTCGGTACTCGTTTTGTTGAAACGACTTTGGGCTTGCATCATTCGTTTCCGACCACACAAATTGAACATTATGACCATTTGGCGTCGCTTTTCGATGCGTTAAAACGTATTAACACCATATTAATAGATTTTAATCGCGACGTATGGACTTACATTTCAATGGATTACTTCAAGCAGAAAATCAAGGCAGGCGAGGTGGGGTCTTCGGCGATGCCACACAAGGTAAACCCGATTGATTTTGAAAATTCGGAAGGAAATTTGGGTATTGCCAACGCGCTGTTTGAACATCTTTCAGCCAAGTTGCCCGTTTCGCGACTGCAACGCGACCTGACCGACAGTACCGTGTTGCGAAATATCGGCGTGCCTTTCGGACATACCCTCATTGCCTTTGCTGCTACCTTAAAGGGAATGAATAAATTGCTTTTAAATGAAGAAAAAATACGTTACGATTTGCAACAGAATTGGGCAGTAGTTGCCGAAGCCGTGCAGACCATTCTTCGTCGTGAAGGCTATCCCAATCCGTATGAAGCGCTCAAAGGACTTACGCGCACCAACGAGCGTATCAATCAGCAAACTATTGCTTCGTTTATTGACACGCTTGCCGTTTCTGACGAAATTAAAAACGAGCTTAAAGCCATCACCCCCGAGAATTATACAGGTATTTAATACGTTTTGATAAAAAATATTTCGCCCCTACGATTACCCCGTATTTCGTAGGGGCGAATTGCAATTCGCCCTTAGCTTATAAATAATTTCGGTATCCATCAGTAGGGGCAAATTACTATTTCCCCAAAAATGGATGTCAATAATTTTTCTTCCGTACGTCAAGAAAAATTGAACTATGCAGAAAAATCGTTGGCAAAGTTCTGAAACTTTGCCAAAGGGAAGGGTATGGGTGAAACATTTTTCGCCCCTACGGTTGTTTTGATTTTGGTTGTAAAATATAATGAAAAACGCAGTGTAAATCACAAATAAATGTTAAAGTTTTTGATGTTTGGCGTAAAGGTTGTACCTTTGGTAACGAAAAGTTTTCTTTTCAAGTTTGATTAATAACACGCTAAATACGTATTGATATGAAATATCATTTGGTACAAAAGGCAAATCCACAAGACAGAACCAAAAAGAAGTGGTATGCCAATGCGATTATCGCAGCGAAAGTAGGGCAAAAAGACATCGCCAAGACGATTGCTTCAAAATCGTCACTTACGGCGGGCGACATTGCCAATGTGATCCAAAATTTATTGGAGGAACTTCCGAAGGAGCTAGCCAAAGGCAACAGCGTAAAGTTAGGTGAATTTGGAACATTTCGTATCTCTATCAGCAGTGAAGGTGTGGAGAACGAAAAGGACTTCAACACTTCGATGATTAAAGACGTGCGTATTATTTTTACGCCCGGTCAGGAAATTAAAAAAGCCATTGAAGATGTTTCTTTTGAAAGAGCGTAATTTTTAACTAATTAAGTAACGGCTATACGTAAAAGTATAGCCGTTTTTTTGTTTTTTTCGTAGGGGCGAATTGCAATTCGCCCTTACCTTGTAAATGGTTACGGTATCCATCAGTAGGGGTAAATTACCATTTACCCAAAAACGTACGTCAGTAATTTTTCTCCTGCACGTCAAGAAAAATTGAAATGTGTTGAAAGACCTTTGGCAAAGTTCTGAAACTTTGCCAAAGGGAAGGTGCGGGCGAAAAATATTTCGCCCTTATGGTCGTCCCGCATTTCGTAGGGGGCGAATTGCAATTCACCCTTACCTTGTAAATAATTTCAGTATCTATCAGTAGAGGCAAATTACTATTTGCCCAAATGCGTACGTCAATAATTTTTTTTCTATACGTCAAGAAAAATTGAAATGTATTGAAAGACCTTTGGCAAAGTCCTAAGATTTTGCCAAAGGGGTAGGGGAGTGTACGCATTTTTGAGCGTTATTTTATGAACGAAAAAATGGTAAATCGTAGAAAAATGTTCTTTTGTGTGTCTTTTTTTGATGCGGAATAAAAAATAGTTGTATATTGCAGGACTTTTTAACTTATTCGATATTTCAAAAAAAATAATAACGTATGACAACAGAACATTTATCATCACGGCAGGCGATGGCACTGGAAGACCATCACGGCGCACATAATTATCATCCGCTTCCGGTAGTGCTCAGCAAAGGCGAGGGCGTTTATGTTTGGGATTTGGAAGGTAAGCAATATTTTGATTTTTTATCGGCTTATTCGGCTGTAAACCAAGGGCATTGTCACCCGCGTATTGTTGGTGCAATGACCCGTCAGGCACAAACCTTAACGCTAACCTCGCGGGCTTTTTACAATGACAAGTTGGGTGTGTATGAAAAATACGTAACCGAATATTTCGGGTTTGACAAGGTGTTACCGATGAACACAGGTGCCGAAGCGGTGGAGACGGCTATTAAAATTTGCCGAAAATGGGCTTACGAACGAAAAGGACTGCCCGAGAGCCAAGCCATTATCGTGGTTTGCGACCAGAATTTCCACGGGCGAACCACAACGGTAGTATCATTTTCATCGGACAAAAACGCACGGAAAAATTTTGGTCCGTACACGCCCGGTTTTGCGTCTATTCCGTATAATGATTTGCCGGCGCTTGAACGATTTTTAGATGTCAACCCGAATGTTGCGGGCTTTTTGGTGGAACCCATTCAGGGTGAGGCGGGCGTATATGTTCCGTCGGAAGGATTTTTAAGCGGCGCCAAAGCCCTTTGTGAAAAGCACAATGTGTTGTTTATTGCCGATGAGGTACAAACCGGTGTGGCACGTACCGGAAAACGTCTTGCCGTTGACCACGAGAATGTTAAGCCCGATATATTGGTGTTGGGTAAAGCACTCAGCGGAGGGGCGTATCCCGTTAGCGCCGTGCTTGCCGATGACGAGGTAATGCACGTAATCAAACCCGGACAACACGGAAGCACCTTTGGCGGAAATCCGGTGGCGGCAGCCGTGGCTATTGAAGCCTTGCAGGTGGTAAAAGATGAGAACTTGGCTGAAAATGCCCAAAAAATGGGAGAGATTTTCCGAAGTGAACTCGGGGCGTACATTCAGGATTCAAACGTAGCTTCACTCGTGCGCGGTAAGGGCTTGCTTAATGCCGTAGTGATTAATGACACCGAAGAGAGCGAAACGGCTTGGAACATTTGTCTTCGTTTGCGTGACAAGGGGCTTTTGGCGAAACCTACGCACGGGAACATTATCCGTTTTGCACCGCCGCTTATCATCACCGAGGTGCAATTGCGTGAGTGTATTGACATCATCATCAGTACCTTAAAAGAGTTCGAGCAATAATTTATAAATACGGATACGATGGAAAATCAACTGTTGAACAAACCGGTCGAACCTCAGTTGGAAGTTACGCCGTTTATCAAATCGGAACTCAAAAGCCTTGCGCTATGGGCAAAATTCTTGGCGATTTTAGGTTTTGTTAGTGTCGGAATGATGCTTTTGGGAGGACTTGCACTTATTTTTATAGGTAGTATGTTCAGCCACTTAACGCAAATGCCAATGGGTGTTCTTGCAGGGGTTTACTTGGTAATGGCCGTGATTTATTTTTTTCCGATGTGGTTTCTTTATAAATTCGCTATTAATATGGGAAGAGCCGTAGGGCGCAACGAACAACTTGCTTTCACTACGTCGGTTAGTAGTCTTAAAGCACATTACAAATTTGTGGGGATTATGGCTATTGTGATGCTGTCACTTTATTTGGTTGCTTTTATGATGACGGGTGTTATGTCAGCTCTTGCTGCGTCTTAATACACTTTACCATTTGTTGTAATAACATCAAAAAGAATTGAAATAAACTAAAAAACCTTTGGCAGAGCTCTAAAACTTTGCCAAAGGGATAGGCGTGAACGAAAAATATTTCGCCCAAACGATTGCCCCGCATTCCGTAGAGGTGAATTGCGATTTGCTCTTACCTTGTAAATGGTTGCGGTATTCGTCGGTAAAAACGCACGTTAATAATTTTTCTTTTGTACGTCAAGAAAAATTGAAACGACCCAAAAAACCTTTGGCAAAGTCTTAAAACTTTGCCAAAGGGATAGGTGCAGGCGAAACGTTTTTCGCCTTTGTTTGGAAAAGAACCAACGCAAAAAACGCGCTGCCAAGCAGCGCGTTTTTATATATAATAAAGGAGTGAGTTTTAAAAACGGAAGATACCGCCTATTGCAAACATCGTTTGGAAATAGAAAAAATCTTGACTGGCTTTGTCGGCGATGCTGTTTGTGGTGCGAATGTCATACATATTGATGTATCCGCCTTTGAGTTCGCCCAAAATCATAAAGTGCTTAAAGAAAACCAAGTTTAAACCGGCTTTGGCACTCATTCCGTAGCCTGCGATGTGAAATTCGTCATAGCGTTCTTTGTTAAGCAGTTTGGTATTGCTACGCGGGTATAGCACGCCAATGCCTAATCCTTCGGTTAGATTTACTTGAAAGACGTCAGTGTTTTTGATGGCGAATAGTTTTGAAATGTCGTCCACGCGCGAGAATTCAGCCGTGACGTAATTGAGCCCGTCGGTGTGTTCAAAGGTCAGGAAATCTTCGGTAAGCACTTTGTCTTGGTTGTGGTACTCGCCGTCGTGTGGTGTGCCGCTCCCGCGAATAAATCCGTTTATTTTAACGGTTTGGTCTTGCACCATTACGTACTTCATATGGTCAACGCCTACCGAAATGTTGTAATGGTCGCTGATAAAATAACCGATTCGGGCGTTGGTCTGCGGAATGGTCATACGCAACGGATTGATGTAATCAATGTGCCATCCTTTTGGGCGGTCTTCGGCTTGCACGTCGCTGAGTGTGAAGTTGTAATTATCGCCCTTGAATTGAATGTCTGATTTGGTGAAGTAACCTCTGTTTTCGCCCCAAAACAGGAAGAATTTCCCTTTGTTATGAGCCGTGTATCTGTCGGGAGTTGCCGTTTTTTGCGCCAATCCCGATGTGAAGAAAAATCCTCCTAATAAGAATAACAATGTAAATTTTTTCATTCTTCTCTGTAAATTATATTTCAGCGGGCAAAAGTACGCTTATGTCGGGTAATTTCAAAATTTATTAGATATAAAGGTATTTTATTTTCGGTTCATATAACTTTGGAGAATGAGCGTGGCGCTAATTTCATCAATCAACGCTTTGTTTTGGCGTTGTTTCTTTTTCATTCCGCCGTCGAGCATTGCTTGGAATGCCATTTTTGAGGTGAATCGCTCATCTTCGCGTTCAATGGAAATGTGAGGCAGTTCGTTTTGCAGTTTTATGATAAACTGCTGTATATCTGTTTCGATATCAGAGTTTTCATTGCTCATACGTTTGGGTTGCCCAATAACGATTTCCTGTACGTTTTCATCGGCGGTGTATTTTTTTAAGAAGGGGATTAACTCGTTGGTGGCAATTGTGGTAAGCCCCGAAGCGATGATGCGCATCGGGTCGGTAACGGCAATGCCTGAGCGTTTGCTTCCGTAGTCAATGGCTAAAATTCGTGACATAGTTTGGTATGTGTTTTTCTAAAAAATCATTTTAAATCGTTCATTTCATAAACGCAGAGTTCTCGTTTTGATTTGGCAACCGCCACCCAAACGGACTTGTCCAAATCCACATCGATGTCCATTTGCGTAACGCCTTCAATCGGAAAATGTTGCACCAATTTGCCTTGTTCGTTCCAAAGGTAGGCTTTTCCTTGGCGGATGTCAGTGGCGGCAACGTAATTTACGCCCCGTATTCGGAAGAGTTTTTGTTTTGGGTATTTTCCGTCGGGAATTTCAATGCGCATACTGCCAATCGATAAGGTGGTTCCCGATAAAAAGGACGTAGTGTGCTGATTGCCAATTAAAAAGTGGTTTCTGTCCCACTTTCGCTCATTTACGGTGATTTTTCCGTTGAGGTCAATCCGAATCAGATTTCCGTCGCGGGTTGAAAATAAAAAACGATTGTCAAAAAACAGAGGCGGGTTGTTTGAAAAATCGTATTTGCCTTGTATGGGAATGCGTATCTCGCCATTGCGGTGCAAGATGTTAAACTTTCCGTTATCAGAGATATACACCAAGAAATCTTTCTCACCTGCACGATAGTGTTTGGGGGTGAACAAAGGCGCTGAATCGGTGTTTTTTCGAGAAAATCCACCTACCACATCGCCTTTTCGGTCAAGCATACGCAGGTTTTTTCCTTCGGCAAACAAAAAGCGATATTCCAAATTTCGGTCGTAATCAAACACTTCCAGCGGTGTTATTTTTCCGTTGTATTTTTTAGGGAAAGGCGTTACGTTGTTTCCGTTGCGGTCAATAATCCAAATGGAATGTTCGGTGGTGAACGCCATTTGCAGAAAGCCGTTTTTGAATAAATCAACCTGATAGATAGGGCTTTGTATCTTCCCGTCTAACTTTTTCTTCCAGAGCAGGCTTCCGTTGTTCCCGATGAGATAAAGGTCGTAATTTTCATCTTGCAATGCAATTTCCCGGCGTTTTGTTCTGTGATTGAGCAAGATAGTAGGTGCGGTGATGATGTTGGCGTCAGGTACAAAGGCAAATCGTTCTTTGCTTTGGCGGTCAGCCGATGTACTTTGGGTTTGTTTTCGGCTTACGAAATTGAGCATATAGTACTCATCTTGTGGAGTTTGCTGAAATACTGCCCAGCGGTAGTTTTCGGCTATTTTCGGATATTTTTTTCCGAAGTCATTGTTGGATTGCAGGTTCGCCACGCGCGTTAAACTGGCGTTTGAGGCGATATTTTTATCCAATAATTTATACGATTTGTTAGTGAGCAGCGTGTTTTTCCGACGGATGTCGTCCATAACGGACGTGACGGTCTCTTTGGTTTTGGTAAAAATCAAGTATTCGTCGTGAATTGAAACGTATTTTGGTTTGAAATTCGGTTCAAAAAATTTAAAAAAGTCAAGAGATGAATCGTTGTTAAGTTCGTACAGCGGAAAATGACTTTGGGCGTCTTCCGAAAGGATTGGGAGTTTGAGCAGGGTTTCGTCTACATCAAACGAAGATGCCACAGCAAACTGTCCGTCAATGGTTTGTGCGAATGCAATGCCGTTAAGTGTTTTTTGAAAAGGAACGTTTACCGAGTCGGGCAGGGCAATGTGTTTGGCATCTTCAAAGGTGAAAGCGGTCATCGCCAAAATATGTGCGGGGACTATCTGTGCGAGGTTTTTTTCGTAGGGTTCAGTACGGAGCAGTAAATCGGTTTGAGAATCAGAGGTTTGAGCAACCGCCATTCCACTGAACCGCACATCGTTTTCTTCCAAAAATAAATCAAGAGCCACCCAGTGTTTGAAGGGCTTGGTAACGTCATTTTTGAAAAAAGGCGTAAAAAATTGCTTGGCTTGTTCCTTTTGCATAAACAAATTGGCATTGCAGGCAGTGGTGGCGATGGATTGTAATCGTTTTAAAATCAGCTGATTTTCTGTTTTTTTCAAGGAATCGGTTTCAACTTCAAAAAACGTGTTGATTTCAGATGAATTGCTTACAATCAGTCTGTTATCTACAACAGTGTAATACCAATCTCTGCCAAATTGCGTTTGTTTTTGAATGGTTGCGTTGGCATTTTTCCAGAGGCTTAGCGTGTCGGAGCTTTCTTTTTTGCAAATGGCGAAAAAATTTTTGTAGGCAGTGAAAGCAACCCAAATATTATTTTCGGTAGGGAGGCTTCGTAAGAGTTTGGTTTCGTAGGGGCGCAACGGTTTCGGGTTGTTTTCTTTCCAAAATTCGTTGTTTTCAATGGAACTTAAAAAGTTGTCTTTATTGTTAATTCGGTAGATAACTTGCGTATTTTCAGGGAATAACAGCACATCGCCTTTGACAGACTTTCCTTTTCTGCCACAAGCGCTCAGCCCTAAAAGTAAGAGTAATATGCCAATTACAATACGATTCATTCCTCCAAACTCATTGCAAAAATATTCCATTTTTTTATATTTTGCAATTTATAGATTATGAAACGTTTAAACTTATGTAAAAAATCTGTTTTTCTGTTGAATTTTGCCTGAAAAATAAAAAAATGAAGTACACTTTTTGAAAAGAAGGAGGAATTTCGTATCTTTGCTTTTCGTGATAAAATATAAAAAATATGAAAATTTATTCATTACTTTTTTTGCTATTTCCGTTTTTGGCTTTTTCGCAAGGTGCTGATTGTTACGTGTCTGTACCCGTAAAATATGAATTTCAAAAGAAAGCGAATGAGTATCGGCTTAATGAACTAACAAAGTTTTTGTTGGAAAAGCAAGGTTTTAAGGTGTTTTTTGAAAATGAATTTCCTGATTTAGGGATTGAACCTTGTAATGTGTTAAAAGCAAACGTTTTAAATACATCAGGGATGTTCACTTCAAAATTGCAATTCACACTTACCGATTGCAAAGGACAGCAGGTTTTCGCTTCCGAAGTGGGAAAAAGTCGTGAAAAAGAGTTTACAAAAGCCTATCAGGAAGCCTTGCGTAACGCTTTTGCTACGAGCGACAAATTGGCGAATTTTAAAAAGGAATGTAAATCGGCTACTCAAAGTATAGCTGAAAATAAGCAACTTATTAAGCAAGAGCCTCCTGTACAAGTGCCGGCTCCTGCAGAAGTAAGCGACGCAACAAAGGATAATACTTTGTTGTATGCACAGCCTACTGATGAAGGATTTCAATTGGTTGATAATACCCCGAAGGTTGTGTTGAAAATTCAAAAAACATCGTTGCCCGATGTGTACGTGGCACAAGATGCCGAAGGTAATCAAGGATTGCTTTTTAAAAATGCCGCCGGCGATTATGTTTTTGAGTTTACAAAAGACGGAAATGTAGAGCGCAAAATATTGAATGTCAAGTTTTAGTAGCGATGTATAGCAGAGCAGAAGCCAAGAAAATCCGTGAAGATTTCTGGATTTCTTTCGGCAAATCGTTTCCCCGAAAATGGATTTTGTACGATACCAAAATTAAAGATTTTAGCTTTAAGTTTCATTTTGATACCAAAAAAGCAATCGTTTCGTTGGATATTGAAGATAATATTCTGGAAAATAGAGTTTTATATTATCAAAAACTACTTGCGCTAAAAACTATTTTATTGGAAGAATATCTGCCCGATGCTGTTTTTGATGATCAATATGTTTTAGATAATCATAAAGAAATCAGTAGAATATACGTTCAAAAAGACGGAGTGAGTATCCATAATAAAAAAACGTGGCAACAAACAATGGAATTTCTCTATCAAACAATGAAAAAGTTTGAAGCCTTTTGGTTTGAATATGAAGATGTTATAAAAGAAGATTTTGCGTGATTTTAAAACAAACTCTACAAGTTTTATTGATTATAAATTACTGAAATAAACTATATTAAATGAAAAAAAATATTTTAATTACCGGTGGAGCTGGATTTATTGGTTCGCACGTGGTTCGGCTGTTTGTCAATAAATATCCCAATTATACGATTATCAACCTTGATGCGCTGACCTATGCGGGTAACTTAGCGAATTTAAAAGACATTGAAAACGCTCCCAATTATGAGTTTGTCAAAGCCGACATTTGTGATTTTGAGCAAATTAAACAAATAATTAAAGATAAGCAAATTACGGGAATTATTCACTTGGCTGCCGAAAGTCACGTTGATAGAAGCATCAAAAATCCGTTGGTTTTTGCTCAGACTAATGTGATGGGAACACTTTCGCTGTTGCAAGCGGCACGTGAGGTGTGGCAAGGTAATTTCTCTGACAAGATGTTTTACCACGTTTCAACTGACGAGGTGTATGGTTCGCTTGAAATGAATGATGAAATGTTCACAGAGCAAACCAAATACGACCCGCATTCACCTTATTCGGCTTCAAAAGCAGCATCAGACCACTTTGTGCGGGCATATCACGACACCTATAAACTCCCTACACTGATCTCAAACTGTTCCAACAACTACGGGAGCTACCAGTTTCCTGAAAAATTAATTCCGCTGTTTATCAATAATATACGCAATAATAAACCGCTTCCCGTTTACGGTAAAGGTGAAAATGTGCGCGATTGGCTTTTTGTGGAAGACCACGCCCGAGCCATTGATGTGATTTTTCACAAAGGAAAAATAGGCGAAACTTACAATATCGGCGGGTTTAATGAGTGGAAAAATATTGACCTCATTCGGGTGATTATCAAAGAGGTAGATAAACAACTAGGGCGCCCCGACGGAACTTCTGAAAAACTCATAACTTTTGTTACCGACCGTGCCGGACACGATTTACGATACGCCATTGATGCCTCCAAAATCAAAAACGAACTTGGTTGGGAACCTTCGTTACAATTTGAAGAGGGCATACGCAAAACCGTAACGTGGTATTTGGAGAATCAGGCGTGGATAGACAATGTTACCGACGGAAATTACCAAAAATACTATTCTGAAATGTATAAAAATCGTTAGATTTGTTGATGTTCAGTTAATTACCTCCGGTTTATTCGGAGGTAATTTTATTTTGTGGCGTGCAACCCGCATTCTTTTTTGCTTTTATCCTCCCACCACCAGCGCCCGGCTCTGAAATCTTCTCCTTCTTTAATGGCACGCGTACAGGGCTGACAACCAATGCTTATGAAACCTTTGTCGTGCAGCGGATTATATGGAATTCCGTTTTTGCGAAGAAAATCCAAAACCTCATTTGTTTTCCAATGCAAAATCGGGTGAAATTTTATGATTTGGTTCACTTCGTCCCATTCCAAAGCCGGCATTTGTTCACGATTGGGTGATTGTTCGGAACGCAATCCCGTTATCCAAACTTTTTTCCCCTTCAAAGCTCGTTGCAACGGAATTACTTTACGAATGTGGCAACATTCTTTCCGAAGTTCGGGCGAATCGTAAAAAGCATTGATACCGTTGTCGCGTACATATTTTTCAATATTCTCAGCATCAGGATAGTATGGTTCAATGGAGGTTTGGTACTTCATAGCGGTTTTTTCCCAAGTGCTGTAAGTTTCGGCAAACATTCGCCCTGTATCAAGGGTAAAAATATCAATGGGAATTTGATGATGTCGAATCAGATGTGTAATTACTTGGTCTTCCATTCCAAAACTGGTAGAGAAAACAATCGTTCCGGCAAATTTTTTAGCCAGAAAATCAAGGGATTGTACCTCGTTCATCGTGTTAATCTGGTTTAACAAACTGCTGATTTGATTTTCCATTTAATTATTTTTTATAAATAACTGAAAATTAGTATCGTAGGTAGTTCTTTACTTCATCAATCGGGATTTTTACTTCAAAAGAACCATCGGCATAAGGCGCAATTTCATACGGATTGTAAAACAAAATCAAGTGTTTTTTGGTAATTCCCACATTTTGAGGTAGATGGAAAATATTGTCATCAAACCAAAAACCCTTTTCATTTAAACTTTCATCAGGCGAAATGTTTTGTTGCTTTTTAAATTGATTTTCAGCAATTTCCAATATTTTTGTGTGATTTGAAAAAAGAGAATCGCTTTGAATAAGCATTCCGTTCGCAACGCTAAAATTCATAAAAACGGTTGAAGGTATTCCGTGAGCGCCCCCTGTGTATGAATAACGGTTTGAAACAATTGATACTATTTTGTCATTTTGAAATGAAATACTGTCATTCAGAATTAACTCATATTCAGATATATCCGGAAAATAGCCTTTTAAATTATTATAATCGTTTAAAAAAGTTTTAAGCGCATCTTCAACAGAAACATTTTCAATGCGCAATGAATCGGTTTGGTTGCTCAACAAAAAATTCACGACTTGTGATTCTATTTCTTTATTAAAATTATCGGCAAATTTGCTTGGGCGACTTGAAACCAAGTAGTTTAAATTTACCGAAAGGCAATCGTCATCGCAATTTTCCGAACTTTTTTCAATGATTTTTTCCTTAAATTTTGGAGTGTCGGAACAAGATACAAAGGTGATTAAAAAGCAGATCAATATAATTTTTTTCATAGTTTCTGATTAAATTTGTTAGCTGTTTTTTTGAATATAAATGTTACGACATACCATTGCTGATAATGTAACAGATTGATTATTAACTAAAACAATCATTGAGCTATCGAATTTTTCTTTGTTGAGTACTGTTATTTCATCGCCCAACGCTATGGAAACCCTGTTTAGGTATAACAAAAAATCTTTTGACGTATTTTTTACGGCAATGCAAGTGCCTTTTTCGTTTTCATTGAGCTCACACAGTAAGGTTTTGGAGGTTCTTTCAAAAAAACCTTCTTTACTCGGGATAGGGTCGCCGTGAGGGTCTGTCTCCGGAAAACCTAAAAAGGCATCTAATCGTTCTATAAGTTTTTCAGATTCAATGTGTTCCAATTCTTCTGCGATTTCGTGAACCTCGTCCCACGAAAAATCTAATTTCTCAACCAAAAAAACTTCCCACAAGCGATGTTTCCGCACAATGGATATCGCTTTTTCTCTTCCCAACGGAGTAAGTGTAACACCTTGGTACTTAATGTAATTAATTAATTTTTTATCTGCCAATTTTTTCAGCATATCGGTTACTGACGATGCTTTGGTGTTCATCACATCGGCAATGGCGTTGGTGCTAACCTCCTGTTGCTGTTCATTAAACAGATGAAAAATTGTTTTCAGATAATTTTCTTCGGAAAAAGTCATTGGGTTTTCTTTTTATTATAAAGAGAATCCGTCCATACGGTTATCTGATTTGATAAAACAATACGGACGGATTTTTTGTAAGTTTCTTAAAATCAGTCGTTTTCTAATTCCGTAAACAATGCTTTGAGTTCCGTAGCATCGTGTGGCTTCATTTTTCCGGCAAGTACCAAGCTCAATTGTCTTCTGCGTAAAGCACCGGCGTAACGGCTTTTTTCTAAATCCGTTTCGGGCTTAATTTCAGGTACTTTTGTGGGCTTTCCTTCTTCATCAATAGCCACGAATGTGAATATGGCTTCGTTGGCTTTGGTGCGTTCACCGGCAGGATTTTCCACCCAAACATCAATGTAAACCTCCATTGAAGTTGAAAAAACTCTTGATATGGAAGCTTCAACCGTTACTATACTGCCCAATTCAATACTGTGGTTGAATGCCACGTGATTGACTGAGGCTGTTACGGTTAGATGCCCTGAATGGCGGCGTGCGGCTATGCTGGCTGCCCTGTCCATTCGTGCCAAAAGCTCCCCTCCAAACATATTGTGCAGATGGTTGGTTTCGCCGGTCAGTACCAAATCAGTCAGTATGGTGCGGGAATGTGATGGTGTTTTTTGCTGCATTATTCGTTTGTCAAAATCCAACCGCCATCCAATTTTTTCTCGTCTTTGGTTTCTTTAACCTCTTTTTTAAGAGCCTCTGCCTGAGCTAAATCATCAAATCCGGCATAGCTCACTTGATACAAACCTCTGCTATTGGTGCCAATCACAGCAGCATCTTTAAAGCCTAATTTTTTGAGTTGCTCAACGCGTGTGTGTGCATTTTTTTCGTCTTTAAACGCCCCTGCTATCACTTGGTATTTTTTACTTTTAGAAGTTGAAACGGCTTTGCTTGGTACGGTTTCTTTTTTTACTTCTTTTTGAACCACAGTCTGTTTGGGGGTTGAAACTTCTTTTTTCGTTTCTTCTTTTTTAACTTCTTTTACAGGAGTTTCAACTGTTTTTTCAGCTGTATTGGCCTGTTTTTCAGCCTTTGTTTTTGAAAGTTCTTTTACTTTTTGAGCGTCTAATGAAATGGTCGGGAAATCCATAGGTGGTACCAAAGTGGCACGACTTAATTTTTGCTCAACCTGCTCCTGAATTTGGCTGTCGGTAATTACAATTTCATTGGCTTTGTCCGGAGTACTAACCGATTCACCAAAAAACTTAAACGCACCAAAAGTAAGAAGTACAAGCCCTACTACGGCAATGGTTGTGTACGCCACAATGGGGCGCTTTTTGTTTCGTTTAGGCTCTTCCACTTTGGGTCGGGCAACGAAAGGTTTTTCGGTTTTGGTTTCTTGTTCGGTTTGTAAATCCAAAGTCGGTATTATTTTGGCTTCCGGTTTAGGTTCAGGAACTTCCGCAATTTCGTGAGGGACAAAAGCCGACATTCCAAACGAATCCGTCAAGTAATTCACATCTTCAAAAACTTCAAACGAAAGTCGCCCTTCCGGTGTTTGTCGAAGTACACCTATATTGTTGAGATTGAGGGTCTCACCTTGTTGTAGAATTTTCTTCCAGCCATCAACGGTAAGGTTTACATAATCTTCAACCACGTTGTATTCCACACCCGAATTTTCAGAAATATGCTTGATAAGCAAACCATCATTTGAGTGTAAACTTGCATTAAAAGTAAGTTCACGTTTGGGCGGGGCAAATGTTTTATCTTCAAATAAACGCGCTGATTTTCTGTTGGAAATAAAAGCTCCAAATTTTGGGATAATCACGCATTGGTGCTTGTAAAGCAACTCTTCTACATATTCATTAAGGTCTTTCATAGTACAATTTTTTTGCAGGTTATTAAATAATTATGACAGCTAAACGAAGTCAAAAGTATGTATTTTTTTTTGTTTTGCAAATTTTATTTTTGTTGAATTTATTTAATGTGCTTAAAATTAATAAAATAGCTAAAATTTTTTAAGAAAAATTTAATTTTGTGACCCCGCCAAGAATCGAACTTGGATCAAAAGTTTAGGAAACTTCTATTCTATCCGTTGAACTACGGGGTCTCATTTTGTTGTACGTCAACGACAAAAATACTACTTTTTCTGAAATATTTAAGATTTCTTTCAAAATTTTGATGAAATTATTTTTCTACCTTTGCAAATTCAAACAGAAGTAATTCCTTCAAATATTTGTATGAATTTTTATAATATGATGAAATACAGTTTTTTATTGTTTATTTTTATTTTGCCGATAACCGTTTTGGCGCAAGAAACTTTGCCTTTGTCGGCGCGTCAAAAAGCGGAATTGTTGCAAAAATCGTGGGTGAATGACGTTCCTTTTGAAAAGATTGAAATTTCAGAAGGAAGCAATCAGGTTAATGCCTTTGTTGTCAATCCATTAAATGCTAATCAGTTTTTTGTGGCTCCTCAATCAGGCGGATTGTGGTTTAGCCAAAACGGAGGGGAAACCTTTGAAGCCATTTTTGAAAATCAACCCATACAACAGATTGATGCCCTGACGATTGACTGGAAATCGAAAACAATCGGGGTGGGAACGCCTTACGGACTTTTTCTGTCGTTTGACCGAGGTAAGTCGTGGATTTTTAGCGGTTTATCATCAGTGCAAAACATAACTTCAATCGTGATAAATCCTAAAAATACAAATGAAATAGTTGTCGGAGTTTCCGGAAATCGGTACGGTGCTGATGAAAAACGAGGCATTTTCAAAACCACTGATGGCGGAAAAACCTGGCAACACAAATTATTTGTAGGCACGCGTGCGGGCATTGAGCAAATAGTTGCCACGGATGATTTTACGCTTTACGCAACGGCTTGGCAAACTGAAGATTCTTACTGGGAATCAATTCCTTATGGAGCTTTAAGTGCCGTGTATAAAAGTAATGACGGCGGTGAAAACTGGCAGAAAATAACCACGCAAAACAATGGATTTTTAAGCGGTAATTTTATCGGAAAAATCGGGTTGGCGGTTTATGACAAAAACACGATTTATGCAGTTGTTGATAATCAGTCTGTTAAAACAAAAAACGGCGGAACGAAAAGTGTTGAGAAAACTACATCGGTTTATTTGTCGGACGGAGATTTTGAAACGATGAGTAAAAATGATTTTTTACAATTGGATAACAATAAGTTAGATGCTTTTTTGTATGCCATTGGGCAACACGAAAAGTACACGGCGCAGAATCTTAAAAATATGATTTTGGCTGAAATTACCTCGCCGGCGAAATTAATAAGTTTTTTAGGTGTTAGAACACAGGAAGTTACGGGAACACAAGTATATCTGACCAATGACGGCGGAAACTCGTGGAAAAAAACACACACGCAATCGCTTGATGATGTTTTTTACCGAAATGGTAAAAAATTTGCAACTATAACGGTAAGCCCGACCAATAAAAATCATCTTTTTATTGGAGGTTATCCGCTTTTGGAGTCGCTTGATGGCGGGAAAACGTGGAAAAACAAAAGTACGGTGTCGTTACGAAATGGGTTTTTTAGTCTTCATTATCAGAGTAATACGCTTTTTGCAATTACCAAAAACGGATTGACAATTTCGTACGATAACGGAACGCATTGGTCTGAAAAAAACGTACCTGAATCAAAATTATTTGATAAAATTACATTTGATAAAAACCAAAATACCTTGTATTTGGCAGGAAAACAAGGTGTTTTGATGCAAAAAGAAACACAATGGAACAAAATTTCATCACTCACCCAGTACGTTGCCGGAAATAAATCGTATGTGGGCGACCAAAACGGAAGTTTTTACCAGTACGATGCTCAAAAACAAACCTTGTTGCCTTTGGGTTCGATGTATTTCTCTGAAAATAAAGCGCCTTTGCGTTTTTCTGAGCAAGCTCCTTTGATAGTTTCGCCTCAAAACAACGATATTTTGTACGCGGGAAGTAATAAATTACACATTTCGATGGATAAAGGTAAAAACTGGCGCACCATTTCCGATGACTTGACCAATGGCGATAAAAAAGGCAACAAAGCCTACGGAACTATTTCAGCCATTGCCGAATCGCCTTTCCTTTTCGGGTTGATTTACGTGGGAAGTGATGACGGAATGATTCACCTTTCGGAAAACGGAGGCGTTTCGTGGCAAAAGATTTACAATGCCTTCCCCAATCCGCTTAAAGTGAAAAGCTTGATAGCCTCAAAGCATAATCGGCAGCGCGTAATTGCCGCCTTGAACAGCCTTGACCCGGGTAATCACGAACCTTTTTTGTTTTTGAGCAATGATTTAGGAAAAACGTGGAACCAAATCCGTGCCGACCTGCCCGAACACAAAATCAACGTGATTAAAGAAGATACCAAGAACGACCAAGTGCTGTATGTAGGCACTGAAAACGGATTTTATGTTTCCTTTAATTTGGGCGAAAGCTGGCAACCTTTCGGTAAGTTGCCCAATGCTCCAGTTTTGGATATCCATATTGATGATAATAATGAAATGCTCGTTTCGGTGGAGGGGCACGGTATTTACAGAACGTCGGTTGAGATGTTGCAACAACTGCGCGTGGCGGTTACTTCGCAAGACTTTTATCCGTTACAGCAAAGCCTTCGGATAGCTCACTCAAACCATTGGGGAAATACCTGGAACCAATGGGTAACTACACAATCGCCTGAAATTCATTTCTGCGGATTTGCCGCCAAAGAGGGCGTTAATGTAAACGTTAAGATAATGAAAGGGAAAGTTACCTTGCAATCATTCAACCATAAAACAAAACAAGGATTTAATTACATTCCGTATGATTTGACCATCTCAAACGTGGGTAAACTGATGTATGAGAAAAGTATGCAAAAACTCTTCTTGGTAAGTGCCACTGACGGAAAAGTATATCTTCCCAAAGGAAAATATAAAGTAGTTTTTAATATAGGCGATGGCTTTGAAGAAGAAAGAGATTTAGAAATTTATTAAAATAAGCTGAATTAAGGTTTAAATTAGTATTAAAACTGATTGGTTGAACTGTTTTAGGTTTGTTTTTACCTAAATAATAAATAAAAACATCTTCCTTTGTTGAAAAGGAAGGTGTTTTTTTATAAAAAATAGCTGTTTTTAGTGATAGATTATCTTTCCTTTTGCTTGGTTGAAGTGCCCGAATTAAAAAGGAAGATAAAAAATTGTTTTTTGTATGTTCCCGATTAATAAAGGCATCTTCCCGATTAAAAAAGGAATGTTGCTAATTTATAAAGGTAGTTGCCTTTTTGTTTAATTATTCTTCCCTAATAAAAAAGTGTAGTGAACATAAAATGAATTAAACTATATCAGTTTTTCAGTAATGTTTCTTATTTTATTGGAAAGCTATATAAATAAACCCTCCGTTTGAATTACAAACGGAGGGTTTTTATTTACTTAAAATTACATCCAAACTTGGCTTGATTCAGGGTCGATGTCTGCTTCGAGTAGCGTGTCTAACTCTTGTTGCGCCTCGTCTTTGGTGATTTTAAACTCATCTACCATATCTTCAACCGTTTTCTCTTCATCAGACAGGCGGTCGGTGTAAATGCGGACAGGGATTTTCGCTTCAAACTCAGCCGTAGCCAAATTTCTTGATGGCAAAGCATTAAAAGCTAAATACTTTCCGTTTTGTTTTTTATCCCCCGAAATAAAGTGAGCCAGCGTAACTTTTAGGTCAAATGCCAAATAGTTTACATCAACTCTAAAATACCCTTTTAGACCTACGGGATTGTTCAGTAAACGTACGCCACCGCTTCCGTCATAATAAACATCTTCCGGGTCCGTATCGCGATACCAATGTTTAACTATCCCATTAACATCATCAGGTAACTTGCCTGTTTTGATAGTTTTCACATTCTGAAATTGAAAAAAATGTTGATGTGAGTCAGCTTCATCAATGTATTCGCTATTTATACGTTTGTTATTTTCATCATAATAAATGATTTCCAAACCATAATATGAACCTTGTCTCCATCGGATAACCGATGCTCCTGATGATTTCCATTTTCCGTTAGTTAGTTCATAGGTTATTTTTTGTTGATTTACAAGATGTTTAACTCCTTCATACTTCGGGTCACCGTGAAATGAGAGTCCGTGTGTATGCCCTTCGGTAAAGATAAATTCCACCTTGTGAAAGTCAGCTTCGTGATGGTGTTCTTCTTCTATTTCTATCGGAATTACAACTGTGGCGTCTGATGAAAAGAAATTACTTAAAGGTAATCGATTATACTTTTGAGCTTCTCCGTTTCTGAGTTTGTTAAATCCACGTTCCGCGCCCAAAAAGTGAGCAAGCGTTACTTGCAGTTCAACAGCTCCGGCGCCTTTTTTAACTGAAAAAATACCTTTTAAACCTATCGGGTCAATGGCATCAGGATTGTTTTTATCCCAGTTACGTTTGCGAAGCGTTACGCCATCTTGCCCAAGCGTTCTTTCTTCCGGATTGGTATCGCGGTACACATAGTCCAGCACCTGGTCCATCTCGTCGGCTTTCTTTCCTTTCAGGGTAAAGAAGTGTTGATGAATGGGTGCCATTTCGGGCGTTACGAATTCCTTATTCATACGATTGCCGGCTTTGTTGTAATATGTGATTTCGAGGTGATAATGCTTGCCCACCTCAAAATGAATATCATCTCCGCTTGGTTCCACGCCTGCCACGCCTTTTACGGCATAGGTTCGCTTTTGGGTGTTGTCGGTAAAGGTGAAATCATTCCCGTTTTTGGTTACTTCTGTAAAGAGGAAGTCTATTTTATCAGGATTATCGTGTCCTTTATCAATCGTTTCATCTGTTGGAGATGGAGGCGTTGGGTTTACAAGTGAATTATCTTTCCCACAACCTATAAAAGCACTTACCATAAGTGCCAAAAGACTATTTTTTACTATATTTCTCATTTTTCTTATTGTCTTTAATTAATTATTAAATCATTTTTTGAGGTTTTCTGTTGAAAAACCATTTGTTTTGCTTAAAAAATAATGTAAATCATCTGAAAAATGTACTGAACGATGTGGATTTTGTTTCAATCCAGATGGATTTTGTTTCAATCCAGATGGATTTGATTTCATACCTGATAAAAAATGTGTTTTTTATGTTAAACGGATTTTTGTTTGGGCAGATGCAATTCGCCTCTACATAGCTCGATGGTTATTCCATATTGAATATTTGGTAATTCGGGCGAATTGCAATTCGCTCCTACATCGTGTGTTTCCGTTTCACATTATTTATCGTTCATTCCACATTGTTCATTGATAAATTCACATTGAACTGATTTCTGTTTGGGCGAATGCAATTCGCCCCTACATTGCCCGATGGTTATTCCATATTGAATATTTGGTAATTCGGGCGAAATATATTTCGCCCCTACATCGTGCGTTTCCGTTCCACATTATTTATCGTTCATTCGACATTGTTCATTGATAAATTCACGTTAAACGGATTTTTGTTTGGGCGAATGCAATTCGCCCCTACATAGCCCGATGGTTATTCCATATTGGATATTTGGTAATTCGGGCGAATTGCAATTCGCCCCTACATCGTGCGTTTCCGTTTCACATTATTTATCGTTCATTCCACATTGTTCATTGATAAATTCGCGTTGAACGGATTTTTGTTTGGGCGAATGCAATTCGCCCCTACATTGCCCGATGGTTATTCCATATTGAATATTTGGTAATTCGGGCGAATTGCAATTCGCCCCTACATCGTGCGTTTCCGTTTCACATTATTTATCGTTCATTCCACATTGTTCATTGATAATTGTTCATTGTTCATTGATAATTATTCATTGTTCATTGAAAAATCTTTCTGATTAAAAAGAATAAACAAGCCGAAGCTGAATGTTTCTACCTAAATCGTGTGCGTAGTAACGAAATCGGTTGGTATATTCTTTATATAATTCATTAAAAAGATTTTCCGCCGAAAGATGTACGCCTATTTGTTGCTTCCCGACAGGAAGTTTCCCGCCCAAACCAAGTTCAAAAAGGTTGTAGGCATCCGGCGTATCACTAACCAGTTCTTGCTCGGGATTAAAACGAGTTTGCTTGGCTACAAAACGATGTTTCGCCGAAAAGTAAACCGCTTGCCAGCGTCCTAATTTAGGCAGTTCAAACGAAATTTCATTTGAAATACGCTCCGAAGGAATATACGGAAAGTATTTTTCACTACGCAATTCGTTGGCGTAAACCACCGAAGCCTGCAATCCGTACGACCAATTCGGCAGGAAACGATACGTTAGCTGCAAATCAGCTCCCCTGAAAAAAGCATCGGCTTGCTGATACCTGAAAATAGGATACACCCCCGAAAAGAGTGTTTTCGTTTCGCCTGTGGGAGCATCAAAGATGTAATTCTGAATCAGCTGAACGAAAAAATCAGCTGCAACCGAGAGTTTTTCACCTTGATAACCCACTGAGCTAATCCACTTCACGCCCGTTTCAGATTGCAGATTTTCATCGCCAACATCATACGTTCCCGCTCCGTGATGCAAACCGTTGCTGTAAAGTTCACTCACGTGTGGGGCACGCCACGCCACACCGATGTTAGATGTAAGCGACCAATTGTCAGATACCTTATAGTTTCCGCCAAGTGAATAGGTGATGTTGTGAAATGTGCGATTGCCTCCGTAACGTTGCGAAAAGGCATCGTAACCATCGGCATTGAGTATTTTATAATCATACCGAAGTCCGCCCTCTGCTTCCCACTTTCCGCTACTATATTTTTGAATGGCGAAAGCTCCCCAACCAAACGAGGCATAATTCGGGATTATCGGTACAACACCCGTACCGGGCTGATTGTAATTCACTTGCCGTGAAGCACCTGCCCCAAGCTGCGAATGCCATCGCCCGTAGACATTTTCCCAAGAAATATCTGCCGAATGGGTTGAAAGATGCATATTCAAAGCCGGAATGCGGGTTCTGTCAAGTCGGCGAACGTTAAATTCTTTACGGATATTATCCTGAAAAGCATACTGAAACGTCAATTTACCTGCCTCCCGAAGCCGAACACTTGCTTTGGCTTTCAACAAATGATGAACAACTTCCTGTTTGGGTGCATTAATCTGATAGGAAAACGGATATGTCGTTAGCGGACGACCGATTTCAAAGCGGGCAAGCAAATCATCTAAATTTCCGATATGCGAGCCGTAGAAAACAGCCGTTTCATTATAGTAGCGACTATAAAAAAGCTCCGCGTTCCATCGTTCTTTTTCAATACCGGTTGCCACCGAAACGTTTTGTTCTTGCTGCCCCGTATTGTTTAGATGATAATCCGCCGTTTGAACATCACCAGAGCGTTTTGCACTTGCCTGCACCCGCCACGCCCATTGCGGAAGGCTCGGTACGGCTGTTTCGAGCTTTAGGGAAGTTGCCGTTTTTCGTCCGTTAGATGCAAACGAGGGCGAAACTTCTCCGTGCAAAGCATCTCCATACGGAAGTTTTTCGGGGGAAAGCAGGACAACGCCTCCGAGAGCATCCGAACCGTATCGTACAGCATCAGCACCTTTTACCACAGCAATGCGATTGGCTACGGAAGGGTCAATTTCGGGTGCGTGGTCTGCCCCCCATTGTTGTCCTTCTTGCCGAATGTCATTGTTAAGTATCAAAATGCGATTGCTATGTAGCCCGTGGATAATGGGTTTTGCAATGGTTGCTCCGCTTTGTAACATTGACACCCCGCGAAGTGAAGCCAACACGTGTGCTAATGACTCGCCTGATTTTCGTTGTAAATCTTCCTTGCCGACAAGCTGCACCACCGTATTTCGATGTGCAATTTCCTTTCGGGAAGCTACCACAATTTCCGAGAGTTCATTTACGCTTTCGTGCATTGTTACCACAAAAGGCGAAACACTTGTGGGGACTTTCACTTGATGTTGTGCATCGTCATATCCTAAATAACTTACCCTGAGCGGATATGTTCCGGCTTTTAGGTTGGTTATCGCAACGTTTCCGTTTGTATCCGAGAGGTAATGTTTTCCTAAAAAATGGATTACGGCACCTGTGAGCGGTTGTCCGCTTTTATCTTCTATTTTCAAACGAAGTGATTCTTGTCCATAGGAAAGTACTCCGCAGAAAATCAGCAGATACATTATATTTTTCATAGATGAAAATAAATTATTTGTAGTAATGAAATTTTTATTTCCAACAGGATTTTATTTTGTATGACATCAAAAATAGTTTTTTCCAGATGGATTTTTCTTTCGGATAGATGGATTTTATTTTCTATCAGATGAAAAAATCAATTTTCAATATTAAAAATGCTATTTTTGAGTAATTTCTATCTGTTTTTCATCTAAAAACAGATAATATATATATGAACCATACAATTTTTATGGTTACCCACAGAAAACTCCGGCTGGTTTTTCAAAATTTCATTCTATTTTAAACTATAAAACAGCTTGTTAATTTTGTCAAACAGCTTATACTGTTGCAAAAATATGTGAAGAAGATTGCTTGTAAGGTGGTGCACGCGAAGGGGTATAAAGCACTACCCTGTTTGCAGGTTGATATTCGTTTTGGAAATGTATTTTAACTTCGCCTACAACTATTTCATAAACGAAGTAAGGTTGCGTAAAGAATGTGTGAAGTTGATGAAAGATACAGTCAAAATGATGTTCGCACAAGCCAGAAAAATGAGCTTCGTGCTCACATTGCTTGCCCGTTGCGTGTGTACATAATTCTTCCGCCGAATGATGGTGATGATGTTCGTGAAACAATTCACCTATCGGAAAAGCTACTTTGAGCATACTTACAAGTAGGCAGAAAGCAAAAAAACGTGTATGTATCTTCTTGAAACGCAACTATTTTAGATGTTCTAATGACTTAAAATGGCATCAATGTATTTTTCAGGAATTTGAAAATGGCAGAGTTCCCATTGCAGTCGCACGGGACTTTTTTCGTTGCGTTTTTGGGTAAATAGTTGATGATATTTGGTGGCTTCCTGCTTGCTACCGATGTTTTTATTTAGTTCGCTCAGGAAAAAATAAATCCAAATGCTGTTGGAAAAATCCTCCATTGGATTGCTATGTGGCGTATCGTATTTTTCAGCCGACTGAAAGTTTTGGAGTGCTTCCTTTTCCCTTCCTAAATGTAACAAACACAATGCTTTATATAGATACAGGTTCATCGCTTCTGAATCGGCTTCCCAGTTTTGTTCTAAAAAAGGTTTTAGTCCGTTGTCATAATGCGTAATGGCTGTGGCGTATTCTTTTTTCTTGAAGAAAATATTCCCGATGTGGTTGTGAGCCATCGGAACGGGATTCCAAGGGATTGATTCCAAGTTTTGTAGCACAATTTCCGCTAAGGAAAGGGCTTTGTCAAACTTCCCGACTTCGGCAAGCACCTTGATATAATAGGCGAGCGTAATACTTTGAGAATGAGTGGAACCTTCGCCAAAACTTGCCAAATCAAAAAAAAGCGGTTCGGTCTCTTCCATTCGGGAAAGGATGCGGTTTACTGCCTCAACATCTGATAAATCAATCAATTGTGCTTCGGCTGTAACTTCAATAACTTCGTCACTAAAAGGAACTATGATTTCGTTTCTATCACCGATGTAGGAATCGAATTCCTCTTGATATTTTCTTTTTTTTGCCATTTTCGATTAAGAATTTTCCGGGGAGCAAAGGTACAGAAATATATTCGTTTTGCCAAAATAAAAAATCCCGACAGCAATTTGTCAGGATTTTTTCAGCGAAATAATATCTTTTGTTAAACGTTTATTTTACTTTTTCAACAATAGCTTTGAAAGCTTCCGGGTGATTCATTGCTAAATCAGCCAAAACTTTTCTGTTAAGTTCAATGTTGTTAGCTTTCAATTTCCCCATAAATTGAGAGTACGACAATCCGTGAAGTCTTGCCCCTGCGTTGATACGCACAATCCACAAGGCACGGAAAGTTCTCTTTTTATTACGGCGGTCTCTGTAAGCATACTGCATTGCTTTTTCAACAGCATTCTTGGCTACCGTCCAAACGTTTTTTCTGCGGCCAAAGAAACCTTTGGCTTGCTTCATTATTTTTTTTCTACGAGCTCTACGAGCTACTGCATTTACTGATCTTGGCATAAATTTTTAAATTTTTGTAGTAGGTGGTCGTTGTTTTTTGACACTTTTTGAACCCACTCCACGGTTATTAAATTCCCTTTGGGGCTAAAAACCAAGGTTTTGAAATACCCCTTCGCATCAACGGGCGTATGATTATTTTAATCCTAACTGACGTTTGATGCTTGTCTCATCATTGGCGTGAACCAATGTGGCGTGTGTTAATTTTAGCTTACGTTTAGTCGATTTTTTTGTCAAAATGTGACTTTTGTAAGCGTGCTTTCTTTTAATTTTACCAGAACCAGTCACTTGAAAGCGTTTTTTGGCTCCGGATTTGGTTTTAATTTTTGGCATTTTTGCTTTGATTTTTAAGATATTATTTCGTTGTATCTTTGATTTTTACACAGAAAAACGTGCAAAAAACGGGTGCAAATATACGAATTATTTCTTTTTAGACAAGGGGGCGAGGAACATTGTCATTCTTTTTCCTTCCAATTTAGGCATTTGCTCCACTTTGCCGAACTCCTCCAAATCGGTGGCAAGACGCAACAAAAGAATTTCCCCTTGGTCTTTATAAATGATGGAACGCCCCTTGAAAAACACGTAGGCTTTCACTTTTGAACCTTCTTTCAAAAATTTTTCGCCGTGTTTTTTCTTAAACTCGTAATCGTGTTCGTCGGTCTGCGGACCAAAGCGTATTTCTTTGATAATCACTTTGGTAGCTTTTGCTTTGAGTTCCTTCTCACGTTTTTTCTGTTCGTAAAGGAATTTTTTGTAATCAATTACTTTACAGACAGGCGGAGCGGCATTTGGTGAAATTTCAACCAAATCCAATTCCATTTCTTCTGCAATTTCTAATGCTTTGCGAGTGGGGTAAACGCCTGTTTCCACATTGTCCCCAACCAAACGTACCTCTGGCACCCGAATGTCTCGGTTAATTCTATGAGGCTGTTTGTCGTCTCTGCCCGGAGTGTTAACTTTCTTACTAATGGCTATTTTTATTTTTGATTATTAACGCTTTAAGGATTGAAAAAATTCAATCGTCTCATTTCGCTTTGTTCTTTTCCTTAGATGAAAAGAACCAAAAATCAAGGCTTTGGATACTCCGCTAAAAATCAATCTATTCCACTGAAAATCTCCAAACTTGCTCCCTGCGGTCGCTTCGAACAATGGATATTTTCTACGCTCCATCTGATTGATTTTTTTAACGCTTCGTCTCCAATGCCGATAGAGACAGCGAAATGTGTATTATAAATTATTCGTTCACAATTTAACTTTTAAACTTTTTGATGCTCTTATCAATTTCTGACTGAACGATTTTCACAAATTCATCAACGGAAATGGAGCCCAAACTCTCGCCGCCGTGTTTTCGTACGGAAACTGTAGCTTCCTTCTCTTCATTTTCACCAACGATGAGCATAAACGGAATTTTTTGAGTTTCTGCCTCGCGGATTTTCTTTCCGATGGTTTCGTTACGATTATCAATCAGGGTGCGAATTTCGAAATTTTCTAATAATTTCAAAACTTTTTGAGCATAATTTTCATATTTTTCACTCAACGAAAGAATGATAGCCTGATTTGGCATCAACCAAAGCGGGAAATTTCCGGCGGTGTGTTCCAACAAAATCGCCACGAAACGCTCCATACTTCCGAATGGGGCACGGTGAATCATTACTGGTCTATGCAGTTCATTATCAGAACCTTTGTACCACAAATCAAAACGCTCGGGTAGGTTGTAATCCACTTGAATCGTGCCGAGTTGCCAGCTTCTGCCCAAGGCATCTTTCACCATAAAATCCAATTTTGGCCCGTAGAAAGCTGCTTCGCCTGTTTCGATGACGTAATCCAAGCCTTTTTCTTTGGCGGCGTTGATGATTGCCTGCTCGGCTTTTTCCCAATTTTCGTTACTTCCGATGTATTTTGACGGATTTTCAGGGTCACGAAGCGACACCTGAGCCGTAAAGTTCTCAAAACCAAGCGACCCGAAAACGTACAACACAAGGTCGATTACGTTTTTAAATTCTTCGTCCAATTGCTCGGGTGTACAGAAAATATGAGCATCGTCTTGCGTAAAGCAACGAACGCGCGTAAGTCCGTGAAGTTCACCACTTTGCTCATAACGATACACCGTTCCGAACTCGGCAAAACGCTTCGGTAAATCGCGATAACTCCAAGGTTTTGAATTGTAAATCTCGCAGTGATGCGGGCAATTCATTGGTTTTAAGAGATATTCCTCGCCTTCGTTGGGCGTTGCGATGGGCTGGAAACTGTCTTTTCCGTATTTTTCCCAATGCCCCGAAGTTACGTATAAATCTTTATGACCGATGTGAGGTGATACAACTTGCTCATAACCGGCTTGTTTTTGGGCTTTTCGTAGGAATTGCTCCAAACGCTCGCGAAGAGCCGCTCCTTTCGGAAGCCAAAGCGGAAGTCCTTGCCCTACTTTATTAGAGAAGGTAAAAAGTTCCAATTCCTTGCCTAACTTTCTGTGGTCACGCTTTTTAGCTTCTTCCAGAAGAGCCAAATATTCGGTTAAATCTTTCTGTTTCGGGAAAGAAATTCCGTAAACACGTGTGAGCTGTTTGTTTTTCTCATCGCCACGCCAATACGCCCCCGCAATGCTGAGGATTTTCACGGCTTTCACAAAGCCCGTGTTGGGCAAATGTCCGCCGCGACAAAGGTCGGTAAAAGTGGAATGGTCACAGAATGTAATCGTTCCATCTTCCAGATTTTCAATAAGTTCTGTTTTGTACGGATTTTCTTTGTAAAGTTCCAGCGCCTCCTTTTTACTAACGGAACGCATTGAAAACGCATGCTTTTCTTTGGCAATTTCGAGCATTTTTTTCTCAATTTGCGGAATATCCTTTTCGGAAAAGCTAACATTCCCGAAATCAACGTCATAGTAAAATCCGTTGGCGATGGCAGGCCCTATCGTTAGTTTGATGTTCGGATAGGTTTCTTCCAAGGCTTGTGCCAAAATATGTGCCGACGAGTGCCAGAAGGCTTTCTTGCCCTGCTCGTCGTTCCAAGTGTATAAAACTAAACTTCCGTCGGTGGTTAAAGGCGTGGTCGTTTCGATGGTTTTTCCGTCGTAACTTGCTGATAACACGTTTCTTGCCAAGCCCTCGCTGATGCTGAGAGCCACTTGATAAGGCGTTGTGCCTTGGCTAAACTCTTTAACTGAGCCGTCAGGTAGTGTAATTTTAATCATATATACTTTTTTTGAAATGGCAAATGTATTAATTTTTAGTGAAAATCGTGCTAAAAAGTGAAAGAATTTTATGTGGTAGATTGAAAATTATTGTTTTATGTTCGTTTATGAGAATTAAAATTATTGTTTTTTCTTTTCTTTCGGATATTCTTTTTTCTTTTCTTTTTTGTAAAGAGGGATTAGGTAAGTAACTGTGTAATTGTAACTTGCGCCGAACCGACTGCCTTCCCGAATGCGATTAAATCCGGGAATCCAATAATTTGGAAAATCAGAATATGGGTTCGCAACCAAAAATCCGAGACGAATGCTAGCTCCAGCAAACAAGTTTTTGAGTAGTTCCACCTTCATTCCTAAAATTACTTCGAGCCAGTGGGCTGAACGTCCGCCATATGTTCGGAGCCAGTTGGGGTTGGTTCCGCTGATGTTTTCTGTCCAATATTGATTGTCTTTGTGAATGGAGTAGGAGGTGAGTTCTTGCGAAAAAAGCGAAAAACCATACCGCCCGCCAACATAAATCATATTTTCCATCCCGTACCAATTTCCGTAGGTATTGTAATCAATTCCGAAGCGGATGAATTGCCCTTGTGTTTTATAGGAATAGAAATCTTCAACCGTAATTTTTTGTTCCATTCCAAGTTCTGCGGCTGCGTAGAATTTGTAATTAATGCGGTAATCGCCCACCAATTCAATGCCGTAATAATCTTTATCTAAAAAGGAACGCAAAGGTTTGCTAAGGTCAATACCAACTCGCACCCCATAACGTTGTTTGTAAGTGGGTTGGGGGGCATCTTCTTGTGCAGTAATGTTTTGCAAGAAAAAAAGACTAATGAAAAAGGTGTATTTGAGCGTTTGATTCATTTCGTACGTTGGTATTTTTGATGTTAATTGATTTAATCCACGAATTTCCGATGTTTTCAACGGTGGCGCTTACCGTATTGTATACGACTTTGATGCCGCAGGCTCGGCTAACAAACTCTTCTTCAATATTATAAGTGAAGGTAACTGTAGCTACATTTCCGGAGGTGATGGTGCCGGAATTAGCATCATAAACGGAATTGCTTACCATTATATAGGTTGTGCTTGGTTTTTCAATCTTTAACGGAAGCGCAATGGAATCAGTTGAGGCATTGGTTAGGATAAGGTCATTCCCTTCGCCATAAACAATCAAATTATCAACAACTTTGGTGTTTGAGACGCTTTTTTCATTGTGAAACCGAACGATTAAGCGTGGCGTGTTCACTTTGTGTTCGCACAATTCATCGGATTCACACGAACTTAAAGTTGCCAAACCGGTGAGCAAAAGTGCTATGGTTGTTATGTGTTTTTTGAATGAAATCATTGGTTTTATTTTCAAGGCGGTAAAGGTACGGAATTATTGATGAATTCGAAAAAAAATGTTTCTTGTTTAAAGGTTTTTAAGCAGAAAAAAGACCGCCTCCAAAGGTGGAAACGGTCAGATTTATTAAAATGAAAAAACGTTATTTTTTCTTTTTGGCGCCTTTTTCTGCTTTTGCAGCTTCTTGTGCGGCTTTCATTGCAGCACGTGAGATTCTTACTTGGCAAACCACCGTATTGTCAGGGTGCATTACCTTGTAATCGTCTTGAACCAATTTGGTAACATAAAATTTGTTACCCATTTCCATTCCTGAAATGTCAACTGGTACAAAATCAGGTAATTTCGCAGGAAGTGCTTTTACTTTTAGCTTGCGATTTACGATACGCAAGATACCACCGGCCATAACGCCCGGAGAGGTACCGGTGATTTGGATAGGCACTTCAATGGTGATTTCTTTGTCGTCGTGCAATTGGTAAAAATCGATGTGAAGGATTTTGTCAGTAACCGGGTCAAACTGAATGTCTTGCATAACTGCGGTGTACGTTTTTCCTCCTTCCAGCTCAATTGTAGCAGTGTACACATTCGGGGTGTAAACGATGCTTTTGAAAGCTAATTCGGGTGCTGAAAAATGCAGAACCGTATCCCCTCCGTATAACACGCAAGGTACCTGTCCAGCATTACGTAAGGCTTTGCTTGATGCTTTGCCCACGCTTTCTCTTTGAGATCCTTTGATTGCAATTGATTTCATTAAAAAAATATTTAGTTATAAAATTAAATTACATTATAAATTTTGAACTGATGGATGTGTTTTCGTGTACACGGTGCATCACTTCGGCAAATAAATCGGCGCAACTAAGCACCTTTATCTTTTTAGATTCTTGTTTTAGAGGGATAGAATCCGTTACGATAAGTTCCTCTAATTGTGAGTTTTCAATACGTTCATAAGCTCCACCACTTAAAATGGCGTGTGTGGTTACGGCTCTCACGCTTAATGCGCCTCGCTCTTTCATTAGTTCGGCTGCTTTTACCAGTGTGCCGGCTGTGTCCACCATATCATCTACTAACACCACGTTTCGTCCTTCAACTTCACCGATAAGTTCCATTGTTTCAATTACGTTGGCTTGCTTTCGCTGTTTGTAACAAATAACCACTTCACTATTTAGGTATTTTGAATAAGCGTAAGCCCTTTTGGAACCGCCCATATCGGGTGATGCGATGCACAAGTTTTTTAAATTTAAATTTTGCAAATAAGGCAAAAAGATGGTTGATGCGTACAGATGATCAACGGGGCGTTCAAAAAAACCTTGTATTTGGTCGGCGTGTAAATCCATCGTAATGATGCGGGTAGCGCCAGCTGATTCAAGTAAGTTGGCAACTAATTTTGCGGCAATGGGTACTCTGGGTTTGTCTTTTCGGTCTTGCCTTGCCCAGCCAAAGTATGGCATAACCGCCGTGATATGACGTGCCGACGCCCGTTTGGCAGCATCAAGCATTAACAACATTTCCATTAGGTTTTCACATCCCGGATTGGTTGAGCCAATGATGAAAACCCTTGCCCCGCGTACTGATTCTTCAAACGAGGGTTGAAATTCCCCGTCGCTGAAATGTAAGGTTTTAACTTCCCCCAAGTGTGTTCTGTATTTTTGAGCAATTTTTTTTGCCAAATCCATACTTTGCGAACAAGCAAAAATTTTTGATTCAGGTACTACGTAAGCCATAATATATATAGTGGTAAGGTTGAATGATTTTTTGTTTTGCGGGTGCAAAGGTATAAATTTTAAAAAGAATTTTTTAATTTTTTTTCAATTTTTTTTTGCAAATAAAAAAACTTGTGTATCTTTGCACCCGAAATGATAACACTAATAGCCTGAGTGGCGGAATTGGTAGACGCGCACGACTCAAACTCGTGTTCTTCGGAGTGTGGGTTCGATTCCCACCTCAGGTACAAACAAAAAGCCTTAATTTGTTGATAAACAACATTTTAAGGCTTAATTTTTTCTCCTATTCCCCTAAAATTACCCTAAAATTGAGAAAAACCATTTTTTAGCCACATTATAGAGCAAAAAAACTTAACTTAAAAAGGCAAGGTTTTTATTTGAGTTGTTAAGCGTTATTTAATAACTGGTTTTATTTTTTCATTGGTTGAGGTGTTTAATTTCGGTTGTGGCTATTGTAATGGGTGTTTGGCATATACTGGGCTTTCGGTAGAATTACGCATAAATACGCTATAAGGCTCTTAAAACCCTTGCTTTTGTTGAAGTGTTGTAATTTTTGCCCCTATGCAATAAAACACAAAAAAGCCCCATTGTTGAGGTTTTTTTTAGAGGTTATTTAAGTTTATAAAGCGTGTCTAATTCTTTTATATCGTCATATAGATTAAACACTATTTGTTCGGCTAATCCTAATACTTCGCCTACGCTTATTAACTCTGTTTCGGCATTAGGGTATTCGCCTTTGTAATAAACTGCTGACCTGCATACGTTTATAATGTTACCTACCATACCAATAGCATTACTATAAGGGGTTTCACTACTTACGTCAATAGCAATGCTATTGCTATTATTCTCTTTGTTAATGGCGGTTAAACGGTTTACCAGTTGTTCAAGTGTTACATTTTTTGTACTCATTTTTTGATTGTTTAAGGAATATATAAACCCGTACGGTTTAGGTGTCCTACGCCAATCATTGCGTTGCGGGGCTTTCGCACACCGCCACCATACCACACGGGTAAAATCTTTTTTTTCTATTTGTGTATGATTGCTTAGGAGTTGCAAAGATAAGTAATAATTTATACTTTTGTGCTATGTTTTTGGGAATTATTGCAATATTATTTTTTATTATACTTATTCGCAATTGGAAATATCTAATTGCCACACCTGTAATACTGCTCATTTTTCCTTTGCTTCCTTTCATTAGTGCCTATAATATCAAAGATGAAAAACCTATTTTGGCAAAGGTTTTAGTAATTCTTTGGGGACTTGTTTATTTTGTTATAGCAATCCTTTGTCTTTTAGCTTATTAGCTCGTTTTTCTTTCCAGTTTTCGGCACTCATATAGTTTTGTACTGTTCTATAACTGCAATTTAATAATTTTGCTATTTCTTTGCTGTTCAGTCCTTTGCAGTAATATTCAAAGGCTTTTCGGCTATTAATACTCTTGGTTTGGTAATTCTTTTGCATAAAAAAGGTATTTAACTTGTAGATAATTGTAGTTTTTCCGACATTTTGGCAACGTACATAAAAACAAAGGCTTTAACGTACTTTTCGGGGGTAAAATGTACCTATACCCCCCTATATGAAAAATTGGCGTTAAAGTCTTTGTTTTGGGTTAATTTGAGTGTTTTTGCTCCTTTTGTCGTTCGGTTCTGATGGCTGAATGTACCTGTGGCAAAGGAATGTTAAAAAATTCGGCAATTACTTTTGAGGGTATTTGTGCCTTGTGCATTTGGTAAATGCGGGTTTGTTTTAAACTTCCCTTGCCAAAATGTTTATGTTTCCAACTTAAAGGCTTACGCCACTCTATGTTGTATTTTCGGGCAAAGTCTTTTACTTTTATTTTGCCACTTGCAAACTCCGATATAAAAATTTGCTCTAAATTGTGAAGCTCTATTTTTGTCAATCGTTGGTATTTCTTTCTTGGGGCTTTATCTTCGTTCATTTCGTGCCATTTGTTTAATGTGTTCATAATTAAAAGTTTAATTTTAGTTGTACGTATTGAAATGGGTTTAACACTTCCTTTGCTCGCCTTAGTTGTTCTCTGTATTGGCGGGCTTGGCGGTTCGATTCTTTGCGTATTTCGGCAATTCTAAATAAACCTCTGTACGCTTGTAGTTCGTTCATTAGTTCGGCATTTATTAGCTCCGTTTTGGCGTGGGCTACTTTTTCGCACTCTAAGAAATATAATCTTACTTTTTCGCCTTGTTCTGTTTTGGTCATCATTGCCAAACGTTTAGCAAAATCCAGTGTTAAAACATAGTCTTTTGCCTTTGAACGGTTGCGGTATTTGTTTGGGGTGTACTCTAATGGCATTACTTTATCTATGCTATTTACTTCCTTAACTCGTTGCATTTGACGAGTTAAGAGGGTGTAATCCTCGCCCTCTATTGCCCAACGATTGTTTAGAATGTTTTGCTGAACCCAACGGGCAAAATTACTTTCGTCTAATCCTAACGCTCTGTAAAGTTGTGAGCATTGCACGGCTTGTTTGCCGTTTTCTGTTTTTGTAATTTGTAAATTTATCATTGTTTATTAATATTTAAATGGTTAATTTTCTTTATAAGTTTCTTTGCCCGCCAACTTGTTAAAATTATTTCGCTCCCGTTTTTTCGGGTTGGGGGTA
>NZ_JAUNKD010000027.1 GCF_030532915.1 Capnocytophaga sp.
TGCTTATTGTCAGCTTGGTAAACTATCCGATGGTTTAAGTGTGTGCTTATTGTCAGCTTGGTAAACTATCCGATGGTTTTATGGCTAATCTATGGTTTTGCTCCTGAAAATGGTGATTTTTTATAAACTGCGCTTTGATTGGCTCGTAAACATATTGTTATCCTTTAAGCACTTTACGGATATAATTAGCGTCTTTTATCGTTTTTTGCAATGCGTCTTTTTCTTGGTTGTAAATAATGGTGCGCATTTCCTGCAAGTTTTTGATGTACTCATCAAGAGCTTTAATCACATTATTCTTGTTTTCAAGAAAGATAGGGCACCACATATCGGCATCACTCTTGGCAAGGCGTACGGTTGATGCAAAACCGGTGCTTGCAAGGTCAAAGATATTTTGCTCATCCTTCTCTATCTCCAAGACGGTCTTCCCGAGCATAAATGAGCTTACGTGCGAGAGGTGCGACACGTAGGCTACGTGTCGGTCGTGGTCATCAGCCGGCATTGTTTTGAGTCGCATTTGTAGCGTATTTGCAATGTTTGTGGCTTTTTGCACCAAATCAGGATTTGTTTTGTCAGCTTCACAAAATACCATTACTTTATGGTCGAACAGATTGTAAATAGCTGCTTCGGGTCCGGAATGTTCCGTTCCTGCCATTGGGTGCGCTGCCAAAAAATGGGAGCGCTTCGGGTGGTTGGCTATGTGTCGGCAGATAGGTTCTTTAACCGAACCCATATCCATCACAAGGGTTTGTGTGCCTACATAATCCAAAACCCGTTGCAGCACTTGCGGAATGCTGTTTACGGGTATGGCGATGATGACAAGGTCGGCAGAAGCAATGTCCGTGTAGGAAGCTTCTCGTTCGATGATTCCCAGCTCGATGGCTTTTTGTATATGTGCGGGATTGGTGTCTATGCCCCAAAGGGTGTGTCCGCAACGTTTGCGTAGTTCCAAGGCTATGGAACCGCCGATAAGTCCTAATCCGATGATGATTGTATTCATAACATTTCAAAAATTTGGTTAGCTTGGCATACGGTAGCAAACTCGTTATGAAGGTTGGCTAAGGTTATCTCGTGTATTAGCTGTGAATCGTAGTGCTTGCCATCAACTCCCGTTAGGTCAAAGCAGGCACAGGCGTCAGCTGCAAGGTATACGCTATATCCGTAGTTAGCAGCCATTCGGGTAGTGGTCGATACGCAATGATTCGTGGTAATGCCGCCAATGACGAGAGTGTCTATCTGTTGCTTGTCAAGGGTGTCTTTCAGATTTGTACCGATGAAAGCGCTGTTTACCTCTTTGGTGATAACGATTTCATCGGGTAGGGGAGCGACTAGCTCATTAAAATCAAAGCCTGCATTAGTGTGATGCAGTTTTGATTGCGGATTTTTTGAGCTGTGCCGAATGTGAATGACAGGCAGTTGCAATTCGCGCCACTTTTTTAGTAGTTCACTGCAAATTTGCTCTGCGTTTTTGTTGTTTCGGTTACCACCCCAAAAGGCTTCATCAAGAAAACCTTTCTGTACGTCGATTAACAGAAGAGCGGGCTTTTTGCTTCGTAAATTCATAGAAACTTGCTTTTGATTGGATTGTTATTTATTAGAATGATTGTAAGCCTTAGCTTATTGTAGTAAAGAATTTTTGTAAACGCCGAGAACTTTAAAATCTTCTGCCATAATGGAAAGCAGTTTGTGTGCCTTCTCAAAATCGTTCGGGCTGTCAAAAACGATGTCCACAAAGAAGGCGTACTTCCACGGGGTATCAATCACCGGAAGCGATTGTATCTTAGTCATATTAATTTTACAGTCGCTAATCACGTTGAGTACGGCGGCGAGGCTTCCGCGCTTGTGGTGTACCTGAAATTTGATAGTCGCCTTATTGGCAGATTCCTGAACGATGGCTTTTTCTTGGGGCTGGACAATGACAAAGCGGGTAGAGTTGACCTTCATTGTCTGGATATTAGGTGCGATGATGGTAAGATTGTAGAGTTTCGAGGCACTCTCCGAAGCGATGGCTGCCACACCTTTTAATTGCTGATGGGCAATTCGTTTCGCAGCTGATGCCGTATCGGTATCTTCAACCAGCCTGATATGGGGGTGCTGTAAGAAAAATTGTTTGCACTGTAACAGCGCCATCGGGTGCGAATGAACCTCGCTGATGTCAGCCAACTGCTGATAGGGTAGTGCCATCAAATGCTGCTGTATGTCAATGTAATGCTCACCGATGATATGTAGGTTTAGTTGGTCAATAAGCGCGTAATTAGGCAAGATGGAGCCTGCTATGCTGTTCTCCAATGCCATAATGCCCAGATAGGTGTCGTTTGTGGTTACTGCCCGCGCTACGGCGTCAAAGGAGGTGTACTCTACAATTTCTACCCCCTTGCCAAAATATTCGTTGGCAACCTGATAATGAAATGACCCTTTAATCCCTTGAATTGCTACTTTTTGCTTCATACACGTACAAAAAAAGAAGTCTCGCATTACCGAGACTTCTTCACTTAATCTTTAAAAAATCTATTAATATGAAAACACAACACAAGTCCCGCCTCTTTATTGCTTAAAGAAGTAATAAAAAACGAAATATGTGCTCTTACCAAACATTCTAATGCTAAATTTTCGGGCAAAGGTAAATAAATAATTTTTAATAGCCAAATTTTTAGTGAAAAAATAATGATTTTAACCGTAAATATTGAATTTTTAATGTAAAATATTTGATTTATAACTAAATAATGAGGAGTATAAGAAATAATTGTTTGGTTTGTGAATTGTAAAACGGTTTGTGATTATTGTTGAAAAATATTTTTATGAATTATTTTGCTCTTTTCCGTGATTTTTTGTACTTTTGTCCGTTGGAATTAATAGCTAAAAAACGAAAATTTCAATGAAATATCAAGCAAAGAAAAAAGCGATTATTTTGCTCGCTGACGGCACGGCTTTCTACGGCAAAAGCGTTGGAAATGAAGGAACTGTTTTCGGGGAAGTCTGTTTCAATACGGGAATGACCGGCTATCAGGAAATTTTTACCGACCCTTCGTATTACGGGCAAATTATGGTAACTGCCAATGCTCACATCGGTAATTATGGGGTTAGCGATGCCGATACGGAGTCCGACGGCGTGAAAATCGCAGGGCTTGTTTGCCGAAATTTTAGCTATGATTACTCCCGCCCCGGTGCTTCGCAGTCACTTAAAGCGTTTTTTGACCGCACCCATTTGGTAGCCATTTGTGAGGTGGATACGCGTGCCTTGGTGGCTCACATTCGCGACAACGGTTCGATGAACGCCGTGATTTCCACCGAAACCGATGACTTAGAGTTACTTAAATCAAAACTAAAAGAAATTCCTGATATGAAAGGTTTGGAATTGGCATCAAAAGTGTCGGTTGCCGAGCCTTATTTTTTTGGAAACGAAAACGCAAAATACAAAGTCGCCGCACTTGATTTCGGAATTAAGAAAAACATTTTACGTAATATGGCAGCTCGCGATATGTACGTAAAAGTTTTTCCGTATAACACGCCTTTGGAAAAACTAAAATCTTGGAATCCTGATGGTTATTTTCTTTCCAACGGACCGGGCGACCCCGAACCGCTCACCGAAGTCATCGCCAAAGTAAAACAAATGATAGCCGAAGATTTACCGCTTTTCGGGATTTGCTTAGGGCATCAAATCATCGCTTTGGCAAACGACGTGCCGACCTATAAAATGTTAAACGGACACAGAGGAATCAATCATCCTGTGAAAAATCTCCTGACGGGGAAAGGCGAAATAACGTCTCAAAATCACGGATTTGCGGTGGACAGAAAGCAAGCCGAAGCCAATCCGAATGTGGAAATCACACACACGCATTTGAACGACGACACGGTAATGGGTATTCGCATCAAAGGTAAAAAATGTTTCAGCGTGCAATATCACCCCGAAGCAGGACCGGGACCTAACGATGCCACCTATCTGTTCGATCAGTTTGCAGAAATGATGAACAAATAACAAATAACTAACAATGAACAATTTACAATTTACAATGAGGGGATGAACAATGAACAAAATGGGAAAATGAACAATTTTATAAAGAACCATAAAAATTTCATTGTTAATTATTAATTGAAAAAATTGTTCACTGTTAATTGTTAGTTGAGAAAAAGAAATTTTAATTAATATAATAGAAAAAATATGAGTATTATTGTAAGCGTACACGCACGACAAATTTTGGATTCACGAGGAAATCCGACAGTAGAGGTTGATGTTTTAACTGAGAATGGTTACTTGGGAAGAGCTGCTGTTCCGTCAGGGGCTTCAACAGGTGAGTATGAGGCAGTTGAGCTTCGCGACGGCGGAAAAGATTATATGGGGAAAGGCGTTTTGAAAGCCGTTGCCAACGTAAATGAAATCATCGCCGAAGAAATCGTAGGAATGAGCGTTTTTGAGCAAAATCTTATTGACAAAACGATGATTGAGCTTGACGGAACGCCTAATAAATCAAAATTAGGAGCCAACGCTATTTTGGGAGTTTCATTGGCGGTTGCCAAAGCGGCTGCTGAGGAATTGGGCTTGCCTTTGTATCGTTACGTGGGCGGAGTAAGTGCTCACACCTTGCCTGTGCCGATGATGAACATCATCAATGGTGGGTCACACTCTGACGCTCCGATTGCATTCCAAGAGTTTATGATTATGCCTGTGAAAGCCAAAACGTTCTCGCAATCAATCCAAATGGGGGCGGAAGTTTTCCATAACTTGAAAAAAGTGTTGCACGACAGAGGGTTAAGCACCGCTGTGGGCGACGAAGGAGGTTTCGCACCTACTTTTGACGGAACGGAAGATGCATTGGATTCTATCAAAAAAGCGGTAGAAAACGCCGGGTACAAATGGGGTGAGGAAATCAAAATCGCTTTGGATTGTGCTTCATCAGAGTTCTATGCAGACGGAAAATACGACTACACCAAATTTGAAGGTGCCAAAGGAAAAGTACGTTCTCGCGAAGAGCAAGTGAATTATTTGGCAGAATTGACCGAAAAATATCCTATCATTTCTATCGAAGACGGAATGGATCAAAACGACTGGGAAGGCTGGAAAATGCTTACCGACAAAATCGGACATAAAGTGCAATTGGTTGGAGATGACCTATTTGTAACCAATGTTTCTATTTTGGAAAGAGGAATTGAGAAAGGCGTAGGAAACTCTATTTTGATTAAAGTAAACCAAATCGGAACGCTTTCTGAAACCATCGCAGCTGTTGAAATGGCTCACAGAGCGGGTTACACTTCGGTAATGTCGCACCGTTCAGGCGAAACTGAAGACAACACCATCGCTGACTTGGCTGTGGCTTTGAACACAGGACAAATCAAAACAGGTTCAGCTTCACGTTCTGACCGTATGGCGAAATACAACCAATTGATTCGCATCGAAGAAGCCTTAGGAAGCACCGCTTATTTCCCACAAGAAAAAGCATTTAATGTGAAATAATTTTCTGTAAAACAATAAAAAAGAGGCTTTTAAACAGCCTCTTTTTTATTTCACTTGAGTCACTTCTACGATTTTGTCATCAACAAAAAGTTTGCACTTCATTCGAATAAAGTAGGAAAAAATATTTGCTTTGATGCTTTTTTTCGTTTCTCCGTCAAAAAGATGTCCTGTTAATGAAGTGTTAAACAGATTGCATTGTTCGTCTTGAAGCTCATCATTAACGTACAGACGCTCTCCGTGAAACCAAGTGTTTTCAACGCGAATTTCGTTTCCTGCATACGTTGTTTTCCAAATACTTTTCATAATCAATATAGTTTAAAAATTATTATTAAACATTGCTCCTAAAAATCCCGCTATAAGACCTACAATAAATGCTGCCACAAAAAACATAAAAAGCCAAAAAAGTATGTGTAAAACCTTCCCTGACTTGCCAAATTTTTGAACAAAAGAAGGCTCTGTATTTTCAAAAAATGAAAAATATTTTTCCATTTTTATCGTAGCTCTATTGTATTGAAAATCATCGTGTTTGCTATTCATTTGATGGAGCAATTCCGAAATTTCCACAATGTATTTTCCGTACATCGTTTTCAGCCAAGTTTTTCCGTAGAAATAAATAAAAATGCTTACAAACAGCATCGAAATAAGTATTTTAACGATGTTTTTGATGTTTTGTTCCTCAAAAAAGAAAACGATATACCCCGAAAACATCAGGGGCACAAGGCACAAATAATACGATTTGTACAATTCGGAGTTCAGTACCAATTCGTATCGTAAATCCAGCAAATTGTGGTAAGTATCAAGGCTTTGCGTGTTGATTTTTTTGTAAAAAACACGAAATTTACTAAAATAATACGCCGTAATTGCAATGCCTAATCCGATGAGCATCAAGAAAATAGAGACTTGATACATTCCGTCCAAAAAGAATAAAAAAAGCAAAAGAAACGGAAAACATACAACCGTGAATTGATATTCTTTCTTCATATTGGCTCGGATTTTCTCCAAAGGCAAACGGATTTTTTGCTGTTTTTCGAGCGAGATTTCAGGTGTTTCGGTAATTTCGTCTTTCTTCCAAAGTTCTTTAAAATTTTCCATAGTTCTCTATATTTAGTTTTTTGACCAATTCGCTAAGTTTGTTTTTGGCACGGTTGAGTTTTACGCGTACATTCACTTCTGATAATCCCATTTGCTGGGCGATTTCCCTACCTGAATAATTTTCTAAATAATAGAAAATCAAGGCTTTGTCAATCGGATTCAACATATTAATGGCTTGGTACATTATTTTGATTTGATGTTCCTCGTCCGAGCTGTCTTCATCTTTAACGTTGATATTGTGTAAGTTATCATATCTTGAAATGAAATCTTTTTTCTTTTCCGATTTCAAAAAAACGATTGCCGTGTTGAGAGCCACGCGATACATCCACGTTGAAAATGCACTTTTGCCCTGAAAACTGGGATAAGCCTTCCAAAGTTGGTAGGTAATTTCCTGAAAAAGGTCTTTTTGGTCATCAACATCGTTCACGTACATTTTGGCAATCTTAAAAAGGATGCCTCTGTGCGTTTCGATGCGTTCCAAAAATTCTTTTTCCAGCGATTTCATTTCTTGTTTTTGGCTTGTTAGTAACTAATTTGAGGATTTGTTACATCAAAAATAATTTTTTTACAGCAATCTACAAAAAACACATTAAGTTTTGTTCAAATTTTCGTGTTACTTTTTTTAGAAGAATTGTTATCTTTGCAAAATAATCAATAAAAAATGCAGAAAATAATCATTGCCATTGACGGATTTTCTTCAACAGGAAAAAGTAGTACAGCCAAAAAAGTAGCCCAAGTGCTTGGATATGTGTACGTTGATACGGGAGCGATGTATCGAGCTGTAACCTATTTAGCTGTAAAAGAAGGGTTTATCGCTATCGCAGGTGTACAAAACAAAACGACCGGCAAATTTGAAAATACCATTCATATTCATCAAGAAGAACTTATCAAAAAGCTGAAAGACAGTGATTTATCTTTTGAAAACAATCCTGAATTGGGTTTTTCGGAAATGCACCTAAACGGAAAAAATATCGAACGGGAAATCCGCAGTATTGAAGTTGCCAATTTAGTGAGTGAAATTGCTAAAATACCCGAAGTTAGAACTTATTTAGTTGATTTACAACGAAAAATGAGTCAGGAAAAAGGGATTGTAATGGATGGTCGCGATATCGGTACGGTGGTTTTTCCTAGTGCTGAACTCAAAATTTTTATGACCGCTTCGGAGCAAATCCGAGCTGAACGCCGCTATAACGAACTGCAAAGCAAAGGCGAAAACGTATCTTTTGAAGAAGTTTTAAAAAATGTGCAACAGCGTGATTTTATGGATACTACACGAAAAGAATCACCCTTAAAAAAAGCCGTTGATGCCATTGAAATTGACAATTCACATCTGACTTTTGACCAGCAAGTGGACAAAATCATTGATTTGGCGAAAAAGAAAATCGAAAATTTGTAATCATTTCAATTATAATGATAAAAGCAAAAAACATACATAAAACCTACGGAGCGTTAGAGGTTTTAAAAGGGGTTGATATTCAAGTAAATAAAGGAGAAGTTGTTTCTATAGTAGGGGCTTCCGGAGCCGGAAAAACCACGCTACTTCATATTCTGGGTACGCTTGATACGGCAAATAATAACAAAGGTACTTCGTTGTTTATCAATGATATCGATGTGAAAAACTTATCGTCGAAAGCCTTGTCGAAATTTCGAAATGAACACATCGGATTTATTTTTCAGTTTCATCAGTTGTTGCCTGAATTTACGGCTTTGGAAAACATTTGCGTTCCGGCTTTCATAAAAGGAACGCCCAAAAAGGAAGCCGAAAAACGAGCCAAAGAATTGCTTTCATTTTTGAATTTATCGAATCGTTTTGACCACAAACCCAGTGCATTATCGGGTGGGGAACAACAACGCGTTTCGGTGGCTCGGGCGTTGATGAATTATCCTTCGGTGGTTTTTGCCGATGAACCCAGCGGAAATTTGGATTCGGAAAGTGCTGAAAATCTACATCAATTGTTTTTTGAATTGCGAAAAACATTTAATCAAACTTTCGTTATCGTAACCCATAACGAAGAACTCGCCAATATGGCAGACCGAAAATTAGTAATGGTTGATGGGAAAATAATATAAAAAAGAGGCTAATTGCCTCTTTTTCTTATAATTGATATTTGATTGATAAACCAACCAAAAAGCCAACTGACGATAAATTAAAATTCTCTGAATCAATAAGCATATTATTTAATCGCCAAGTCCTTGATACTGAGTGTTTATAATAAGCATCCGTGTTTACAGATAAACTCCATTTATTGTCCTTCCAAGAAGCAACCCTGAAATATAATTTTGTACCGAAAGTAAAATCAGCTTCATTGCCCGTAATTCGTAATGAAGTTGGCGTAACTCCTTGTTTTAGTGAATAATCCAAAAATATTTCAGCATCTTGCCCGCCAATGGAAGCGCAAGGTGAAAGTGTAAAAAAGTTTTTCTGAATAAGGTCATATAACACCCCAACCGAATACGACTCCGAACTTCCGTTGTAGTAATGTTTATTTTCGTTTTTAGCTGTTTTAAAGCTCGAAGTGTAAGTTTCAAGCAAAAGTCCCCAACGATTTCTTCTCAAAACCAACGTTGCTCCGCCTCGTGTAGAACCAAAAACGTTTAATTTTTCGGACAATACAGGAAAAGTATTGTCTGTTAATTTGCTGTCTATCTGTTTAATATCCGTTAAGTTTGTAATTCCAAAATTTGCCCCAAACTCCACAGAATAATTTCCGTTTTGTGCGTTTACCCAACCAAAAACAAGCGTAAACGTTAAAAATAATATTCTTTTCATACGATTTTCTAAAAATGCCTCCATTTTCAATGGTACAACGGCGTACCTTAAAGGGGTATCCAATTTCGGCGTTATGAATAGTAAGCTCCCTATTTTTGGTTTAAATTGCGGAGGCAAACATACCACCTTTTTTAACAAAAACAAATTTTTATCATTTTCTACAAAAATAAGTTTTATTTTTGCACTTAACTTTTTATAAAATAAATGAATACCAACGACTTAAAAAATTTTCTTGACGAAAAAGTAGGGCAATACAACCGCCCTGAATTTATCGAATCCGACCCGATTCAAATTCCGAAGCGATTTTCATCAAAAGAAGACATTGAAATTGCCGGTTTTTTGATTTCCGTCATTGCGTGGGGGCAACGTAAAACAATTATATCCAACGGGTTAAAACTAATGGGTTTATTCGGAAATGCACCTTATGATTTTGTGATGTCACACACTGAAAACGATTTGGAACGCCTCCAAAATTTTGTACATCGCACCTTTAATGGACAAGATTTGCAACAATTTGTTATAAGTTTAAAAAATATTTACAAACATCACAACGGATTAGAAAATGCGTTTATAAACGGCATCGAAAACGGAAATTTGCAACAAGCTATTTCAAATTTTAAACAGCTGTTTTTTAATGACTTAAAACATCAAAGAACCTTAAAACACCTGCCCGACCCGCGTAAAGGTTCGGTTGCCAAACGTTTTAATATGTTTTTGCGTTGGATGGTTCGATGTGATAATGCGGGTGTTGATTTCGGTATTTGGAAAGGGATTTCACCCTCGTTATTGTCCTGCCCGTTAGACGTTCATTCGGGAAATGTTGCCAGAAGTTTGGGGCTCATCACCCGACCCAAAAACGATGTGGAAGCCTTGGCAGAGCTTGATAATCACTTGCGGAAATTTGACCTGACCGATCCCGCCAAATACGATTTTGCTCTCTTCGGGATTGGGGTTTTTGATGATTTGGATTTGAAAAAATCACCCCTCATCGTCAAGTAATAAAACGCCGTAAACAGTTTGGAAAGTTGCCCGAACTTCTTCCCATTCACTTTGACGGACTTCAATGAACAAGATACAGTTTAATTCCATTTTTTGATTGATAATCTGTAAGTTATGTTCTTTGATGATTCGCATTACCTTGTTCATATCTTTGTAATCGAATGCGATGACGAGCGTTTGGGTAACGATTTTTTCCACAATTTCAGCTTCTTGCAAAGTGAGTTGTGCCGATGTTTTATAGGCCTGCACCAGTCCGCCAACGCCCAATTTGATGCCACCAAAATAACGCACCACGATAACCAAAACATCGGTGAGTTCAAACGACTGAATTTGTCCGTAAATAGGAATGCCCGCCGAGTTGTTGGGTTCACCATCGTCATTTGCCCGATAATACATTGATTTTCCGTGACCTAACTGCCAAGCATAACACCAATGCCGAGCCGAATAATGTTCTTTTTTAACGGCTTCAAGATGTTGTTTTATTTCCGCTTCGGTTTTCACGGGGAAAGCGTAGCCCAAAAATTTACTGCTTTTCTCCTTGAAAATGACCTCTTTAACCGGGTTTTCTATCGTTTTGAACGTATCTTCCATATACAATTTATAAAACTATAAGTTTTTGTAAATGAATAATTTATCGTTTTCAAATTCATTAATCGCTATCAGCGTTTTTTGTTGAAAATCAGGAGCTTGTCTTCCGCTTCCAAACGAGATATTTCCTTTGAAAATAAAGGCTTCGTCCCACAGATTTTCATTTATAAATTGCTGTAATACAGTGCTTCCGCCTTCCACTATAAGGCTTTGGATATTTTTTTCGTATAAAATAGTACAGATTTGTTGAGGCAGATTTTTCGAAAAGTTTATTTTCTGAACGGAAGTATTTGTAAATAACTGATTTTCTGTTTTTTCAGAAAGAAATAACGTAGGCTGTGTATCGTCCCAAACCGAAAAATTTCGTGGTGTTTTCAAATTTCGGTCGATAATCACCCGCAACGGATTTTTCCCGAACCAATCACGCGTGTTTAACTTCGGATTATCGTGTAAAACGGTGTTTGTTCCAACCAAAATTGCCTGTTCTTGGCTTCGCATTTTATGAACATATTGCTTTGAATATGAGTTTGTTATCCACTTTGGAGCAATTTCATTTTTGGTTTCGGGAGCGATAAAACCATCACGAGTTTCCGCCCATTTCAAAAAAATATAAGGACGTTTTTTTTGATGAAAGGTAAAAAAACGTTTGTTCAGTTTTTGGCACTCTTTTTCCAAAACACCTACAATTACCTCACAACCAGTATCTTTCAGTTTTTTGATTCCGTTGCCACACACTTTTGCAAAAGGGTCGGTTGTTCCGATGATTACTTTCGGGATTTTATGCTTGATAATCAAATCACTACACGGTGGTGTTTTCCCGAAATGGCTACACGGTTCTAAACTTACATAAATGGTACTTTTTGTGAGTAATTCTTTGTTTTTCACCGAATTAATAGCGTTTACCTCTGCGTGTGGTTCGCCTGCTTTTTTGTGCCAGCCTTCACCGATGATTTTTCCTTCACAAGTAATGACACTGCCCACCATCGGATTGGGGTATGTGTTTCCTAATCCATTGTAAGCCAATTGAATACATCGCTTCATCATTTCATTGTCAAAACTTGTCATTTGTAGTGATTTTTCCTGCAAATTTACGCCATTTCAACCGATTTCACAAATTTTCAAAAATATCAAATTAAAAGAAATAATGGTGGTTTTATCGGAAAATAAACCTATCTTTGTCCGTCAAATGTCTTTTATTTTATGAAACACGTTTTATTTTCTTTTTTACTGATTTTCACATCATTATCCTATGCAGGAATTGACCATTTGTTGCCCAAGCCGCAACACATTCAGCCTAACGGAGAAACTTTTTGCTTCAAAAAAGTGCGTTTGGAGACTTCGGTTTTGCAAGAACAATGGCGGCAATTTATTTCGGAAATGGGCGGAGAAATTTCTTCTTCGGCTAAGCAATCCATTGAAATAAAGTTAGTTAGTGACATTCCGCAAGCCGAACTAAACAAAGAAGAAGCCTATCGACTAATCGTTTCCAAACGAAAAATACAAATCGAAGCCGTAACCGAAAAAGGCGTTTATTGGGCAATGCAAACACTTCGGCAATTAAAATCGTCCAAAGGAAAAACCTACTTTGAGGGCTGTTCCATAGTGGATTATCCTGCGTTTCGCATTCGCGGATTTATGCAAGATGTGGGGCGTACGTTCATTTCGTTGGAAGAATTAAAGCAAGAAATCAAAATTCTTTCGCAATATAAAATTAATATTTTTCATTGGCATCTAACTGAAAATCAGGGTTGGCGATTGGAAAGCAAACGCTATCCGATTTTGAATGACCCGTCGAGTTACGAGCGAATGCACGCCAAATTTTACACCTTAGAGGAAGTGAAAGAATTGGTGGATTTTTGCAAGCAACACAACGTGATTTTGATTCCTGAAATTGATATGCCGGGGCATAGTTTGGCGTTTCAAAAGGCGTTTCAATGCGATATGCAAACCGAAAAAGGAATGTTGATTCTCAAAGAATTACTCGATGAAATGTTGCCGTATTTTGATGTTCCGTACTTTCATATCGGTACGGACGAGGTGGAATTTACCAACCCCGATTTTGTCCCTGAAATGGTGCGATTTGTTCGTGAAAGAGGCAAAAAAGTGATTTCGTGGAATCCCGGTTGGGACTACAAACCGGGCGAAATTGATATGACGCAGTTGTGGAGTTATCGCGGAAAGGCACAAAAAGGCATTCCCGCCATTGATTGTCGCTTGCATTACATCAATCATTTTGATGCGTTTGCCGATTTGGTGGCACTCTATAACAGTCGGATTTTGAACGTGGAAAAGGGCGACCACGACCACGCGGGAAGCATCGTAGCCATCTGGCACGACCGATTTATTCTCGATGAAAAAGAAATTATTATTCAGAATAATTTTTACCCGTCGATGTTGGCTCTGGCGGAACGTTCTTGGCTTGGCGGCGGAACGGAATATTTTGACGTAAAAGGAACGAATTTATTTTCGGAAAAAGACGAGAATTTCATTGCTTTTCACGATTTTGAGCGCCGAATGTTATGGCATAAAGAACGATATTTCAGCAGCTTACCTTTCGCATATGTGAAGCAAACGCACATCAAATGGCGAATTACGGAAGCGTTCCCCAATGACGGAAATTTGTCAAAAGTTTTTCCGCCCGAGCAAGGCAATTTTGCTGAAAATTATTCGTACAACGGAAAAAAATACGGCACGAAAGAAGCCATCGGGGCGGGTGTTTATTTGCGACACGTTTGGGGAAAAATTGTAAAAACGTTTTACGAAAATCCACAACCCAACCATACGGCGTATGCTTATACGTATGTGTATTCACCTAAAAAACAGACCGTTGGCTTGTGGGTTGCAACGCAAAATTACAGTCGTTCCGAAAAAGATTTACCGCCTCCGCAAGGAAAATGGGATTACAAAGAAAGTAAAATTTGGATTAACGGAACGGAAATTTTACCGCCTGTGTGGGCTTCTTCGCATAAAGAAAAATCGAATGAAATTCCGCTGACGAACGAGAATTTTGAAGTGCGTCCGCCAATTTCAGTAACTTTGCAAAAGGGCTGGAATGCGGTTTTGTTGAAACTTCCCGTTGGAAAATTTTCCACTTCTGAAGTTCGCCTTGTGAAGTGGCATTTCAATTTTGCTTTTGTATCGCTGGACGGCAAAAAAGACATTGAAGGATTGATTTTCAGTCCTGAACAGAAGAAGAGATAATAAAAAAGTCCGTTTTTCTTTTGAAAAACGGACTTTTTTAGTGCTGAAAATTATACGAAAAAGGAGGAATTATTGCGTTGCGAATTGTACTTCGTATAAATTTCGGTAGTAACCGCTTTCAAGTTGTAACAATTCATCGTGTGAGCCTGTTTCCACGATATTCCCTTTGTGCAGCACGATGATTTTATCTGCTTTTTTGATGGTCGTCAGCCGATGTGCGATGATGATAGCCGTACGCCCTTGTGTGATTTTATCGGTAGCTTCTTGAATCATTTTTTCAGATTGCGAATCGATAGAAGAGGTGGCTTCGTCAAGAATAAGTATTTGAGGTTTAATTACATAAGCTCTTAAAAAAGCGATGAGTTGGCGTTGTCCGGCAGAGAGCATCGTACCGCGTTCTTTTACATTATAATGGTATCCGTTGGGGAGTTTCATCAAAAAATCGTGTACGCCGATGCTTTTGGCGGCTTCGATAACTTCGGCTTCGGAAATCGACGGATTTTTTAGCGTGATGTTGTTCAATATACTATCGGCGAATAAAAAAACGTCTTGTAGAACAATGGCAATATGTTCGCGTAACGAATGTAGGGTCAGTTCTTTAATGTTTATATCGTCAATGTAAATGGCTCCGGATTGAATGTTGTAAAACCGATTTAACAGATTGATAATGGTTGATTTTCCGGCTCCGGTAGCCCCGACAATAGCAATGGTTTGCCCCTGCTTAACATCAAAACTGATTCCGTGCAAAATTTCTTCTCCTTTAACATATTCAAAATGAACATTTTCAAAACGAATGTTCCCTTTTACGTCAGTGAGTTTTTTGCTTCCTTCTTGTTCAAGTTCTTCATCGGTATTTAAAATGGTAAACACACGTTGTGAGGCGATTACGCCCATTTGCAGGGTGTTGAATTTATCGGCAATGTGCCTCAACGGACGGAAAAGCATCTGTGTGAGCTGAATGAACAAAAATATCGTTCCTAAATCAAAAGTATCCGAAGCTATGGCGTTAAATCCTCCAAACCAGACAATTAACGCAATGGTTATGGATACCGCCAAATCGCCCACCGGAAAGAAAATAGAGTTGTACCAAATGGTTCTGAGCCAGCCTTTTTTATGTTTTTCGTTAATTTCTTTGAATTTTTCAAATTCGTGTTTTTCTTGGGTGAAAAGTTGCACGATTTTGATGCCCGAGATGCGTTCTTGCACAAAGGCGTTCAGGTTTGCTACCTGTTTGCGCACCTCAATAAAAGCTGATTTCATCGATTTTTGAAACCAACGCGTCATATACAAAATCAGTGGCATCATTAGGTAACTAATGAGTGCTAATCGCCAGTCAATGAATATCATAACAATTGTAATGACAATCATTTTCAGTAAATCACTCATAATTTCAAACAAGCCTGAACTGAAAACCTCACCGATGCGTTCCATATCATTAACGGCACGCGTAACGAGCAAACCAACCGATGATTGGTCGTAATATTTCATTTTAAACCGAAGTAAGTGGGCGAAAAGTTGCTTACGAATATCCCTAATGACGGTCTGTCCCAGCCAGTTAGCTAAATACGCAAATGAAAATTGTATCAAAACTTCGGTGAGTAATAAGCCTAATAATAAGTAAGTTATCAAAACCAATCCGTCATAATTTTTCGGAATGATGTAATCATCAATGGCAGTTTTGATAAGATAAGGCTGTGCCGTTGAAAGTACCGATGCCAGCACCGAGAGTAACGCAACAACAAAAAAAGCAAAGCGATAAGGCTTTACAAAGCGATATAACTGCTTGAACGTTTGTTTGTTACTGTTTTTTGTTTCTGACATTTGTACTTGTTTGATTATGATGAAACGTTTCGATTTTTAAGGATAAGGAATTTATACGGAATTAATTTCGTAAAATATTGATAATTAAATCTTTTAATAGATTGGCTTGTGATGAATTTACCGCACCAACGCCTTTGCTTTTCACGTCAATATCACGAAGCCCCGCAATGATGGCACTGACTTTTTTCATCGGGTAATTTCGGGCGGCGGTGTGGTATTCTTTAACAAAAAATGGGTTGATTTTCAGTGCTGTTGCAACGTTTTTGTCGGAATGTTCCGAAAGCCCGTGATAAGTGAGTAACTGCTGAAAAAACGTGTAAAGCGTTCCAAGTGTTACCACAATGGGATTGTCTTTGGGGTTGTCGGCAAAATATTTGATGATTTGAACGGCTTTGAGTTCGTTTTTCTCACCGATTGCCTTCCGCAGTTCAAAATTGTTGAAATCCTTGCTGATACCGATATTTTTTTCAATAATTTCAGGAGAAATTTCAGTCCCTTTTGGTACGATAATGGTCAATTTTTCGATTTCGTTGTGAATTCGGCTTAAATCCGTTCCCAAAAATTCAACCAACATTTGCGTGGCTTTTGGGGTAATGACGAATTTTTTTTCTTTTAAAACACTCGGAATCCAATTAGTTACTTGGTTCTCGTACAGTTTTTTACTTTCAAAAAGCACGTTGTTTTTTGCCAGTGCTTTCACTAATTTTTTTCGTTTGTCAAGCGTTTTATATTTGTAACAGAGCACCAAAATAGTGGTAGGTGAGGGGTTTTCAACATACGGGGTTAAATCTTCAATTGCATTACCCAAATGTTGGGCTTCCTTGATGATAATTACTTGATACGGAGCCATCATCGGGAAGCGTTTGGCGTTGTTCACAATATCCGAAACCGAAACATCTTGCCCGTAAAGCACCATTTGATTGAAGCCTTTTTCGTCTTCCGAGAGAATGTTATTTTGGATGTAATCAGATATAACATCAATAAAATAAGGCTCTTCTCCCATTAAAAAATACACGGGGGCAATCTTACCGTTTTTGATGTCATTGATAATTTTTTCTACTTCATTCATAAAGCTCGCAAAAGTGCAAATATACAAAAAGAATTACGAAAATTTCATTGATTTGGTGGGTGATATTTTTGAAATTACGTAGGTTGGTAGTAATAAAATTAGTAAGCACAGCACTAACACGCAGAAATTCAGTGCGATAACCGACCAAAACCCAATGTGAATAGGCACTTCGGTAACGTAGTACGTATTGGGGTCTAACTTAACAAAACTGTATTTTTGCTGTAAATACAGTAGTAATAAACCCAGTAAATTACCCCAAAAAAGCCCCAGCGAAATGATATAAGCCGCGTTGTACAGGAAAATTTTTCGGATACTCATATCGGTAGCCCCCAAACTTTTTAGTGTGCCAATCATTGGTGTTTTTTCTAAAATAAGCACCAAAATGGCGGTAATCATATTAAATCCGCCAACGACAACCATTATCCCGATGATGAGATAAATGTTGAAATCAAACATTCCCAGCCACTCAAAAATAAACGGGAATTTTTGTACAATGGTTTGTGAATCAAGGTTTGACATCGTTTCCAGATATACCCTGTCACCAATTTCTTGAATTTTTTCAAAATTATTGGTGAAGAGTTCAAAATTCCCGACTTGGTCGCTTTTCCATTGATTAATACGCTGAATCTGACGTATGTCGGTAAAAATATAAGTAGCGTCAAACTCCTGAAAACCACTGTTGTAAATCCCTACGATTTTAAAGTTTCGTTGGTTGGGAATTTGTGAAGTTTCATCTTTCAGAAAAATGGCGTGACAGTTATCTCCTAATTTAAATTGTAAACGATTAGCAAAATATTCTGATATAAGTATCTCATTACTAATATCTTCACTTGTGAAATCAGGAATGCGCCCCTCTTTGATGAAGCCCTTCATTTGCCTCCAGTCATAATCCGCTCCAACTCCCTTGGCAAGAATGGCTTCATAACTGCTTTCCGTCCGTACGATACCTCCTTTTGTGGCAACGGCTTGAATGTGAGTTATTTCAGGGATTTCCGTGAATTTCGGATAAAAATCCTGCTCAATTGAAATGGGTTTTATTGAAACTTCCGAGGCGTTGTTGTCGTAGTTATATATTTGAATATGACCGTGAAAGGCAACGATTTTTTCACGTATTTTTTGTTGCAATCCGCCACCGGTGGCAATGGCAATGAGCATCATAACCATTCCCAAAGCGATGGCAGTAATCGCCATTTTGATAATTGGTGAAGAAATCGTATTTTTGTCCTCTTTTGAGAAAATGATACGTCGCGCTATGAAAAAATTAAAATTCAATCAAAAATTTGTTTTAAGAAAAGCCAAAAATACGATTTTTTTGGTATTTCTGATGCTTTCCTGTAAAAATAATGGGCAAAAAATAAATTCGGCTGCTTTTTCTTCTGCCGAAAAAAACGTACCGGAAATCATTTTGGCTGCCAACCGAATGGAAGTATATCTTTCTGATTTACAGAATAAAAAGGTCGGAATTGTAACCAACCAAACCGGTGTGGTTAAAGCCGAAAATCAAAGTTACGTGCATTTGGTGGACACGCTTCTCAAACGAAACATAAATGTGGTGAAGGTTTTCGCTCCCGAACACGGATTTCGAGGTGAAGCCGATGCCGGTGAAGTGGTTAAAGATGGCAAAGATACCAAAACGGGGCTTCCGATTGTGTCTCTTTACGGAAAAAATAAAAAACCTTCACAACAACAACTTGCTGATATTGATGTGGTTTTATTTGATTTACAAGATGTTGGAGTGCGATTTTACACCTATATTTCCACTTTACACTATGTGATGGAAGCCTGTGCCGAACAAAAAATTCCGCTTATTGTTCTTGACCGCCCCAACCCGAATGCGCATTACATCGATGGTCCTGTTTTGCAACCCGAATTCAAAAGTTTTGTGGGTATGCACCCCGTTCCGGTGGTTTACGGAATGACCATCGGGGAATACGCCAAAATGATTAATGGTGAAAAATGGCTTGAAAATCAGATTATTACTGATTTAAAAGTAGTTCCGCTTATGAATTATGACCACCAAACGCCGTATAGTTTACCCGTGAAACCTTCGCCCAATTTGCCTAACGATGTGTCTATCAACCTGTATCCGAGTATGTGTTTTTTTGAGGGCGTAAATGTGAGTGTAGGGCGCGGAACTTCCAAGCAATTTCAAGTTTATGGCTCTCCGTATTTTGAAAAAACCGAATTTAGTTTTACGCCCAAACCCAATGTGGGCGACAAAAATCCGAAATTCAACGGGAAAATTTGCTATGGCGAAGATTTGAGCGAACATCAACGACTTTCTGCACTGCATTTTTCGTGGCTCAAAAAAGCGGTGGAACAAACTAAAGCCGTGAAAACGTCATTTTTTAATGCAATGTTTAACAAATTGGCGGGCAACGCCACATTAAAAGAGCAAATTATTGCCGGAAAAAGTGATGAGCAAATTAGAAAAACGTGGCAAAATGATTTGGATAAATTTAAAAAAATACGCTCTAAATATTTGATTTATAAGTAAAATAAAATTCCTCATTTATGACAAATGAGGGATTTTTGTTTTAACTCAAAAAGTCGTCAATGTGTTCAATTATTTCGGCTACAAGTCTGTTTTCTTCCACGATGTTTTGTGAGAGTTCTTTTTTGGTTTGTTGCAATCGTATGATTTTTTCTTCGATGGTATTTTTTGAAACGAAACGAATTACATTGACTTTATTTTTCTGTCCCAATCGATGCGCTCGGGCGATGGCTTGTTTCTCTGAAAACGGATTCCACCACGGGTCGAGCAACAAAACGTGTGAGGCTTCGGTCAAGTTTAAACCAACCTCACCGGCTTTGAGTGAAATGAAGAAAAATAGTACGTTTTTGTTATTTTGAAACGATTCTACCTGTTTTTTTCGTTCACCGGAAGAAATTTCGCCCGTTAATTTGGCGTATTGAATCTTATTTTCTTGACACCAATGCTCAAAAATGGCTAAATGTGATATGAAACTACTAAAAATAAGCGCTTTTTGTGATGAATTACGAATAATTTCCATATAATTTATGATTTCTTCGTACTTTCCTGATGGAATTTCACTGTTTTTGTCCGCCAATTTCGGGTGATTGCTTATTTGTCGCAACCGTATAAGCACATTTAGGGCGTTGAATTGGATATGCTGAGTATCAATTCGTAATAATTCGTTTCGGGCTTTTGATTTTTCCTGTTCATACCATTTTTTCTGAGCATCCGAAAGTTCACAATAAACAATTTGTTCGGTTATTTCCGGCAAATCATCAAGTACTTGCTCTTTGGTTCGGCGCAACAAAAACGGACTGATGATGGTTTTTAGTTCTTCCAGTACCGTCGGGTCTTGTTTTTTTTCGATTCCGTGTTTAAAATATGAGCTGAAATGTGAAAAACTTCCCAAAACATTCGGATTGATAAACTGCATTTGTGACCATAAATCACTCAATGAATTTTCAATGGGCGTTCCGCTGAGCGATATTTTATGTTGTGCTTTTATGGCGTGAATTGCCTTAAAGGTTTGTGAATTTTTATTTTTAATACGCTGACTTTCATCTAAAATGATATATCGAAATTCGTATTTTTGAAAAATTTTTGCATCGCGCGTAACGATAGGATAACTTGTGAAAATCATATCGTAGTTTAACAATCGGTTGGCTTTGTTTTTTCGGTCATTTCCAACATATTGCAAGCATTTTAGTTGCGGGGCGAATCGTTTTGTTTCGTCATACCAATTGAAAACCAATGATGAAGGCAGAATCACCAGTGTTTTTAAAGGCTCTTTTTGCTTTTGCCCGATGTCAAACAAATTGGTAGGGTTTTCAATTTCTTTTTCAGGAAGCCTATCGTGTATATCAACCAATAACGCAATGGTTTGCAGTGTTTTACCAAGTCCCATATCGTCAGCTAAACAAGCGCCCAGCCCGTTGTAATGATGTTCCAACAACCACTTCACACCTTCAATTTGATAGGGTCGGAGGGTAGCTTTTAAATTCGCTGACGGAGTGTATTCTACATTGGTAATCAGTGTTTTATTCTGTAATTCGGGTAATTCATCAAGCAAGGCATAGTTATTTTTAGGTAATTGCCACTTTCCGTTGCGTATTTTTGTAAACTTCGCCAGCCTTCCGTAGCGGCTAAACCATTCTTGCGGAATTACGAATATTTTTTCATTCGGTAATATGTAAATAGGGTTATTTTCTTTGATATTTTGAATCAAATCTTTAAAAAAGAATTCACTTTCACCGTGTTTTACCTTTATTTGCAAGTCAAACCAATCATTTTCGGTTTGAGTTTTGTCAAAAATAAGCTCAGTTGGTAAAACTTCAACCGTTTTTTTGTTAATTTCAAGATGATTTAATAAAAATCCGTTTGTGAGTAAGGTTTCACGGTGTTGAATTATGTAAAAATAAGTCGTAAATGGATAAGAACCTTCCCGAAAAAACATTCCGTCTTCTTCGGTGAAGCCTAATTGAATCAAAAATTGATGTTTTTCCCTTTCCGATGCAATATCCCGCTTGTAGTTTTTAATGATAATCGAACCGCTTTCGGTCATTTCTAAAACGGAATGCGATGTTTTTCGCTGATTGCTAACAAAATGATAACCGTCATAATCAAATTCCAAGTAAATTTTATAACAATTCACGAAAAAATCATTCACCAAGCGCACTTTGGTAGTTAAAATTTGCTGTTTTTGCTGTATTTCAAATCCTTTGGCGGTTATTTCAACCTTTTTTAAAATGCCTTTCAAGAATTTGTTAAAATACTCACCGATGAGTTTCTTCGGAATAAAAACGTCATCTTTATCCAAAAAGGGTTTGATATTCAATGCTTTTATGTGGGCAATACGCAACAGCTCGCCATCAATCACCACCCACGATTTTTCATTGTTCAACAGCTCGATGTGATGTTGCGACGGCACTTTTTGAATGTCTCCGTCTTGCAGAAGCAAACAATACCGAATGCCTGTTTCAATTTTCTCAAAATTTAATAAAGGTTCGAGTGTTTTTGAAGTAATTGTAAGGTATTGCTTGCTGATTTCGTCTTTTGAACGATAATTTATAGTTGTTGACAAGCTGTTTTCGGTGATAATTGTGAGTAAATCGGCGGTTTTTTCTTCAATGAATGACTGAATTACGTGCTTTTGCTGTGTGTTTTTATAAATTAAGCTCAAAGTTGTGTCCTTTTTGATGAATTTCTTTATCAAAACAGATTTCTGTAAGCTGTTTACAAGTGTAAGTGCTTCACTTTCGGCTGTGGTTAAGGTAAAATCAGTAAGATTTTTTAAGATTTCATCGGTGGCTTTTTTAAAAAAGTAGTGGGCGTTTGCTCTGCGCTGGGTAAGATAAGCATTCGGCAGGAAAAGCCCGAAATCAGCGTCGAAGGTGAAATCAAAAAAAAGTGCGTAATTCATAACTCTTTGTTAATTAAAGTAATCTGTTTTGTTTTACATTCAAAAACGGACAAAAATACGATTAAAAATCTGTTTTATACATTAATTACGCTTGTTTATAAGAAAAAATATGGGTGTAAGCATTTTTTTTCATACCTTTGCAATTAATTTAGTAGTTTTTTGTTATGCTTTCCAATTCAAGTAAATATGCAGTCAATGCGGTTATTTATCTCGCCGTGCATTCATCAGAAAACAACAAGGTGAGTGCAAAAGAAATTGCCGAGAAGTTAAATATCCCACTGCCGTTTTTAGCTAAACTCTTGCAAACATTAGCTCGGAAACGCGCGATAAGCTCAGTGAAGGGGCCGGGTGGCGGTTTTTGGCTCACGGATAAAGAAAAACAAGCACCGCTAATGACAATCATTGAGTTGGTTGATGACACACAAACGTTTTCGACTTGTTCAATGAGTTTGAAAGGGTGTTCGGAAACAAAACCTTGTCCGGTACATTATGTGGTAAAACCTTTCAAAAATGAATTGAAAAGACAACTTGAAGAGAATAGTATTTCATTTTTTGCGGAAAAGATAAGCAGTGGTGAGGCTTTTCTCTTCATTACGTAATTAAATTAATGAATTTGTGTTTTTATTAAAAAACAAAGGTGTTTAAATGAAAACATTGATGTGTGAATTAAATAATAAGACGGATTTAATTATTTCATAGCTATATTATTTTAAAAATAGATGTGTTTGTAATGGCACATCTATTTTTTAGTTTAATTACGGTTGTGTTTTGATTATTTTTGGGTATATTTTATAAAATTACAAATGTGTTTAAATGAAAAATAAGGTGTTTCAATTCAAACAGTTTTCGGTTTCACAATCTGAAAGTGCAATGAAAATAGGTACAGATGGTGTTTTGTTAGGAGCGTGGGTGCCTGTGCCAAACCACATTCAGAAAATAGTTGATGTAGGGGCGGGAACAGGTATTATCGCATTGATGTTAGCACAACGCAGTAGTGCAGAAGTTATTGACGCCATTGAAATAGATGAAAAGGCCTATATTGAATGTACAAACAACTTTGAGGATAGCCCTTGGGGGGATAGACTATTCTGTTACTTCGCTTCGTTTGAAGAATTTGTAGCAGAAATGAATGATGAGCAGTATGATTTAGTTGTTTCAAACCCGCCTTTTTATACTTCCGATGGTAATGCAGTGCAAACAGCACGTAACCAAGCCCGATTTGAACATTTTTTGCCATTCGAAACGCTGATTGAAGGCGCTTCACAACTGCTTTCGGATGTCGGAACATTTGCCGTAATAATTCCGTATGCCGAAGAGAGTAATTTCATCGATTTGGCAAAACAACGCGGATTGTTTCCTAATAAAATTACACGTGTGAAAGGCAATGCAACTTCTGATGTGAAACGAAGCCTCATTACTTTTACTAAAACACAACTTGAAGTTTATCCAATCAATGTGCTTGTTATTGAAAAAAAACGAAATGTATATACCGACGAATATATTTCACTTACCAAAGATTTTTATTTAAAGATGTAACCTGCCATTTGCATTCAACCACTAAACTTTTTAAATTATGAACAGAAAGATTCTTTTTGCATTGCTTGCCGTTTTAATTATATCAGTGTTGGCAAGTTATTTTTTGTTTCGTAAATCAGAACAATACACGATGCAGACAGCTGTTTACGAAGCAAGTCAGAATGAATACGTAGGTGCTGAGTCCTGTCGTGAGTGTCATCAAAAAGAATATGAGGAGTGGCAAGGTTCTGACCATTATAAAGCAATGCAAGAAGCCACAAATGAAACTGTTCTCGGTAATTTTAATGATGTTACCTATACGGCTGATGGTATTACCTCGCGTTTTTTTAAAAAAGATAATGTGTTTTATATCTATACGGAAGGGGAGCAAGGTATTTACAAAGCGTATGAAATCAGTTACACCTTTGGTCATTTTCCTTTACAGCAGTACATAACAAAACTTGACGGAGGGCGAATGCAAGTGCTTCGGCAAAGTTGGGACACGCGCGAGGGTAAATGGTTTCATCAGTATGCGGGCGAAAAAATTCTCGCAGATGATTATCTGCACTGGACAAATGCCGGACAAAATTGGAATATGATGTGTGCCTACTGTCATTCAACAAATTTACAAAAGAATTTGAATCCGCTCACCGGTGAGTATACTACCACATACAGTGAATTGAATGTAAGCTGTGAGAGTTGTCACGGAAAAGGAAAAAAACATATTGATTTCATACGTGGGGAACATTACCGCAAGGGTGTCAGTAAGGATTTGCACATTGCTTTGCATCAAAACACAACGCAGGGTGAGGAGCTTGCAAGCTGTATGCCTTGCCACTCACGGCGGGGCGAATTGTCGCAACACCGGGTGCATTCAACCGAAATTATGGATAATTATATTCCGGAAGTTCCTATTAAAAATCTATACTTTGCAGATGGTCAAGCCTATGATGAGGTTTACAAATTCACGTCGTTTTTGCAAAGCAAGATGTTTCATTCACAAATCAAATGCTCAAACTGTCATTCACCCCATTCGGAAAAACTAAAATACGAGGGGAATAAGCTCTGCTTTCAGTGTCATTCAACCGACTATGGTAAATCATCACATACACATCATCAGGAAAACACACCGGCTTCTGATTGTAAATCCTGCCATATGCCTACACGTACTTATATGGGTAATGATATTCGGCACGACCATAATTTTTCTGTTCCGCGTCCTGATTTGAGTGCCGCATACGGTGTTCCGAATGCCTGCAATGATTGTCATACTGACCAATCGGCAAAATGGGCTGCTAATGCTGTGAAGCAATGGTATGGAGTGGTGCGTAAACCTCATTTCGCCGAAGATTTAATTCTTGGAAGTATGCAAACACCTCAAAGCATTCGTAATTTAAGTGCTTTGCTTGAAAATCAATTAACTCCTGATGTGGTTCGGGCTGCCGCAGTGCATTATTTAGGTGGTATTTACACGCAGGAAAGTCTCAACCTTATCAAAAAAGAACTTCACAGCCGTGATGCACAAACCCGATACCGTTCGGTGCTTGCCCTGAGTGGTTTTCCAATACATTTGTATGAGCGTGAACTCATTCCGTTATTGTCGGATAAAGTTAAAGCGGTGCGGGTGGCTACTGCCAATGTGTTTTTAATGCAGAAAGGTGCGGAATGGTCAAATCACAACTTGCCTTCATTTGCAACAGCTTTGAAGGAATACGAAACCTTTGTGCTTTCACAATCCGACTTTCCACTTGGAAGTGCCACAGCCGGTGATTATTTTGCCCAAATGGGAGATACGGATAAAGCTATTTTGTTTTATGAACGCGCCATCGAGAAAGATAAAAATCTCAATCACATTCGGCTTAATTTAGCAACGCTTTATAGTAAAATCAAGCGTAATGATAAAGCCCAATCTGTTTTAGAATCTGCACTTGTTTATCAGCCAAATAACCCCGAAGTGTTTTACTTTATGGGCTTGCTTGCAGCCGAAGAAGAAGACTATGCAAAAGCTAAAACACATTTTGAAAAGGCTATGCAACTCGGTTTGAATAATGAAAAAGTACAACGGAACTATCAATCCGTTTTGCAGTTGATTGATAAAGAGTAGGGGGTTAATTGACATCCTACTAAGTCTCTTTAAAAAGGGAAGTGTTTTAAAAACTTTGTCAAAGTTTTCAACTTTGACAAAGTTGAAAATAAAAACCTCTGTGGTGTTTGTAGCAACCGACAGAGGTAATTAATCAATAAATGTTATTAACAAAAAAATTTAAAAAAATGAATAAAAAATCAAAATAACGATTTTACTCTTTTACAAAGGTAATTTATCGTACGCTTTTTACAATTTCATTAAGCTCAGCAAAAAGTGTGTCCCAACCGGCAAGGGAACGCATAGCCGTTATCATTGTTAAGTAATTGCGCAGTGCTTCTTCTAATTGCTTTCGCAGGGTAGTTGCACTCTTCTTTTGGCGCAATTCGGCATTGGCTTCGGCTTGTTCGGCATAGAGTGTGTTAAACTCATCACACTTGTTTTTAAGATTTTCAAACGCCGGCGTAATTGCCAAACGTTGCAGGCGCTCTTGATTTTCGGTTGTGGCTAATGCTTCGATTAACTTTTTGAATTGCGCCGCACTGTCGGCATATGATTTACGGTCGATATTTAATCCGTAAAACTTAAAAATATCATACAGCGCTACGGCATCGGCGTGGTTCGGGGCTATGGCAAGTCGCGTATAACCTTCAAGGAATATTTTGAGGTCTGCAAAAGCTTTTCCACGTGCGTTTCCGGCTTCTGACACCACTTTTCCTTTTCCGCTAAAAGTTTGTTTTGAATACGCTTTGTAGTAAATATCGTATTCATTTTCCAATTGAGTAAGCAACGGGTGGTTTTCAGTAACTTGGTATTTGCCGCTTTTTGATGCATTGATGACTTGTTCTGCCAACGTTGCTAATGATTTTGTCGAGAGGTTGCGATATGTTAATTTCATAGTGTGTTGTATTACATATTAAACATTAAACTAAAACTCGCTCCAAAGGTAAGTAGTTTTAGGATAGAAAACAAATTTTTTGCTAAAAATTTTTATATAAACAGCTTTGGTTGTATTTATTTTCTAAAAATGATGAAAAGAACCCTTTGTGAAAGTCTATAACTTTTGCAAAGGGTTCATAGAAAAAGTATGGGATATTTTTAAAGTCGATGCAGATTAAGCAGTTGCAACTTTGGGCGGAATGTTTTTCAAAATTTCGAGTAAATATTTCCAGAATTTTTGAACCGACTCAATGCTGACTTTTTCATCGGGCGAATGCGCTCCTTTAATTGTAGGTCCGAAACTAATCATTTCCATATCGGGATAATGTTGCCCCAAGATGCCGCATTCTAATCCGGCGTGGCAGGCAACCACATTGGGTTGTGATTGAAATAGTTTTTCGTATTGTTCTTTTAATACTTTCAGTATGGAAGCATTTACATCGGGTTCCCAGCCCGGATAGCTTCCGGAGAAAGTCACTTCACAGCCGGAGAGTTCAAACACGGCGCGTAGTGAATTAGCCAAGTCATATTTTGAAGTCTCTACCGATGAGCGCGTGAGGCAGTACACGTGAATTTCCCCATTGCTGATGGTAACTCGGGCAATGTTGTTGCTGGTCTGTACAAGTCCGTCAATGGTTGGGCTCATTACATATACGCCGTTATGCGCCGCGTAGAGGGAACGTAAAATACCTTCCTGAACACCTAATTCCATTACGGTTTGAGGTATTTCAGCAGTGTGATAATTAATTGAGAGTTGTGGTTCAGTTACCGCAAGTTCGTGTTTTATAACCTCAGCCGTGTTTTTAAATTCAAACTCGAAGGCTTCTTGATGCACTTTGTCAATGACTATAAGCGCCGTGCTTTCACGTGGAATGGCATTTCGGAGACCTCCGCCCATTAGTGAGGCAATTCGCAAACCAAAGTTTTCGAATCCGTCAAAGAGTAAACGATTCATTATTTTGTTGGCATTGCCTAATCCCTTGTGTATGTCCATTCCGCTATGCCCGCCTTTGAGTCCTTTCACGGTGATTTGATATGCTACCACATCGTTGGGGGTTTGTTCCGCATCGTATTCACGATATGCCGAAACATCAACGCCTCCGGCACAGCCTATGTCAATTTCATCATCTTCCTCAGTGTCTAAATTCAGCAGTATGTCACCTTGCAGCAAACCGCCTTTGAGTCCCATCGCGCCTGTCATACCTGTTTCCTCATCGATGGTAAATAGCGCCTCGATTGCGGGATGTTGAATGTCATTGCTTTCAAGTATTGCCATAATTGCGGCAACCCCGATACCGTTGTCAGCGCCTAATGTCGTGCCTTGGGCTTTTACCCAACCGCCGTCGATAAGCATTTTAATGCCTTCGGTATCAAAATCAAAAACGGTGTCGTTATTCTTTTGGTGTACCATATCCAAATGCGATTGCAACACAACGGTTTTCAGATGTTCAAACCCTTGCGTGGCGGGCTTTTTGATAATAACATTGCCTACTTCATCACGAAACGTTTCGAGGTTTAGTTTTTTGCCGAAAGCAAGCATAAATTCAATAACTTTTTCTTCCTTTTTTGATGCTCGGGGAACGGCATTCAAATCGGCGAAGTTCTGCCACAGGGCTGTGGGTTCTAACTTACGGATGTCTTGATTTGTACTCATATTGTTGCTATTTAATTGTCAAACACGGGCTAATTAAAAACAATTGCATTCATTTACTATATAATGGTGTTTGAATTGATGCGTTGTTGTTTGTTTTTAATTACCCAAGTTTGTTGTTTATTTTTCTTGCGTACAAAGTTAGTAATAAAAATTTAGTATTTTTGCAACAACGTACTAAAAAAACGCATTGTTGTGTTTTAATTGCCCGCAAGCTGATTTTTTACAAACTGAAAAAGAGTTGTTTTATGAATAAGAAGAAGTTAATCTTTTACGTAAGTGTTTTAGTAATTTGGTTATTTTTTAGAAATTTCCCGCATCACACTGAAGTTATTTACAGTAGGGGACTGTATCCTTACCTCGCAAAGTCATTGCATTTTATGTTGGGTTGGCTTCCGTTTTCAGCAGGTGATGTGTTTTATACCTTGCTGATAGCCTTTGCGATTTATTTTTTGATTAAGAATGGAAAATCAGTTGTAAAACGACCCGTGTGGTTTTTAGATAAGGTATGTTTGTTTTTAACTATGCTTGTGTTTGGGTTTTTTCTGCTGTGGGGATTTAATTACTTTCGGGTGTCATTGGCAAATAGCCTTGAAATTGATACTTCCTATACGGAAGAAGAACTTTTCACCACTGTGGAAACTTACTTACAAGAAGCAAATAAGCTCCACAACCAGTTAGCATTAAATGACACTTTGAAGGTAGATTACACACTCACGAAACAACAAATTTACGACACGGCATTTAAAAGTTACCCGTTGCGGGAATATAATCTCAGTTGTTTTTCAAGTACTCAAAATGTGAAAACATCTATTTACAGCACGTTTTTAACCTATATGGGGTATAGTGGCTATATTAACCCTTTTACAAATGAAGCCCAAGTTAATGGTAAAATGATTGGCTATGCTGTTCCGGTTACCGCGTGTCACGAAATAGCACATCAGATGGGGTATGCAGCCGAAGAAGAGGCGAATTACTTAGGTTACTTAGCAGCCCGAAATAGCAACGATATGTATTTTAAGTACAGCGCTTGTTTGTTTGCATTACGCTATTTGCTTAATGAAACTTACAAGGTTAATCCTGAAAAATATGAGCTGTTTTTATCAAAACTCAACAAAGGAATAGTAAAAAACTACACCGAAGTACGTGATTTTTGGCGTAAGTATGAAAACCAAGCCGAGCCAATATTCAAAAACGTCTATGATTCATTTCTGAAAGCCAATAAACAATCGCAAGGCATTCAGAGTTACAATCTGGTAGTGGGTTTACTAATCAAAAACAGATAATATTTTGATAGTTTGTAAGTTAGATGATTAACTTACGTTTGTAATTAAGCAGAAACAAGGTGTAAACACTTCATTTTTAATTTTTAAGAAAGAATCATTTTGAATAAAAACCGTTGAAAGCAGAATTTTTTAGAAAAAATATGCCTGATTTTGTATGATATTTCAATTTTAGTAGTATATTTGCTTCATTATTTTCAAGTGAAATTAATGACAACAGAAGTTAAAAAAGAAGGGAAATTTTCATACATTGAGTGGGGAGAAGGCACGCCGATTATTGTTTTGCACGGGCTTATGGGCGGATTGAGCAATTTTGAAGGGGTGGTTTCATTCTTTTCAAAAGCGAATTATAAAGTCGTCATTCCGGAATTGCCCTTATTTTCAATGCCTTTACTGACAACATCGGTAAAAACGCTATCAAAATTTTTGCATAAATTCATCAAGCATAAAAAATTTGAAAGGGTTATTTTGCTTGGAAATTCACTGGGCGGACACGTGGGCTTGCTGTACACAAAACGACACCCCGATCGTGTGAAAGCACTTGTACTTACCGGAAGTTCAGGGCTTTACGAAAGTGCTATGGGCGACGGATATCCGCGTCGGGGCGACTATGATTTCATCAAAAAGAAATGCGAAGAAGTGTTTTACGACCCCGCCGTAGCCACCAAACAAATCGTAGATGATGTTTTCCAGAATGTCAATGACCGCGGGAAGCTTATCAAAACGTTGGCTCTTGCCAAGAGTGCTATCCGTCATAATATGGCGAAAGATTTGCCCAAAATGATGACCCCCACTTGTCTTATCTGGGGAAAGAACGATTCTGTAACCCCGCCGAAAGTAGCCGAGGAGTTTCATCAGTTACTCCCTGATTCGGAATTGTTTTGGATTGACAAATGCGGGCACGCACCAATGATGGAACACCCCGACCAGTTCAACGATTTGCTAAATACTTGGTTCTTAAAACGAAACGTATAAATGAAAAGTCACTATTACATAGTGATTTTTCGTTTTTTTAACCTATAAATTCTCAACCAGATGATTATTACCAAAGCCGAATTTATTGTGAGCAACTCCGATGTGAGTAAATGCCCTAACGAACCCCTACCCGAGTACGCTTTTATCGGGCGGTCGAACGTGGGGAAATCGTCGCTTATCAATATGCTTGCCAATCATAAAAATTTAGCCAAAACTTCGGGCAGACCCGGCAAGACACAACTTATCAATCACTTCAAAATCAACAACAATTGGTTCTTGGTGGATTTGCCCGGCTATGGATACGCCCGCGTTTCGAAAACCAGCAAAAAAATCTTCCAGAAATTCATCACACAATACTTCGAGAAACGCAAACAATTGGTTTGTGCCTTCGTATTGGTGGATATTCGGCACGAGCCACAAAAAATCGACTTGGAATTTATGCAGTGGCTGGGTGAAAACGGGGTTCCGTTCGGCATCATTTTCACCAAAACAGATAAACTCAAACCCAATGCCATCGAACGAAACGTGGAAACATATAAAAACATCTTATTGGAGACCTGGGAGGAGTTCCCGCCGTACTTCGTAACCTCATCGGAGAATAAAACAGGCAGGGAAGAACTTCTGACATACATAGAAAACATCAACAAAAGTATACAAAAATATTAAAAATTACGTCAGAACCACTCTTTCCCCTTAAAAATTACATTGTAATTTAAAAATTTCGTATAAATTGAGATATGATAAAAAAAATTTTAACTTCCGTTGGTCTATTTTGCGTAACGCTGCCTGTTTTGGCACAAGAACAGAAGGAAATCGACCTACTTACGGGTGAAAAATGGTGGGGCGGAGCTACACATTTGGGTAGTTCTATGCCTTTTTCACAAACCAAAGCCATCGACTTACGAACCCGCAATTTCAATAATCAAACCGTATCCCTATTCGTATCCAACAAAGGACGCTATCTTTGGAGTGAAGCCCCGATGGAGTTTCAATTCACCGGAAATCAAATCAAAGTGAAAACCACACGTGGTAAAATTGAATTGGGAATCGGCGGCAACACCCTTCGCGAGGCTTATCTGGCTGCCTGCAACAAATATTTCCCCTCATCGGGGCAACTTCCACCGGAACTCTTCTTCTCGAAGCCCCAATACAACACGTGGATTGAGCTGGTTTACAATCAGAACCAAGAAGACATATTGAATTACGCCCGAAACATCGTGAAGCACGGCTTCCCCACCGGTATTTTGATGATTGACGACAATTGGCAGAAGTACTACGGGAACTTTGATTTTCGTCCCGACAAATTTCCTGACCCCAAAGCGATGATGGACGAACTGCACGCAATGGGGTTCAAGGTTTTGCTGTGGGTTAGTCCTTTCGTTTCGCCTGATTCGCAGGAATTTAGGGATTTACAACATAAAGGCTTCCTTGTGAAGAAGAAAAACAGCAAGTACGCAGCTATGTTACACTGGTGGAACGGGTTCAGTGCGTGTTACGATTTGAGCAACCCCGATGCGTTTGCCCATTTTACTCAGGTACTTAAAAAGATGCAGGACGATTACGGCATAGACGGATTCAAATTTGATGCGGGCGACCCTGAGCGTTACCTCGAAGAGGATATTGATGTTTTTGACAAGCAATCGTTTGACGTAGAGCAGACTTACCTCTGGGCGAAACTCGGTTTGGAATTCCCCTACAACGAATATCGTGCTTGCTGGCAAATGGGCGGGCAACCTCTGGTACAGCGTTTGGGCGACAAAACCTATTCGTGGGACGGCGTTTCGCGGCTTGTGCCTGATATGATTGCTTGCGGATTACTCGGATATGCTTATACCTGTCCTGATATGATTGGCGGAGGCGAATTTTCGAGTTTTCAGGGTATCGACCCGACGAAATTTGACCAAAGTTTGATTGTTCGTTCTTGTCAAATCCATTCAATGATGCCTATGATGCAATTTTCGGTAGCTCCTTGGCGAATTTTGAGTAAAGAAAACCTTGAAATATGTTTGAAATACGCCAAATGGCACGAACAATTGGGAGATTACATATTGGAACAGGCTAAAAAGTCTGCCAAAACGGGCGAACCTATTGTTCAGCATATGGAATATGCCTTCCCGAATCAGGGTTTTGAAGATTGTAAAGACCAATATATGTTAGGAGATGCGTATTTGGTAGCTCCGATAATGGGAAAAAACAACTCCCGAAGCGTGAAACTTCCCAAAGGCAAATGGAAAGACGACCAAGGCAAGGTCTATAAAGGTGGAAAATCGTATAAATTCACCGTTCCTTTGGATAGATTACTTTGGTTTACACCTGTGAAGTGAATTTTTTTCGTTTTATGACGAGAAAATAGCGATTTTTCGCCCCCGCATTGTTAAAAAAACGTTTTGGCAATGCGGGGGCGAGTTGTATTTTTATGAAAATAGACTTGCCAAATGCAGATTATTTACTATTTTTACGCCTTTGATAAAATAATAACAATGAAGAAAGGATTTATAACATTGATTGCAAGTATGATTACGAATTTTATGACGGGACAGCAACCGCTGACGCCCGAAAAACTTTGGGAATTGGGTCGTGTGAGTGCCATCGGGCTCAGTGCCGATAAAAATTTTGTGTTGTTCAGCGTTTCAAAACCTGACGTACAGGAAAATACGTTCAAAAAAACGTTTTATAAACTCTCGGTGAAAGGAGGCGTGCCCATTCCTATTTCGCAAGATGAGGTACAAAAGGTTACTGATAAGCTCAATGCCGCTGGGGATAAGAAACTAATTCACAAAGCGGTGAAAATTAAGTCCGTATTTGCCAAAGACTTTCACGATGATTTGCAAAAATCAACCGGACAGGTTTATACAAGCTTGGATCACAGGCATTGGGATAAATGGACCGAAGGCACATACAATCACGTGTTTATCGAAGAGGTGAAAACCGGTAAACAAACCGATATTATGCCCGATTTGCCGTATTATTGTCCGCAAGAACCCTTTGGCGGCAGTGAAGATTACATATGGAGCAACAACGGGCAGCAAGTTCTGTACGTTACCAAAGCCAAAAGCGGTACAGATTATGTTGTGAGCACCAATACCGATATTTTTCAGTATGACCTTCAAAGCGGAAAGACGATCAACCTAACCGAAGGAATGCTTGGCTATGACACCAACCCTTCTTTTAATAAAGATGGTGTGTTGGCGTGGCTCAGTATGCAAGAAGATGGTAATGAAGCTGATAAGAACGATTTAATCATCTTGCAAAACGGTATAAAAAAGAACGTTACACAAGCGTGGGACGGTACCGTATCGTCTTATCAGTGGAGCAACGACGGCAAGCTGATTTTTTTCACGGCTACAATCGGTGGAACACAACAGCTTTTTGAAATCAATCCGTTTGAAATCAACCCCACACCGAAGCAATGCACCAAAGGTATCTTTGATATTACCTCAATCGTAGGGCAATCGGGCGATTTGCTCGTTGTTACCCGCACCGATATGAATCGGGCAACTGAACTTTACACCATTAATATACGCAAGAAAAATAAAAAGGCGAATTCATACTATGATATGGCGCAACTCTCGCACGTTAATGACGATTTGTACAAAAATATTGCCCGCTGTACCGTTAAAGAACGCTATATTAAAACGACTGACGACAAAGAAATGTTTGCGTGGGTGATTTATCCGCCTGATTTTGATCCAAAAAAGAAATATCCTACCTTATTATACTGTCAAGGAGGACCTCAATCGGCGCTTTCGCAGTTTTATAGCTTTCGTTGGAACTTTCAACTGATGGCTTCGCAAGGATATATTGTTATTGCGCCCAACCGCCGCGGAATGCCGGGCTTCGGGGTGGCGTGGAATGCCCAAATCAGCAAAGATTGGGGTGGACAACCAATGAATGATTACCTCGCCGCCATTGATGATATCGCTCGTGAACCTTATGTTGATACAAACCGCTTGGGGGCTATTGGTGCCAGCTATGGTGGGTATTCAGTCTTCCAGTTGGCGGGCATTCACAACAAACGATTTAAGTCATTCATCGCGCATTGTGGGGTTTTTAACTTGCAAAGTATGTACGGCACCACCGAAGAAATCTTTTTTACCAATAATGAGCTCGGCGGCGCTTATTGGGAAAAGGAAAATCAAACGGCACAGAAAGCCTATCGCGAGTTTAACCCCATCGAAAGGGTAGAACAATGGGATACACCCATACTTATCATTCACGGCGGGAAGGATTACCGCGTTCCAAAAGAGCAGGGCTTGCAAGCCTTCACTGCGGCACAGCTACGCGGCATTAAAAGCGAGCTACTTTACTTCCCTGATGAGAACCACTGGGTTTTAAAGCCCCAAAATGGACTCTTCTGGCAGCGCCGCTTCTTTAAATGGCTTGCCGAAACCCTGTAAACAGGTAGCTGCACTTAAATATAGAATGATTTTTATACGAACCTTTGGCAAAACATCAGTGTTTTGCCAAAGGTTTTTTGATAAAAGTCTGTCTCACGAGTGAAATGTGTAAATATTAGTTTATAAAAGTCTGTTTTACGAGTGAAATGTGTAAATATAATATTACAATACTCTGTTTCATGATTGAGCCCCTTCTGCATAACGGCGTTCTTCATTTGTGAAATGGTTTGGATTCAGTTTTTCCTTGATGTCGTTTTTTCAACTCATCTATTAGTTTTCGTTGAAATTCAATATCTTTTTCTGTAAACTTCCCGTTACCAATCGTATCGCTTGGTGATGATGAAATTCCCTTGTCTAACGCGTACACTTCTATGCCTGTTTGTTCAGAAGTCAAACCTATTTCATACTCCTCACCCGTTTCATCTCTCACAACAATTGAGTCATTTTTTTGTTTTGAGAGATTTATTTTTTCGAACCTGTTTAAACTTTCTTTAAAGAAGTAAAAGTTCCAAGAAATTTTAGTATTT
>NZ_JAUNKD010000004.1 GCF_030532915.1 Capnocytophaga sp.
TATTTGGAGCAGTGGTTTTCAGCACAGTAAGTGCACAAATCCAAAAAGGAAATTGGATGGTAGGTGGGCAAGTTGCCGATATGAAATTCACCAACGGATTGAATATTAACCTATATCCGCAAGCAGGGTATTTCATTGCCGACAATTTTGCAGTAGGTGCGCTTGTAGGCTTGGGTGTTTACAAAGCCAAAGGGTCAAGCGACACGCAAACAAACTGGAATTTGGGAGGTTTTGGTCGTTACTACATTGGTAAAGACTATGTAAATCTTTTGAAAAACGGACGTTTCTTCGGTGAAGGAAGTTTCGGTTTTGGCGGAAACAATTCGAGCGTAGGAAGCACTACCAACGGAGTTGATTTAGGTGTAGGAGCCGGTTTTGCTTACTTCATTACTCGTAACATAAGTTTAGACGCAGTGCTTAAATTCAACGCTGTTGTAGGTGGTGGAAACACAGCCGGTCAAGGTGATTTGGGGCTTCGAATCGGTTTCCAAATTTTTCTTCCAACAGCCAAAGTAAAAGCTGCTTTGCAAGACAAATAGAAAATGTAAAATTATTTTTGTTAATTACTATTCCTCCGGCAATTTTTTGTCGGGGGATTTTTTTTGCTTTAAATGTATACCGAAAAACCTTTGAAACCTTTGGCAAAGTTTCAAACTTTGCCAAAGGTAAATATCCTTTCCTATTCTACATCTGAATATTTTAAATCTATATCTGAATATGTTCAGCATACATTTAAATATTCTCAATCTACTTTTAGCAGTGATTTTTATCGTAAAAAAACTTTGGCAAAGTTTTGGAACTTTGACAAAGGCAACGCTTCTACTTTAATCTATTAATTTGGAAGTATATTTTTACAATAAATTAAATTTTTATAAAAATATATTTTGACAATTGTGAAATAAACCTTATTTTTGCGTCGATTTTTAATTTTCTTCTGTAAAATGTCCGAACGTAAAAAAACAACCATCCTTTCCGTGTTGCCCTTACTTGCATTTGTGGCGATTTTTTTAGGCAGCGGAATTTATTTCAATGATTTTTATTTGTTGCCCACGCCTTTGGTGGCATTGGCGGGCGTTTTTGTGGCGTTACTGGCCTATCGCGCGCCGCTTACCGAAAAAATAAATATCTTTTTTAAAGGAGCAGGGAATAGTAACGTGCTTATAATGTGCGTCATAATGCTTTTTGCGGGAGCCTTTGCAGCCGCAACAAAAGCCTCAGGCAGTGTAGATAGCATTGTGAATCTGGGTATTAATTACATCTCGCCTGCCTTTTTCCCGATTGAGATTTTTCTTATCGCATCGTTTTTGTCGTTTTCAACCGGAACGTCGGTGGGGACGATTACCACGCTGGCACCCATCGCATTGGGGTTGGCAACACAAAGTGATTTCAACATCTCACTGATTGCGGCGTGCTTGCTCTCAGGGGCGATGTTCGGCGATAATCTTTCATTAATTTCCGACACCACCATAGCAGCCACACAAACAATGGGTTGCAAAATGAACGAAAAAATGAAAGCGAACGTAAAAATAGCCTTACCGGCAGCTTTGGCTGCGGTAATTATTTTGTTGATTATCGGAAATTCACAAACCGAAATCGCAATCACTGCCCCAAAAGATGATTTTAACATTATGTTGATACTGCCTTATGTGTCGGTTGTGGTGCTGTCTCTCTTCGGGGTGAATGTCTTTGCTTCGTTGCTTTCGGGCATCTTTTTTTCGGGTGTGTTGGGAATGGCGTATGGCAAATTTACGTTTCTTGAATTTACCAACCTTACGTATCAAGGGTTTAGCAATATGTCTGAAATATTCTTTTTGTTTTTCTTCACGGGCGGATTGGCGGCATTGGTGGAGCATTTCGGCGGGATTCGTTTTTTAATAGATTTGATTCGCAAACCGATACAATCGGGCAAACGCGCCTTGCTAGGAATGGGTGTTTTGGTAAGTGCCGTTAATTTTTGCGTGGCTAACAACACGGTTTCAATTTTGATTGTCTCGCGGGTATGTCGTGAACTGAAAGACAGATTTCCCATTCGTTCGCGCGATGCGGCTTCGGTGTTGGATATTTTTTCGTGCTATGTGCAGGGCGTTATTCCGTATGGGGCGCAAGTGCTTGCCATTGTTGAACTTAGTCAGGAAAAGGTGCGTTATCCGGAACTTGTGGGCTATTCGGTTTATTTGCATTTGTTGCTGATTTCAACTCTGATTTACATTTTTATTTATAAAGGAAGGAAAAAAGGTGCAACGCCTCACGAAAATGTTTCTGACTTGCAAACGAATTAAAAATTGCTGATTACGAATATATTTCGTACCTTTGCGAGGTTTTAATTTTTCCAAATACACAGAAAAATAAATGAATTTAATCATTGATGAAGGAAATAGTTCGGTGAAGGTTGCTGTTTTTGAAGCCCAAAAACCGATTTTTTTTCGTACCTTTGCAAAATCTGATTTTCAGAAAGGAATTACACGGGAAATCGATTTCTCAATTATAACGCACGGCATCATAGCTTCGGTGGTGGAAAATGCGCCTCAACGTTTTTCATTTTTAAGCGAAAAAGTAGCGAATTTACTTTTTATGGACGCTCAAACCCCGATGCCTTTTGTTAATAATTATGCCACACCGCACACACTGGGCATTGACCGGTTGGCATTGATGGCGGCGGCAGTAACGCGGTATCCGCAAGAAAATGTGTTAGTTATTGATGCCGGTACGTGCATAACTTTTGATGTGATGACCCAAAAAGGCATTTATTTGGGTGGGGCTATTGCGCCGGGTATTGCAATGCGTTTGCGGGCAATGCACGCGTTTACCTCCAAACTTCCTTTGCTTGACGAAACGGATTTTAACACCACCGATTTTGTTGGAAATTCAACAAAATCGTGTATGCTCTCGGGGGTTTATAACAATGTGGTACGCGAAATTGAGGGGGTAATTACCCAATATGAGCAAAAATTTGAGCATTTACGCACCATTTTAACGGGTGGCAATCATCTTTTTTTGGTTGAAAACATAAAAAATCGCATATTTGCAAACTCATTTTTTTTGCTGGAAGGGCTCAACGCCATTTTGGAGTGGCAAAAAAAATGATTTTAGTAAAACAACAACAATTTCATTACATATGAATAAAAAAATAATTACACTTATTATAGCTTTATTTGCAGTAACTTACGCTACATATTCACAACAAACAACCGAATCACCGTACTCATACTACGGCATTGGTGAGCTCAATTTTGACGGAACGGTTGAAGAGCGTGCTATGGGCGGAATCGGGGTTTATGCCGACAGCACCCGCGTTAATATGCAAAATCCGGCGGCACTTTCAAAACTGAAATACACCGCTTTTTCTGCCGGAATTTCATTCGTGCAAAAAAATCTTTCATCAAATGAAGCAAAAGTTAAAAGTGGAGCTACGGGTTTCAATTACATTTATTTAGGCTTCCCAATTGTTGATAAATGGGGCGTGGCAGCAGGTTTACTTCCTTTTTCATCAGTGGGTTATAAATTAGCTGCTTCTCAAACGATTAACAATCAAACACATTTGAGTCAGTTTGAAGGAAAAGGAAACGTGAATCAGGCTTTTCTTTCAAGCGGATACGACCTTTATAAAGGATTGAGCGTTGGGTTTTCGTTAAAATATCACTTTGGATACACCGAAATGAATGACAAACTCTCAATCTCAAACGTTGATTTTTTTACGCAAGAGTACAGTAAATCGATTTACAAAGGGCTGACAAGCTCTTTGGGACTGTATTATGAAAAACCGCTAAAAGGGCGATTGAAAATATCATCTTCATTGGTTTATACACCTCAAAGCAAGCTGACTTCAACCAATGAACGCATCGTATCAACTTTTGGTTATGCTTTTGCGGGGCAGTCATTTACCTTGGTTGAAAAAGAAAAACAAGTGAAGGATTTAAACGCCTTGGGATTGGCTCAAACCAAACTCACATTGCCTTCTCAATTGGAAATCGGCTTCGGCATCGGGGAACACCAAAAATGGCTTGCTGCGGTGGAGTATACACACTCACAGACTAAAAATTTCGCAAATCCGTTTTTGTCGGCAACCAATGTAACGTATGAAAACGGATATAAAATTTCAGTTGGCGGATTTTATATTCCTCAGCATACTTCGTTTACAAACTATTTTAAACGAATTACTTACCGTGCCGGACTTCGGTATGAAAAAACAGGAATTGTATTAAATAATGAATCAATTAATGACTTTGGCATATCTTTTGGTGTAAGTTTACCCGTAAGAGGTTTTTCAAACGTGACAACCTCTCTTGAATACGGAAAAAAAGGTACTTTAAAACAAAATTTGATTAAAGAGAACTATTTGAATTTAAGAGTCGGATTTACTTTGAACGACAAATGGTTCCAAAGAACTAAATATCAGTAAGAACAATAAAAACAAACGAAAATGAAAAGAAAAATTTTATTAGCGGCATTCGTTGCAAGTGTTTTTTACGCAACCAACGTGCAGGCACAGGGTTGCGAGCAAGATGTAGAAATCAAGCAAAATCTTTCATTGTTTAATGAAGATGCAAAAGCAAAACGATATGATGCAGCCTATCCGGTTTGGAAATCGGTTTATGAAAAATGTCCAAGCATCAATGCAGCCGTTTTTACACGTGGTGAAGTTATTTTAAAACATAAAATATCAAAGAGTAATGGTGCTGAAAAAGAGCAATTCATAAAAGATTTGAACAAACTTTATCAAGACTATAATAAATACTTCCCTACGCGTTACGCTACTGCTAATGTGTATGTTGACCAAGCAATGTTGGCTTTTGACCAAAAAACGGCAGGCAGTAAAGAAATCTACGGATTGCTTCATAAAGCCTTTACCGAAGACAAAGCCAACTTCAAAAATGAAAAAGCACTTTACTTGTACTTTTCAGAATTGGTTTCGTTGTACGAAAAAAATGAAAAAGCACTACAAGATGTGTTTAACACCTATGATGACGTGGTTGAAAAAATTCAGGAAGAAAAAAATCACCTATCAGAAACCATCAACAAGTTTATTGCTCAGGAAGAAGCAGGTACTATTGGCGATAAAGACAAAAAAAGTTTGGAAGCAGCCCGTAAACGGGTTGATAACTATGAACTTATCGGAGAAAGCATCGATGCTAAGTTAGGTAAATTAGCTGATTGTGATAACTTGATTCCGCTTTACAACAAAACCTTTGAAGCGAACAAAAGCAATGAAGAGTGGCTACGCCGTGCAGCCGGAAAAATGGCTGACAAAGATTGTACCAGCGACCCGCTTTTCGTGAAAATCGTTAGTTCATTACACCAATTATCACCTTCGGCTTCATCAGCTTATTATTTGGGGGTGCTTAATGACCGAAATAAAAATTCAGCCAAAGCCGTTGAATATTACAACGAATCAGTACGTTTGGAGACAGATAACCTTAAGAAAGCTAAAATCTTGACCAAAATTGCGTCAAAACATTCAAAAGCAGGTGCTGTTAAGTATGCACAAGAGGCTTTGAAGTACAATCCGTCAAACTCTGATGCGTATCGTATTATGGCTCAGGCTTATGCTTCCAGCGCCAATGAGTGCGGAACTACAACTTTTGAAAAACGTGCCGTATATTGGTTGGCAGCCAGCACCGCCCGCAAAGGAGGTTTGGAGAGTTTAGCAAAACACTACGATGCCTTAGCGCCAAGTAAGGTTGATATTTTTGAATCAGGAATGGCAGGAAAAACCATCGCACTTAAATGCTGGGTGGGGCAATCTGTAAAAGTTCCGGCGTTGTAATTATGAGATTTTGTGTCATATCATATGATTTATTGAGAAGCGTTGCCGTACTTTGTTGTATGGCAATGCTTTTTTCGTGTAGCAACGACTTGAAGAGCTTGCAACAAATGAACGTGGTTCACAAATTCCCACAGGGCGAAGTGTATGATTTTAAATTGGTTTACACCGATTCAACCAAAGTGGTTGCCATCATCACCAGCAAGCAAAACAATGATTTTTCAAATCAGCGTTTTCCGTATTCCGAATTTCCCAAAGGAGTAACCGTTGATTTTTTTGATAATCAAAATAATAAAAATACCGTTACGGCAAAATACGGAATTATTTACAACAACTCACAAATGGTTGAACTTCGTGACAGTGTGGTTTTAACAACTCACGAAGGAAAAAAACTGGAAACCGCGCAACTTTTCTGGGACCAAAAACAAGATTGGGTCTTTACCGAAAAAGAATTTACCTTTACCGACTCTGCCAAAGGAACCCTAACCAAAGGCGTGGGCATTGATTTTGATAAGGCATTTTCAACCGTAAAGGCTCATAAAACCACGGGGATTTTAGCTATTGAAGATAAAGAATAAGCAAAGTCCGTAAAAAAATCAGCATTTTTAAGCATTTATCTTTTTAAAATTAATAACATTATGAACACACGAATATTTTTTGAATACGCCTATTTAGCCATCTGCGGATTTTCAATTTACGAAGCCGTTCGTTACTGGAATTCAGCTGATAAGCAATCGTTTTATATGTATGTCTTCTTTGCAGTGGCTTCGTTAGGTATGTTTTTTTTAAGACGAATAACGCGCAAACGCCACGAAGACAAAAATTCAAAACAGCAACCGTAAATTAAAACGGAAAATTGCCAATTGTCATTTTTTTTGTACTTTTGTCGCCCTAAAGTATATGTCGGTATGATTGTACATAAATTGTCAGATTACTTTTTTGATGATGATTTTACGTTAATTGCCATTCACACCACGTTGGAAGATTATCGGTTGGCGTACTTCTTAAATAAAGTATTAAATTTGCGATTTTCAAGAAGTTACAATCGATGTGATTTGAAAAATATTGAAAACGGCAAAGGGTTTTCATATTTCTGTTGGAACGACAAAGCCTCAAAAATAGCGTGGCATTGCTTTGCCAATAAGTTGGTTTTCGAGCAAAAAACACCACAAACATCACTTTTCAGCCAAATGACCTTGGTTCATTATTTGGTGGACAGTAAAAAAAAAGTTGATTTTTTCTTAAAAATGGACGGGCAAGGAACTTTAAAAACCCAAGAAGTAATTGAAAAAATCGTAACAATACCCAATGTAACAGCCGCATACACAATAAACACAGACACACTAAGTTCAAAACATAAATTAATATTTCAAGAATGTTAAGCACAAAAAAAACTAAAATTGTAGCGACTTTGGGTCCTGCTACCGATACACGTGAAATTCTTAAAGATATGATGGAAGCAGGCGTAAACGTGTTTCGCATCAATTTTTCACACGCTGATTATGACGACGTAAAGCGCCGCATTGAAATGATTCGTTCCATCAATAAAGAATTTGGTTTCAATACCGCTATTTTGGCTGACCTTCAAGGACCGAAATTGCGCGTGGGCGTTATGGAAGACGGCGCTGTGGTAAAGCCCGGTGACAGAATTACCTTCGTTACCGGTGAGCCGTTCGTGGGTGACAAACAGCGCGTTTATATGAATTACAAAACCTTCCCGAAAGATGTAAAGCCCGGTGAGCGTATTTTGCTTGATGACGGAAAGCTCATCTTTGAGGTGGTTTCGACCAATCAGGATAACGAAGTGGAAGCCAAGGTGATACAAGGCGGACCTTTAAAATCAAAAAAAGGCGTAAACCTGCCCAACACCAACGTTTCATTACCGGCTCTTACCGAAAAAGACGTGAAAGACGCTATGTTTGCCATCTCACAAGAGGTAGATTGGTTTGCTCTTTCGTTTGTGCGCCATCCGAAAGATATTCAAGATTTAAAGGATTTAATTACCGAAAATGCAAGTAACCGCATTCCGATTATTGCCAAAATTGAAAAACCCGAAGCCTTGGTGAATATTGATAAAATTATGGCAAATTGTGACGGAATTATGGTGGCACGAGGCGATTTGGGTGTGGAAATTCCGGCAGAGGAAGTTCCGTTAATCCAAAAAGAATTGGTGCATAAAGCAAAACTCAACCACATTCCGGTAATTATTGCTACACAAATGATGGAAAGTATGATTTCGAGTCTTACCCCTACGCGCGCCGAAGTGAATGATGTGGGTAACTCGGTAATGGACGGTGCTGATGCCGTGATGCTTTCGGGCGAAACTTCCGTTGGAGAATATCCCGTACAAGTAATTCAGCAAATGAGCCGAATTATCAAAAGCGTTGAAGAATCAGAACTGATTAAAGTACCGATGCTTACGCCCTTTGTGCGTTCGGGACGTTATGTTACAAATTCCATTTGTTTCCACGCCGCCACAATGGCTAATGAAATGAATGCCAAAGTAATATCAACATTGACAAACAGTGGATACACGGCTTATCGAATTTCGTCATACCGACCCAATTCACATATTTTGGTCTTTACGTCAAGCAAGCGTATTTTAACGCAACTCAGTCTGCTTTGGGGCGTTACGACTTTCTATTATGACAGATTTGTTTCAACCGATGAGACCATTGAAGACGTAAACCATATTGCCAACGAAAAAGGCTATGTGAATATGGGTGATATTATGATAAGCCTTGCCGCAATGCCGATTCAAGGCAAAGGAAAAGTAAACACATTGCGCGTTTCTGAAATTGATTCGTGTGCAATTAAAGCAAAATAAAGTTGTTTTTAGAATTTTGTTAAAAAAAATAGTAGCATAATCGCTACTATTTTTTTTATTTTATATATTTTTGAAGAATAGGCGTAAGGGTTTCTTGTCCCCATTTAGCGCCTTCGGTCATTCCTTTTTGGGCTAATACCGATGTTTTGCTCGCCATTTTTCGCCCGATGGGTGTTTCATAAAATTTGAGCAATTCTTTAATTTCGCTATGTGTAAATTCTTCCATATAAATTCGGGTCATAGCTTGATAAAGTTGTGGCATTTTGCCTTTGATTTCTTTTTCGGCTTCCGGAAATTTTTCAACCGGAATAATTTGTTTCAGTGGCGAAATAACAGCATCAAAAGCCGATTCACTCACGATGGCAACCAATTTTTCGGTGTCTTTCTTAAAAGCATCATTGTTTTGAGCAGAAGCATAAAACCCTGCAAACAAAAGCATTAGTGTAAAAAAATATCTTTTCATATTGAAGCGTTTATTAAATTAATATGGCGAAAATACGATATTTTTTTGACTATCAAAATAAATTACCAAAAATAATTTTATAAGTTGTTTGAAACTGCTCGTTTGAAATGGCTTAAAACTTGCCATTTGAAATCATTTAACCTTTCAAACAACTTCAAACCATCAAACTATCCCAAATTATAGCAACGGATTTTTTCTCAAAATTATTCTGTTTTTTATTTTTTGTGTAACTTTGCCCGCTAAACACATTTGTAATGGAAAAAGTTATCGACGAAACCAAGCAAGGGCAAAGTCTTGTTTTGGAAGGAAATAAAGAAAATAGCAAAAAATTATATATTGAAAGTTACGGTTGCCAGATGAATTTTTCGGACAGCGAAATCGTGGCTTCCATTTTGGCCAGCGAAGGATACAACACCACACAAACGCTCGAAGAAGCTGATTTAGTGTTGGTTAATACTTGTTCCATTCGTGAAAAAGCCGAGCAAACCATTCGTAAGCGTTTGGAGCAATTCAATGCCGTGAAACGTATCAACCCGAAGATGAAAGTGGGTGTATTGGGCTGTATGGCAGAGCGTTTGAAAAGCAAATTTTTAGAAGAAGAAAAAATCGTAGATATGGTCGTTGGACCTGATGCCTACAAAGATTTGCCCAATTTGTTGCAAGAAGTTGATGGCGGACGAGAAGCGGTAAACGTAATTCTTTCAAAAGACGAAACTTACGCTGATGTTTCACCTATTCGATTGAATAGCAACGGAGTAACCGCCTTTGTTTCCATCACGCGGGGGTGTGACAATATGTGTACGTTTTGTATCGTTCCCTTTACACGCGGACGTGAACGCAGCCGCGACCCGTTTTCTATCTTAAACGAAATCAAAGACTTAGAAGAACGTGGTTTTAAAGAAATCACCCTCTTGGGGCAAAATGTGGATAGTTATTTATGGTACGGTGGCGGACTGAAAAAAGATTTTGAAAAAGCCAGCGAAATGCAAAAAGCCACAGCCGTAAATTTTGCAAAACTGCTTGATATGGCGGCAGTTGCACACCCTAAAATGCGCATTCGGTTTTCGACTTCCAATCCGCAAGATATGACTCTCGACGTGATTGACACGATGGCGAAACACCACAACATTTGCAAATACATTCACTTACCCGTGCAAAGCGGAAGCGACCGTATCTTAAAGGCAATGAACCGATTACATACACGCGAGGAATATTTTACGCTGATTGACAATATCCGCAAACGCATTCCCGAATGTGCCATTTCACAGGATATGATTGCCGGATTTCCTACCGAAACTGAAGCCGACCACCAAGATACGCTTTCACTGATGGAGTACGTAAAATACGATTTCGGGTTTATGTTTGCCTATTCGGAACGCCCCGGAACGCTTGCCGCCCGCAAAATCGAAGACGATGTGTCTGAGGAAGTTAAAAAACGTCGCCTTACGGAAATCATTGATTTACAGCAAAAACACAGCCTGATGCGTACGCAGGAAAAAGTAGGACAAATTTGCGAGGTGCTTATTGAAGGAAATTCCAAAAAATCAGATGCCCAGTGGATGGGGCGAAACACGCAAAACACCGTGGTGGTCTTCCCGAAAGAACATTACAAAGTAGGTGATTTTGTGAATGTTAAAATAGAAAGTTGCACCTCAACCACCCTTATCGGGAAAGCCATCGGGTATAGCGAGATGATGTAATTTAAAATCAATTCCTTACAAAAAAACGTATGAAAACACCTTGGCAAATTCAGAGTTTTTTATTGTTTTTGTTTTGCCAAACGGCTTGGAGTCAGTCGTTTGACAGAATGAAATTGGACGCCTATTTTGACGCCTTAACTGCGCATCAAAAATTTATGGGAAGTGTACTTGTTGCCCGTGATGGCAAGGTGCTTTATGAAAAATCGGTGGGATTTGCCAATGTGGAAAATCGGGTTGAAAACAGTGGCAACACACAATTTCGGGTAGGTTCCGTGAGTAAAACATTTACCGCCGTGCTGGTGCTAAAAGCCGTTGAACAAGGTAAACTAAAACTGAATCAGCCGCTTAGTGATTTTTTTAAGGAAATTAAAAACGCTGAAAAAATAACTATTGAACAGCTCTTGCGGCATCGTTCCGGAATTTTTAATTTAACAAACGATACTTCGTATTTTACTTGGCATACACAACCCCAAAAAAGAAGTGTAATTCTTTTAAAAATAGCAAGTTACAATCCTGTTTTTGAGCCGGATAGCAAATTTGAGTACAGCAATTCCAATTATATTTTGCTCAGCTACATTCTGGAAGATATTTACAAAAAAAGTTTTTCGGATTTACTTGAAACATTCATTGTAAATCCTTTAAAATTGAAAAACACCCAAATGGGCGAAAAACAGAGTTCTCAGAGCGAGGCGGCTTATTCATACACTTATAAAAATGGTTGGGAGAAAGAAACCGAGACCGACCTTTCATTTGTGTTGGGAGCAGGTGGAATACTATCAACCGCTACCGATTTGAAGATTTTTATTCGCGCTCTTTTTGAAGGGAAATTGCTTGAAAAAGAGAGTTTTGAAATAATGACAACTTTAAAAGAAAACTACGGAATGGGGCTGTTTCAACTTCCGTTTTATGATAAAAAAATGTACGGACATACGGGAAGTATTGACGGTTTTTTGTCGATAGCGGGCTATTTTCCTGATGAAAAAATAACCTACATTCGGTTGTGTAACGGATTGAATTTTAACGTAAATGACATTGACATAACCGTGTTGAGTGCTGTCTTTAACAAGCCTTTTGATATTCCTTCATTTGAAAGTATTGAAGTAAGTGAAGAGGTTCTAAATCAATATGTTGGCACATATAGTAAAGAAGGTATGCCAATGCAAATTACTATTTTCAAAAACGGAAAACAACTTATGGGTCAAGCCACCAATCAACAGGCTTTTCCGTTGGAAGCCACCGAAAAAAATAAATTTAAGTTTGATAAGGCAGGTATTCAAGTAGAATTTTTCCCCGAAACGAAAAAAATGATTCTCAAACAAATGGGATTAGAAATTCCGTTTGAAAAAAAATAATCTTTTAACAATCAAGAATATACAGATGCAACAATACCACGATTTATTACAACATATTTTAGAAAACGGATACACCAAAGACGACCGTACCGGAACGGGCACTACCAGCATTTTCGGTTACCAAATGCGGTTTGATTTGCGCAAGGGTTTTCCGCTGGTTACGACCAAAAAATTACATCTAAAATCAATTATTTATGAATTGTTATGGTTTTTGAAAGGCGATACCAATATTAACTACTTGACTGATAACGGAGTGCGTATTTGGAATGAATGGGCAGACGAAAACGGCAATTTAGGTCCGGTGTATGGGCATCAGTGGCGCAATTGGAACAGCGAGGGCATCGACCAAATTAAAGAAGTGATTGAAACGATTCAAAAAAATCCGGATAGCCGCCGAATGTTGGTTTCGGCGTGGAATCCGTCGGTTTTGCCCGATACATCAAAATCTTTTGCTGAAAATGTTGCCAACGGAAGAGCAGCATTGCCTCCCTGTCACGCTTTTTTTCAGTTTTATGTTGCCAACGGCAGGCTTTCGTGCCAACTTTATCAACGCAGCGCCGACGTTTTTTTGGGCGTGCCTTTTAACATCGCTTCGTATGCGCTTTTAACGATGATGGTAGCGCAAGTGTGTGGTTTGCAGGCTGGCGATTTTGTGCATACTTTTGGTGATGTACATATTTACAACAACCACCGTGAACAGGTGGCACTGCAGCTGAGCCGACAGCCCCGACCGTTGCCTACGATGAAATTAAATCCTGCGATAACTGACTTATTTTCATTTACCTATAATGATTTTACGCTTGAAGATTACGACCCTTATCCCGCCATTAAAGGACAGGTTTCAGTTTGATAATAAAACAATAACCCCGCTCAAAAATAGATGCTTTGAGCGGGGTTGTTGTTTTGATAAAGTTCGTTTTCAAACACAAACAAATTATCCTAAAAATGGATAACGGTAATCTACCGGCGGAACAAAGGTTTCTTTAATCAATCGAGGCGAAACCCAACGCAGTAAGTTCTGTGCCGAACCTGCTTTGTCATTTGTTCCCGAAGCTCTTGCTCCTCCGAAAGGCTGTTGCCCCACCACGGCTCCGGTTGGCTTATCATTAATATAAAAGTTCCCTGCCGCATCTTCCAACGCCTTAATCGCTTGGCTTAAAGCGTATCTATCTTGTGAGAAAACAGCTCCGGTAAGTGCATATTCCGAAGTTTCATCCACCAATTTGAGTGTTTCTTCCCATTTGGCGTCGTCATACACATAAACCGTTACCACCGGACCAAAAAGCTCCGTTTCCATTGTTGTATATTTGGGGTTTGTGGTTACAATAACCGTAGGCTCAATGAAATATCCCTTCGATTTATCGTAATTGCCCCCAACAAACACCTCAGCATCGGCATCTGCTTTTGCTTGGTCGATATATTTGGCTAATTTATCAAACGAACCTTCGTGAATAACCGCAGTAATGAAGTTTTCCATATCCTCCGGACTTCCCATTTTGAAAGAAAGCACGTCTTCTTTCACGAAATTTAAAATTTCATCAGCTTTCGATTTGGGAAGATATACCCGCGATGCTGCCGAGCATTTTTGCCCTTGAAACTCGAATGCCCCGCGTGTAATGGCGGTAGCCACTTGTTTGGAAATTGCCGACGGATGTACAACGATGAAATCCTTACCGCCGGTTTCGCCCACGATTTTCGGATACGTCTTATAATTATGTATGTTATTGCCTATTTTTTTCCAGATGTCTTGAAACACGCCTGTTGAACCGGTGAAATGAATTCCGGCGAAGTCAGGGCTGGCAAGAAGTGTTTCGGTTATCATTGCCGCATCGCCATTAATGAAGTTGATTACCCCGTCGGGAAGTCCGGCTTCCTTAAACACTTCCATAATTACGTTAGCCGAAAATACTTGGGCGTTGCTCGGCTTCCAAATTACCACATTCCCCATTAGGGCGGCACTTGCCGGAAGGTTGCCCGAGATTGCCGTGAAGTTAAACGGGGTAACGGCGTAGATAAATCCTTCCAACGGACGATATTCCACCCGATTCCAGATACCTTCTGACGAGATGGGCTGGTCGTTGTAGATATCTGCCATAAATGCTACGTTGAAACGCAAAAAGTCGATAAGTTCACAAGCCGAGTCAATCTCCGCCTGATGAATGGTTTTTGATTGTGCAATCATTGTAGCGGCGTTGATTTTGGCACGATACGGACCCGCGATGAGTTCGGCTGCTTTCAAGAAGATAGCGGCTCGTTCTTGCCACGGCAGGGATGCCCATTTTTTGCGGGCTTCAAGTGCAGTTGCGATTGCCTTCTCCACGTGCTGTTTTTCGGCAAGATGATACGTGCCTACCTTGTGCTGATGGTCGTGCGGGGCAGTCATCGTTTTGGTTTTGCCCGTACGGATTTGCTCCGCCCCGATGTATAGTGGTACATCAACGGTAGCGTTCCATAACTCTTTGTATGCTTTCAAAACTGCCTCGCGCTCGGGCGTTCCTTTGGCGTATGACTTTACAGGCTCGTTTATTGCCTTCGGTACTTTAAAAAATCCTTTTCCCATTGGTTTATTTGATTAATAATTTAGAGCGTAAAGTTACTAATTTCTTTTTAAACTAAACAAGGAAAGACCGATTTTTTTATTTTTTTAGCTTAAAATAACCTCAGCCACCTCTTCATAAGCTGAAAAATGCCCGCCTAAACAGGTGTATCCTTAAAAATCCTTACAAGAGTTGATATGCTAACATAGCACTTAAATATGCAAATCCGGTCATAAAAACCCATTGCAGGGCAGTCCATTTCCAGCTGTTGGTTTCGCGCCTGATAACGGCAATGGTGCTTAAACATTGCATAGCGAAGGCGTAGAAAAGGAGCAGGGAAATTCCGGTTGCGAAGGTGTACACGGGGGTTCCGTCGGGGCGGATTTCACTTCGTAATTTGGTTAAAATGGTTCGTTCGCCGGCTTCTTCTTCGGTGTCAAGGTCTGCCCCTAAACTATAAATAGAAGAGAGCGTGCTAATGAACACTTCGCGCGCAGCGAAAGAGGATAACACCCCAATGCTTATCTTCCAGTCATAACCTAAGGGTTTGAAAATCGGCTCGATAGCCTTCCCGATATTCCCTAAGAAGGAATGCTCTAATTGCTGGGCTTCCACAAAATGCTGTGTCTCGGCTTCCGTCCAATTTTGGGCTTGTGCCATTTGTATTGCCCTGTTTTCAATATTGTTATAGGCTTCTCCTGCTCCGTGCGAGCCTAAAAACCACAAAATTACGGATATGGCAAGAATGATTTTCCCGGCCCCAAGCACAAAACTCTTCGTTTTTTCAAAAACGGTGATGGCAACATTTCGCCACAAGGGTAATTTATAGTTGGGCATCTCGGCAATGAAGAAACTTTTATTCTTACTGATTTTAAGGGTTTTGTCTAAAATAAAGGCAGCGCCCAATGCCGCCAAAAAGCCCAAAACGTAGAGGGCAAGTAGGGTGAGGGCTTTATAACTGAATAAAAGCACATTGCCATCGGGGATAACCAGTGCAATGATAATCAGATACACCGGTAATCGCGCCGAACAAGTCATAAAGGGCGTTACTAAAATGGTGATGAGGCGTTCTTTCCAGCTTTCAATATTTCGGGCAATCATCACAGCCGGAATGGCACAGGCTGCCCCCGAAATAAGCGGTACTACGCTCTTTCCGTTAAGTCCGAAGCGTCTCATTAGGTTGTCCATCAAAAATACAACCCTGCTCATATAGCCGCTTTCTTCCAATAAGGATATGAAAAAGAATAAGATGGCAATTTGAGGCACAAACACCACGATTCCGGCAATTCCAGGGATAATTCCTTTGGTGATAAGGTCAGTTAAAGCGCCGGCAGGCAAGAATGTTTCGGTTTTCTCACCAATGAATTCAAAAGCGCTTTCAATCCACGCCATCGGGTAGCTACTCCAATCGTAAACGGCTTGAAACACCAGCGTTAATATACAACCGAAGATGAAATACCCCCAGAAGGGATGGATAAGCACCCTGTCTAACTTAGCGCGCAGGCTCTCGGCTTTTGCCAGATCAATCGTATAGTTTTTTTTGAGAATATCGTTTAAGAATTGATAGCGAAGGATGGTTTCCTTCTGTTTCATTCGTTTGATTTCGCTCTCGGTTTTTGTGTTTGCCTCGTTTGTGAGGTCGGCTCCCTTAAAATGTTCAATAATGTGGGTGTTATGTGAAATGATTAACCACAATTTATAGCTGTTTTCATTGGGGAAAAGTGTGGTGAGCCTGCTGAAATAGTCGGGATCTAATCTACTGATGTTCAGGCAGGGTTCGGTCGGGATTTGCTCGTACAGCGCCAGAGCTTGCTTTAACTCGTCCAGACCGGTATTATTTCGGGCGCTGATTACCACCACTTTGGTTTTCAGCTCGGCTTCCAAACCTGCCACATTGATGGTTATACCTTTTTTAGGCATTTGGTCAGCCATATTTAACACCAAAATGGTTGGCAGATTCAAATCTTTAATTTGCGAAAAGAGTAACAGATTTTGTTTGAGGTTTTCCACATCGCAAACCACGGCAACCACGTCCGGATATTGCTCGTTGTGTTTATTGAGGAGGATATTCACCGCCACGCGCTCGTCCATTGAGTTGGCATTGAGGCTATATGTGCCGGGTAGGTCCATTATTTCGGCTTTTTGTTCCGAAGTGAGTTTGCAATACCCTATTTTTTTCTCAACTGTAATGCCCGGATAGTTGCCTACCTTTTGATTCAATCCGGTTAGGGCATTAAAAAGTGAGGTTTTCCCGACGTTGGGGTTACCAACCAGCGCTACTTTTATGATGCTTTTCATAGTCTTTCAATTTCAATTAATGAAGCCATATCTTTACGAATTGACAGATAGGAATTGTTCATCTGAATATAAATAGGGTCGTTAAACGATGCTTTTTGGATTACTTTAACTTCACTACCCAAAAAACATCCCAATTCAATAAGTTTTAACGGAACGTTTTCAATGTCAATATGTTTAATGATGCCCTTTTCACCTTTTTTGAGCTGGGCGATGGTTGTTTTTGGGCTGTTTTGAATCGGATTCATTGTAGTGGTTCTTATTTAGACTTAATTTAAAGGGCAAAGATAGTATTTTTTACCTAAAACGGAAGTTTCCCGATTAAAAGTTTTGTATCACGTAGTTACATCTCCCTCACAGCAAGATATAGTGGGCAAAAAAAACTTACGTTTATGGCAAATAAACAAAATCTCAATTAAAAATGGATTTTGCATTCATAATTTTAATACTTTTGCATACGACAAACAGAATAACCGTATGATTACAGAGCGCATTGCACTTAATGAAATCCGTTTTTTTTCTTCACTCATCAAAGATTATGTTGCCGAAAAGGACAGCCTAAAAGCCTTGTACCATCGCTTGCCCAATATCGGTAATTTCAAAGCACAATTAACCGAAAAACAACATTATTTTACCCCCGAGGCACGTGCCCGTTTGGTAAATGCACTCAATGACCAGTACAACGGAATTACAACCTCCCAAAAAGTGCTTGAAAACATCGCTCTGCTGAGGCAAGATACTACATTTACCATTACAACGGGGCATCAGCTGAGTTTGTTTACCGGACCTTTGTACTTTATTTACAAAATCGTTTCGGCAATCAACACGGCGCGGTTGCTGACTGAGGCGTATCCGGATTATCAATTCGTTCCCATGTATTGGATGGCGAGTGAAGACCACGATTTTGAAGAAATCAATCATTTTCATCACCAACAAACCTTGCGTTGGCACAGCTCGCAAAGCGGAATGACCGGAAATTTCCGTACCGACACGCTCCGCGAAGTATTTGAGACTTTCAGTAAGTTACTCACAGATGGACACAAAGCCCAAAAGCTCAAAACGCTTTTCAGCGAGAGTTATCTAAAACACAAAAAACTCTCCGATGCCACACGTGAGCTAGTAAATACCCTGTTTCAGCAATACGGTTTGGTGATTATTGACGGAAACCATCGCGAACTTAAAAAAGCCTTCATCCCGCAGATGAAAAACGACCTGTTACGACATCACGCTTTTGAAAAAGTCTCCGAAACTATTGATGATATACATAAAATAAACAAAAATTACCGCATTCAGGTAAATCCGCGTGAAGTAAATCTTTTCTACCTAACTAAAAACGGACGAGACCGCATCGTGGCAACCGGTGCGGGCTTTGAGGTGCATCAAACCGGGCTTACTTTTACGCACGAAGCCCTTTTAACGGAATTGGAAGAAGCCCCCGAACGCTTTTCGCCCAATGTAATTTTACGTCCGTTGTATCAAGAAGTAATTCTGCCCAACCTCGCGTATATCGGCGGGGGCGGTGAAATTGCGTATTGGTTGGAACTGAAACGATTTTTCCAATCCGAAGGCGTTCCGTTCCCGATTTTGATGCTCCGCAACTCGGCATTACTGGTTTCGGGGCAGCAACAGCGCAAACTCGAAAAATTGCAACTCTTGGCGCAGGATTTATTTTTAAAAACGGAAGATTTACGCACGCAAAAAACCCGCGAACTGAGTGATTTTCCGATTGATTTTTCACCGCAACGGGTGGTTTTGCAACAACAATTCGCCGATTTGTACCGCCTTGCCGAAAAAACGGACGTAACCTTCAAAAATGCCGTTAAAGCACAGGAATCAAAACAACTAAAAGGCTTGCATCAGCTTGAAAAACGATTGCTCAAAGCCCAAAAACGCAATCTGGCAAACCAATTGGAGCGAATTGCCCGACTGCAAAACGAACTTTTCCCCAACGGAAGTCTGCAAGAGCGTTTCGCCAACTTCTCATCGTTTTACTTGGAGCAAGGCGATGCTTTAATTCCGCTGCTGTTGGATAGTTTTGACCCGTTCGACACCCGTTTTTTAGTGCTGACGTATTGATTACCTTTGGCAAAGTTTGGAACTTTGCCAAAGGTTTTTTGCATCTTTTCAATCTGCAAATGTAATTTTTTAACCTACATTTGCATTCCTCATATCTGCTTTTCTTCAAACGGATTGCAAGCAATCTGCTCCCGAAAGCGCAAATAGTTTCTCATTTTCGTTAAAAACCGATTTTTCTGTTAGGTAAATCAAAAATTCTTTTTTACATTTGCCCAATCAACCCTTACACAAAGTGTATTATTTTAAAAAATAAATAGATATGACAGAAAAACAAATTCTAAAAAAGATTGAAATGTGGGACGAGCAAGATAAAATCGCCACGATTATTGATTTTATTGAGAATCTTCCCATCGAACAAAAAACAGCTTTGGTGTTGAGTGAGTTGGGGCGTGCTTACAACAACGCTTATTGGCTCAACCCGTCAGACGAGAATAAAAAATACCTCAAAAAAGCCGTTGATGTATTCAATTACCTAAAAGGCGACATTGACGAGCAAAGCTGGCATTACCGCATTGGGTATGCTTACTTCTTTTTGGACGATATTGCCAAAGCCAAAGAGCATTTGCAACAAACATCGGAATGCAATGCCGTTAATTTGCTCGGGTTTATTGCTTTTGCCGAAAAGAAAGGACTCAAACCCACCCAAGTGGCTCCGCAAGGAATGATGATTGAACGATATGCTCTTGAAAAATTTATTGATTTACTTACCGAAAAAGCCCCCCCACTGGCAAACATTTTGGCAAAAGGCGTGAGTGATGCCGAATTAGACCAGTTTGAGCAACGAATAGGCGCAAAACTACCCGAAGGCTTCCGATGGTTACACAAAACATTCAGTGGGCAAACCGACAATAGCGTGCTTTTCTTTAATAATTCGCAACGTTTTGTAGCCCTTTCTGAAATAGAAAGCCTGCAACGCAAATGGCAGGCGCAAATTGAGCAACATTTTGGCGCAAATTGGCAAAAACAAAAATTGTCATCAGATGATTTCTTTGACGATGACATTATTAAAAACCAACTGTTTAGCAAAAAATGGATTCCGCTACTTACGCGAATGAACGAAGCGGGTTTTGCCGAATATTTATGCTTTGATTTAGACCCCGTAAACCAAGAAAATTACGGACAAATCATCAGCATATCACCCGGTCAAGACGCAAAATGTTACTTTGTGGATTGGGTGGAACACGGTTTGGCACAGTGGATTAATCCTACCCTAACCGAAATGGAAAACGGCGGAATTTACTACGACGCAGCCCTAAATTCGTTAATGTTTGCCAATAACGATGAACGCAGTTTTGAACCGGCATTTTACGAAGAAGATGAGCAAACCGCTTTGGAGGATTATATCACAGCCAAAATAGGAAAATTTGACGACGTTTTTCACGAATTGGTTTCGCCCGACATTCATTGCGACGTATATTTGGTAAAACCAACCCCCGAACGCAATTATTACACATTGGTAACGGGCGGAATGGGCGCGTTTGATATGTCTACACCCGATGGCTACGAAGGGTCGTCAAACATTGAGCTGATGATACACCTACCGCCAACGTGGAACGTAACCAGTCAAGACGAAAAAGATTACTGGCCTATTCGTTGGCTTAAACTTTTGGCTCGCTTGCCCATTGAACAGGCTACGTATTTGGGCTGGGGGCATACCATTCCGTCCGGAGAGCGCATTGAAGGTACCAACTTTGCGGGCTTTATGCTTATCAGCACCGAAACCGAAGGCAACAAGCCTGCCGAGGCAAAACTTCCCGGTGGAAAAACGGTCGAGTTCTTCACCTTAGTCCCAATTTACGAAGAAGAAATGCTTTTTAAATTGGAAAATGGCGCCGAGGGGCTACTTGAATTATTTCAAGAAAACCAAATACCTTACCCGCCCGTGGTGGATGTGCGTCGCCCGAATGTGTGTGAAGGATTTGAACCGGCAGCCGATAACGGCGCGTTGGACAACGTTGCGTGGGCGTTTAACAAAAACAATTACGCCGGATTGATGCAATTCTGGGAGGAAGTCAAAGCGTATAATGATGATATTGAAAACGATTTGGAATATTTCAATCCGTTTGCAACTGTGTTTAACACGCCCAAAGTGAAAGTGATTTATGAAGCGTGGCTCAGAAGCGAAAAAGACCTCTTCCCGATGGAAAAACTAACTGAAAATCCGACCGATGTGTTCCGAGAAGGAAACGATGAAGACGGATATTACCAAACCGAAGTCATTGCCGAATTGGAATCGGGCGACGGGAAGGTTTTCGGGGCATTGGAATTATTGTGGAACATTCAAAACTGCCTTCAAAACAAAGAATTGGGCGACCATATCTATTTTGAGGGATTTGAAATAGAAGGATATAGTGACGACGGCACGCCTATCGTGTTCCTGCATTTAGGTTCGTAACAGCCTTTTAAAGAAATAATAAAAATCTTCTTTTTTGATTAATCAAAAAAGAAGATTTTTTAATTTATTGCCTTTGCAGAAAAAGTTCTTTTGCCCACATAATGTCGTGACGAACAACCCGTTTGAAACCATAGCCTGTTCTGTCAAAGTAAAAATCATACGAACCGCCTACAATGCCCTTGCCTTCAATGTACGCAAAGCGGTCAATGCCGCGATGGTAGTTATAATCTTCGGTTTTCATTTCGTTTTTGTGCGTGTGTCCGCACAAAATTATTTCGCCTTTGTGCCAGTCGTCAAACGTCCAAAAACGATAGATTTTTTCATTCTTAACTTCCTCAATTGAAGATAAATAAATGGTTTTTAATTCGTTTTCAAGAGTGATGATTTGCGAGTCGTTATTTCCGTCCATCGGGAAAGGTTTTTGAAATTCAGCCAAATAGGTTTTCCGAATGTCTTGATAAGTTTGTATTTTTTGCCGGGTGTTAATGACGTTTTTGCCCGAAACCCGAAGCGTTGTATCGGAATTAAAAAGTTTAAAAACTTCAAAAAGATTGTTTTTCGCCACAAAATACGCATTTCCTTCTTTTTTAACTATTTGAAAATCATTGAAAAACTTTTCTTTGTACGATGAATTAATCAAATGTCTGAATTTATTTATGGGAATGATTTGCTTTTGAAACGCATCGAAAGAAATTTCTTCCCAAGAGTTTTGTTTTTCCGTGTCTGGGAAAATGGTTACGAGCAGTAAATGGCTTTTAGACAAGATGTTATATAACTCTATTTCACCTTTGACATCATACATTTTCTGCGTGTCAAGCGTGTATTTCATTACGTTTTGATTGGCTAAAAGCTCATCAAAAAGTATGTATTTTTTCTCAGGCTGCGAAAACCCGAGAAAAGAATATAAAATTGTGATTATTGATAGTTTTGTTTTCATTGTTATTTACATTTAGTTCCGTGACTTTGTGAATTTCCTTCTCGCTTATTTTGATTGAGTTGTCTTTCCCAGTCAAATAGCTGTAAATTTTTATAAAATTTTCTCTCCCAAAATCTTGGGAGAGAAAATAGATTCTTTAAAAAAGGATATATTCAAGAAACTTTTATTTTTTTACATCAAAGATAACGTATGGATAATTGTTTGGGTTTTTCGCCAAGTTCTATCGCGATAGCTATGATGTTATATTGGTCGTCCACCACTGTGGCAGCCTCCCAAAAAAGTCTTTCTTCACTCGGTACATAAATGTAAAAAACTGTTCCTTTATCAGAGTTCATAGGCTCGGTACCTACATCGTGCTTGGCAAGAAGCGCTGCGGTTTGTTGAAAATTTAAAATTTCATATTCTTTACCTGCTAAAAATTTTTTTACCGACTTAAAGAAATTGAGATAATCATCTTTTTTTTCTTGTGACAAGGGCTTCGTTATTTTTAACAATGAAAAAATTTTATACATATCCTCATCATTCGTTTTTAAGATGGTTTCAAAATAATTTTTCACAACCTTTCGTTGTTTGTCTTCTTTGCTTGCACACATTGTAAGCGTAAGACTTACTAAAATGATAACTATTTTTTTCATTATTAACAATTTTTATGGCTTTTAGGGGCATTGCCTGCTGTTTTATCAATATTTTTAATACCTGAACTTCTCAAAACTTTTCCGAGCCTCCCTGGATTTGAACCTTTACCTATCATCCAATTACTCACTGAATTAGGTAATTTAAGTCCTCCCCAACGAGCAACTTCCGTAGCAAAATCGGTACAATTATGTTTTTCTAAATTATACTTAATATTTTTATGTTGGGTTGACAATTTTATGATGTTTTTTAATTGCTCGCCCGAAATTTCTGTTGAAACTTTGATGGAATATTTATGCCCCCCATCATCTCCCATAATGGACGTAAAATCTCCTCCTGCCACAGTCCAAACCCCTGATACTTTTGGATAAAATCCATAAGTTGCCACATTTCCATTTTGTGATAATGAAATAAAAGTGTGCCCTACATTGACTCCGTTTCTGACATCTCCTGTAGCAGGATTAGGCTCATCTACATAAATGGTGAGTGTTGCTCCTTTGTTTGTGTCAAAGCACTCCAAAAATTCAGCAATATCCGCAACAGGGGTGTCAGGAGCAATTATAAATTGTTGTTCTTTCTTTTTTTTAGAGGTTTGTTTGGGAGGATACTTATATCTGTCAAAATTAATGGTAACAGAACTGGAGCTCAACGCTCTTATTGTTGACCATATGTTTACGATTTTCTCTCTTTTTTTCTTAGGAAGCATTTTTTGATCAAGAACCACTTCATCAAGTTGTATTACTTGCTCTTTTGTATTTAAAAACATTCTTTCTAAATACGAACGCTCTTCCCATAACACCCCTCCGAAATTATTTCTTTTTCCCAAAGCTATTTCCATCATTTGGGTACGTACTTCCCTTGATTTGTACTCATTTATTTTATAGAGATAATATCGTCGTTCACTTCCCATTAGAGTTCTCCCGTATTGGTCAATAAATCGGAAACGAGGGTCATCTTTTCCTCCCGGCATTTGTATATCCGTTTCGGTATTTACTGAAATAACTATCCCTCCAAAGGCTGATAAATTTTGTTCTGATTTTTTGATAAAAACCTCCTCGGGTGTTCCGTTGGCATCGGTAATAACCACGCCTTGTGCAAGTTCAGGGTTTGTAGAATGAAAAAACAGTTTCATTTCTATCAATCGATTTTCTCTGATAAAAACAGCTTCAATTTTTGAAGTTTGACTACCTTCTACCGACACATCAACGGTTGCAAATGTAACATTTTCTTTCGTGTTGGTTTTCTCCTGAAATGTCTCCCATTTTGGGGTGATTTTCAAATCAATACCATTGCGCGTTTTCTCGGTTTCCTGCTTTTCAAAAAACTGCCGAGCCTCCTCCAATGAAATGCCTTTTTCGTCTTGCAAAAAAGTTTCATCACCTTGGCAAGCAAATATCACCACCAGTAACAACCCCGCTATTACTAAAAATTTGAATTGTTTTGCCATAATTTTATTTATTTAAAATACAGGTTTCAAACATACAAATTAATTCTTAAAAATCAAAATGTTATGCCGAGAAAAACAGATTTTTAACACTTCTGAAATAAAAACAACCGTGTTTCATTTTTCGATTTAAAAAGAAAATTGTTAAAAAAATAAGATTTTCCTATTTTTTTAACAATTTTCTTTAGGTATTGAAAACAAAAAGGTTAAGCATATACATTTAAGATATGTAAACTATTTCAACAGCTTATTTTCGTTACCGCACCCCGTGCATCAAGCGTTTTACAAGTGGATTGATTAAAATAATCAGTGTGCCCGCCACTATCGGCACGATGGTGAATATTAAAAAGAAAGTAGCTAAATTATATTTTTCGGTAATGTTTTCAATCTGCCCGCCTAAAATTGCCGCTAATTTGTTCCCGATAGCAATCGCCAAGTACCAAACTCCGAACATAAAGGCTATCATTCGTGCGGGAACGAGCTTCGAAACGTATGATAAGCCCACCGGAGCCATACACAGCTCGCCCATCGTGTGGAAAAGATACGCAACAACCAGCCAAAGCATACTCACTTTTGTTCCCGAGCCGGCACCATCTGCCCCCAAGGCAAGCAAACCAAATCCGATGGCCATTATAATAAGCCCCATACCGTATTTGACTGCCGCCGGCGGGTTGTAACGACTATCCCAAACGCGGGAGAAAACATTTGCCAGTGCGATGATAAAAAATGAGTTGAGAATCGAAAACCACGAGGTTGTTATTTCCACCCAATTGTCTTTTTTCTCTTTTACGGTGGCACGGATAAGCCCATTGTTGGCGTTTAATTCTTCCGCACGGCGTTTTGCCCATATAATCTTCTCGTTATCGGCATACCCAAAAGAGGAAAACTTATTATCTTTGGTTAAAATAGTAATTTCTTGTCCTTTCGTAAAATTATGCTCGCCTTCCCCAATAATATTTTCTCGGTTTACGACTGAAAATCCGTTGTTATTTCCCGTTAGATAATAGTCGAAAAGTTTATTCCCGCTTTTGTCGGTTGCCTGCTTGCCTGTTTTATTGTCCACACGAGGGATTGCAATAGTTTCAATAGATTTTTCAACAATTTCAAAGTTCCCTTTTGGCTTTTTAGTATCGCTATAAGGCAAATATTTCACGATGTTTTCCCCCGCACTGTTTGTTTCAGTAATTTTGAAGGCTTTTTCCGTTTTTGTGATTCGGTTTTCTTCCTTATATATAATGTTATTATCAATGTTTATAGGAATATATTTTACCGCATAGCTTCCGTCGTCTTTTATCTTCAAGTTTTTGCCATCACTTTCATAGACTTCAAACGCTTGATAGCTTACATTGTATGCCACCGTTTTGAAATCACGTTGCAACATCCAACCTACAATTCCCCAGACAAGTGCAAAACAAATAAGCAACACGATGTTTGACGCCCATATCTTTGAAAAAGTTTTTTTAGCCAAGATAAATAATACATAACTGATTAACGCAAGCGGAATGATGGTGAGCAAAGCATTTAGAATGTTGAAAATCATTGCTTGATTGCCTAATAATTCCCGCTGAACGCTGTCTCTTGCAAAAATAATTAAGGACGAAGCTCCCTGCTCAAATGAAAGCCAGAAAAACACGGTGAAGAAAGCAAAAATAATCACGGTTATCATACGCTCTCGCACGATTTTTGTATATCGCATCAAGCGGGAAATAATTACAAATAAGAAAACCAATAGCCCGAAGCTAATTGCAATATATTGTCCTTTGATATTAGATGTTTGTAAGAAGTAAAATAAATCTATTCCGCCGATGTTCGATAGCGGGTCATTGATGGCATATCCTAAACCGATAACGGCAGCTACCCCGATGAGTATTTTGTCCAAAAGTGTGAAGGGATTGGGTTTTTCTTCATCAGAAATTGATTTTTGCTGATTTATTTTATTTATCTCCGGCTTGTTTTTCGAAGGCACATCGCCGATAGAACCAAAAAGAGGTCGTGCCAGCCAAAATTGAAGCGTTCCGATAAGCATAAAGATACCCGCTAATCCAAATCCCCAGCTCCAACCTACTTTTTCAGCCATATAACCGCAAAGCATCATTCCGAAGAAAGCCCCCGCATTTACGCCCATATAAAAAATGGTGTATGCTCCGTCTTTTTTCTCCGGAAGGTCTTTATACATATGCGATATAATTGAAGTCATATTTGGTTTAAAGAAACCCGTTCCGATAACTAAAAGCCCCAGCCCTACGTAAAGCCAAAATTCGGTTTCGAGTGCCATTGCGGCGTGCCCGAGCGTCATAATGATAGCTCCGATAACAATCGCCCAGCGGTAACCGATATATTTGTCGGCGATGGTTCCTCCCACTATGGGCGTCAGATACAAAAGCATCACGTATGTTCCGAATAATGCTCCAGCGTTCTCCGTTGTCCATTCCCAACCGGGATTATATCCGATGAGCGCCATCGTTAGAAAGTTTACTAAAAGTACCCGCATTCCGTAGAAGGAAAAACGTTCCCACATTTCCGTAAAAAATAGTACAAACAATCCCGCCGGATGCCCGAGAACTTGTGTATCGAAAAAGTTATTTTTTTGCTGTGACATATTTATATTCATTTCATTTTAACTCCAAATTGGTACAAACCGCACATATAAAGCAAGTTTCGTCAAATATTACACTTCACTTTTTATAAGCTCCATCAAATACTGCCCGTACTGATTTTTAAGCATCGGGCGGGCAAGCTCTTCAATTTTTTGGGCAGCAATCCAACCTTTTCGATAGGCAATTTCTTCCAAACACGATATTTTAAGTCCTTGCCGTTTTTCAATGGTTTCCACGAAGTTAGAAGCTTCGCTGAGTGAATCGTGCGTACCGGTATCAAGCCACGCAAAGCCACGACCGAGCAATTGCACTTTCAGCTCATTGTCTTTCAAAAACGCTTGGTTCACAGTGGTGATTTCCAGCTCGCCACGTGCTGAAGGTTTACTGTTTTTGGCAATTTCCACCACTTTATTCGGATAAAAATACAAACCCACCACGGCATAATTTGACTTAGGGTTTTCGGGTTTTTCTTCAATGGAAAGCACATTTCCGTTGGTGTCAAATTCAGCAACACCGTAACGCTCAGGGTCTTTCACCCAATACCCGAAAACGGTGGCTTTGCGCTCCTGCTCGGCAGTGGCTACCGAAGCTATCAACATTTTGGTGAAACTCTGTCCGTAAAAAATATTGTCGCCCAACACCAAGCAAACATCGTCATTTCCGATGAATTTTTCACCAATGATGAAGGCTTGCGCCAATCCGTCGGGCGAGGGTTGCTCGGCATATTGCAACGAAATTCCGTAATCACTACCGTCACCCAAAAGCCGTTTAAAACCTGGCAAATCCTGTGGAGTGGAAATCACCAAAATATCACGAATGCCTGCCAACATCAACACCGAAAGCGGATAGTAAATCATTGGCTTGTCATATATTGGCAACAATTGTTTTGAAATTCCTTTGGTAATAGGATACAGGCGCGTACCCGACCCGCCGGCAAGAATAATTCCTTTCATTTGTTATATTTTTATATAATTGTTTATCAATAAAATAGCTTCTTAAAAAATAACCAACTACAACTGATAGTGTTTCATCAGCATTTTTTCATACCATTTTCCGGGCAAAATCGATTTTAACACAACGGAAAATCGCTGCAAAAAACTGCCTTGTTTGTAATGCACTTTTGGGTGTCGGACATTGATGATTTGATACAGTTTTTGCGCCATTTCGGTAGGGTCTCCACCCGAATTTACGTGACTATTCATCAAATCAAGTGATTTTTGATAATTTTCAGCATAAGCCGAATTTTCACGAACCGGCTCGTGGTAACGCCGCGAGGCAATATTGGTGGCATAATCCCCCGGAGCAATCGTAGTTACCTCTATACCAAAGCTTTTCACCTCCATTCGCAAGGCTTCCGACAACAACATCAAAGCTCCTTTGCTGGCGGAATAAGCCCCTCGAAACGGAAGCCCCATATAACCCGCAATTGAAGTTACGTTGATAATCAGTCCGCTTTTTTGCGCCCGCATCGGCGCTAACACGGCTCGCATTACGGCAATCGCCCCGTAAAAATTCGTTGCAAACACGTTATGAAGGGCTTGTGTTGAAAGTTCTTCAACGGATCCGGTAATTCCCACTCCGGCATTGTTGATTAACACATCAATTTTTCCTTCTTCCGAAAGAATTACCGCAACTGCCCGTTTAATGCTCTCATCATCACGGACATCCATTTGCAAAAGCTTAAAAGGAAGCTCCACGTTGGTAACATTTCGGGCTGTGCCGTATACTTTATATCCTTCTTGGGTCAGCAACAAGGCAGTAGCCTTTCCGATGCCGGATGTCGCTCCCGTTATCAAAACTATTTTTGAATTGTGCATTATTCTGTATTTGAGGCAAAGATATGATAATTTTCAAGGAAAATCGCCTTTTTATCGGCTGAAACATAAAATTTACTTCCCGAAAAATCACACACATCACACGATTTCAAACATTTTTCCGGGTAACGGGCGCACTACGTTTTTCATTTCCATTTGGAAAAGAAGATTCGACACCTGATAAACAGGCATTTGGCACGCCAATGCAATGGCATCGAGCAATTGTTTTCCGTTGTTTTTCAAAAAGGAATGAATTTTTTCTTCATCGGGAAGAAGCTCCACAAAAAGTTTCTGCTGAACCTCCAAAGCAGGCGTATCCCAATTCAGATAGTAAAGCAAATCATTAGCGGAGGTCAAAATTCGGGCTTTTTCATTGCGTATCAAATGATTACATCCAATGCTATACATATCCGTAGCCCTGCCGGGAACGGCAAACACCTCCCGATTGTATGAAAAAGCAATGTCAGCAGTAACCAAACTTCCGCCTTTTGCCCCCGATTCAATCACCACGGTTGCTTGCGAAAGCCCTGCAATGATGCGGTTTCGGCTGAGGAAATTCTTTCTGTCAAACTTACACTGAAAACCAAAATCGGTGATGAATCCGCCATTTTCTTCCATCGCTTTGCAATATTTACTGTGCGCCTGCGGATACACCATATGCAACCCGTGCGCCAAACAAGCCACTGTTTGCAGGTTGTTGTTCAGTGCCGTTTTGTGAGCGGTAATGTCCACCCCGTAGGCAAATCCGCTGACGATGACCACATCAAGCGTCGCCAAATCTTCAACCAATTTTTCACAAAAAGCCTTGCCGTAAGGGGTTATGTTACGCGTACCGACAATGCTCAAAATACGTTTGTTTTTCAGGCAAATATTCCCTTTTTGATAGAAGAAAACAGGGGCGTCTACGCATTGTTTCAACAAATCGGGATACGCCTCATCGGTAAAGGCATAGATTTGAATGTTGTTTTTATCGGCAAAGGCGATTTCGGCTTCCGCTTCGTGTAAATATTCGGGTTTGAATAAATTACGGGTTATTTTCTGCCCGATGCCGTCAATCGTTTCAATCTTGCTTTTCGTTTGTGCAAATACCTCTTTGGCACTCCCAAAATGAGCGATGAGTTTCTTTGCGGTGATGTCGCCCACCAACGGGATTTTTTTCAACGCAATTAAATAAAGAAGTTCGTCATTATACATTTTTCAGCCAACAAAAAAATTAACGATTAAAAAACAGGGCGAAACATTTTTCGCCCGTGTGTAAGTTATTGAATTTATTGTTCTTTCTAAAAATGGTTTGAAAAGTTCGAGATGATTTGAAACTACTTCAAACACGTAGTGTCAAACAAACTCAAACAACTTTTTGAACTATCGGTTTGCTTCCGCAAAATATTTGTAAAAATACGGAATGGTTTCAATGCCTTTCAAAAAGTTGAAAACACCAAAATGCTCATTGGGCGAGTGGATGGCGTCGCTGTCCAAACCAAAGCCCATCAAAATGGATTTGCTTTTCAATTCTTGCTCAAAAAGCGCCACAATGGGGATACTTCCACCCGAACGAACCGGAACAGGCTCTTTACCAAAGGTTTGCGCATAAGCCTTGGCAGCCGCCTGATACCCAACGGAATTGATTGGCGTAACGTAACCTTGCCCGCCGTGATGCGGTTTTACCTGTACAGTCACGCCTGCAGGTGCGATACGCTCGAAATGTTGTTTGAAAAGCTCGGTGATTTCTTCCCAGTCTTGGTGCGGCACCAAACGCATTGAAATTTTGGCAAACGCCTTGGCTCCGATAACGGTTTTGGCTCCTTCGCCGGTATATCCGCCCCAAATTCCGTTTACGTCGAGGGTAGGACGAATGGAAGCCCGCTCGCGGGTCGAGTAGCCCGCCTCGCCATACACATCATTGATTTCCAATGCTCTTTTATAATCTTCTAGCGAAAACGGTGCTTTTGCCATTTCGTTTCGTTCTTCTTGCGAAAGTTCTTCCACTTTGTCGTAAAAACCGGGAATGGTAATGTGGTTGTTTTCGTCGTGCAACGAAGCTATCATCTTGGCTAAGACGTTGATAGGATTGGCAACCGCCCCACCGTACAAGCCCGAATGCAGGTCACGATTAGGTCCGGTTACTTCCACTTCCACGTAACTGATGCCGCGAAGCCCTGTTGTGATGGAAGGTATGTCGTTGGCAATCATTCCGGTATCGGAAATTAAAATAATATCATTTTTGAGTTTTTCGTGATTACGCTTTACAAACCAGCCCAAACTTTCAGAGCCTACCTCCTCTTCGCCTTCAATCATAAATTTCACGTTACAAGGCAAATTGCCCGTTTTTACCATATATTCCAAGGCTTTAACGTGCATATACATTTGCCCTTTGTCATCACAGGCTCCGCGTGCAAAGATGGCTCCTTGCGGGTGTTTGTCGGTGGTTTTGACAACCGGCTCAAACGGGTCGGAATGCCAAAGTTCCACAGGGTCAGCCGGTTGCACGTCATAGTGCCCGTAAACCAATACGGTTGGCAATTCAGGGTTAATGATTTTTTCGCCGTAAACGATTGGATATCCGGGTGTTTCGCAGATTTCAACTGTGTCGCAACCCGCCTTTTCCAATGCGTTTTTCACCGCTTCGGCAGTGTTGATAACATCTTGTGAGTAAGCCGAATCGGCACTAATTGACGGAATTTTAAGCAGTTCAATCAGTTCGTTGATAAATCGTTCTTTGTTTTCTTGAATATAATTTTTAATTGAGTCCATAAAAATATCTGAAAAAAAATAATTTTCCAAAGGTAACAATAAAATCCGACAAATCAAATTTTTAACCCGCAAACCTGTTTTTCAGCTTTCTTTCATCTCTAATATAATTTTAATTATCAGTTACTTACAGTGATTTTAATTCGCATATCGAAAATTAAAAAACAATCCGTTTTGATAAATTTGTATATTTGCCGGCGAAAATTATCAGGATAATGATTGCATTAAAATACATTTTTTGGCTATTCTGGCGGGTGTGGTTTTACGTTTTGACGGCAGGCATCACGCTGTTGCTAACGCCCATTTTGTTACTGCTAACTTCACGTGAAAAATGGTATCCGCAATTTTATTGGTTGGCGCGAAACCTGTGGGCAAAACCCATACTCTGCGCAATGGGGTTCTACACACAAATAACACAAAATGAAAAACTTGACGCTAAAAAAAGTTATATGCTTGTTGCCAATCACACCAGTATGACCGATGTGATGTTGATGCTTGTTTGCAGTAAAAATCCGTTTGTGTTTGTCGGGAAGAAAGAACTGGCAAAAATGCCTCTTTTTGGTTTTTTCTACAAAAAAGTAGCTATTTTGGTGGACAGGGCAAACGCACAAAGTCGGCGTGATGTATATAGCGCTGCCCGTAAGCGACTTGCTTCGGGGCTGAGTATCTGTATTTTTCCGGAAGGAGGCGTGCCTGATGAAGCCGTTGTCTTAGATGAATTTAAAGACGGTGCTTTTCGGTTAGCTATTGAATATCAAATACCTATCGTTCCGATGACATTTTTTGACAACAAAGAGCGATTTCCTTTTCGTTTTTTTGCCGGAAGCGTCGGACGTATGCGGGTGAAAATCAATCCGTTTTTTTATACACAAGGACTTACCCTTGATGATAAAAATACGCTTAAACAGCAAGTCAGAACACTGATTTTAAATCAGTTATTTGATGATAAAAACACGCAAAAACATTGATTTTTATTGATACACCAATTCAATCAACACCAAACCTAACAAACAGATTATAAAATAAATAGCAATTCCTCGGGCGCCATCATAATCTTTTACCAAACGTTGCCCCACCAAAAAACAAAGTAAAAGCGAGGCGGCCAAAACAAGCGCCCAATAACCCAAAAAAATTATTTTTTTTAAATATAGTTCAACAAGCCCCAAAGCGAACAAAAATGTGATAAGTACCTCAAAAACAATTACAAAAATCAAAACAGACGATATGTATCTTGCTAAAAATGTCTTAGAAAAGTACGTCGCGTAATACGCTGTTGTTCCTTTAAAATCCGTTATTTTTTCAAAAGCACTAAACCCGAAAGTAATAGCGAGAAATACAAAAATAAAACCTAAAATCATTTTGAAAATCACTATTTTATGTTATTCTGATGGTGTTTCGGTCGGGGCAAGATTTAAGGTAAATGAAAACTCGGAACCGATGCCGTAAACGCTATCAACGTAAATTTTCTGTTTATGCGCCTCAATGATGTGTTTCACGATGGAAAGCCCAAGCCCCGAACCGCCTTGCATTCGGTTTCCGCTTTTATCTACTCTGTAAAAACGCTCAAAAAGTCGGGGAATGTGCTGTTTTAGTACACCTTCGCCGTTGTCGGTAATTCGCACCAATATTTTTTCTTTTGAAAGTGTTTCAAGGCTGATTTCAGTCGTTCCGTTATGTTTTCCATACTTTAACGAATTAACTATCAGATTGGCAAGCACTTGCTGTATCCGCTCTCGGTCGGCATACACATAAACGGGTTCATACGCTTTGTCAAAAACAAGTGAAATTTCGCGTTTTGCTGCCTGCATTTCAAACATCTCAAATACGTTTTGAATCAGTTCAACGAGGTTAAATTGCTCAAAATCAAGAATCAACTCGCCTGTTTCTAATTTTGAAATCATTTCAAGGTCTTTCACCACATAAATGAGCCGCTCAACACCTTTGGCGGCACGCGATAGGTATTTTTTACGAATGGCTTTATTTTCAACCGCCCCATCCAGAAGCGTTAAAATATAACCTTGCACGGTAAAAAGCGGCGTGTTGAGTTCGTGTGAAATATTTCCGATGTATTCTTTTCGGTAATTTTCACGGTCTTTCAGGGTTTCGATTTCGAGTTTTTTTCGGCGGGCAAATCGGTTAATTTCTTTACTTAACGATGAAATATCGGTTGTAATTACCTGATTTTTAATACTTGTATTTTCAAGTAACGAAACATCTTTGTATATTTTTTTGATGCGCTTGTATATGAATTTTTCAACGCGATATTGCAACACAAAAAAACAAAGCCCGTAAAGACTCACCGCATACGGAATCAACACCCAAAGTGGAATATCACCAAAGAAGAAAATAACAACTCCCAACAAAAAACTAGAAAATGCTGTTATAAGCAACGATGATTTTAGTGCAAAACGATATGATTTTTTTAATTTTTGCATATTTTACCCCGAAATGCAAATAAACAACCGAATTACATAACAAACTTATAACCAACTCCTTTCACGGCTTTAAAGTAATCGTCGGCTATTTTTTCACGCAATTTGCGAATGTGAACGTCAATGGTGCGGTCACCCACAACTACCTCACTGCCCCAAACTTTATCAAGAATTTCTTCGCGTTTAAATACCTTTCCGGGTTGGGATGTCAGTAGCCACAAAAGTTCAAATTCCTTGCGCGGGAGCAAAATTTCGTTGTTTTTGTACGTTATTTTATATTCATCGCGGTCTATGACAAGGTCTCTGATTTTCAGTATGGAACTGCTTTCTTTTTCGGTAAATCGGCGAAGCAGTGCCTTTACTTTACTCACAAGTACCTTAGGTTTAATGGGTTTGGTGATGTAATCGTCGGCTCCGGCTTCAAAACCTGCCAGTTGCGAATAATCCTCGCTACGGGCTGTTAAAAAAGCTATTACCGTTTGTGAAAGCTCTGGAAATTTGCGTATTTGCTCACAAGCCTCAATTCCGTTCATTTTGGGCATCATCACATCAAGCAAGATGAGATGCGGTAATTCTTGTTTTGCCATTTGCACAGCTTGCTCGCCATCGGTTGCGGTAAAAACCTGAAAATGTTCTTGTTGCAAATTATAACCCACAAACTCTAAAATATCGGGGTCATCATCTACCAGTAAAATTTTAATATTTTTCATAACAGAATTCTACATAACCATAAAAGAGTTTTTTGAATGCACTTATTATCAACTCTTTTACAACGAAAAGCACTGCCATTTTTCTTCTATAAACACAAAATAACCTTTGTTTTACGAAAAGAAATCATCTAACATTGCCCCGAAAACGGCTTTACAACGATAGAGCAATGCACGCGTAATGCCCAAATTTGCCTTTTCACGCTCCAATGCCGTAACTGAGAAAAACTTCCCCGATGCCGAAACCATAATCACGAAAGTAACCTTATCCGTTTCAACGATGATATCGTCAATTTCCAATTGTGATTCCACACTGCTTTCCGTTACCTTTTTAACCTTGCTGAGCACGTTTAAATGGAAAGCTGAATTACTTTCAATATTCATTGCCAGTGGATTATCATCAGCCTGTATCTTGGATAGTGTTGTGCCGTCGGTTGCGCTTAAAATTCCATAGAACAAAAAACCCGGCATACTTTCTTTCATTTCTTGGCAATGTTCATCCAATAATTGTTGTAATTCCAACGGATTCATAAACTGCTGCTTTTTTGATAAGTTGCACAAAAGTACGGCATTTTTGTTAAAAATACAACAATTTGTTTATTCTGGTGATTATTTTTTCAAACTAAACAAATATTTTACGCCTCCAAAAACCTGAAATCCGTGTGTGGGGTAATACGCCCATCGTTGATAATTGTCTGACATTAAATTATTTGCACGAACAAAAATCATTAGTTTTTTATTAAGCGTATAATCGGCGTGGAAATTCAAATCAAAATAGCTTTCCAAGGTCAATTTGTTAGGTGTTGCCCCAATTGCAGTGGCATAATCCGCTTCATAGCGGCTGCCAACGTGAAACACATCAAATCCGGCAAAAAGCCCCTCAATGATTTTCACATCGGTGAACAACGACACACGCGTTCTGGGTAAATTCCAAGCCTCTGCTTCATTTTTAGCCGAATAGCCGTTGATTTTTCCTTCCAAATCAAAGAAAAAGATATTGCTCACATTGCCCGAAAGCCCCGCTGAAAACCCAAATTCGGTTACTTTATCGTAAACTACCCGAAACGAGTTATTGTGCTGGTAACCCAACATAACCACAGGCGAATTTAGTTCAGTATAAGTAGTGAACAACGGCAAATTTTCATATTGTTTGTAGCCCCCTTGCAATTTGTAATGAAGCCCCGTGGTGAGTTCACCTTTGAGCGCACCTGAAATATCCATTGTTACGTTTGTTGGGTTAATCAACTGAATAGGTGCTAAATATGGATTTACATCAGTTAGTTTTTCAAAGGTATTTTGTTGTAACATTCCGCGAACGGCTGCGTGTACGATGGTGTTTCCGCCCCCGATTCGGTACAACACTTCCACATCGGGAAAGGCTTTAAAATTGCTGTCTTGCGTAGGATGTCCGCCTGCATAGGCAATCGTTGCCCCTAATTTCAAATCCAAATCGCCGGTTGAAAAATGATATGACGGATTAACGCCAAGCAACATCCATTTGTTGGAAACAGCATCGGTAGTTACATAGCCTCTGGCAAAACTTCCTGAATAATAATCAAATAGTAAATTCAAACGGATTTTTTGTTCACCATCGCTGATAGGTACCTGAAATGAAGGCGCAATTCGGGCATTGATTTCACTGCTGTCAAATTTATCGGAAAATCCGCGGAAAAGCAAGTCTAACCCGTCAAAATATGAATCGGCAAGTTTTACGTAACCGCTTAATCCGTAGCCTAAATAGGTTTGTTGTATGTTTGAAAGTTTGCCCAACTGTTCATCGGTATAAAACCCTTTTTGCACGCCGTACCAATGGTAAACTTTTCTGCCAAAATCAAGCCCCACGCCCCAATTCACATCTCTGTCAAGGTAATCATAACGGGCATCAGCCGATGTTTTGACATAATCATTATCCGGAATAATACCCTTTACCTCACCATTTGATGAAAGATGGTTGAACAAAAATGCCAAATTACTTTCATCAGAAACCGGCAAAGTAACCGATGCATCGCCGTAAATGGTTCTTAAATTCCCGAAAGCCCCACCGATGTATGAATCTTGATAGGTTTCCTGTTTGGTAACCTTCTTAATGGTAGAGGCTTTTCCTTTATCCGGAACGAAAGTGGACGCCACCGGCACCGAATAAATGGAATAGGTAATTTCTTTTTTGGCAAGCGTGAGCGAATCTTTTTTAATGTTGGCATCTTCACGCTTTTTGTAGGCATCGGCGATGGTTGGCACGTATGATTTTACCACATCGATGACCTTGGTTGTTAGGCTATCTTTCTTATTTTGAGCCATTAATGCCGCTGAGGGCAGCAACAGCAACAGGAACAGCGATTTGATTCGGATTGTATTTTTAATCATCATCATCATTTTTAGTTATCAAATTACATTTTTACGGACGAATTGCTTTTGGCGGCTTCGGCTTTCACGGCAGTTAATTCTTTTTTGGCTTCCTCAACCACTTCCGGATATTCTTTAAAATTAGTAATCACATTTTCAAGAATATACGTTGCTTGGTATGAGTCTTTTAGTCCGTAAAAGTTTTTTGCCATTACCACCAATCCTTTGGCGGCAAATTCTTTGTAACCGCCGTATTCTTTTGCCAGTTTTTGAATCACTTCGTTTGATTCTTTAAACTTGCCGTCTTTGTGTTTGAAGTAGGCATTGTAATACATTGCTTCGGCAGCCATACTTCCGGTGGCAGTTTTTGCTACTTCCTGATAGGCTTTTCGGGCTTCTGCCTCATTACCGATTTTGATGTAAGAACGTGCCAATACGTTGTAGGCATCGTTTTTGATACGGTTATCTATTGTTTTCTCTGCCAGCACTTTATTGGCATATTCAACCGCTTTGTCATACAATTTTTCGTTGTAACAAACCCGCATCAAGTTTGATTGTGCATACACTTTATTTTGAGCAACGGTAGCGGTTTTTTCCAAATCTTCAAGATAGGGTTTTGCTTTGAGATAACTTCCTGCATCTAACAGAATTTGAGATAGTTTCACCAATGATTGCTCTCTAAATTCAGTCGAACCGCTTTTGATAACCTCATCATAAAGGGTTACGGCTTTTGATTTTTGGTTTGCTCCTTCATAAAGTTGTGCCAAATAGAATTGTGCATTGCTCAAACGCATTCCGTTGGGGAAGTCTTTGATGTATTTTTCAAATCCGGCAATTGCCTCTTTTTCATTCTGTTGCAAGTGCTGACGTTCGGCTGCTTCGTAAGTGGCGCTTTCAAGTTCCAAATCCGAAACTTCCACATAACCAAGCCCTTTTGCCCAAGTGGCGTACTCGTTTACTTTCCCCATATCGATGTATATGAGTTTGGCTGTTGCCACCGCTTGCGCCGACTCGTTCGTTTGCGGATAATCACGCGCAATGGTTTTGAAAATTTTCAACGCCTCTTGATTGTTGTTTTTGTTGTAATAAACCAATCCTTCACGAAGCATTGACCGTGGCACTAAGTTATTACCTTTGTATTCGGTTTGGATTTGTTTGTAATATTGCACGCCTTTTGCCGTGTTTCCGTCTGAAACATAAGCATTTCCAAGTTCAAACAAGGCGTTGGGTCGAAGATTTGAATTTCTGTATTTTTTGATGAAATCTTCCAAATCTTCAATTTTCTTTTTCGACCTGTCTACAAAACCATAGCTGATAGCTTTTTGGTAAGCGGCATAATCTTCGTCTGACGATTTTCCGGCAATGAGCTTGTTATATCGCTCCATTGCAGGCCAGTATTTCCCTTCCACGAAGTACGAATCAGCCAAGCGCAACAACGCATCATTTGTCCACGCATTGGGTTTTGGGTTTTCTTTCAGATATTTTTCAAAATTTTCAATGGCTCCTTTGTAATTTTTCAGATTGAAATCGGCATACGCCAAACTGTAATGAATATGCTTGTATTCATCTGTTTTTGAAATATTTGAATTGTTTAAAAATTGGGAATAGAAATTTTTAGCATTTGCAAAATCTTTCAGTTGATATGAGGTTTCACCCAGCCAATAAAGCGCCCGCCCTGCCAGAACGGCATCATTACTTCCAGCTGCTTTTTTGAGATAATCAAGCGCTTGCGGATATTGCAATTCGTTGAAAAGCTCCAATCCGCGATAGAAGGACACTTTTTTGTACACCTCGCGGTCTCTCGGGTCGTTTGATTGTTCCAACAAACTGATTGCCGCTTGGTAGTTACCTGAAGAAATATATGAATCAATCAAAAGCGATTGAATTTCCTCTTTATTATCATTGGGATATTTTCGGGCATAAGCCAACAAAACCTCCGGAACGCTCTCATACGGATTTCCGATTTCATAGCTCAATCGGGCGTAATTCAAATGCGCATCTTTCTTGATTTGAGCATCATAGTCCATCTGATAGGCATTTCGGAAAGCATTCAAGGCTTGTTGTTTTTGCCCCGTGTTTAGGTAACATTCCGCCAAGTGATAATAGGCATTTTGCGCCACGTGGTCATTACCGTCAATGATTTTATTGAACTGGTCAATGGCGCTGACATAATCTTTATTTTTGTAGTGAACGTACCCCAAATAGTAAAAATCGGTATTTGAAAACTTGCCTCTTTTTCCTTTATATTCTTTCAAATACGGAATGGCTTGGTTATATTTCCCTAAATTGAAATAACTTTCACCTATAATTTTGTTAAGTTCAGAGGTTTCTTGTGGATTTTTGGTTTTCTGCAATTGTTTTAATCCTTCATTTAATGCTTGCTCAAAATTGCCTTGCTTGAACTTCATATTCGCCTGAAAATATGACACATTTTTGTCAAGACTTTCCTCGCCTTTCACTTGCTCAAAATAACTTTCGGCTTTTTTGTAATCTTCTGAATCATAAGCAATATATCCCAAATAATAATTGGCATCGGCGCCATATTCTTTGGTGCTTTTCACTAAATTGAAATATTTCTCGGCTTCTTTTCGGCTTCCTGTTGAAAACAAGGCATAACCCTTTTGGAAGTAAAATTTGCTTCGTTCTTCTCTGCTTACGCTGGCATCGTTTACTTTGCGATACCATTTCAACACATCTTTGTAATTTCCGCGTTGGAAGTAAAAATCAGCCATTCGCATATAAGCCCCTGTGCTGAGTGGCGATTCGGGATGTTCTTCGATAAACTTTTCCATCAGCATGTCAGCTCCCAATTCACCCAAAAGCGCAGCCGTTGAAGCCACGTAATACTGTGATTGGATTTGTATGTCTCTATCAGAAGACCCCTGTTGTTCTTTTCGGAACAAATGCTGTGCCGGTTTGTACAACTTTCTGTTATACAATGATACTGCTTTTTGAAAATCAGCCGATGCGTTGGTGAAAATTTCAGTCTGTTGCCCCTGCATCCACTGGTTAAAAACAAGAAGAGAAAAAAGTGAAAAAATCGTTCGTTTCATAAAGAAATGTTTTTATCGCCCAAATTTATGGAATTTTATGTACCAAACCAATTTTTGAGAACAAATTGCAAACAACATTTTCTCAAAAATCAAAAATAAAGCCCTTAAAAACATAATAAACACCTAATTTTCAGGAACATACTTATAAAAATTTGTAAAAGTTAAATAAAAGCTAAATATTTTTGAAATAAGCACAAAAAAAAGAGGTTACCCGAAGGCAACCTCTCAATTTAATTACATTTCGTTTATCCGAAGTTCTGCTTATTTTACCAAGTTGATTTCAACACGACGGTTCAAAGCTCTTCCTTTTGCTGTTTTGTTAGAAGCGATTGGTTTTTCAACACCGTATCCTTTGGCAGACAAACGTGTATCAGAAACACCTCTTTGAACTAAATAAAGGCGTACTGAATCAGCTCTTTCTTGTGAAAGTGTAAGGTTTTTAGCTTTGTTACCTGTGCTGTCAGTGTGTCCTTCGATAGTAAATTTAGCGTTAGGATATTGGTTCAATACACCAACGATTTGCTCTAATACTGCAGCTGACTCAGGTTTGATTGAAGCTTTACCTGTATCGAACAAGATAGTTTTAGCATACTCGTTCAATGTTTTTTGTACTTCCTCAGTTACCTCAGGGCATCCTTTGTTTGAAGCAGGACCTGCAACCTCAGGACACTCATCGTCTTTGTCAAGAACACCGTCTTTGTCGGTATCAGCCCAAGGACATCCGTTGTTTTCTTTTGGACCAGCTTCTTCCGGACATTTGTCGTCTTTGTCAGCAACACCGTCACCATCAGTATCAGGGCATCCGTTAAGTTCTTTTGGACCGGCTACCTCTGGGCAAGCATCATCTTTGTCAGCGATTCCGTCACCGTCAGTATCAGGACATCCGTTAAATTCTTTTGTTCCGGCTTCTTCCGGACAAGCATCGTCTTTGTCGGCGATTCCGTCACCGTCAGTATCAGGACATCCGTTGAATTCTTTCAAACCTGGTACTTCCGGACACTCGTCTTTGTCATCAAAGATTCCGTCTTTGTCAGTATCTTTTCCTCCAAATTTGATAGCAATACCTGCTGAATGTTGGAAGAAATCCTCAGTTGAACCGCTTTTGAAAGTAGGGTTGTAAGCCGTTTGTAAGTTCAAACCGATGTTCTCGGTGAACCACAAATTAAGACCACCACCCCCTAAGGCTCTGAATTTTCCGGCATCGTCAATGGTTGCATACCCTCCACCTACTTGCAAGTAAGGGTCAAACCAACGAGCACCTGACCATAGGTTGTTGATGTGGTATTTAGCTCTTAAATCAACTCCCCAGAAAGATTGATCAACTTTTGGCGCATCTTTGATATACCCAAAACCTTTTTCGATTTTGTTTAATGAGCCTGAAATCTCAGCTGAGAACCCCGCACCGATATATCTACCTACTGAAAGGCGTGAAATAGCAGGAAGGATATTAAGGTCACTTGGACCTCCCCAGTCTTTCATTAACTCACCAAAATCCTCTGGTGTGCGGATGTCAACAGAGTTAACTCCGAATCCTATTTTCCAAGGATTGTTTGCATCTTGTGCGTAAGCTCCGGCTGATAAAAGCGAAGCCAAAGCAATAAAAGTTACTTTGATTTTCTTCATACTTAAAAATGAATTTTTTGATTACTACTTTAATTCTTGGGACAAATATAAATATTATTTTGATATATTTACGAAACTTATTCGTTTTTTTTATTTTTTTTAACTCTTACTTAATAATCCCCAGCTTCTTGCCGACCTCTGTAAAAGCATCTATTGCCTTGTCTAAGTGCTGTTTAGAGTGCGCTGCTGACAGCTGAACGCGGATTCGGGCTTTTTCTTTCGGAACTACCGGATAAAAGAACCCAATGACGTAAATTCCCTTTTTTAACAGCTCGTCAGCCATTATTTGCGAGGTTTTAGCATCGTAAAGCATCACCGGAACAATGGCACTATCGCCTTCGATGATGTCAAAACCGGCAGTTTTCATTCCTTTTTTGAAATATTCGGTGTTCCACTCCAATTTATCTCGCAATGAAGTGTCTTTTGAGAGTAAATCAAACACTTTAATGGAAGCCCCCACAATTGCCGGCGCTAACGAGTTAGAAAACAAATACGGACGCGAACGCTGACGCAAAATTTCGATAATTTCTTTTTTACCCGTCGTGTAACCGCCCATCGCACCGCCCAAGGCTTTGCCGAGCGTTCCGGTAATGATATCCACACGCCCCATTACTTTTTTGGCTTCGAGCGTTCCCTTGCCCGTGGCTCCGATAAATCCGGCTGCGTGGCATTCATCTACCATTACCAAAGCATCGTATTTATCTGCCAAATCACAGATTTTATCCAGCGGAGCTACCACGCCGTCCATTGAAAAAACGCCGTCGGTTACGATGATTTTAAAACGAGCCCCTGCCGAATCGGCTTCTTGAAGTTTGGCCTCCAAATCAGCCATATTGCTGTTTTCGTAACGGAAACGCTTTGCCTTGCACAAACGCACTCCGTCGATAATCGAAGCGTGGTTAAGCGAATCGGAAATGATGGCATCTTGCTCGGTAAAAAGCGGTTCAAACACGCCTCCGTTGGCATCAAAAGCAGCTGCATATAATATGGTGTCTTCCGTTGCGTAAAAATCGGCGATTTTTTGCTCCAATTCTTTGTGAATATCTTGCGTTCCGCAGATAAAACGTACTGATGACATTCCGAAACCGTGCGTGTCTAAGGTGTCTTTGGCTGCCTGAATAACCTCAGGATGTGCCGAAAGCCCCAAATAGTTGTTCGCACAGAAGTTTATCACCTCCTCGCCCGAAGAAATTTTGATTTCAGCTCCTTGTTTGGAAGTAATGATGCGTTCTTTTTTGTAAAGTCCGGCTTGTTTAATATCTTCTATTTCAGCCTGTAAGTGTTGTTTTATTTTTCCGTACATAGCTTAAAGTATGGTTTTAATGGTACTTTGAAAGTACAAATGTAGTTATTTTTTTTGACAGACATAAAAAAAAACAGTTTTTTTTGCATTTATTTTATCTTTTCCTGTAAATTCGTTACCTTTGTACTTTTCAAAAAAGATATTTCCGTTAGTTTTGAGTGATGCCAACAATAGCCTTTACACTTTTTATAGTTATTTCAATTCTTATCACAATTTTGTTTGTGAAACGACACTATAAAAGCAGAAAAAAAACAAAAATCGGGATTCGTTCTTTCTTGTGGATTTTTGGCACAATGGCAAGCATTTTGGGTATAACCATTGTGAGTTTTGTCATTATGACACAGACTTCCTCTGAGGTGGTTAAAGGCTTACAATCTGAAACATACCAAGCAGAAGTAATTGATAATGAAATTGATTTTGTCAAAGAAAGATACAAAAACGCAGACGGAGAAATCATCGAAATTGAAAAATTGATGTACATACCCGTTGTCAGATTTGTTACGACTCAAAACGACACCATCGTCAAAGCTTTGGATTTTTCCGTTAAAAGGCTCCAAACCAGTTACCCAATCAAATACTATCAAAAAAATGACGAAATCATCGGCTGGGGATTTGCTTTCTTGCTGAAAGTCATCGCTTCAAGTGCTTTTTCACTGGTTTTCGGAAGCCTCCTAATCGGAATTTTTATCTATATTTTTAACGGAAATACCCAAAAATATCTCAATCAACTGATAACCTTCGGGAAATACGTTCTTTTTCCGAGTTTGCTTATCGCCGCCGAATTACTGCTGATTTACGCATATTTTAACGGAGATACCCAAGAAAGTGGGGTAAAAACAGCTCTTTTAGCTTCCATAACGATAATTGGCATCGTTATTTTGGTGCTTTTAGGTGTTTTCCTGCGGAATTTCTTTCAGAAAAGAGCACAAACAACATAAAGACAGCTATTTTTAATCACAAAAGCAACAAAAAAATGACATTTGACAACATCCTTGGATACGATTCCATCAAAAAATACTTAAAAGACAGCGTAGATGCCCAACGCATTCCGCACGCACAACTTTTTGTGGGCGGTGAAGGTTGTGGCACGCTCCCGATGGCAATTGCCTATGGCACGTACATTCTTTGCCAAAATAACGCATCGTGTTTGCTGAAATGTGCCAACCTTTCGCACCCCGATTTGCATTTCGTTTTCCCGACAGCCACCAATACCAAAGTAAAAAAAGACCCCATAAGTTCCTTATTTTTAGATGAATGGCGCAAATTCGTGAAAGAGCAACCTTACGGAAATCTCTTCGATTGGTATTCGCAGCTGGGCATCGAAAACAAACAGGGGAACATCAGCGTGAACGAAGCCAAAGACATCACCTCCAAACTCGCCCTCAAAGCCTTTGAAGGCGGTTACAAAGTGATGATTATCTGGATGGCAGAAAAAATGAATACCGAATCGGCAAACAAACTTTTAAAACTACTGGAAGAACCACCGCAACAAACTATTTTTCTGTTAGTTACGGAAGATGAAAACGCCATTTTGGAAACCATCAAATCACGATGCCAAATTTTGCGTTTTCCGCCGTTGAGCGAAAATGCCATCAAACAGGGACTTATAGCAAACGGAATTCCTGAAAATGAAGCTGTTAAATTAGCCGTTCGGGCACAAGGAAGTTTCAACAAAGCCTTGCGTTTTTCGCAGGAAAAAGATGAAGAAAACAGCTTTGAAAAATGGTTTATCAGCTGGGTCAGAACCGCTTACCGAGCCAAAGGCAACAAGGCTTCCATTCACGGACTTTTGCAATGGAGCGAAGAAATTGCCGCCGCAGGACGCGAAACGCAAAAACAATTTTTGTTGTATTGTATTGAGGTTTTCCGTCAGGCGATGCTTTTAAATTACAATTCAGGAAGTTTGGTGTATTCCGAGTTTCAAGACCCATCGTTTCGTTTGGAAAAATTCGCTCCGTTTGTTCACGGAAATAACATCGAAGCCATTCACCAACAATTGGAAGACGCTCTTTTTCACATCGAACGCAACGGAAACGCCAAAATTATTCTCACGGATTTATCCATCAAACTAACCCGATTGTTGCACACCAAATAAAACGTACAAATGAGTAACATCATCAAAAAAACATTTCCCGTGCTGGGAATGAGTTGTGCTGCTTGTGCCGGAAGCGTTGAAAACACTGTAAAACAAAGCAATGGAATTGTAAATGCTGTCGTAAATTTCGCTACGGGCAACCTCACGGTGGAATATCGTGCTAAGCAAACCAATCCCGAAACTTTGCAAAAAATTGTGCAAGCATCGGGCTTTGACCTGTTGATTAACGAAGGTACCGATTCGCAACAAACCTTAGAGAGCATCCATCTTGAAAAAATAAAGTCGCTACAATTCAAAACCTTATGGGCAGTTATGTTATCGATTCCTGTGGTTGTCATCGGAATGGTTTTTATGAATATGCCCTACGCCAATGAACTGATGTGGCTTTTTTCAACTCCGGTTGTGTTGTGGTTGGGTAAAGATTTTTTTGTAAGTGCTTGGAAAAAAGCACGAAACCGCTCGGCAAATATGGATACGTTGGTAGCCCTCAGCACCGGTATTGCTTATTGTTTTAGCGTATTTAATATGCTGCTTGCAAGTTATTTACAAAAAAAAGATATCACCCCGCACGTTTATTTTGAAGCGGCTGCCGTTATCATCGCATTCATTCTTTTAGGGAAATTACTTGAAGAAAAAGCCAAGGGAAACACCTCATCGGCAATCAAAAAACTCATCGGACTACAACCCAAAACCATTACTCTTATCCAAGCCGATGGCAATGAAAAAACCGTACCTATTGAATCCGTTCGGGTGGGCGACACTATTTTGGTAAAACCCGGTGAAAAAATTGCCGTTGATGGCAAGGTAGTTGGCGGAACTTCGTACGTTGATGAAAGTATGCTCAGTGGCGAACCCGTTGCCGTACTAAAAAAGGAGAACGAGAAAGTTTTTGCAGGCACTATTAACCAAAAGGGAAGTTTCCGATTCCGAGCCGAAAAAGTAGGCAAAGAAACGATGCTTGCCCAAATCATCAAAACCGTTACGGAAGCACAGGGCAGTAAAGCTCCCGTTCAAAAACTAACGGATAAAATTGCTTCGGTTTTTGTTCCAACGGTGATGGTAATTGCCGCAATCACCTTTATTTTATGGGCTTTTTTGGGTGGCGAACACAGCCTGATTCAAGGGTTGTTGGCAGCGGTTACCGTTTTGGTTATTGCCTGTCCGTGCGCCTTGGGATTGGCTACACCCACCGCCATTATGGTGGGCATTGGCAAAGGCGCCGAAAAAGGAATTTTGATAAAAGATGCCGAAAGTTTGGAACGGGCTAAAAACATAACCGATATTGTGCTGGACAAAACCGGTACGATTACCGAAGGGAAACCCCAAGTTACCAACATCGAATGGCTTACCGAAACACCGGAGCTAAAAAGCATTTTGCGAAGTATCGAAAAACAATCAGAACACCCACTGGCAGAAGCTGTTACAAATCACTTGACAGACGCAAATGAGGTTTATTTAACTAATTTTGAAAGCATTACCGGAAAAGGCGTAACGGCTGTTTTTAGTGGTGAAACGTACTTCGTTGGGAATAAAACCTTATTAACCGAAAACGGAATCACTCCTTCGGAAATATTGCAACAAAAAGCCGACAAGTGGAGCGCCAAAGCCCAAACCGTGATTTGGTTTTCCGATAGCCAAAAAGCACTCGCCGCCATAGCCATAGCCGACCAAGTAAAACCAACCTCAAAAACCGCCATAAACGAACTGCACGCAATGGGCATCAACTTACATCTGCTGACGGGCGACAATAAAAAAACTGCGCAAGCTATTGCTAATCAGTTGTATATAAAAAGCTACAAAAGTGAATGTTTGCCCCAAGACAAAGCTGATTTTATAAAACAATTACAACAAAACCAAAAAATCGTAGCAATGGTTGGTGATGGCATCAATGACAGCACAGCCCTTGCCACTGCCGATGTAAGCATCGCAATGGGAAAAGGCGCTGACATTGCCATTGATGTTGCCCGAATGACCATCATATCATCTGATTTGGGTAAAATTCCGCAAGCAATAAAACTCTCACAGCAAACGGTAACAACCATTCGGCAGAATTTATTTTGGGCATTCATTTACAACATTATAGGTATCCCCATTGCAGCCGGAGTTTTATATCCCATCAACGGATTTATGCTTAGCCCGATGCTTGCCGGCGCAGCGATGGCGATGAGCAGCCTCAGTGTGGTAACCAACAGTTTGCGACTCAAATGGAAAGAATAATCACAAAAAAATCTTCTTTCTTAATTAAGAAAGAAGATTTTTTGATTTTAACTGTAGTTATTTATTATTTTCTCTTACAAAAGGTTCATCACCATAAAAACCTTTTTCTACTTTTTTGAGTTTTAAAACAGTTCCATTGGATTGTTGTAACTCAATATAGTCTTTTTTATGTTTGATGATTTTGAATTTTTGGACAGCATCTTTGATTGCATACTCTCTTTCAAAAGGTTCTATAAAAGGTATTTTTGAAATAAAAAACAACCGTATTTCATCTTTCGGTTTAAAAAAGAAAACTGTTAAAAAAATGGGAAAATCTTATTTTTTTAACAGTTTTCATTCGGTGCTGAAAATAAAAAGATTATAAATCCTTAAAATGCAATTTGGTAAATCACAACGGCTTTACAAGTTCCAAAAACCATTGTTTTATATCGCCTTGCAAATGAGGTGCTAACTTTTCTTGGCAAGTTTTGTGGTAATTGTTCAGCCATTGTTTTTCGTCATCGGTAAGCAAATGTATGTTAATGGCATTGGGCATAAACGGACAAAGCGTCAGTGTTTCAAACTCATAGAAAGTCCCGAATTCATTGTGCTGCACTTCCTGCACGGCTATCAAATTTTCGTGGCGTATGCCGTATTTGTTTTCCACATAAAAACCGGGTTCGTCTGAACAAACCATTCCCACCAGCAATTCTTGCGGATTCATATCCTTCCGAATGTTTTGCGGACCTTCGTGTACGTTCATAAAACTTCCCACGCCGTGCCCCGTTCCGTGTCCGTAATCTTTTTTGTGTTTCCACAAAGGCATTCGGGCAAAGGCATCTAACTGAACGCCTTTTGTCCCTTTCGGAAAACGCACCATCGCCAACTGAATCATACCTTTAAGAACCAGCGTACAATCGTCGATAAATTCCTGTGAAACCTCACCAAGCGGAATGGTACGGGTAATGTCGGTCGTTCCTTCTAAATATTGCCCGCCCGAATCCACCAAAATACTGCCTTTGGCAAAAACTTCTTTACTGCCTTCTTCCGGAGCCGAATAATGCACAATTGCGCCATTACCCTGATAACCAACGATACTTCCGAAACTTTCACCAACAAAATTAGCGCCTTCGGCACGGAAATCACGTAGTTTTTTTCCGATGCTGTACTCAGTCATCGGCTCCTTCCCTACCCGATGCGTCAGCCAGTACAAAAATTTAACCATCGCCACACCATCGCGCTCCATCACGATTCGGAATCCTTCCAGCTCGGTTGCATTTTTGGTAGCTTTCATCAAATTACCCGGCGCCGGCGCTTTTATTATGAAATTATCTTTTTCTAAAACATTGAAAATCGCTTGATTGGCATTCGGAGCAATTAACACCGATGATTTTTTCACTTCGGAAAGATATGTAAAGAAATCATCATAATTTTTGATTGCCACTCCCGATTTTTTCAAATGATTTTCAACTTCAGCAGTTACTTTGGCTTTATCAACAAACAAAATGGCATCGTTTTTTGAAAGCACTACGTAACCCAAAAACACCGGATTATACGCCACATCACTCCCTCGAAGGTTGAGCGTCCAAGCCACATCATCTAATGAAGTAATTATATGCAAATCAGCTTTTTGCTGTCTCATTTTTTCGCGAATGGCTTCCAATTTATCATTTACCGTTTGCCCTGCCCATTTATCAGGATGCACAAAAATAGGGTGCAGTGGACTTTTCGGACGATTTGTCCAAACCTTATCCAACAACGGATTGTTTTTCAAATGTATTTCATTATTTTTCAATACATTATGTAATTTTTCCCACGCTAAATGTGACGTTGCCAAAGCATTCAGCGCCACCGTTGCCCCTTTTGGAAGTTCCGACACCAACCAATCGACATAATCGGGTGTACCTTCCACGCCTTCCTTGAAAAGTGTGATGCCCGAATCTTTGAGCTCAATGGGTGCCTGCACAAAATAACGCGAGTCCGTCCACAATCCGGCTTTATCTCGGGTAACTACCACAAAACCAGCCGACCCCGTAAAACCTGAAAGCCACGCACGTTCCAACCATTCCTCAGGCAGATATTCGCTAAGGTGTGGGTCTGCACTAAAAATCACAAAGGCATCAACGCCTTCGGTTTGCATCTGTTTTCGTAAAAGTGTTATTTTTTCTGATGTTTTCATTATCTAAAATTTAACGGATTGTAACTATTTCATTAAAAAATAAGTCTGACAAAGGTATGAAATATTTTTAATTTCCTTCTTCTTTTTAGATTTTTCTTTTCCCAAAAACAAAAATAAAACCTCTTTTTTTTGATTTTACTGAATATTTTGTACCTTTGTGGGTTCAATGTGTTAAAAACGAAAAATATGTTGCAACTTACTTTTGTCAGAGAAAATAAAGACACGGTTTTAAACGGACTTAAAAAGCGTAATTTCAAAGATTTACATATCGTTGATGAGGTGATTCAGTTAGACGAAAAACGAAGAGCCACCCAAGCTGAACTTGACACCGTTTTGGCAGAATCCAACGCCATTTCAAAGGAAATCGGTCAGCTTTTCAAATCCGGAAAAACCGCCGAAGCCAATGTTTTGAAAGAAAAAACCGCCGAATTGAAAGATAAATCCAAAAATCTTTCCGATGCCTTGTCCGAAATTTCGGAAAACTTAAGCGAACTATTGTATCGTATTCCAAACATTCCCAATGAATTAGTTCCGTTTGGAACTTCCGAAACCGATAACGAAGTAGTTTTTCAAGCCGGTGAAATCCCGAATTTAGGCGAAAACGCACTTCCACATTGGGAACTCGCAAAAAAATACGATATCATTGATTTTGAGCTTGGTGTAAAAATTACGGGAGCGGGTTTTCCTGTTTACAAAGGCAAGGGAGCCAAGTTGCAACGGGCGTTAATCACTTATTTTTTAGATAAAAACACCGAAGCGGGCTATCAAGAATTTCAAGTACCTCACGTGGTAAACGAAGCATCGGGCTACGGAACGGGGCAACTTCCTGATAAAGAAGGACAAATGTATCACATTGGGTTGGACGACCTCTATTTGATTCCCACCGCCGAAGTGCCGGTAACCAATTTTTTCAGAGATGTGTTACTTGCTGAAAATGAGCTTCCTATCTGCTGTACGGCATACACGCCTTGTTTCCGCAGAGAAGCAGGAAGTTACGGGGCTCACGTTCGCGGGCTGAATCGCTTGCATCAGTTTGATAAAGTGGAAATTGTACGCGTGGAACACCCCGAAAATTCGTACAAAGCCTTAGATGCAATGGTTGAGCACGTGAAATCTATTCTGAACGAATTGAAGTTGCCGTACCGCATTTTGCGTTTGTGTGGTGGTGATTTGGGCTTCACTTCGGCATTGACTTACGATTTTGAAGTTTATTCCACGGCACAACAAAAATGGCTGGAAATCAGCTCAGTATCTAACTTTGAAACCTTTCAAGCCAACCGATTGAAATTGCGTTACAAAGATGCCGACGGAAAAAATAAATTGGCTCATACGCTTAACGGAAGTTCGTTGGCATTGCCCCGTGTTTTGGCTGGAATTTTAGAAAATTACCAAACCGAAGACGGCATCGCAATCCCCGAAGTGTTGCAAAAATACACCGGATTTGACAAAATCGAACTCAAAAAATAGTGAAATTGTTGATCATTCATAATCAAAAACCTGAAATTGATTTAAACGTATCGATTTCAGGTTTTTATCTTATTACAGAAATAAAAAAAGCCTCAAAAAAACGTTTTATCCCATATTTTTTTAGTAATTTCGCATCTTTAAAATAATATTGAGGCGTTTTTTGCCAGAAATGTATTTAATCACAACGAATTAGAAGTTTAGAAAATGATATTCACAGAGTACAAAACCTTAGATTTACCCACCTTAGCCGGTGAAATTTTGAAATACTGGCAGGAAAACAACATATTCGACAAAAGTATCGACTTGCGTGAGGGCAAAACGCCTTTCGTGTTTTTTGAAGGACCGCCTTCGGCAAACGGAATTCCGGGCATTCACCACGTGATGGCGCGTTCCATCAAGGATATTTTTTGTCGTTACAAAACCCAAAAAGGCTTTCAGGTGAAGCGAAAAGCGGGCTGGGATACGCACGGACTGCCCGTAGAACTCGGCGTGGAAAAAGAACTCGGCATCACCAAGGAAGACATCGGTAAAAAAATCTCTGTGGAAGATTACAACAAAGCCTGTAAGGAAGCCGTGATGCGTTACACCGACATCTGGAACGACCTCACCGAAAAAATCGGCTACTGGGTGGATATGGAAAATCCGTACATCACCTACAAATCCAAATATATGGAGTCGGTTTGGTGGCTGTTGAAACAGATTTATAATCAGGGACTTCTGTACAAAGGCTACACCATTCAGCCTTATTCACCAAAAGCAGGAACGGGACTTTCATCGCACGAACTCAATCAGCCGGGAACTTACCGCGATGTTTCCGACACCACGATTGTAGCTCAATTCCGTGTGAAAACTTTTTCGTATCAGCTTATAAATCAGTTTAAAGATTTAGGCAGAAATGTGTTTGTATTGGCTTGGACAACCACCCCTTGGACGCTTCCGTCAAATACGGCTTTGGCTGTGGGCAAAAATATTGATTATGTGTTGGTTAAAACTTTTAATCAATACACTTACGAGCCGATTTATGTGATTTTAGCAAAAGATTTAGTATCAAAACAATTCGGAAGCAAGTTTGCCGAAGGTGAAAATTCTGAAATATTTGACCGAATTGAACAAAAATACAACGAAATCCCTGATAGAGATGATGCTTTGGACATTATCAATGTGGCGATTGCACAAACCAGCGAGATGAAGCACGCTAAAATTCCGTATCAAATCATCGACGAATTTAAAGGCTCGGATTTGGAAGGAACTACTTATGAGCAACTGATTCCGTGGTTTTTACCTGCCGAAAATGCCGACCAAGCCTTCCGTGTGATTACGGGTGATTTCGTAACGACGGAAGACGGAACGGGTATTGTGCATATCGCCCCGACTTTCGGTGCTGATGACGCTCGTGTTGCCAAAGAAAACGGCATTCCGCCGATGCTCATCAAAGACGAAAACGACAATTTGGTGCCGCTTGTGGATTTGCAAGGAAAGTTTGTGAAAGGCAACAAAGTTCCTGAAATTTTCAGCGGAAAATACATCAAAAACGAATATTACGACGAAACGGTGCCTGAAAAGTCTTGGGATGTAGAACTCGCTATTCTCTTAAAAACAGAAGGTCAGGCGTTTAAGGTGGAAAAATATGTTCACTCCTATCCGCATTGTTGGCGTACCGACAAACCCGTTTTGTACTATCCGCTTGACTCGTGGTTTATCAAAATTACCGACATCAAAGACCGCCTTTTTGAACTGAACAAAACCATCAACTGGAAACCCAAAGCCACTGGCGAAGGGCGTTTCGGAAACTGGTTGCAAAACGCCAACGACTGGAATTTGTCGCGTTCGCGTTACTGGGGCATTCCGCTTCCGATTTGGCGAACCGACGACAAAAAAGAAGAAAAAATCATCGGCTCGGTGGAAGAATTAAAAGCTGAAATTCAGAAAGCTATCGCCGCCGGAGTGATGAGCGAAGACATTTTTGCTGATTTCAAAGTGGGCGATATGTCCGAGGCAAATTACGAAAAAATCGACCTGCATAAAAACGTGGTGGACAACGTTATTTTAGTGTCCGAAAGCGGAAAACCGATGAAACGCGAAAACGACCTTATCGACGTTTGGTTTGATTCCGGTGCGATGCCTTACGCCCAATGGCATTATCCGTTTGAGAACAAAGAAATGGTTGAAAACACTTGGAAAACAGCTGATTTCATTGCTGAAGGAGTAGACCAAACCCGCGGTTGGTTCTATACGCTTCACGCCATTGCAGGATTGGTTTTCGACGGAATTGCGTATAAAAACGTGGTTTCCAACGGATTGGTTTTAGACAAAAACGGACAAAAAATGTCCAAACGCTTGGGCAATGCCATCGACCCGTTCGCCACGCTGAAAGAGTTCGGACCTGATGCCACTCGCTGGTATATGATTTCCAACGCCAATCCGTGGGACAACTTAAAGTTTGATTTAGAGGGAGTTGCAGAGGTTAGGAGAAAATTCTTTGGAACGCTTTACAACACCTATTCGTTCTTTGCTTTGTACGCCAACGTGGACGGATTTTCATACAAAGAAGCTGATATTCCACTTGCGGAACGTCCCGAAATTGACCGCTGGATTTTATCGGAACTGCACACGCTTATTCAAAAAGTGGACGAAGCCTACGAAACCTACGAGCCTACGCGTGCCACACGACTCATTTCCGATTTCGTGCAGGAAAATCTAAGTAACTGGTACGTAAGGCTTTGCCGTCGTCGTTTTTGGAAAGGCGAATACGAAGCCGACAAAATTTCGGCATACCAAACGCTTTACACTTGTCTGCTCAACGTGGCAAAATTGATGGCTCCCGTAGCTCCGTTTTACGCCGAGCGATTGTACAAAGATTTGACCGCCAAAACGGGACAAGAAAACGCCGAAAGTGTGCATCTGACCAACTTCCCGAAATCGGATAACACAATGATTGACAAATTATTGGAAAGCAAAATGGAAAAAGCTCAAAGCATTTCGTCATTGGTGCTTTCGCTTCGTAAAAAGGAAATGATAAAGGTGCGTCAACCATTGCAAAAGATAATGATTCCTGTTGCCAATGCAGCGGAAAAAGCTGAAATTGAAGCCGTTGCCGACCTTATCAAATCGGAAGTGAACGTTAAGGAAATCGAACTTTTGGAAGATGCGTCCGGAATTTTGGTAAAGCAAATAAAACCGAATTTCAAAACCTTAGGTCCTCGTTTTGGGAAAGATATGAAAGCCGTAGTTGCTGAAATACAGAAATTTACGCAAGAAGATATTCTTTCCATCGAGAAAAAGGGCGAACTCACGTTGAATTTAGCCAATGGCGAGGTGGTTTTAACCCTTGACGATGTGGAAATTACCACCCAAGACATCGAAGGTTGGCTTGTGGCAACGTCGGGAAGTTTGCTCGTGGCGTTGGACATTCACATCACGGACGAACTCAAAAAAGAAGGCATCGCCCGTGAGCTCGTGAACCGCATTCAGAATATTCGCAAGGACAATAATTTTGAAATTACGGACAAAATTAACATTCGCTTGCAAAGCGAAAAAACATTGGAGGAAGCCGTTTCGGCAAACCTACAATACATTAAAAATGAAACGCTTACTAACGAACTTTCCTTCACGGAAAACCTTTCCGGTGAGGCGATAGAATTCGATAATATCACGACCAAAATCGTGGTGGAGAAAGCGTAAACAATTTCATTGCTCTGAAAAGAACCTTTGTCAAAGTCTTTCGGACTTTGACAAAGGTTAAAAGAGCTTTTCCATCGGTATTTTCTTCTTTCCCTGCATAAAAACCCCAAAAAAATGTGGCAAATAAAAACTTTTGAGCAGTTAAACACTTCCGAGTTGTACCAAATAATGCGTTTGCGGGTGGCGGTTTTTGTGGTGGAGCAAAATTGCCCGTATTACGAGTTGGATGACGAAGATTTACGCTGTCATCACGTGTTTTACACCGATAAAAACGCAAAAATCAGTGCGTATAGCCGTGTTTTTAGAAAGGAAAACCACATAACCTTCGGGCGGGTTGTTGTTTCGCCGGAATGCCGAGGCTCGGGACTCGGAAAACGACTCGTACAAGAAGTAATGGCTTTTATCCGAGCTACTTACCCTCAAAAAACAATCGTCATTGAAGCCCAACAATACGTAATTCCTTTTTATGAAGCATTCGGATTTAAATCCGTAGGCGGATTATTCGATTTGGATGGTATCCCACACCAAAAAATGCAATGTGATTCGTTTTAAACAGCCGTTTTTCTGAAACTTGAAACCGTAAAATAACCTTTCCTTCCGTAGAAAAAAAGAAATCCGTTAAGGAAAATTAATTTTCTTGCTAAAAAATTTGTTTTTTAAAAAAGGAAATCGTATCTTTGAGCGGTAAAAAAGAGTTTCCCTGCTAGAAAATTTAATTTCCGACCTGTAAAATTAAATCTTACCGGTGGTTCGTTGAAAAGAATAGCAGTAGAATTCAATTTTACTGATGAATAATTCAATTTTACTGCTGTAAGATTAAATTTTCAATCAAGAAAAATGTTTTTTATTGAAGAAAATTCATTTTTCCATCCATAAAAAAACTCTTTATAAGATAAAAATCGGCTTTGGGTAGTGTTTCTACGCTGCAAAATAGGTGCTGTTATGAAATTCAATGAAAGAAATGCAGTAATTACCCACAGCATAACCCTTACGCAAGGTGTAAAATGGGCAATTCGGTCAAGAAATAACCGCCAACCATCAAATACCCCTGCGTTTCGTGCTTTGATTTTTTCCTTCAAAGGAAGAAAACGAAAAAAGAACGAGAACTATTTAAAATTTTGAAACAAAAAAATAAATTATCAACATTAAAACTAGTATTACTATGGCAGCACTAACGTATTCAAAACAGATTACCAGTGTAAAACTGATGGTAGACGGGCTTCGTAACCACGCGGGCGAAGTAACCAAGATTGACAACGAGTTTATCAACAAACTCGAAGCCCTCCGCACGGAGGTGGAAACCCTTAACAGCGAGCAAGAGAAACTAAAAGCGGACTTGAAAGCCAAAACCAAGGCGTTGGACGACAAAATGAAGGAACTCATCGAGAGCCACTCCTTTGCCCGAACACGCGTAAAGGTGGATATTCCGCAAGAGAACTGGAAAGAGTTCGGTATCTCGGCAAGCCGATAGGTTTTCCGGCAGGGAATGATTGTTTTTTATCAGAAAATAACGCTATGAAAGCACTACAATTCATTGCAATGGCTTGTTTTTTGGTGATACCTTCGGGGTATGCCCAAAAATTTGTTTCCGAAAACGAAATTACCGCTCAGAAATTCGGCACGGAAACCCTTTACAAGTCCGACAAAACCGACGAACCACTTGATGGTGATTACAAAGTGGCTTTGGGAGGCGGAAGTTTCTATGAGGTACATTTCGCAAAAGGTCGGATGCACGGAAAATACAAACGTTTTTCATCAAAAGGCGATTTGCTGGAAGAAAGTTCGTATAATAATGGTGAACTCGACGGAAAAAAAGCGGTTTATAACCAATTCGACCCGAAAAACCTCGAACGACTGATGCATTACAAAAAAGGCAAACCCGATGGCAAGTGGCAGGAGTTCAATTCCAAAGGAAAACTGCTTCGGGAAGACAATTTCACCAACGGAAAGCTCAATGGCGAGCAGAAAAAATTTGATTCCGACGGAAATTTACGCCTTTTGGAGACGTACAAAGACGATGTAAAGCACGGAAAGTTCTGGGGCAAGATGGTTTCCAATCGGGGCGATTACCAATACACGCGTTTCTACAAAGACGGTGAGCCTTCCGGCAAGTGGAAAGAAGTAAACGAGAACGGAACCCTTAAAAAAGAGGTGGAATACACCAATAAGGACACGTATACCGAGCGGGAGTACTTCGGAAATGGCAACCCAAAAATCGAAATTCGTGTAAAAAACGGCAAACGCAACGGTATCTGTAAGGAATTTTACGATACGGGGGTGGTTGCCGAAGAAAGGGATTACAAAGACGACAAAATCATCGTGCGAAAAACCTTTCACGTGAACGGAAAGCTCAGCGAACTGTGGAATTTAGCCAATGGCGAACTGCACGGGGCGTATCTCTCGATGAATTCCGAAGGGAAGAAGGAAGTGGAAGGCAATTACACGAACGGACTTCGTGACGGCACGTGGAAATATTATTATCAGGACAAGGATAACTTCTTGGAGAAAGAAACTCCGTACGTTCGCGGCAATAAAGAAGGCGTTTTCAAGTCGTACCACCGCAGCGGCAAGCTCTACACCGAAGGTTTCTACAAGAATGACACGATGCACGGCACGTGGAAGTATTACACCGAGGGCGGAAAGCTCGAAAAAGAGGACGTTTATGACCATCGCAATCTAATAAAATCAACTCAGTTTTAAGAAAAACAAATTTCAAAGCAAGAAAATAACAAAAGAATGCATCATTCAGTTTAAAAATAAGAGTATTATGGAAGCAGAAAACATCAGAGCCCGATATTCCGACAAGGAACTTGAAGAATTCAAGGCGCTTATTGAAGAAAAAATCCAGAAAGCCCAAGCCGATTTAGAGCTTTTGAAAAGCGCCTATATGAATAGCGCCAGCAACGGCACGGAAGACACCGCCCCCACCTTCAAAGCCTTTGAGGAAGGCTCAAAAGTGAACAGTAAGGAAGAAAATACGGCGTTGGCAATCCGTCAGGAAAAGTTTATCCGCGATTTAAAGCACGCCCTTATCCGTATTGAAAACAAAACCTACGGGGTTTGTCGGGTTACGGGCAAACTTATCGATAAACGCCGCTTGCTTGCCGTTCCGCATACCACGTTGAGCATTGAAGCCAAGAATATGCAATAGTCGGTTTGGCGTAAATGGCGCGAAGTGATTTATTATTTTGCCAAAACAAGACGGTATTGCTTTAAAAAATGCTGTCAAACGGTGTTGTGGCTAAAAATACCGACGAAAACCGGCAGGTATAACCAAAAAATTTGACAGTTAGTGAGGTTCACTAACTGTCAAATATATTTTTTAATCTGTAATCTCCACTAAAATGGGGCAATGGTCGCTGTGTTTTGCTTCGGGTAAGATTAAGGCACGTTGCAAACGACTTTCAAGCGGTTGCGCCACCAAATTATAATCAATGCGCCAGCCTTTATTATTATTGCGGGCGTTTGCGCGATAACTCCACCACGAATAATTGTGAGGTTCTTTGTTAAAATGGCGGAAACTATCGATAAAACCGCTTTTCATAAAGGAATCCAACCAAGCTCTTTCTGCCGGCAAGAAGCCCGAAACGTTTGCATTGCGCACGGGGTCGTGAATATCGATGGCTTGATGACAAATATTGTAGTCGCCACAAATTATCAAGTTAGGAACGGATTGTTTGAGCCGGTCGATGTACTTTTGGAAGTCGTCCATAAAGGCAAACTTGAAGTCGAGCCTGTCAATATTGGTTCCCGAAGGCAAATAGAGGCTCATTACCGAAACTGAATTGAAGTCGGCGCGTAAAATCCGCCCTTCTTTATCCATATAATCGATACCGCTCCCGATTTCCACGTGGTCAGGTTTGATTTTCGAGAGGATAGCCACCCCGCTGTATCCTTTTTTTTCGGCGCTATGCCAGTATTGGTATTTATACCCTAAGTCTTCAAAGGTTTTCGTGTCGATTTGGCTTTCCAACGCTTTAATTTCTTGCAGGCAAAGCACGTCGGGATTGGCATTTTCGAGCCATTGGGCTAATCCCTTGGTCATTGCTGCCCTTATCCCGTTTACATTGTATGATATTATTCTCATTTTTAGTTTTTTTGTGATTTCAAGCGGACAAATGTAGCGATATTTTAATGATAAACTGCTGTTTTCAGTAAAATTATTGTACGCGAATGGTTTTTCCGTGCAGGGAAACTTTCTTTTTTTGCAGTAAAATTACGTTTCCTTGCACGAAAATCTTCTTTCATTGCAAGGAAATTATTTTTCTTTGCTGGAAAATTTTCTTTTATAGCAGGAAAAGTATTCTTTTATTTCACAAAAAATTTCTTTTCTTGTAAGAAAATCATTTTTTTATGCTATCGGAAAAGATAAACCGACACATAACAAACAAAATCCTGCCGGTTATTTAAAACCAACAGGATTTCAAGATTAAATTACAGTAAATTTACAACTATTTTTTGCTTGTTTTTTTGTTTTTACGGCAGTAAAATTATTTATTTCAGTTTATTTAGATACAGATTCACCACGTTTTCAAGCCCCAAATACAGAGATTCGCTAATAAGCGCGTGCCCGATGGAAACCTCCAACAGGTTGGGAATGTTTTCCTTGAAGAATTTGATATTATCGAGGCTTAAATCGTGTCCGGCATTGAGCCCCAGCCCTACTTTTTGCGCTTCCAAGGCGGCTTTCACATAGGGTTCGATACCTTTTTGGTTGCCTTTTTCATATTCGGTTGCGTAACTTTCGGTGTACAGCTCTACGCGGTCGGTTCCTGTCTCGGCGGCGGCGTTTACCATCGCTTCAACGGGATCAACAAAGAGTGATGTACGGATTCCGTTTCGTTTAAATTCGGAAATAACCTCGGTTAAGAAGTTTTTGTGCTTGCGGGTATCCCATCCGGCATTGGAAGTGATGGCATCATCGGCATCAGGCACGAGTGTTACCTGTGTGGGCTTCACTTTCAGCACCAAGTCCATAAATTTCGGGATGGGATTGCCTTCAATGTTGTATTCGGTTACCACAACATTCAGTAAATCAAAGGCATCTTGATAGCGAATGTGGCGCTCATCGGGTCGCGGGTGGATTGTTATCCCTTCGGCTCCAAATTTTTGTACATCGGTGGCAACTTTCAGCAGGTTGGGCACGTTTCCGCCGCGTGAATTTCGCAGAGTTGCGATTTTATTGATATTTACGCTTAATTTTGTCATTTTTAAATCTGAATTTTGCACAAAGGTACATCTTTTCCGGTGAAAATCAAATGCCCGAAACGAAAAAATATTTTCCGGCAATTGTTATCTTTATCATTTTCTTTTTCATACCTTTGCCCAAAGAAATAAATATTCAAGTACTTATGAGAAATTCGCTACTTATTTTACTAATTCTGTTGGCATTTGGTTCATGCCGAAAGGAAACGACGGTTTTTAACAGTAATCCGTTGTTGTACAAAGATTATATTTCCGGATTTACCGGTGGAACCGTTTCTGCCGAAACGAGTTTTAAAATTGCTTTCAACAAAGCGCTTTCACCCGACAAAATATCGAAAATCAACAACTTAGATTTGTTTGAAATCGCCCCGAAAGTTAAAGGGAAAGTGGTAAGTTCCAATCCGTATGAAGTGGAATTCATTCCGGAAAAACGTTTGGAACAAAATACTCAATACAAAGTTTCTTTTCATTTAAAGAAATTATTTGAGGTTTCTGACGGATTGGAAACGTTTCGTTTTTCAGTAAAAACCCTGCAACAAGGTTATAAAATTAAGGAAGGAGATTTGCAATCTTACAATGAAAATCTGTATTTTTTAAATGCCGAATTGCTTGCCAATGATAAAATTTCGTATGAAACAGCCAAAAAACTGATTTCAGCGCAATTAGGAAACAAAAAAGTAGCGGTAAAATTCCTTTCGCAAGGTAGTAGCAATCGTTTTTCGATTGTTTTTGACAGTCTTCCACGTGCCGAAAAGCCACAAAATCTGGAAATTAAATGGCAAAGTGGCGCCCCCGAAAGCACAACACCTTTTTCATTTGTCATCCCTGAAAGAGGCGTTTTCAAGGCGCTTGGTGTAAAAACGGAAAACACTTCAAATCAATCGTTTCGTATCAATTTCTCGGAACCGCTTGAAAAAAATCAGAATTTTAACGGTTTGGTAACGCTTTCACAAACAAGTAACGAACTGAAATACAGCGTTAATGGAAACGTACTGAATGTTTTTCGTGAAACTTCTGAGGAAGGTGAGTTTCAAGTAACCGTTTATGAAGGAATTCGAAGCCTTTACGGAAAACGCATCAGTGAAGCGAAATCGTTCTCAGTCAATTTCTTACAGCAAAAACCTGAAATCAGGCTTGTAAAAAACGGAACGATTTTGCCAAGCTCACAAAACCTTAAAATTCATTTCCAAACCATTAATTTGCGTGCCGTAAATGCCACGGTTTATCGCATTTATGAGAATAATATTCTGCAATTTTTGCAAGAGAACAATTTAGGCACAGGGCATTCTCTGCATCGGGTTGGGAAACCTATCGCCAAAAAAGTAATTCAACTTTCAGAAAGCACGTTATCTCCTCTGAAAGAATGGAATACGTATTCACTTGATTTATCATCAGTTATATCACCCGAACCTGGGGCTATTTACCGCGTGGAGTTTTCAATGAAGAAAAACTATTCGCTTTATGCCTGTGGTTCTGAAAATGAGCCGCTTGACCTTTCATTTGAAGAAGAACCGCTTGAAAAAGAACTTGATGAAGATGATTATTACTATTACTGGGGTGGCAGCAACAATCCTTGTGATGAAGAATATTACGGCGCACACAAAAACGTGGCAACCAATGTGTTAGGGAGTGATTTAGGCGTAATTGTCAAAAAAGGACAGAACAATCATTATACGGTTATCGTAAACAATATTTTAGACACCGAACCTGTTAGTGGAGCTACGGTTGAAGTGTTTGATTATCAGCAACAAAAAATACAGGAAGGCAAAACAGACGGCAACGGAATTGCTAAATTTGAGATTTCGCACCGTGCTTTTTTTGCGAAGGTAAGAAAAGACAACAGCACCACATACGTGAAAATGGACGACGGAGTGCCGCAATCGCTCAGTAATTACGACGTGGATGGGCTTCGTTTGCAAAAAGGCTTGAACGGACATATTTACGCCGAGCGAGGCGTATGGCGACCTGGCGACAGCATTTACGTGGGCTTCGTGCTGAATGATTTTGCTCAAAAAACGCCTGAAAACTTGCCTATAAAACTCAAATTTACAGACCCTTACGGAAAAGTAATGGCAGAACGTGTACAAAGCAGTAACCCAACACATCATTACGTTTTCGGATTAAAAACCTCGCCCGAAGCTCCCACCGGAAATTGGAATGTGAGCATTTCGGCAGGTGCGGCTAAATTCAGCAAGCAAATCAAGGTCGAAACCATAAAGCCCAACCGATTAAAAATTGAAAACAGCCTAAGCGGAAAATTAATTTCGGCACAGGGTGAAAACGCTCGTTTACAAGTACTTTGGTTACACGGTTCGCCAGCCGGAAACACGAAAGTGAACGTAAAAGCCAAATTCTACCCGATGGAAACGGCGTTTAAAGGCTACGAGAAATATTTATTCAACAACAAAGCCTATCAATTTGAAAATCAAGAAATTTCTGTCTATGAAGGACAAACTGACAGCCAAGGAAATACCAATTTCTATTTCAAAGCCGAAGAATTACAAGCTCCCGGAATGTTACGGGTAAATTTCCTGACACAAGCCGATGAAAGCGGAGGTGATTTCAGCACCGATGTTACAACTGCATCATTCTCACCTTATGATAGTTACGTAGGTTTACGATTGCCCGAAACCAACAAATATGATTATTATGACACCGAAAAAAATCACACTTTCCAAACGGTGGTGCTTTCCGAAAAAGGCAAACCGCTGAGTGGGAAAAATATTCAAGTTTCGGTTTACAAAGTAGGCTGGAATTGGTGGTGGGATGCTTCCAATCAAAATATTTCAACATACAGCAGTTCAAGCAGTAACGCGTTGTACACCACTAAAAACATCGAAACTGACCAAAGCGGAAAAGCCAAATTTGACATCAAAATTCCTGATGGCGATTGGGGCAGATATTTCATTTTGCTTTCCGAAGAAGATAGCGGACACAAATGCGGAACCACCGTGTATTTCGACTGGGGAGATTGGTCGGGAAAATCGCGAAACGCCTCAGGAGATGAAGCCGTTATGCTCGCCATCGGAAGTAACAAAAAAGAATACAATGTGGGCGAAAAAGCCAAAATTTCATTCCCTTCGGATAAGGGCGGACGTGCATTAATCTCTGTTGAAAACGGAAGTGACGTTATAGAAACTCACTGGGTAACAGCTGATTCCGGAGAAACAACTTATGAAATTCCGATTACTGAAAGAATGACACCAAACGTTTATTTTTACGTTACGTTGTTGCAACCGCACGCCCATTCGGCTAACGATGCTCCCATTCGTTTGTATGGCGTTTTGCCGATTTCGGTAGTGGATAAACAAACCCGTTTGGAGCCTGTTATTCAAATGGCAGAAACATTACGTCCCGAACAAAAAACGACTATCAAAATCAGTGAAAAGAACGGAAAAACAATGACTTACTCGCTTGCTATTGTGGAAGACGGTTTGCTGAATTTAACCCGATTCAAAACCCCGAACCCTTGGAGCAAGTTTTTCTCAAAAACGGCTCTGGGCGTAAAAACTTGGGACGTGTACAACGACATTATCGGAGCTTACGGAGGCACGGTAAATCAAGCTTTTAGCATTGGTGGTGATGAAGATTTGGGCGGAGCTGACGCACAAAAAGCCAACCGATTCAAGCCGTTTGTAATTGTTAAAGGTCCGTTTGAATTGAAAAAAGGGAACACGAATGCTCACACGGTACAAATCCCGAATTATATGGGCTCGGCACGGGTTATGGTCATCGCTTCCGATGTGGCTAAAAATGCCTTTGGAAGTGCCGAGAAGAAAGACATTCCGGTTATTAGTCCATTGTCATTGCTTGGTTCGTTGCCTCGAAAAGCGGTTCCGGGTGAGAAAATCACCTTGCCGGTTACGGTTTTTGCAATGGAAAAAAATATCCGAAATGCCACCGTTTCCGTAGAAACAAATGCTCATTTTAAAGTAGTTGGTAATAAATCACAATCGTTACAATTCAGCGGAACGGGCGAAAAAATGGCGTATTTTGAACTGGAAACCACCCAACAAACAGGCATCGGAAAGGTAAAAATCACGGCAACTTCGGGCAATGAAAAAGCAACTTACGAAGTGGAAATGGATATTTACAACCCGAATCCGGTAACGTATTTTGTTCAAAATGCGGTTCTTGCGGCAGGAGAAAGTCAAAGTCTAAACACTTCCGTTTTTGGTGAAAAAGCCAAAACCGTGTTGGAAATTTCGAGTTTCCCGGGTGTGAATTTACACCAACGGTTGAATTATTTGATTTCGTATCCGCACGGTTGTGGCGAACAGATTACATCGGGGGCGTTTCCGCAATTGTTTTTGGGTGATTTTGTAAAACTTACTTCTGAAAAAAGCGAAGAAGTACGCCGAAATGTAACCGCTGCCATCAGCAAATTACACGAAAATCAGCTTCCTAACGGTGGATTTGCCTATTGGAAAGGAAATCGATATGCCGATGATTGGGCAACGTCATACATCGGTCATTTCTTTATTTCAGCAGAGAAAAAAGGCTACGTTCTTCCGTCGGGAAGCAAGCAAAATTGGCTGAATTATCAAAATAACGAAGCCCGTCAATGGCGTTTTGAACCCCAATCTCGCAATGATTTTGCTCAGGCATATCGCTTGTACACGTTGGCTTTGGCAGGCGAACCCAATATGGGAGCTATGAACCGATTACGGGAGACCGGCGAAATTTCGTCCGATGCAAAACGTTTACTGGCAGCTTCTTACGCCGTTGCGGGACAGAAACAAACCGCCATCAATCTGTTTCAATCAACCACGTTGGACGGCAGCAACCACGGTTATTATTACGGTTCGGAAGTTCGTAACAAAGCGATGGCGCTGGAAACGGCTCTGCTCGTTGGGAAGAAAGAAGATGCAGCTCGTTGGGCGTTGGAAATTGCCGACAAACTCTCGTCTTCCGATTGGATGAGTACGCAAACCACTGCCTACGCACTTTACGCAATGGCTAAATACGTGGAAATCAATAAAAGTGGTGCTTCATTTTCAGTATCGTATTCCTTTGCGGGGAAAACCGAAACCGTTACATCAAGTGAACCAATGGCTTCCGTTGCATTACCAACCCAAGGAGATAAACAGCCCGTACAGCTGAAAAACACCTCAAAACAAACACTTTACGTGCGACTTATTTCAAGTGGCGTATTGCCCGTTGGGGAAGAATTAACAATGCAAAACGGATTGGCACTTGTCACCACCTATCGCGATAAAAACGGTAACGTGCTTGATGAGCGTATGTTACGTCAAAGCACGGAACTGACCCTTTCTATTGAAGTTAAAAACCTGACCAATGAATCGGTTGAAAATGTGGCTCTTACGCAAATTATTCCGTCGGGGTGGGAAATTATCAACACACGCTTTACGGATTATGTTGATACTGAGCAAGATGCGCATATTGATTACGCTGATTTTAGGGATGACCGCGCTAATTTCTATTTATCACTGCGAGGCAATCAAACAAAAGTTATCCGATTGAAAATCAACGCTTCGTATGCAGGTCGTTACTATCTTCCGGGTACTTTTGCCGAAGCGATGTACAACCCACGCTACAATACCCGAACCCAAGGAAAATGGGTGGAAGTTATCCGAAATTAATCTCTTTTGGATTTTAATAATTACAAAAAAACTGTCGGCTTGGTAAGTTGGCAGTTTTTTGTTTTTCAATATGTTACATCTTTTTCATCAAAATAATTACAATTGTATTTTTATAAATGAAATATATTTTTTAGATTTGCCGAAAAATTATTTTCATAACACATAAATAATAAATGATGCTAAAAAAATATGTATTTACGTTTTTACTGCTCACTTGTGCAAAAATATGGTCGCAAGAAGCTGTTTTAAAAGGAGTTATCACATCGGAAGGACAACCGCTTGAAGCCGTTTCACTCGTTCTGGAAAACTCGGAGCATAAAAAATGGGTAACTTCCGATCGCAACGGAAGTTTTGAACTTCGCATTCCAAGCGGAAATTACACACTAAAAATCAACTCATTAGGTTATCTTTCCGTTACCGAAAAAATCGTTTTGAAAGCCAATGAAACGCTCAAAAAGGATTTCAGCTTAAAACCCGACGTTTTGGGCATTGACGAGGTGGTAATCACAGCCACTAAAACCGCCTTGAACCGCAAGGAAGCTCCTGTTTTAGTGAGTGTTACGGGACAGAAAGATTTGGTAAACGTGAAAGCCACCACGCTGATGGAAGGTTTGGTTTTCCAACCCGGATTACGAACCGAAGTAAACTGTCAAAATTGCGGATTTTCACAAGTGAGAATCAACGGTTTAAGCGGTGCATATTCCCAAATTTTGATTGACAGCCGTCCTATTTTCGGGTCGTTTAACGGCGTGTACGGACTGGAACAAATTCCGGCAAGTATGATTGACCGCATTGAGGTGATTCGCGGTGGCGGTTCGGCACTTTTCGGAGCAAATGCCATAGGCGGAACGATTAACGTAATCACAAAGAATCCTACTGAAAATGAGGCTCAAGCAGGCATTTCAATGGCGCTTATCGGCGGAAAATCAGAAGATGTGGTGGCTTCGTTTAACGGCTCAATCGTAAGCGAGAATTTTGCCCGCGGCATTTCTTTTTACGGAATAAACCGCAACCGCGAAGCGTACGACGCCAATGGCGATGACCTTTCGGAACTTCCCAGACTGCGAAATCTCAACGTCGGAGCCAAGTTTTTCAACGATTTTACTTCCCGTAAGAAAATGACTGGCGAACTTAATATCGGCAATGAAAACCGACGCGGAGGCAATAAATTTGATGAGCCCGAACATTTGGCTGACATCGCCGAATCAATCCGAACCAATATGGTGGGCGGAAATCTGACGTACGATTATCTTTCGCCATCGTACAATCACAAATTTTCGGTTTTTGCTAGCGGACAACGAACCAAAGCCGACAATTACTACGGAGCTTTCGACACTGAGAACCAAACCTATGACGTTGAAGCACTTAACTACGGAATTACGCGCGAAAATGTTTGGGTGATTGGCGGGCAACACACCGCACAACTTTACGTAGGAGAAGGTTCCGTACAATTGACATCGGGTGCGGAATACAAAGCTGACAAAATCTCGGAAAATCGCCGCAATCCCGATATTCTTTCCGTAAATCAAAATCAAAATGTCTTCGGATTGTTTACCCAAGCCGACTGGAAAATCCTTCCAAATTTCAAAATTTTGGCAGGCTTACGTTTGGATAATACGTCTTCTAATTTGTTACAAAAATCAATCACGACCATCAATCCCAGAGCCAGCGTTTTGTATAATATTACTAATGAGGTAATTACGCGAGCTTCGTACGCACGTGGATTTAGAGCTCCGTTGTTTTATTCCGAAGATGCTCATAACGAATTGATTACGGGAGAAGTACGCCGTGTACAATTGGCTTCCAATCTGAAAAAAGAAACTTCGGACAGCTTCACGGCTTCATTGGAATACAACCATTCACACGACGGACATCAGTTGGTGGCGATGTTGGAAGGTTTTTACACCGCACTGCACAATCCGTTTGTATATGTTTCTGTTGGGAAAGAAAACGAACTGGATATCAAGGAGAAACAAAACGGTGATAAGGCAACCGTGAAAGGCGTTAATTTGGAACTCAAATACAGCCCCAACCCTAAAATTGCCTTGCAGTTGGGAGCAACTTTTCAGCGTTCAAAATACGAAAAACCGCAAGTGGTTGCCGAAACCGAAACCGGCGAAGTGCTTGCCAGCGACAATATGTTGCGTTCGCCTTCGGCTTACGGGAATTTCACGGTCACCTACAAACCCCTTGACCCTTGGGCAATTAACCTCACAACGGTTTTTACTGGCTCGATGGAAACCCTACACGAAGGCAGAAACGAACTGGTTACCACACCCAATATGTTTGACTTTGGTTTGAACTCTTCGTACTATTTTAAATGGGGGAATTTCTTCACGATGGAAGCCAGTATCGGGGTAAAAAACTTGTTTAACGATTACCAAAAAGATTTTGATACAGGCATTGACCGCGACTCGAATTATATTTATGGTCCCTCACTGCCCCGAACGTTCTTTGCCGGTTTGAAGATAAAGTTGTAAAAACTTGCCTGTGTTTTGAAAGGCAAACGTAAAAAAGTTGTGTATTAAGCTATATTTTGAATGTGTCGTAAAAATGAATTTACGGCACATTCTTTTTATTATGAATAAAAAACATTAAAATCGTATAAAACGTTTGTAATATCCGAAGAAAAGAATAAATCCATAACAAGCAACCAACGACAAAAATGCCATTCTGAACCCGATATGGTCAATAAAAAAACCGAAAACAAGCGGAATAATAGCTCCTCCGCCAATCATTGTACATAAAATTCCGGAGGTTTCCGTCTTAAAATCTTCCAATCCGTCTAACGTTAGGGCAAAAATGGAAGGAAACATAATTGAATTGAAAAAACCAACTGCCAAAATGCTCCACATTGAGGTCAATCCGTCGGTATTTATTGAAATAAGGATTGAAATCATCGCACCGAGCGAAAATAATATCAATAATTTTGCCGGAGCAATTATTTTTGAAAGAAAAACTCCCGCAAAACGCCCAATCATCGCTCCGCCCCAGTAAAATGTAACGAAAATCCCTGCAATGGTTTTTGAATCGTCTTCAATGAGGTTTCTACCCAAAAATTTTCCAAAATTAACAATTGCCGAACCAATAAAATTACTTTCAAACACGTGTTTTATGATGTTCGTTTCAATGAAGTAATTCACTAAAAAACTGCCAATAGCCACTTCGGCACCTACATACAAAAATATAGCAATAGCACCAAAAAGCAGACTCTGCTTGTTTAACACAGTAACATATTCCTTCCATCGGAAAAGCTGCTTTTCACCTCCCATTTTCGGAAATTTTGCAAACAGAAAAACAATTGTAAGGAGCAACAGCACTATGGCAATTACCGTGAAAGGAAGCACCACCACCGTAGTTTCAGTCGTGAAATAAACACTCTGCTCAAAACTGCTTAACATACCAATTTCATCGGGCATCATTACCCTATCACTAAGGATGTAAATAGCCCCAACAATGGGTGCAATGGTAGTCCCTAAAGCGTTAAACGCCTGTGAAACATTTAATTTCCCCGAAGCTAAAACGTCCTTATCTTGTGTAGATACATACTGATTTGCAACGGATTGCAAAAGCGTAACACCGCTTGCCAACACAAAAATAGCAACCAAAAACAAAAAGAAAATACGCTCAGAAGCTGCAGGATAGACAATAAAACAGCCTGTTGCCATTGTTAAAAGCCCAACAACAATACTGTATCTGTATCCTATCTTATTTAAAATGAATGTTGCGGGAATTGAAAAAAGCAAATACGTAATAAAAAAAGCAAACCGAACCATGCTTGCCTCCAAATACGTGAGTCCAAAAACGTCTTTAAGACGCGGTACTAACGCATCTGTAAAGACCGCAACAAAACCCCACAAAAAAAACAGTGTGGTGATGAACACTAATGTTTTTCTATAACCTTTTTGTACTGCCATTAATATATTCGTTAATACTGCGAAGCAAATTTAATACGAATATTAATACATACGTTAAATTTTAACATTTTATTTTGTTTCAAATATAACGAACTTAAATTAACATGTTAAAAATCAACAATGTAAAATTATTACAAATATACAACAATAGTTAATAAAAAGTAAAGATACTGATTATCCTTTTAATGAATTGTTACTACCCTGAATTTTGTAACAAGCGCGTTTTGCAGCATTTTCTTCTGCTTTTTTCTTGGAAGTAGAGCGCGCCCGTGTGGATGAAAAACCTTGTACATGAACTTTTGAAACAAAATGCCTAACTTCTGAACAATCTTCCTTATCTTCCTGAGTTTCAAATGAAAAATCACGCTTATGCTTTTGACACCATTCAATAAGGAGACTCTTATGACTGATAACTTTTTCTTCCAAGTTTTTCAAATCAATGTACGGAATGATGAGTTTTCGCTCAATAAAATTAGAACACTCTTGATAGCCTTTATCCAAATAAATAGCGCCAATTAAGGCTTCAAAGAGATTACCTGTAATATTGTTACCTAATTGTCTGTGAGAAAGTTTCGTACGCAATAAGTCGAGCAAGTTTAACTCCTCACCTAATTGATTTAAATAGCGGCGTTCCACGATTTTAGAACGCATTTTAGTAAGATACCCCTCGTTTTGATCGGGGGCATTGGTAAAAACATAATCAGCAATTACGGCGCCCAAGATGGCGTCACCCAAAAATTCAAGTCGTTCATAACTTTTGCGTGAATTTTTATTGTACTGATACGACGGATGCGTAAAAGCCTCACTGTAATACGATAAGGTTTTAGGCGAAAACCCCAAAAGCGTTTTCATTTTAGCATAGAAAATCCCATCTTTTCTCTTCTTAAAACGGGAAAAATCTAATATTTTTTTAAAATTGAACACAAAGTATCATATTTTTTTAAAGAGCAAACAAGCATTATGACCTCCGAAGCCGAAAGTGTTACTCATTGCCACCTTTATATCACGTTTTTGAGCCTTATTGAACGTGAAATTCAGCTTTTGGTCGATTTTTTCATCTGGGGTTTCAAAATTAATCGTTGGTGGGACAATCCCATTTTTAATTGCCAAAATTGAAGCAACTGCCTCTACGGCACCGGCAGCACCCAACAGATGCCCCGTCATTGATTTAGTTGAGTTTAAGTTAATAGAATAGGCGTGCTGACCAAAAACCTCCAAAACAGCTTTTGATTCGGCAATGTCGCCCAGTGGTGTTGATGTTCCGTGCAGATTGATAGCATCAACTTCTTCGGGTTGGGTATTGGCGTCACGCAAACAGTTAAGCATCACGTTTTTAGCCCCTAACCCTTCGGGATGTGGCGCTGTCATATGATGAGCATCGGCTGATAGTCCTCCGCCGGCTAACTCACAATAAATGGTAGCCCCACGTGCCACAGCGTGTTCATATTCCTCCAAAACAACGGCAGCAGCTCCCTCGCCCAAAACAAATCCGTCTCGATTAGCATCAAACGGACGTGAAGCCTGAGCAGGATTGTCATTGCGTGTGGAAAGTGCGTGAAGCGCGTTGAACCCACCCATTCCGGCAATGGTTACGGCAGCTTCCGAACCTCCCGAAACAATCACATCGGCGTGCCCCAATCGAATATAATTCAGCGCATCAATCATTGCGTTAGCCGCTGATGCACAAGCCGATACGGTTGCAAAATTAGGCCCTCTGAACCCGTAACGGATTGAAATTACCCCCGAGGCAATATCAGCAATCATTTTCGGAATGAAAAAAGGGTTAAACCGAGGCGTTCCGTCTCCTTTGGTAAAACTAATAACTTCTTCTTGAAAAGTTTCAAGCCCCCCAATTCCAGAACCCCAGATAACCCCCACACGGTCTTTATCAATGGAATCAATATTAATTTTGGCGTCTTTAATTGCTTCATCAGAAGCAACAACGGCATATTGTGTGAATTTGTCTAATTTGCGAGCTTCTTTGCGTTCGATAAAATCCTCTACATTAAAGTTTTTTACCTCACAGGCAAATTGTGTTTTGAATTTTGAGGCATCAAAATGGGTTATGGTAGCCGCACCGCTCGTGCCCGCTATCAAGTTTTCCCAATATTCCTTGACTGTATTACCTATTGGGGTTAAAGCGCCTAAACCTGTTACTACAACACGTCTGTTTTTCATAAATTTAAACAAATTTTATTTTTTTTAAGCCTTTGCCAAAAAAAATGATTAGCCACTATTTTTGTTACGAATACATCGTTTTGAAAACATCAGACTATAAGCATAAAATATTTTTACTGCTTATAGCCTGTTGTTTATAGCTTTCGCTCATTATTGTTTTGCTTCTTCAATATATTTGATAGCTTGACCAACAGTTGCGATATTTTCAGCTTGATCGTCCGGAATTTGGATATCAAATTCTTTTTCAAACTCCATAATCAATTCAACCGTGTCTAATGAATCAGCTCCTAAGTCGTTCGTGAAGCTTGCGTCTGCAACTACTTCGTTTTCATCTACGCCTAACTTATCAACGATAATGGCTTTAACTCTTGATGTAATGTCTGACATAATTTCTTCTTATTTAATATTACTGTGGGCAAAAGTAATAAACTTTTTTTAAATAGCCATCGTTCTGGGTAAATATCAGTCTTTTTTTTGTTGTTAAAATTTATAATAAATTGATTTACAAAAACAAAAACCTTTTTCCATAACAGAAAAACTTCGGCGTAAAAATCCCTTTTTTTAAGAATTTTCGTCTTCCAATTCCGGATACAAAAAGTTATTAAACGGAAATCGCGTTATGTGAATTTCCCGCACTTTGGCATACACTTTCTCACGGAACTCCTCCAAATTATCCTTATTTAAGGCGGAAATAAACAGCGCATCGCCGCCCATTTTGTGCATCCAAGTCTGTTTCCATTGCTCCAACGTAAAATGTTTGGACGTGCGTTCGGTTATTAAATCATCTTCCGGAATACTTTCGTGCGTATAAGCATCTATTTTATTGAAAACCATAATAGTAGGCTTATCAGCACTTTTGATTTCGGCAAGAATTTGATTCACCGAATCAATATGCTCCTCAAAATTAGGATGCGAAATATCTACCACGTGAAGCAATAAATCAGCTTCGCGAACCTCGTCAAGCGTACTTTTAAACGACTCAATCAGTTGTGTAGGTAATTTTCGGATAAATCCCACAGTATCAGATAATAAAAACGGAAGATTACCGATTACCACTTTTCTGACGGTGGTGTCGAGCGTGGCAAAAAGTTTGTTTTCGGCAAAAACATCGCTCTTGCTGATAACGTTCATCAAGGTCGATTTCCCAACATTGGTATATCCGATGAGAGCCACCCGCACCAACGCCCCACGATTGCCCCGTTGCACCGCCATTTGACGGTCGATAGTGGCGAGTTTTTTCTTCAAAAGTGCGATGCGGTCGCGTACGATACGGCGGTCAGTTTCAATTTCAGTCTCACCGGGTCCTCGCATCCCGATACCTCCCCGCTGGCGTTCCAAGTGCGTCCAAAGTCCCGTAAGTCGTGGCAAAAGATACTGATATTGAGCTAATTCCACCTGAGTTCGGGAATAACTGGTTTGGGCCCGCTGGGCAAAAATATCCAAAATAAGTCCTGTTCGGTCTAAAATTTTGGCTTTTAAGATGCGTTCGATATTTTTTTGCTGTGCGGGCGAAAGTTCATCGTCAAAAACCACCGTACCGACCTCATTTTCTTCCACAAATTGCTGTACTTCTTCCATTTTTCCCGTTCCGATGAAGGTTTTCGGATTTGGAACGTCCAATTTCTGCGTAAAGCGTTTAAGTACCTCACCCCCGGCGGTATAGGTCAAAAATTCGAGTTCGTCCAGATATTCTTTTGATTTTTCTTCGTCTTGATGCTGATTGATAATTCCCACCAAAACGACTTTTTCATAATTCAAATTAATTTGTTCGAGCATAAGCTACTTTTATTTTTCGTGCAAAGGTAGAAAAATTATTTTTTTTAAGCAGAAAAAACTACTTTTGCCCTTGTAAATCATTTTATTACTTGATTATAAAAAGCGTATTTTTTTTGCAGAAGAATCCCGTTAAGGTTACAACCATTTCTTTTGATAATAAACTGACATATTTTGAAATATTTTTCGAAAAATGAAAAGAGCATTATCTTGAAATTGGAAGGCAAGATTCAGTCCGAATTTGTATAAATTCCAAAAAAATGATTTTTTTCAACAAAAAAATACACACTAAATATCAAGCACTTACATTTAAAACTAAAAAAAAAGCATTTTTTTTGCAAAAAAAATTTGCAGGAATAAAAAAAAGCTGTACCTTTGCAACCGCAATGATGAAATGATTTGCAATACATATTGGTTTGGTAGTTCAGTTGGTTAGAATACATGCCTGTCACGCATGGGGTCGCGGGTTCGAGTCCCGTCCAGACCGCAATAAAATTTAGTTGTGTTGTTTTGTGTAAATACTTTTACACGGGTTTATAGTAAACCAATGGAAGGCTTTCCTATTTTAGGAAGGCTTTTTCATTTTTATATAATCCAAAACAAATCAAGACCTTAACCTTTCAAAAAAAGAAAAGCGACACACAACGCTGTGTATCGCCTTTCTTCCTATGAAAAAATTAAAATTATTTCAATTCTTGAAAATTCCGTTTTACAAAATCGGTGAGTTCCTTGCCTTTTAACAACCCTTGCGAAAGTCGTGCCAAATCAAAGGCTTGCTTGATAAGGTGCTGTTTTTCAGCTTCGTCCGCCGTGTTGAGAATGGACGTTGCCAAAGGCGAATTCGTGTTCACCACCAAGTGATACATCTCAGGGAAATTCCCCATACCGAACATTCCGCCGCCCGTAGCACTCATTTCTTTCATTCGTCGCATAAACTCGGGCTGATTGATGCTGAACGGCGTGCTGTCGCTCTCCAAATCCTCCAATTGCACCACAAAACCTTCTTGCGGAATCGTTTTTTCAATGCTTTCTTTGAGCGATGTTTTTTCCTCTTCGGAAAATTTCGCAATCGTAGTTTCTTCTTTTTCAATAAGTTTTGAAATCGGAGCTGAATCCACCCGAGCAAACGTCAGGTTTTCATTGTCGTGTTCCAACTTCTGAATTAAATGCGACACGATGGGCGAATCCAAAAGCAAAACCTGATAGCCTTTTTCTTTGGCTTCTTCGATGGCGGCGTGTTGCGTTTCCTTATTTTGAGCGTAAAGCACCACCAATTTGCCGTTTTTGTCAGTTTGTTGTTCTTTTAAGGCTTCTTTTAACTCGGAAAGCGTGAAATATTGGTCGTCCACCGTTGGATAAAGCACAAAATCGCCTGCTTTTTCGTAAAATTTCGGTTCGGAAAGCATTCCGTACTCCAAAACTATCTTAATATCGTTCCATTTTGATTGAAAATCTTCCCGATTGGCGTTAAAAAGGGATTTTAACTTGTCGGAAACCTTACGCGTGATGTAATTCGCGATTTTTTTCACGTTACCGTCGGCTTGCAAATACGAACGCGACACGTTAAGCGGAATGTCGGGCGAGTCAATCACCCCTTTGAGCATCGTTAAAAATTCAGGAACAATACCTTCCACATTATCCGTTACAAACACCTGGTTTTGATACAATTGAATACGGTCTTTTTGGATTTGCATATCCATCGATAATTTCGGGAAATACAAAATTCCTGTTAAATTAAACGGATAATCCACGTTCAAATGAATGTGAAACAACGGGTCGTCGAACTGCATCGGATAGAGTTCGCGATAGAAATTTTTGTAGTCATCGTCTTGTAAATCAGACGGTTGTTTTGTCCACGCGGGCGTTGGGTTGTTCACGATGTTATCAACGGTTTCGTATTCCGTTTTGTAATCATCGGGAGCATTTTCAGGGCGAGGAAGCGGCACTTGCTTGGTTCCGAATTTGATGGGAATCGGCATAAATTTGTTGTATTTTCGCAACAATTCTTCAATGCGATATTCTTCCAAAAATTCGGTGGAATCGTCGGCGATGTGCAAAATAATTTCGGTGCCTCGTTCCGATTTTTCGGCAGGTTCGAGTGTGTATTCGGGCGAGCCGTCACACGTCCAACGCACGGCGGGAGCATCGGTGTAAGATTTAGTGATGATTTCCACCTTGTTAGCCACCATAAAAGCGGAGTAAAATCCGAGTCCGAAATGCCCGATAACGCCTGCATCTTTGGCAGTGTCTTTGTATTTTTCAAGGAATTCTTCCGCACCCGAAAAAGCGATTTGGTTGATGTATTTTTCGACCTCTTCGCCCGACATCCCGATGCCTTGGTCGGTAATGTGCAGGGTTTTGTTTTCCTTGTCAATTTTCACTTCAATCATCGGATTTCCGTAGGCCACTTTGGCTTCCCCGATTTGGGTTAAGTGTTTGAGCTTCAAGGTTGCGTCCGTAGCGTTGGAGATAAGTTCCCGCAGGAAAATTTCGTGGTCGCTGTATAAAAATTTCTTGATAAGCGGAAAAATATTTTCCACCGAAACATTGATATTTCCTTTCATTTGTTCTTGCTTATTAATTTAGTAAATGATTTTTTACGGGAAGTGTTTTTACAAAAAAAATACCAAACCAACATTACTGACAAAATGACAGAAAAAAAAACATCTAACATACTTAAATAATCTTAGATGGTTTTAAAAAATTACTACAAATCGAAGCCAATGTCTTTTCGAAAATACATCTTTTCAAAATGAATTTTTTCAATGTTTTTATACGATTTTTGCAAGGCTTCTTTGAAATCATTTCCGAAAGAAGTAACGGCAAGTACGCGTCCGCCCGAAGTTTGTAATTCATTATTTTTCAGTGATGTACCGGCGTGAAAAACGATGCTACCTTCTACGTTTTCTGTTCCGGTGATGTGTTTTCCTTTTTCGTAATCTTTCGGATAACCGCCCGAAACCAACATCACAGTAACGGCACTTTGCGGATTGATGTCAATCGTAACATTATCAAGCGTTTGCTCTCTTAATGACTCAAAAATCGGAACTAAATCGCTCTCAATTCGAGGCAGAACAACTTCCGTTTCGGGGTCGCCCATACGCACGTTGTATTCAATCACGTAAGGTTCGCCTTTCACTTTGATAAGCCCGATGAAAATGAAGCCTTTATATTCAATTTTATCTTTTTGAAGCCCTGCGATGGTCGGTTTTACGATGCGATTTTCAATTTTTTCCATAAAATCGGCGTTGGCAAAAGGCACGGGAGAAACCGCCCCCATTCCGCCCGTGTTCAAACCTTGGTCGTTCTCGCCTATGCGTTTGTAATCTTTGGCTGTGGGCAAGATTTTGTAATTCTTTCCATCGGTAAGAACAAAACAACTCAACTCAATTCCGTCCAGAAACTCCTCAATTACAACCTTTTGGCTGGCACTTCCGAATTTTTCATTCAAAAGCATATTTTTAAGTTCCGTTTGAGCTTCTTTTAAATCACTGATAATCAACACACCTTTTCCGGCCGCCAGTCCGTCAGCTTTCAAAACATAAGGTGGCTGCATTGATTCCAAAAATTTGCAACCTTGTTCTGCGGTTTCTTTCGTAAAGCTCTCATATTTAGCCGTCGGGATATTGTGGCGTTGCATAAATTGCTTGGCAAATTCTTTACTTCCTTCCAGCTGAGCTCCTTTTTTGGAAGGTCCAATCACCTGAATATGTTGCAGTTGCTCATCTTCTTCAAAGAAATCATAAACGCCCTGCACCAGCGGGTCTTCGGGACCTACTACCACCATCGTGATTTGTTTTTCCAATACGAATTGCTTTACGGACTGAAAATCAGTAGGATTCACACTCACATTGGTAGCCACTTGATGAGTTCCGCCATTTCCGGGAGCTACGTACAATTGGTTGCAAAGCGGACTTTGGCTTATTTTCAAGGCGAAAGCGTGTTCACGTCCGCCGGAACCTAAAATCAGTATGTTTTTCATTGTTTTCTAATTGATTAATGATTAAAAATCAGTTTTTATCTTCTATTTTACAGATTGGTATCGGATTCATTTTGTGCTGATTAGCTTTATTCAAACGTTTATAAATCTGAAAAACTTCTTTTTCCCGCCCCGAAAAATCATCGGCTTGCTTTCCGTTTTGGTCTTGCAACATTGCCCATTCCAGCTCATCATACGAGGCTTTGAGTTGGTCTTCATCGCTACGGTCATCGCCAAAAAGCCCGTCAGCGGGTTTGGCTTTCAAAATGGAATCAGGAATATTCAGATAATGAGCCAGTTGCCTCACTTCGCTTTTCATCAAATCGGCAATGGGGCTTACATCTACGCCTCCGTCGCCGTATTTGGTAAAAAATCCGACACCGAAATCTTCGATTTTGTTACCCGTTCCCACCACGATATATCCTTCTAAACCAGCAAAATAGTAAAGCGTTGTCATTCGCAGACGTGCCCGCGTGTTTGCTAACGCCATTTCATAAGTGGTTTTATCCGTTTTCGGGATTTGGCTCACAAACCGGTCAAAAACAGGCGTTAAATCCACTTGAAGATTTGAAACATTCGGGTAATTTTTTTTCAGGAAAGCAATGTGTTCTTTGGCGCGCGACACGTGGCTTTCTGCCTGATGTATAGGCAATTCAAGGCAAAGTGTGGGTAAACCCGTTTTGGCACAAAGAGTTGAAACCACCGCCGAATCAATCCCTCCCGAAATACCGATAACAAGCCCTTTCACGCGGGAAGTTTCGACGTAATTTTTCAGCCAACTAACAATATGTTGTGAAACTTTTTCTGTGTTCATTGTATTTTGTTTTTATAAAGTAACAAATCGTTTTTAATGCAACAAGGTCATAACTCTACCAAAATCAGCATCTTCTATCTCTGTCAGAATAAAACCGCCAGCGCTCACTCCTACTCCTCCTGCGGTAGCCGTCATTCCTCCTTCACGCTGAATGAAAAAATATTTCGACATTCCGTTGAGTTTCACTATATTTTTAGTTTTATTGACAAAAATTGTAGTTTCTTGATTGCAATCCGCAAATTCTTTTCTAATAGCTTTTTCTTTGTAGGTTACTTTTTTGTATATATCTTTCTCAATTTCAATATCTACCGGAAAAGTCAAAACCGCCCCAAAACTCGGATAAATAATATTTACGGCACAAGTGTTATCAAATTGCGAACGGATTTCCGTTAGATTTTCGTTGTAACACAACTCCCCTTCTACATAAAAAACGTGTCCTTTCTTTCCAAAACCGATTTCGGATATTTCAAACAAATTACCGCCATTTGCGTTGGCAAAATCGGTCATCTTTTTTCTGATATTGCTCCATTCGATGTTAAAATCTTCTTTTAACACAAAACGCCCTATCTTTTTGGATTGATGTTGGATTTTTTCTGTTTTGGCAATAAGTGTTATATCATTTATTTGCCCAACTTGGCTTGCATTTTTAGTTCCGCCATCTAACTTAACAGAACTGCAAGAAGCTAAAAAACAACACAATACAAAGCTGATAAAAAGATAAAATTGATTTTTCATTTCCTAATTGGTTATTAATAAGACAAAGGCAACGAGTTTCATTGCCTTTGCGTAAATTATTGTTTTTCTTCCACTTTCGCCCAGGTATCTTTGAGACCGACGGTTTTGTTGAAAACCAGTTTTTCGGCAGTGGAATCAGGGTCGAGACTGAAATATCCCAATCGCTGAAACTGAAAGCCTTCCCCTACTTGGGCTTCTTTCAAACTCGGCTCGGCATAGGCGGTCGTTACTTTGAGCGAATCCGGATTTACATAGTCCAAAAAGTTGCCCTCTTGGCGGTCAGGCTCGGCAACGGTAAACAGGCGGTCGTAAATTCGTGCTTCCACTTCCAAAGCGTGAGGGACTGATACCCAGTGTAATGTACCTTTTACCTTGCGTTTGCTCGCCTCCGTTCCACTTCCGCTGCGGCTTTCGGGGTCATAGGTGCAGTGAATTTCGGTGATATTGCCGTTTTCGTCCTTTACAACGCTCTCAGCCTTAATGATATACGCATTTTTCAGACGTACCTCGCCTCCTAATTTCAAACGGAAAAACTTATTATTTGCTTCCTCACGGAAATCTTCTCTTTCGATGTAAATTTCACGCGAAAACGGTACTTTGCGATACGTCATCGGCTCTACTTCTGGATTGTTTTCGGCATCGAGCCACTCCTCTTTTTCTTCCGGGTAATTGGTAATCAGTACCTTAACAGGGTCAAGCACTGCCATAACGCGATTGGCTTTTTTGTTCAAATCCTCGCGAATGCAAAACTCTAATAATGAGACATCTATCAGATTTTCGCGTTTGGCAATTCCGATGGTTTCGGCAAACTTGCGAATCGATTCAGGCGTGTAACCCCTTCTGCGTAAGCCGGATATGGTAGGCATACGCGGGTCGTCCCAGCCCGAAACGTGTTTTTCATTGACCAACTGCAACAATTTTCGTTTGCTCACCACCGTATGCGAGAGGTTGCGACGAGCAAATTCGCGTTGTTTAGGGCGAACCAATTTTTCATCGTAAATCTGGTCTAAAAACCAGTCGTACAACTCGCGGTGAGGCAAAAATTCGAGGGTACAAAGCGAGTGCGAAATCTGTTCCAAATAGTCGCTTTCACCGTGAGCCCAGTCGTACATCGGATAGATACACCACTGATTTCCAGTGCGATGATGAGCCGAGTGCATAATGCGGTAAATAATCGGGTCGCGCATCAACATATTGGGCGAAGCCATATCGATTTTGGCACGAAGCACGTATTTTCCGTTTTCAAATTCGCCGTTTTTCATTCGCTCGAAAAGGTCGAGATTTTCGGCAACGGACGTGTTTCGGAACGGACTTTCCACCCCTGCCTGTGTGGGCGTACCTTTCTGTTTTGCAATCTCTTCGGAAGTTTGCCCATCGACATACGCCTTTCCTTGTTTGATGAGCTGCACCGCCCAATCATACAATTGTTGGAAGTAATCGGAAGCGTAACACTCTCTTTCCCAACGGAATCCGAGCCACTCCACATCGCGTTTGATGGCATCGACGTATTCTTGTTCTTCTTTGGACGGATTGGTATCGTCAAACCGCAGATTTACAGGCGAATTGTACCGCAAACCCAGTCCGAAGTTGAGGCAGATGGAACTGGCGTGTCCGATGTGCAAATAGCCGTTTGGCTCGGGCGGAAAACGAAAACGCAACTTACTGGAAGAAAACCCATTAGACAAATCTTCTTCGATAATATTTTCAATAAAATTATTTGATTTTTGTTCTTCTGACATTTTTTCTGGAATTAAAATGCAAATGTACAGATTTTTTGAGAATTATACGCAGTACAATGTGAAATTCCTCACCCCGACCCTCTCCCAAGGAGAGGGAGAAATGAACCACATAGGAACATAGGTTTCGGCACATCATAGGGGCGACCCGAGCAACGCGAACTGGCGAAGCAATTGCAATTTGCCCTTACATTGCGTTGTAGGGATAAAAGTTTTTTTGTGCGTTCAACGGTTTTTAGAAAACTGAGAAACAGAAAAACTTCACTTCAATACTCGAAGCAAATTTTCGATTAACAGGGTAAAAAAGAGACAACGAATAAATTTGATTGAAATGCTTTTTAAAAACTTCTTAAAGACTTAAAATTTATATCAGAAGTAAAGATGAAACTTTTATAGAAACAAAGAAATATAATACTTTTGCAAAAAACAAAATAAGATGATATACGAGCTTCCTTTACCAAAAAGTTTTGAAATTTTTGAAAATCTAATTTGTGATTTAGCCAATCATACATATAAAACCTCAAATTTCATTCTTTACGGAAGAAAAGGACAAAATCAAAAAGGAATCGATATTATTTCTTGTGAATTAAACATAATAATTCAATGTAAATTAAGAACTATTAACCTTTTTGACCGTAAAACAAAATTACAATTTGTACAAGAAATAAAAAGAGACATAGGTAATATCTTTTCAAATGGATTTAGCCCATCAAAAATCATTATTGCAACAACGATACAAAATGATACTAAAATACAAGATTATTTGAACACGCTTTTGCTTACTAACGGAATTGCCTGTGTGATAGAGTTATGGAGCTGGTCTAAAATTAGCAATGAAATTTTTCTTTACAGCAACATTGTAAACAAATATTATCCGTTTAGGAATAATTCCGTAGAAATTGCACGAATAGAAGTTCTAAATAAGTCCATTTACCAAAAATCAGATAAAAATGACAGATTATTCATTTTCAATAACATAAAAGACAGAAACCAACTACCAGTCTTTGATTTTAGTTTTATAAACAATTCGGACAATACAATTACCCTAAATTCAATTGAAGGATTTTGTGAAACACTTGCTGTGGCTCGTGGAGGATTTCCACCTCGACCTAATGGCATTTTAAAACCTACAAAAAGGTTTTTAATAGATTTTAATTTTAACTACACCGATATAGACAAGCAAGTTATAGCACTAAAAGACCCTATTTTTGTGTATCCTAAATCTCCGTTGCGAATTCAGATTCAAAATCAAAAACCATTGATTAATTTTTACAAAATTCATTTCGCTTTTTTATTTAATAACACCATAATCAATTCCCCAGAATTATTTTTTAATTCGAATTTTGCTTATAGTGGGAAAATTGTAAATAAAATAGAATAAAATGTCTCACGCCAAAAACCGTTACCAAGCCCTTTTTGAGTACCCCAATTTCATTAAAAAAGTAAAACAAAAAGACCTCGCCTCAATGCTCAGCGTAAGTTTTCGATTAGTAGAGTAGAAAGAATGAAATAGTATATAAAATGCAAGAATTTAATGTAAATTTTGATTTTAGAATAGACAGTAAATGTGGAGACCCCGACACAGATAGTCGAAAATTATACGAAATACATAAAATACTATGGAGTAAAAAACTTCCAAATGAAGACTTGCTTATTATTGATATTCAAGGAAATAACAGATTGCTATTGCGTAATAATCTCTGTATGAATTTGTCAAGCGATAGAATGTGTCCTCATTTTAGTGAAAAGTACAACAATAAATTTGACCCGTGGCTTTCAGAACTTGAAAGAGAACAACTTATGTACAAAGTGCGAACAATGGGAGGACATATTATTTTTCCAGCCCATAAGCATAAGGGTCTGACTATCAATCAAGCAAGAGGTATTCACCCGCAAATAGGCGATCGGTTTGATTTGACACTTGAATGTATAAGGCGTTTCTACATAAATGAATCCAATCCGCTTTCCGCTATTTTGAGCAATTACAAATTCTTTTTTGATTTATTTGTTGATTTTGAAGGGTATATTAACTTTTTCTTATTGCAAGATTTCATCAATTCGCAAGGCCAAGTACATTTTTCGTTACCTTTTGATGATTTTAAAAGCCCCCCTTTTCCTTTAAATGCTTCCGAATACAAGTCTTATAAAAGTCATATAATCAATTTGATAGATAAAAGAAATAAACGAATTTCGGAATATATGAAATTTGCTATAAAGAAAATAACAACAACCTGATTAATTGCCATTTCGCAACTTTTTCCACTGACGAACTCCATACTTTTGCCGTAAAACAAAATTCAGCTTATGGCAAATAAAAACACACATTATCAGGAAAATAGCTTTTCGCCTTGGGAAGTGTTTCAGTGGATACAAAACGAGGCGTTTCGGCATATCAAAAATCAAAATTGGCTAGAAGAGTCCGATTTTGAGTCGTTTGAAAACATTTTTAAAATCCGATTCTCGGAAAATCTCCAAAAAGCAAAACCACTCATTAACAACGATTTAGACAAAGGAAATGTGTCGTTTGCGGTTTTGGCAGTTTCGCTGTACGAAGCCTTCTTGCAAGTTGGCGTTCCGCAAAAAACGGCGATGCTCCAAACGGAAAAAAGCATCAACGCTCCGATTTATAATTTCGTAGTGGAAGGCACTGAAAAAATACTTGATTCCGCTGAAAATCCGTTAAAAAATTTGGTAAACATCTCCAAAAACCGAGAAAAAGACTATTTTGGCGATAGTTTTTCGTTTGAACGCCCCATCGACAGCGATTTTGGTTATGTTTTGCATATCAAAAAGTGCCTTTTTCATCAAACTTTGCAACTTTTAGACCGAACCGACCTCCAACCGCTTCTCTGCCGAATGGATTTGGCTTGGATAAACGGCATAAAACCCGAAAAACACGGTGTTCGCTTCGTGCGTCCCGTTACTTTCGCCTCCGGAAATTGTTGTCAGTTTTGGTTTATGAAAGAAGAAAATCCAAATTTTGGGAAGTGAAATTAAGAAAACACAACTTCTTAAAATCCTTTCGGTATATTTTGTTTCGTTTACAAATTTCCGTAAAAATTGATGTACGGGGCATATTCCAAACGCTGATTGAGCCAATGAACCAAATCCTGTGCAAACTTGGTAATACTTTCATTTTCAAATAATTTCTGTTGGATTTTTTCAATAATGGCTCGGCAGGTTTCTCGGTCAAACACATTATCGGAAGTGGGATCGATTTGTGTTTCCAACTCATCAAACAACGGATTTACACGCGGATAAAACGTCTGAAATTCATTTTTAACATACTCAAAATCAACATCCGGAATAAAAATATGCGTTCCCTTATCGCCTGAAAACATACAAAAATTTTCATTCAAAGCATAAACGCTGTATCCCGTAGGGCAATTGCGATGGCTTTCAGAAGTGGTCAGAATCATACTACTGATTTTTAAATAGTTATTTTACTAAAATGTCGGTGCTATCCCCACTCGAATGCCAAATTTAGGGTTTCGCACGCCGTTGACGTCATTAAAATCACTACGCCAAACAAAATCAATCCTCACAAAACGGAAATTCCCAAGTCCGATATTTTCAATACCAAAACCGTATTCCCAGTAAGGTTTTTCGGGAGCGTTGTACAGCAAGTTGGTGGCATTGAGGGTCTTATTTTTGTCGGAAATCGTTCCGAGGGTAAATCGGGCAAAAACCAAACTCCGTAATCCCAGCTTTTTCACCCAAGGTATTCTATTGAAAATAAGCCCGTTAAAATGATGCTCAAAATGCCCGTTGATGTAAGTATCTGACACAAAATCATAATAATCCAACAAAGCAAAAACGTTTTTCCCCACCGAATAGGATTGATTGGAGGGTGTTGGCGCGAGTCCCGTAAGGGGTGCATTCCCGAATATTTTTCCGGCTTCAATGGTTGTGTGTAAAATACCTAATCCCCATAAAGGCAATGGTTTACTCAGCAAAATTTCTACTTTGTCATAATCAAACGCACTGTTAAAAACTCCTTTGGCGGCTTTGGTGTACTTGAATGCGTAGGTTGAAAAAAGTTTTTTGCCATAGCGCTGTTCCACGCCTTCGCCGTAGACGTTTCTACCGGGTGTGTATGAAATGCTGATTCCTGAATTAAAATCGGTATATTCTGAAATAACTTTTTGGTTATCAACATCTTTATATGCTATTGAAAAGTGTTCGGTATCGGCAGGTTTTGACCTTTGATGACGCCCGAAAAACGTAATTTTAAAATTGTTGTGGATATCGTACGTTATGGCAGCTTGCACGCGTTGGGCTTCGGTTAAAAAATAATTATCGCCCCGATTGATAACAGCGTTGGCTATTGTTCTAAAACTCATATCCGATTCGCCCTTGAAAGCGTTGTTTCGCCCAAGTTGCAGATAATCATTTTGATACATCGCTCCAAGGGTTATACGTGGATATTCCGTTAGTAAGTAACTGGCACTCAACCCGTACTTAAATCTTTTGTCACGCGTTCCGTAGGCTCCGTAAAAATAAGTTCGAAAGCGGTCTTCGGTGGTTACAAAACTTCTGAATCCCAGCCTAAAACGGTGTTTTTCAACATCATTAGCTTCATAGAGTTGCCAATAAGTTCCCGCTTGCAGGTAACTTGTCAGCGACAAATAGCCCGAACCTATGAAATCAATGGCATCAGTAACGGCTTTTATACGAGGCGTACCCCCTATTTTTTCAATAAGTGCCTGTGTTTTTAGCAGACTTTCAGAGCTTTCTGTTCGGGTTTCCAACCAATGAACACTGTCTTTTCGCGATTGCCCTTTACTGCGCAAAACGGTCTGTTCGGTGTAAAATAAATCGGATTTGGGTTTGTTCAGCAACACATCTGAATATTCAATTACGTTGTGGATATACAACCCTTTTTCATAATCGTTTTTGGTGAGCAACGTAAAATCCCCCTCTTGTATCTCTTTTTCAGGAACATACACGCTGTCATTTTCAATTTTGAAATGCTTTTCAAAAAACATTCCGCGTACCATATTAATATTGGTTTTGGCGGTGGTTCGCATTTCTATTGATTTAACAATAAATGATTTATCATCTACTACAAAATGCCCTTCCAAAGCCAAATCCTCATCGGTTTTCGGGAAGAAGAAAACACGGTAAAAATTGCGCTCGTCTGTCCGTATCGTGTCGTTAAGCACATAGTGATAGGTGCTGTAACCAAATTCCGACAACGGGCTTACAAATGCTTGATTTAAAATAAGATATGAATTGTCATAAATATTAAATTCATCAAAAGCCCTGCTAAAACGCTCTAAACCAAATCCTTTTTGGGTAATGCCTTGTGAACGTTCCATTTCCACATCGGTGCGTGTTTTGTTGGATTTGTTATTTTGATACACTTTTTCAACGCTCTCTTTCAGATAGATAGGCATTGAAAACGTGTTTTTATGTTTCTTTTCGGAAAGCATTTTACGCACCGTGTCATAATCGCGCCCCAAGGTTTCTTTTAAAAAAACGGAATCTAAATTATTCAGCCCCATTTCAACAGCCGTATATTTTTTATATTCATATGAATCAGCATTTTGCAATCCTTTTTTGCTTTTGTTTTTCCAAATTCCCTGCAAAATTCGGTACGCCGGATTTTCTTTTTTTGAAAGTGCTTTTTTGGGTTTTCCCACAACAACTACCTCACTGAGTTCTTCACCTTCGGTCAAGACAACTACCAGATTACGAAGGTCTTCGCCCTTTAAATGCACGGATTTGGTAACGTAACCGATGAACGAAACTTCAATCACTTTTTGTTTTTTATCGGAATACAAGGAGAACCTTCCGTCAAGGTCGGTTGAAGTTCCTTTGGTGGTTTTTGGAAAAATAACGTTGGCGTAAGCAATTGGATTTCCGTCTTCATCAATCACTTTTCCTTCAATTTTTATTTGTGAAAAGCCTAAAAAGGGCAACCAAAAAAGTAGTGCGTAGATGTATTTTTTCATATGAATTATAAATTAAAACTGCCTGAAAACGGGGCAAATATAACCCTTTTCCAGACAGTTTTGTCAAAAACAACTATTTTTATTTAAAGCAAGCCGCCGTAATTTTTCGCAATTCGGTCTCTTTTTCTTCCAAACGTTGTAAAAGCACAAATTGGTTTCTTGCTCTGATGAAATTCTCGTCTTCAAAATGCGTTTTGAAATAGATGTCGTTATTGAAATAATCAGTAAGGAAACGAACACCGATGATGAAAATCATATACTTAGCTCCGTCCAAAATCATTTCTTTTTCCGTTGGCGTCATCACGTCTTTCATTACCGAAAATCCTTTACAGATGGCTTCAAAAAATGAAGTATTGAACACAATTTTTGAGTCGTCAAGCTCATTTTCATTGGTAGGGCTTACCGAAGTGCGCACCATATCACCAAAGTCATAAAGCAAGATTCCCTGCATTACCGTATCCAAATCAATTACTTTAAAATCATCCGGATTATCGTTGTTAATCAACACGTTATTGATTTTCGTATCGTTATGCGTTACCCGTATGGGAATGCGTTTTTCATCAACCGCCTTTTTAACTTCATCAAAAATCACCTTGTGCGATTTTGCAAAATCATACAAATGTTGCGCTTTTTCGATACGCTCGGGTTTTGCTTGTGCATATGCCGCTTCCAGATGTGCATAACGCATCAATCCGTTGTGAAAATCAGGAATTGTGTCTTCCAATTTGGCAGTATCGATTTTCTCGAATGTTTTGATAAACGTTGCATAGGCAGAAGCCGCTTTTTCAGCCTGCCACGCCTCTTGCACAAACTCAAAAGCCGTATAGTTTTTTGCCAGCGGAACGGCACGCCAAACGGCATTATCCGCATCAACCGAGTATCCTCCCGTTTTAACAGGTAACATATTGAGAATAATTTTGTTAGAAGGCTCTGTTTCCCACAACAATTCAATGTTTTTAATAATGGCATACGGTTTTTTGAAAACATTGGTGTTAATGCCTTGCAAAACGTATTCATCTTCGGTGGTTTTTACCAAAAAAGTATAATTGATATGCCCATTCCCGAAAGGTGTTACCGATAGGATTTCGCCCTTAAAATCAAACAAAGGCGCAATTTTTTCAGCTGTGTTTTTCATTATTACTATATTTAAATTATTTATATAACTATGATTTTCAAAAGAATAACTTTGTCAAAGTTTTCAACTTTGACAAAGTTAAGCGTATTTAAAAATTCTGTGGATATTTTCCTTTTTCGGTCAGATTTTTGATTTCGTTTTTCACTTTGTCCAAATCCTCGCGGTAAGTCATTCCAAACCAAGCATCGTTGTTTGGAAGCACTTCCAATACATATCCCTCATTTTCAATGGCGTGCTGAACGATTAACGGAATGAAAAACTCGGCTTTGGGTTTTTCGCGGTTTGCTTCAACAAAATCGGCAAAAAGTTTTTCCGTCATCGGGAAAATTTCAGGCGTAAAGCCCCAGAAATTCATCGAAACGAATGAATTGATGTCATATTTCGTTCCTGTTTCTTCATCAATTGCCGTATTTTCATCTATTTTTCTGAGTTTGGTAGCCTCAACGATTGATTGTAAGTGATTATCTTTGTTTACGTTGCAAACTCCACGTGAAACCGTTCCGTTTTCGCTCAACGTATTTTTAAGCAAATATCCGGCAGAGAAAAACGTTTTATTTTTACCTGATTTTAAGGCTTTTGCCATAAATGAAAAGGCATCTTTTCCGTAGTAATCATCGGCATTGATAATCAAAAACGGATTTTTCACCACGTCTTTCACACAAAGCATTGCGTGCCCTGTTCCCCAAGGTTTTTGACGCTCAATGCCTTTGGGGTTGTGCAAGTTTTGAAACACGAACGAAACGGGCAATCCTTTAAAACGATTTTCCAAATGTTTTTTGGTAAGCTCTTCAATTTCAGTGCGAATAATCATCACCACGTCAGAAAAACCCGCTTCAAGGGCATCGTAAATTCCGTAATCGAATAACGAATTTCCGTTATAAATTCCTTCCAATTGCTTGTCTGAACCAAAACGACTACCCAATCCGGCAGCCAAAATCACTAATGTTGTATTCATATTTTTTTTATATTATATTCATTTATTCTATGTTTTCGATGCTTTTATAAGCTTCGATAATATTTTTTACCAACGGATGACGCACCACGTCTTTGTCGTCTAAATGCAAAATACCGATGCCTTTTACGTTTCGCAGGATGAGCAAGGCTTCTTTTAATCCGGAAGACACGCGACGGGGCAGGTCAATCTGTCCGGGGTCACCCGTTACCATAAATTTGGCGTTTCGCCCCATACGGGTCAGAAACATTTTCATTTGTGCGTGCGTGGTATTTTGAGCTTCGTCCAAAATAACAAACGCATTATCAAGGGTTCGCCCGCGCATAAACGCCAAAGGCGCAATTTCAATGATGCCCGCCTCAATAAATCCGGCGAGTTTTTCATACGGAATCATATCGCGCAAGGCATCGTAAAGTGGCTGCATATACGGGTCGAGTTTTTCCTTTAAATCACCGGGCAAAAAACCGAGATTTTCACCTGCTTCCACTGCCGGACGCGTCAGTATAATTCGTTTTACTTGTTTTTCTTTCAAGGCCTTAACCGCCAAGGCTACACCCATATAGGTTTTTCCGGTTCCGGCGGGTCCCACGGCAAAAACCATATCGTTTTTCTTCATCAGCTCCACCAATTTAAACTGATTTTTGGTTTGCGGACGAATGATTTTTCCGTTTACGCCGTGCAGAATCGTGTCGGCATTATTTTTTTCAGTCAATTCAATTGGCTCTTCATTTCCGTTTAAAATAGAATCAATCGAACGCTGGTCTAACCGATTGTATTTGCCGTAATGTTTGATGAGCAATTGCATTTTCTGCTGAAAATCTTTGAGCAGCTCCTGCTCGCCAAATGCCAAAACTTTATTACCACGTGCCACGATTTTCAGTTTCGGGAAAAATGATTTGATTTTTTTGATATTAATCTCCTCTTCTCCAAAAAACTGCTGCGGACTGATATCCGTTAATTCTAAGGTAATTTCGTTCACAATTTATTGTTTTTTTATGTTTGTTATTTTAGAAAAATCACGTTGCAAGTTTAAAAAAAAAAATGCAAATTCACAAGAAAAATCGGTTAAAATATATTTTAAATTACCTTATCAAAAAGTACGGATTATTCAATTTGTTTTAAGGCTGAATAAACATTGAAAATAAACTTTTTATGCTAAGTTCTAAAAAAGTCATAAAAAAAGCTATTCCATACGGAATAGCTTTTCAAAGTATAAAATCTACTGATATTATTCTGCTGTTTCAGTTTTTTGAGTTTCTGTTTGCGCAGGTGCATCTGTTGATTTTTTCTTACCACGACGTGTTGATTTTTTCTTAGCCGCAGCTTTCTCTACATTGTACGTAGTGTTGTAATCAACAAACTCAATAAGTGCCATTTCAGCATTGTCACCCAAACGATTCCCGAGTTTGATGATGCGGGTGTACCCTCCGGGTCTGTCGCCCACCTTCACTGAAACCTCTTTAAACAACTCTGTTACAGCATATTTATTTCTTAATCTGCTAAAAGCTACACGACGATTGTGAGTCGTATCTTCTTTTGATTTTGTCACCAAAGGTTCAACAAAGAGCTTCAAGGCTTTTGCTTTTGCCAAGGTGGTATTTATTCTTTTATGCTCAATGAGTGAACAAGCCATATTGGCAAGCATCGCCTTTCTGTGAGCTGTTTTTCTTCCTAAATGATTAATTTTATTTCCGTGTCTCATTTTTCCTTAATTAAATAACGCAAAAGCGATTGTTAATCTTTATCTAATTTATATTTTGACAAATCCATACCGAAAGTCAACCCCTTGTTGGCAACCAATTCGTCAAGTTCTGTAAGTGATTTTTTACCAAAATTTCTGAATTTCATCAAATCAGCTTTGTTGAACGAAACCAAATCACCCAATGTTTCTACTTCGGCTGCTTTCAAGCAATTAAGTGCGCGAACCGATAGATCCATATCCATCAATTTGGTTTTCAAAAGCTGACGCATATGCAATGACTCCTCGTCGTATACATCAGTTTGAGCAATTTCGTCAGACTCTAACGTGATACGCTCATCTGAGAACAACATAAAATGGTGAATCAATGTTTTGGCAGCTTCTGTCAAAGCCTGTTTTGGATGTATTGAGCCATCTGTTTTGATTTCAAAAACCAACTTTTCATAATCGGTTTTTTGCTCAACCCGATAATTCTCAACGGCGTATTTTACGTTTTTAATCGGCGTAAAGATAGCATCGGTGGCAATAACACCAATAGCTGCATTTGGATTTGCATTTTCTTCTGCCGAAACGTACCCACGCCCTTTTTCGATGGTTATTTCGAGGTTGAAGGTTACAGATGGTTCCATATTACAGATTACCAAATCTGTATTTAAGATTTGAAATCCTGAAAGATATTTTTGAAAATCACCGGCAGTCAACTGTTTTTTTCCTGAAACAGAAATCGTTGCTGTTTCATTCTCTATATCCTCTACTTGTTGTTTGAAACGCACTTGTTTCAAATTTAAGATGATTTCGGTAACGTCTTCCACGACGCCTGAAATGGTAGAAAACTCGTGCCCTACCTTATCAAACTTTACGGAAGTAATTGCGAAACCTTCCAACGAAGAGAGCATAACTCTACGTAATGCGTTACCTATTGTTAAACCGTATCCGGGTTCTAACGGACGAAATTCAAATCGCCCCTCAAAATCGGATGATTCAATCATTATAACTTTATCGGGTTTTTGAAAGTTGAATAATGCCATAATTTGACTGCTGTCTTATTTATTATTTAGAGTACAACTCTACGATTAACTGTTCTTTAATATTTTCAGGAATTTGAATACGCTGAGGCACAGCAACAAAAGTACCTTCCAACTTTTCAGTATTCCAAGTAATCCACTCGTAAACAGTGTTGTTAGCTGCCAATGAATTTTCAATAACGCTTAGTGATTTTGATTTTTCACGAACACCAACCACATCACCCGGTTTGAGTGTGTATGAAGGGATGTTTACGATATTGCCGTTAACCGTGATATGACGGTGTGAAACCAACTGGCGCGCCGCACTGCGTGAAGGAGCAATCCCCATACGATACACTACATTGTCTAAACGCGACTCACAAAGTTGTAACAACACCTCACCGGTAACGTGTTTACTTCGTTTTGCTTTTTCATACAAATTACGGAATTGTTTTTCTAAAATTCCGTATGTGTATTTTGCTTTTTGTTTTTCTTGCAACTGAATTGCATATTCTGAGCGTTTTGCTCTACGACGGGCAATACCGTGTTGCCCGGGTGGATAATTTTTCTTTTCAAAAGATTTATCATCACCGAAAATAGCCTCACCAAACTTACGGGCTATCTTTGTTTTTGGACCTGTATATCTTGCCATTATTAATTTTTTAAATGAAAGGGATTATGAATTAAGGCATTCCTTCGATAATCAAACACCTTTCGTTTTAGTTATTATTCAACGAATTAAACTCTACGTCTTTTAGGAGGACGACAACCGTTGTGAGGAAGCGGAGTAACATCAATGATTTCAGTTACTTCAATCCCTGCATTGTGAATGGTTCGGATAGCAGACTCACGTCCGTTTCCGGGACCTTTAACATATACTTTCACTTTTCGAAGTCCTGCATCAAAAGCTGCTTTTGAAGCATCTTCCGCGGCTACCTGTGCAGCATAAGGCGTGTTCTTTTTTGAACCTCTAAAATTCATTTTCCCTGCTGACGACCAAGCAATAACGTCTCCTTTTTTATTTGTAAGAGAGATGATAATGTTATTAAAGGTAGCCGAAACGTGTGCTTCGCCCACTGCTTCAACAACTACTTTTCTCTTTTTAGAAGCCTTTGCATTTGATTTTGCATGTGATTTTGCCATAGTAACTACTTATTATTTAGTTGCTTTTTTCTTGTTTGCAACAGTTTTTCTTCTACCTTTTCTTGTACGAGAATTGTTCTTGGTTTTTTGTCCACGTAACGGCAACCCGATTCTGTGACGGATTCCGCGATAGCAACCAATATCCATTAAACGCTTGATGTTCAACTGGATTTCAGAACGCAACTCGCCTTCAATCTTATAAGACGAAACTACCTCACGAATGCTGTTGATTTCGGCATCATCCCATTCGTTTACTTTTTTGTCTTCATTTACCTGAGCTTTTGCTAAAATTTCCTGAGCTCTACTTTTTCCGATACCAAAAATGTAGGTTAATCCAATAACACCACGTTTGTTTTTTGGTAAATCAATACCTGCAATTCTTGCCATAATTATCCTTGTCTTTGTTTAAATTTAGGATTTTTTTTGTTAATTACGTACAACACCCCTTTTCTACGCACAATAATGCACTCGGGGCTTCTTTTTTTAATTGATGCTCTAACTTTCATTTCTTTATTGTGATTTTATCAATAGAGTTTGCAAAACTACAAAATATTTTGAACTTATTATGTAATTTTTTAAATAAATACCAAGCACGGCTGTCCCATAAAAAATTTTGACTTTTACAATTTACACTAAAGACACTTATTTTCAATCTATTAGCGCATTAAAGAATCTTTGTCAAAGCTAAATCACTTTGACAAAGATTTTTATCAAAATTCAATACAAAAAACCGATAACACCCAAACACTTTCTTTTAGTAGCGATACGTAATCCGAGCTTTTGTTAGGTCATAAGGGCTCATTTCTAACTTTATTTTATCACCGGGAAGTAATTTGATGTAGTGCATACGCATTTTCCCTGAGATATGAGCAATTACCACGTGCCCGTTGTCTAACTCCACCCGAAACATCGCATTTGATAATGCTTCGATGATTGTACCGTCTTGTTCAATCGCTGCTTGTTTCGCCATATGATTAAGCCTTTCTGTTTTTACCCGTTTTCATCAAACTGTCGTAATGACGATTTAGTAAGTATGAATTCACCTGTTGCACCGTATCGATGGCAACCCCCACTAAAATCAGCAATGAGGTTCCGCCATAGAACAACGCCCAACTGTCTTGCATCCCGATTACCTTCAAAAATGCCGGAAAAACAGCTATCAAAGCCAAGAAAATTGATCCCGGAAAGGTGATAAGCGACATTATTTTATCCAAATAATCACCGGTTTCTTTACCCGGACGAATACCCGGGATAAATCCGCCACTTCGTTTTAAATCATCAGCCATTTTGTTGGTAGGCACAGTAATAGCCGTATAAAAATAGGTAAACAATATAATCATTGTCGCGAACAACAAGTTATACCAAAAACCAAATATATTGCTAAACGCCTGCTGAATGCTCAATGCCGTTTCTGACTTTGAAAGTCCTGCCAAGGCAGCCGGCACAAACATTAGCGCCTGTGCAAAAATGATTGGCATTACCCCCGAAGCATTCAACTTCAAGGGAATATACTGACGTGCACCAAAAACATTTTTCTCAACCGCCACACTACCATCAGCCGTTCTGCGGGCATACTGAACCGGTACTTGACGCGTTGCTTTGATTAGGTAAATACACAACAAAATAATTACAAACCAAATAATGATTTCGATAAGAATCATCATCAAACCTCCGTTTGATTGTGCCACACGGGCATCAAATTCAGCTGCAAAAGCCAACGGAAGACGAGCAATAATCCCCACCATAATAAGTAACGAAATACCGTTACCAATCCCTTTGTCTGTGATTTTTTCACCCAACCACATCGCAAAAATAGTTCCGGTTACCAAAATGAGTACTGCGGGAACAATAAACTCAGGACCTTTTCCTAAAACAAAAGCGCTATCAGGAACTCCCAACTGATTGATTCCGTAGAGATAAACGGGTGCTTGAACAATACATATTGCTATGGTAAGCCATCGAGTAATTTGATTTATCTTTCGTCGCCCGCTTTCACCTTCCTTTTGTAGTTTTTGCAGATACGGAATGGCTATTCCCATCAGCTGTACCACAATTGAAGCGGAAATGTACGGCATAATTCCCAACGCAAAAACGGAGGCATTGGCAAAAGCCCCTCCGGTAAATGCGTTTAAAATATCCAACAATCCGCCGCCTGACGTTCTTGATGCCAACTCGTGTAACTGAGCCGAATCAATACCCGGCAGAACGATATGCGCTCCGAAACGATACACTAACAAAATCCCGAGAGTTAAGATAATTCGGTTTCTTAACTCTTCTATTTTCCATATATTGGTTAGGTTCTCGATAAACTTCATAATAATTTAATGCATTACAAAGCTACAGCCTCGCCTCCCGCCGCTTCAACAGCCGCTTTGGCACTTGCCGTAAACTTATGAACAGATATTTTTAATTTTGCTTTTAACTCTCCTCCGCCCAAAATTTTAACCAAATCGGTTTTCTTAACTAAACGAAGTTGAACTAAGGTTTCTAAATCAACCGAATCGGTAATTTTACCGGTGTCGACCAAGTTTTGCAATTGCCCAAGGTTGATACCTACATACTCTTTACGGTTAAAGTTTTTGAAACCAAATTTTGGTACGCGTCTTTGCAAAGGCATTTGTCCTCCTTCAAAGCCAATCTTTTTAGAATAACCTGAACGAGATTTTGCCCCTTTGTGCCCGCGTGTAGCGGTTCCGCCTTTTCCGGAACCTTGCCCACGACCAACGCGCTTCCCTTCTCTATGAATTGAACCTTCTGCAGGTTGTAAATTACTCAAGTTCATAACTTTGTATAAAAATATTATTTAATTTCTTCAACAGAAACTAAGTGTTTTACTTTATTAATCATTCCTAAGATACTCGGCGTTGCTTGATGCTCAACCGTGCCTCCTATTCCTTTGAGTCCAAGAGCCTGCAAAGTCAATTTTTGGTCTTTTAGGCGCTTGATGCTACTTTTAATCTGAGTTACTTTTACTTTTGTCATTGCTTTTCGAATATTAACCTTTAAACAATTTTTCTAACGAAATTCCGCGTTGGGCAGCAATTGTTTTTGCTGAACGCAACTGCAACAATGCATCAAAAGTAGCTTTCACCACGTTGTGAGGGTTTGATGACCCTTGTGATTTTGAAAGTACGTTGTGAACACCCACAGCCTCCAAAACGGCACGCACCGCTCCACCTGCAATTACTCCGGTACCTTCGGTTGCCGGTTGTAAATACACGCGGGCACCTCCGAATTTTCCTTTTTGCTCGTGTGGCAAGGTAGTTCCGTTAAGCGGAATGCGAACTAAATTCTTTTTCGCATCTTCAACGGCTTTGGCAATGGCATCGGCAACCTCTTTTGATTTGCCTAGCCCGTGCCCTACAACACCGTTTTCATCACCTACTACAACGATAGCCGAAAACCCGAACGCACGTCCTCCTTTGGTTACTTTGGTAACACGTTGAACTCCTACCAAACGGTCTTTTAGTTCAAGTCCGCTTGGTTTTACATATTCTACATTTTTATATTTCTGATACATAGTTTTTTAGAATTTAAGTCCGCCTTCTCTTGCTCCGTCAGCCAATGATTTTACTCTACCGTGGTACAAATAGCCTCCTCGGTCAAAAGTTACTTTTTCAACACCCTGTTCCAAAGCCTTTTCTGCAATAGCTTTCCCAACCAATGCTGCTTTTTCTGATTTAGTCATTTTTGCAGTACTGATTTCTTTATCTCTTGAAGATGCAGCTACCAAAGTAGTTCCTTTTGTGTCATCTATGATTTGCGCATAGATTTCGTTGTTACTTCTGAACACCGCCAAACGAGGTTGCTCCGTAGTACCGTTCACTACTTTTCTGATTCTACTTTTAATACGTTGTCTTCTTTCTAATTTTGATAATGCCATTGTTCTAACTATTAAGCTGATTTACCTGCTTTTCTTCTCAACACTTCGCCCACAAACTTAACGCCTTTTCCTTTGTAAGGCTCTGGTTTACGGAAGCTACGGATTTTAGCCGCCACTTGCCCTACCAGCTGTTTGTCGTGTGAAGTTAATTTAATAATTGGGTTTTTACCTTTCTCATTAACGGTTTCAAGTTTTACCTCTTGCGGCAATTCCAAAACGATGTTGTGAGAAAAACCAAGTGCCAAATCTAATTTTTGCCCCTGATTTGAAGCGCGGTATCCAACCCCGACTAACTCTAATTCTTTAGTGAATCCTTCCGACACACCAACAACCATATTGTTAAGCAATGCGCGGTACAAACCGTGTTTTGCATTTTGGTCTTTGGTTTGAGCGGTAGGCTCTAACACTAATTGTCCATCTTCTTGCTTTACAGCAATGTCTTTAACCTCTTGGGTCAATTCGCCTAATTTTCCTTTAACGGTTACGACAGCGCCATTGATGGTTACTGTAACGCCCGCCGGAATTTTGATGGGTGCTTTACCTATTCTTGACATTTTTTTGTCTTTTATTTATTAGTAAACATAACAAATTACTTCACCGCCAATGTTAAGTTCTTTGGCTTTTTTACCTGTCATTACTCCTTTTGAAGTTGAAATGATGGCAATTCCCAATCCGTTTAACACGCGAGGAAGGTTATCAGCGCCGGCATACTTACGAAGCCCCGGTCTGCTTGCTCTTTCGATGTGCTTAATGACAGGCTCTTTGGTGATTTTGTCATATTTCAAAGCTATTTTGATAGTACCTTGAACGGCATTATCTTCAAATTTATAGCTCAAAATATATCCTTGGTCGAATAAAATTTTTGTAATTTCTTTTTTTAATCTCGATGCAGGAATTTCAACCACTCTATGCTTGGCATTATTCGCATTTCTAATTCTTGTTAAATAATCTGCTATAGGATCTGTGTACATATTCTTTGTCCTTTTAATTATTACCAACTTGCTTTTTTCACGCCCGGAATTAATCCTTTATTAGCCATTTCACGGAACAAAACACGTGAAATTCCAAATGTACGCATATATCCTTTGGGGCGACCCGTTAATTTACAACGATTGTGTAAACGAACCGGCGATGCGTTTTTCGGTAGTTTTTGAAGTGCCTCATAATCACCTGCTTCTTTTAAAGCCTTGCGTTTTGCGGCATATTTTGCTACCAATTTTTGTCTTTTCACCTCACGGGCTTTCATTGATTCTTTAGCCATATACTTAGTTCTTTTTAAAAGGTAATCCTAATTCGCTTAATAATGATTTGGCTTCTTTGTCGGTTTGAGCCGAAGTTACGAAAGTAATATCCATACCTGCAATTTTATTGATTTTGTCAATGTCAATTTCAGGGAAGATAATTTGCTCAGTAACCCCTAAGTTGTAGTTTCCTCGCCCGTCAAAACCTGTTGCCTTAATTCCTTGAAAATCTCTTACTCGCGGAAGAGCCGCAGTTATCAATCGGTCTAAGAATTCGTACATTCGCTCACCACGCAAGGTAACCATTGCCCCGATGGGCATTCCTTTACGGAGTTTAAACGAAGCAACGTCTTTTTTAGAATAAGTTGCTACTGCTTTTTGTCCCGTAATTTTGGTAAGCTCCTCAACGGCGTAATCGATTTGTTTTTTGTCAGCCACTGCTGAACCAACACCACGACTCACAACGATTTTCTCGAGCTTAGGCACTTGCATTACATTTTTATAGCCAAATTCTTCTTTCAGAGCCGCCACGATGCGCTCTCTGTATTCTTGTTTTAGTCTGGGTACGTATGCCATAACTATATTACTTCATTAGATTTTTTAGAAATTCGCACTTTTTTACCGTTTCGCTCCTCAAAACCAACGCGTGTAGGTTGTTTTGTTTTGGGGTCAATTAACGAAAGGTTTGAAATGTGAATAAAAGCCTCTTTTTTAACGATTCCTCCTTGCGGATTTTGAGCGCTTGGTTTGGTGTGCTTTGACACCAAATTCACTCCCTCAACAATCGCTTTATTCTTCTCGCGATCAACACGTAGTACTTTGCCTTCTGAACCTTTGTGCTCACCAGCCATTACACGTACTGTGTCTCCAGTTTTAATTTTTAGTTTCATCAATTCAGTTATTAAAAATTAAAGCACCTCAGGCGCTAATGACACAATCTTCATAAATTGTTTATCACGAAGTTCTCTTGCAACAGGACCAAAAACGCGTGTCCCTCTCATCTCACCCGCTGCATTCAAAAGAACGCAGGCGTTTTCGTCAAAACGAATGTAAGAGCCATCAGCACGGCGTACCTCTTTTTTGGTTCGCACCACTACTGCGGTTGAAACCTGCCCTTTTTTCACGCTTCCGTTAGGAGTTGCCTCCTTCACAGTTACTACAATTTTATCACCTACCGAAGCGTAACGACGTTTTGTTCCACCTAATACGCGGATAGTCAATACTTCTTTTGCTCCGGTGTTATCGGCTACTTTTAATCTTGATTCTTGTTGTACCATAATTACTTCGCTCTTTCAATGATTTCAACTAACCTCCAACATTTGGTTTTACTCAGCGGACGAGTTTCCATAATCCGTACGGTATCACCAATGTTGCAATCATTCTTCTCGTCGTGTGCTACGTATTTTTTAGTGCGCAACACGAACTTACCATACATAGGGTGCTTCACGCGTTTTACTTCTGAAACCACAATGGTTTTTTCCATTTTATTGCTGGTAACAACCCCTATTCTTTCTTTTCTTAAATTTCTTTTTTCCATAAGGCAGCTTCGAATTATTGTAATTCTCTTTTAGTTAGCTCACATGCCAATCTCGCAACGGTTCTTCTTACTTGTCGCAATTGAATCGGTTTTTCAAGCGGTTGAATGGCGTGTGCCATTTTCAAATCTGCATACGATTTTTTGTACTCACCAAGCTTTTCTTGCAGCTCAGCTATTGTCAAATTTTTAATTTCAGACTGTTTCATTGTTCTTTAATTAATCTTGATAATCTCTTGCTACAACGAATTTTGTTCTCACAGGAAGTTTTTGTGCTGCCAAACGCAACGCCTCACGGGCTACTTCAATCGGCACGCCTCCTACTTCGAACATAATTCTTCCTGGTTTAACTACGGCTGCCCAATATTCTACGGCACCTTTACCTTTACCCATACGTACTTCCAAAGGTTTTTTGGTAATCGGCTTGTCTGGGAAAATTTTAATCCACAACTGTCCTTCACGTTTCATATAACGAGTTGCCGCAACACGGGCAGACTCAATTTGGCGCGAAGTGATGAAAGCTGAATCTAACGATTTGATTCCAAACATACCGTTTGAAAGTAGCGCCCCACGATGTGAAACGCCTTTCATTCTACCTTTCTGTACTCTACGATATTTCGTTCTTTTTGGCTGTAACATTTCTTTTTTTCTTTAAAAATTACTTTTTACGACGTGCTCTTCTAGCTCCCGAAGGCTTGTCAGTCGTAGATTTCCCTGCTGATGAGCCTACTCCGGCAGATTTTTTACTCATTCCCACAAGCGGAGAAAGGTCTTTCTTTCCGTAGATTTCGCCTTTCATAATCCACACTTTGATTCCCATACGTCCGTATGTGGTGTGTGCCTCGTCAAGTGCGTAATCAATATCGGCTCTGAATGTTGACAACGGGATGCGTCCTTCTTTGTAACTTTCAGAACGCGCCATCTCTGCACCGTTTAAACGACCTGAAATCATCACTTTAATCCCTTCGGCGTTCATACGCATTGCAGCCGCAATTGCCATTTTAATGGCTCTACGATATGAAACACGCCCTTCGATTTGGCGAGCGATGCTTGCCGCAACCAAGTTGGCATCAAGTTCGGGTCTTTTAATTTCAAAGATGTTAATCTGAATGTCCTTACCGGTGATTTTTTTCAATTCTTCTTTGAGCTTGTCTACCTCCTGACCGCCTTTACCGATGATGATACCGGGGCGAGCGGTGGTGATAGTAACGGTTACAAGTTTCAAAGTTCTTTCAATAATCACACGTGAAACACTAGCCTTTGACAAACGGGTTTGTACATACTTTCTGATTTTGTCGTCTTCAGCAAGTTTATCTCCGTAGTCGTTACCTCCGTACCAGTTAGACTCCCATCCTCTGATAATTCCAAGGCGATTCCCAATTGGATTTGTCTTTTGTCCCATAGTTTATCTTAGCTTTCTGTGTTATAATTTTTAGCTCCCAATACGATTGTAACGTGGTTAGAGCGTTTTCTAATTCTGTGTGCTCTTCCTTGTGGTGCAGGGCGTAATCTTTTTAAGATAGTACCTCCGTCCACGCGGATTTCTTTAACAAATAATCCAGCTTCTTCCAAATCAGCATCTTCGTTTTTAGCTTGCCAGTTGGCGATTGCCGACAATAACAATTTCTCTAAACGAGCCGACGCTTCTTTTTGGTTGAATTTCAAAATAGCAAGGGCTTTATCTACTTGTTGCCCGCGAACCAAATCCGCTACCAAGCGCATTTTTCGGGGTGAAGTAGGGCAGTTATTCAACTTTGCAAAAGCCAAGCTCTTTTTAGCTTCTTTAATCTCTGTTGCTTTTTCTCTTTTACGAACTCCCATAGCCTTCTATTATTTTTTACCTTTATTTTTTGCACCAGCGTGCCCTCTGAACGAGCGTGTTGGTGAAAATTCTCCTAATTTGTGTCCCACCATATTCTCTGTGATATACACCGGAACAAACTGACGACCATTGTGAACTGCTATTGTTTGCCCAACAAAATCAGGGGTAATCATTGAGGCTCTTGACCAAGTTTTGATCACCGTTTTCTTTCCTGACTCAATATTTTGTTGGATTTTTTTCTCCAAACTATAGTGAACGTAAGGTCCTTTTTTTAATGAACGTGCCATTTCTTAGTCTCTTATTTTTTTCTACGTTCTACAATATACTTATTACTAGCCTTGGTTTTAGAACGAGTTCTGTAACCTTTGGCAGGGATACCTTTTCTTGATCGTGGGTGACCTCCGGTAGCTCTACCTTCACCACCACCCATTGGGTGATCAACAGGGTTCATCACAACAGGTCTGGTTCGTGGTCTTCTGCCCAACCAACGTGAACGGCCTGCTTTACCTGATACAATCAACTGATGGTCAGAGTTTGACACAGTTCCAATTGTTGCCATACAAGTAAGTAAAATCATACGTGTTTCACCCGAAGGCAATTTCACGGTTGCGTACTTTCCGTCTTTTGCCATAAGCTGTGCAAAAGTTCCGGCAGAGCGAGCGATGTTTGCCCCTTGCCCCGGTCGCAATTCGATACAAGAAATTACCGTTCCCAACGGAATTTGTGAAAGCGGCATTGCATTACCAATTTCAGGAGCTACATTACTTTCGCCTGAAACGATTGTTTGGTCAACTTTCAAACCTGCCGGAGCGATGATGTAACGCTTCTCTCCGTCAGTGTATTGCACCAAAGCAATAAACGCTGTTCTGTTGGGATCGTATTCGATTGAAACTACTTTGGCTTCAACACCAAACTTGTTTCGTTTGAAATCGATAACACGATACTTTCTTTTGTGACCACCACCAATGTAACGCATGGTCATTTTCCCTTGATTGTTTCTACCTCCGGACTTTTTCAACGGAACCAAAAGGCTTTTCTCCGGCTTATCAGTAGTAATGGTGTCAAAGTCGTTTACTACTCTAAAACGCTGCCCGGGGGTAATCGGTTTTAATTTTCTAACTGACATCTTTGTCTATTTGTTAAACTTATATATTGCTATAAAAATCAATAGTTTCGCCGCTTGCCACTTGCACCACTGCACGTTTTACGGCATTGGTTTTTCCTAATTGCAAACCTGTTTTTGTGTAGCGCGTTTTACGTTTAGGCGCGTAGTTCAACGTACGAACCTGTGCAACTTTAACGCCATAAGCAGCCTCAACAGCTTCTTTAATTTGAATTTTGTTAGCTTGCTTACAAACCTCAAACGTATAGCAACTTTTTAGCTCGCTATTTGCATTTGCTTTTTCCGTAATTACGGGTCTGATTAATACGCTCATTCTTTCTTATTTTGTTAAAATTGACTCTAAAACTTTCACCGAACTCTCTAAAAGAACTACATCCGAAGCATTTACTATTTGATAAGTATTTAATTCAGAAGCTGTTACAACATTAGAGCTTTTCAAATTTCGCGACGACAAATATACATTATTATTTGTTTCCGGCAATACAAAAAGTGATTTTTTATTTTCTAACCCCAAAGATTTCAAAATATTAGTAAAATCTTTTGTTTTTGGAGCATCGAAATTCAAATCTTCAAGAACCAAAACGGATTGGCTTTTTGCCTTGGCGCTCAACGCTGAACGACGAGCCAAGCGCTTCACGTTTTTGGTCAGTTTTTGTGTATAGTCTTTCGGACGAGGTCCAAAAATACGACCACCACCCACAAATACAGGTGATTTCACACTACCTGCACGAGCCGTACCGGTTCCTTTTTGTTTTTTAATCTTACGAGTACTACCCGCTACTTCATTTCTCTCTTTTGCCTTGTGAGTTCCTTGACGTTTGTTAGCCAAATAGCGTTTCACATCTAAGTAAATCACGTGATTATTAGGCTCAATTGCGAACACAGCATCAGAAAGAGTTACTTTTCTGCCTGTTTCTTTTCCTTGAATATTTAATACTGCTACTTCCATTATTTGTGAATAGTTACGTAAGCATTTTTGTGTCCCGGAATACACCCTTTAACCACTAAAAGATTTTTCTCGGCAACCACCTTCAACACTTTCAAGTTTTGTACTGTTACTTTTTCTGCTCCCATTCTGCCAGCCATTCGCATTCCTTTGAATACACGTGACGGATAAGACGACGCACCTATTGACCCCGGCGCTCTTAAACGGTTGTGCTGACCGTGTGTTGATTGTCCAACTCCACCAAATCCGTGGCGTTTAACAACCCCTTGGAATCCCTTACCTTTTGAAATTCCTGTTACGTCAACAAACTCGCCTTCTGTAAAAAGCTCAACGGTGATTAAATCACCTAATTTGTGGGCTGTTTCAAATCCTTGAAATTCGATAACTTTTTTCTTAACAGAAGTACCTGCTTTTTTAAAGTGCCCTAACTCAGCTTTGTTAGCGCGGTGTTCTGCTTTGTCATCGAAACCAAGTTGAAGAGCCTCATACCCGTCAACCTCTGCGGTTCTGACTTGGGTAACTACGCAAGGACCTGCCTCAATGATGGTGCACGGAACGTTCTTTCCGTTTTCATCAAAAATACTGGTCATCCCTACTTTTTTTCCAATTAACCCAGACATAAATTAAATTTAATTATTAATATTAGTTTATATAGGTTCAGGGTCAAAAAATGCCTTGGCTTTTTAACCCTGAATCATTTTTTTCCGTTTTTCCCTAAACTCGCAGTTTCGGGACAATGTTAGTTTCTGAAAATCAGCTTGCTAAACAGTTGCGTTATCACACTTTGATTTCAACTTCAACTCCGCTTGGCAATTCGAGCTTCATCAAAGCATCGATAGTCTTTGACGATGAGCTATAAATATCTAACAAGCGTTTGTGAGAACTCAACTGAAACTGCTCGCGCGATTTCTTGTTTACGTGCGGAGAGCGCAACACAGTAAAGATTTTTTTATGAGTCGGTAACGGAATTGGTCCGGTCACTACGGCTCCTGTTGATTTTACTGTTTTTACAATCTTTTCAGCCGACTTATCAACCAAATTATGGTCATAAGATTTTAATTTTATTCTGATTTTTTGACTGCTCATTTCCTTAAAAATTAGTTGCCTCTGGCGTTTTTAATTACTTCTTCTGCAATGTTTGAAGGTGTTTCCGCGTAGTGTGAAAACTCCATCGTTGAAGTGGCACGACCTGATGAAAGGGTACGCAATGCTGTTACGTAACCAAACATTTCCGATAGCGGAACGTGTGCTTTGATAACTTTTGCTCCGTTTCTGTCGTCCATATTGTTTACTTGACCACGACGACGGTTCAAGTCTCCAACGATATCACCCATATTTTCTTCCGGAGTGATAACCTCCAACTTCATAATAGGCTCCATAAGTACCGCTTTGGCAGCACGAGCAGCCTCTTTGTATCCTAACTTGGCAGCAAGCTCGAACGATAATGAATCTGAATCCACCGCGTGGAATGAACCATCGACCAAAGTGATTTTCATTGCGTCCATTTCAAATCCTGCCAACGGACCTGACTTCATTGCTTCTTTAAAGCCTTTTTCAACTGACGGGATATATTCTTTCGGAATGTTACCACCTTTGATTTCGTTGATGAATTCCAAACCAACTTTTCCTTCTTCGGCAGGCTCCATACGGAAAACAATATCAGCAAACTTACCACGTCCACCTGATTGTTTTTTGTAGACCTCACGGTGATTAGCAACTGCGGTAAGTGCTTCTTTGTATTCCACCTGTGGCTGACCTTGGTTTACTTCCACCTTAAACTCACGTTTCAAACGATCAACGATGATGTCTAAGTGAAGCTCACCCATTCCGGAAATGATAGTTTGCCCTGAGGCTTGGTCTGTTTTCACTTGGAACGTTGGATCTTCTTCTGCTAATTTCGCCAGAGCCATACCCATTTTATCTACGTCAGCTTTTGTCTTAGGCTCAACCGCAATACCGATTACCGGATCAGGGAACACCATCGATTCAAGCACGATTGGATGTTTTTCATCACAAAGCGTATCACCGGTTTTGATATCTTTAAAACCTACTGCCGCTCCGATATCTCCTGCCTCAATATATTCAATCGGATTTTGTTTGTTGGCGTGCATTTGGTAGATACGCGAAATACGCTCTTTGTTTCCTGAACGTGCGTTCAATACATATGAACCTGCATCTAAATGCCCTGAATAAGCACGGAAGAATGCCAAACGACCTACATAAGGGTCTGTTGCGATTTTAAACGCCAAAGCAGCAAAAGGCTCAGATACAGCTGGCTTTCTTGCTATCTCTGCACCTGTATTTGGGTCTGTTCCTTCGATAGCCTCTTTATCCAAAGGTGAAGGCAAGTAGCGGCAAACCGCATCTAACATAAACTGAACCCCTTTGTTTTTGAATGACGAACCACAAACCATCGGAATGATTGCCATATCCATCACGGCAGCACGCAAAGCGGTGTGAATTTCTTCTTCCGTGATAGAATTTTCATCTTCCATAAATTTCTCTAAAAGACCTTCATCATAAGCCGCAACCTCTTCAATAAGTTGCGCACGATATTGATGAACTTCATCTTTCATTTCTTCCGGAATTTCAACGATGTCGAAAGTAGCTCCTTGTGTTTCTTCGTGCCATACGATTGCACGGTTTTTTACCAAATCAACTACTCCTTTGAAATCAACCTCATCACCGATAGGCAATACAATCGGCACAGCATTTGATTTCAACATATCTTTCACTTGGTTACAAACATTCAAGAAGTTTGCACCTTGTCTGTCCATTTTATTAACGAAACCGATACGTGGCACTTTGTAGTTATCTGCCAAACGCCAGTTGGTTTCCGATTGAGGTTCAACCCCATCAACAGCACTGAACAAGAACACCAATCCGTCCAATACACGCAACGAACGGTTCACCTCAACGGTAAAGTCCACGTGACCAGGGGTATCGATAATGTTAAAGTGATATTCTTTTGCATCGGCGGTAGGTTTCCCGTTTTCAGTTGGAAAATTCCAAACGCAAGTAGTTGCAGCTGACTGAATTGTAATACCACGCTCAGCTTCTTGCTCCATCCAGTCCATTGTAGAAGCTCCGTCGTGAACCTCTCCCAATTTGTGCGTTTTTCCGGTATAGAATAGAATACGCTCAGTGGTGGTTGTTTTTCCTGCATCAATATGTGCAGCAATACCAATATTTCTTGTATATTTTAAATCTCTACTCATCTATTTATTAGGTATTAAAATCTAAAATGTGAGAAGGCTTTGTTTGCCTCTGCCATTTTGTGCGTATCCATTCTTTTCTTAACCGCAGCACCTTCTTCTTTGGCTGCTGACAAAATTTCTCCTGCCAATTTTTGCGACATCGATTTCTCGTTACGTTTACGAGCGTAACCGATTAACCATTTCATTGCCATTGACACTTTTCGGTCAGGACGAATTTGCATCGGGATTTGGAAGGTAGCTCCACCCACACGGCGCGAACGCACCTCAACGTGAGGCATTACATTGGTCAAAGCATCTTTCCATACCTCTAACGCTGATTTTTCGTCGTTATTTTTCTTTTGCTCTACGATATCAAGTGCATCGTAAAATACTTTAAAAGCCACTGACTTTTTACCATCCCACATCAAGTTGTTCACAAAACGCGTTACCAACTGATCGTTAAACTTCGGATCTGGTAAAAGAGGTCTTTTTTTAGCCTGTCTTTTTCTCATTTCTTCTTGTTAAAAGATTTTTTAAATTATTTTTTTCCTTTTGCTGGTGCTGCTTGCCCTGGTTTTGGACGTTTTGCACCGTATTTAGAACGACGCTGCGTTCTTCCTGCAACTCCGGCAGTGTCAAGCGCTCCACGAACAATGTGATAACGCACACCCGGTAAATCTTTTACCCTTCCGCCTCGTACCAATACTATCGAGTGCTCTTGGAGGTTGTGACCCTCACCAGGGATGTACGCATTCACCTCATTGCCGTTTGTCAAACGAACACGCGCCACTTTACGCATTGCCGAGTTCGGTTTTTTTGGCGTTGTTGTATAAACACGCGTACACACTCCTCTGCGTTGAGGACACGAATCCAAAGCAACCGATTTACTCTTCTTGGTAATTCTGGTTCTTCCTTTTCGTACTAATTGTGAAATTGTTGGCATAATTTAATTTTACAATATTATGTTTGTTATATATTTACAATTTTGATATGATTTTGAGGTTTTTAGTAACACCCCATCTTCATTGCTTCTATTATTTGCGGGTGCAAAAGTAGTTTTAAATTTTTAAACAACCAAGAAATCAATAATTTAATTAAAAAATATTTTGCAACATTGTCAAAACTTAAAATTCTTTTTTTAATACATAAACAATTAAATACCTAAAAATCAATAATATAAAATATTTTATTCAAAAAAAAGTGACTTTTATTTTGTTACAAATATCACAAAAAAGTTTTTAAAAAGTTTACTCCTATTTGTTATACCTATCCCGCATCACGAAAAGAGCAAAGCCCAACGTGGTAAAAAATGAAAACATTGCGTACACCAACGCCGGTTTTGCCATTTCAACACTTTGGATAAGTCCCGCCACGTAAATCGCCAAGACCGTATTTTGCAAGCCAACCTCAATCCCGATGGTGGTAGATTGCACATTGGAAACTCCGAAAAATCTTCTGGAAATCAAATAACTAAAAATCATTGCAACCAAATGCATTACTAGCACATATGGAAAAATACGCACCATTTCATCAACAACGATACCCGTCCCGCCCGATTCTTTATCGGCAAGAAATTTCACTACAAAAACCAAGCCCAGCAAAATCGTATTGATGACTTTTAGCGGAAATTTTATTTTCAACGCAAAATTCGGAAGATAGCGATTAAACACCAGACCCAAAAAAGCGGGAAAAATCACTATCTTACTGACTTCCAGAAACGTATCTGTCATTGAAAGTGAAAATTCTGACGTGGTTCCCATAAAAAGCGAAATCGCCATATTGGTAAAAACGGGAATGGTAAACAAAATCAGCAAACTATTAACCGCCGTAAGTGCCACAGCCAGAGCCGTATCGGCATTCACCAAATACGACACAAAATTGGAGGTCGTTCCGCCGGGGCAAATCGCCACGATGAGCATTCCCACCTTCAATTCCGGAGATAGGTCTGAAAAATAAGCAATTACAAACGCCAATATCGGTAAAAAAACCATTTGGGCAACCAAACCAACGGTAAGTGCTTTTGATTTCCTGAAAATATTTTCAAAATCGGCAAAACGCAACGAACTGCCTATGGCAAAAGTTATCAGCATCAAAACAGCTGATAATAAGTGATTTATCCAATCCATTAATTTTCTTTTAAAATATATAAGGAACGAAACGCCGAAGTTACGCGTTTTTTTTGAAATTCAATGATTTTTTGCGTATTTTTATTTTTCTGTCTGAAATAAAAAACTATTAATCAATAACTTAAATCATTAAAAAAATCAACCATTCGCATTAAACTCCTAATTATTAATTTTTTCGGCACATTTTTCATATTTTTGTCGCTCGAAAACGTTTATCCGCTTGACAAACACAAATTATGGAATTCAGAACCGTTGTTCCGACAAACGAAATCACACCCAAAATAGGCTATCATTCCAAGATAGTGAGCCTTGGGTCGTGCTTTGCCGTGAACATCGCCCAAAAACTGCATTATCATAAATTTCAAGTAGTTAGCAATCCGTTTGGAATTTTGTTCCACCCGTTGGCGATTGAAAAAATCATTACAAAATCAATGCAAAACGCAATTTTTTCCGAAGAAGATTTTTTCCAACACAACGATTTATGGCATTGTTTCGACTTTCATTCCGAACTTTCGCAACTTCACCTTATTAATATGGTGAAAATCGCCAACCAACAAAGCAAGCAACTACAAACGGGGCTGCAAGAAGCTGATTTTGTATTTATTACTTTAGGAACCGCGTGGATTTACGAGCATCATCAACACGGAATCGTTGCCAATTGCCACAAACTTCCGCAAACGGAATTTTCAAAAAGATTACTCACAATCAACGAAATAGAAAATAGTTTGCAAAACAGCATTTGGCAGATTAAAAATAGTAATCCTTCGGCAAAAATCGTTTTTACCATTTCTCCCGTTCGGCATCTGAAAGACGGGTTCACTCAAAATCAAATCAGTAAAGCGCATCTTATCAGCGGATTACATTCTTTTCTAACAAAAAACACCGACGTTGCATACTTTCCGGCTTACGAAATTATGACAGACGAACTGCGCGATTACCGCTTCTATGCCGACGATATGCTCCACCCCTCGCAAGTGGCGATTGACTATATTTGGGAACGATTTATCAACACTCTAATCGACCCGAATTGTTTGGCAGATATGAAATCCGTCGATTCCATTCAAAAAGGATTGAAACACAAACCCTTTAATCCTGAAAGCGAGCAATTTTTAGCTTTTCGTAAGAATTTAGAAACCAAAATTGAAGCCCTTAAACACAAATTTAAAACCTACAACAATCCGTTAGAGTTTTAAGCTCATAATCAAATAAATAAAAGTAGCCATTTATGGAAAAAGAATATCAAATTTTTGGCATTCGCGCCGTGATTGAAGCCATTTCGGCAGGAAAAACCATCGATAAAGTATTCGTTCAGAAGGGATTAAAAAGTCCGCTTTTTCAAGAATTACAAACCTTACTGCAAAAAGAACAAATCGGCGTTTCACAAGTGCCTGCGGAGAAGCTCAATCGGCTTACCAAAAAAAATCATCAGGGCGTTGTGGCGTTGCTCGCTCCTGTTGAGTATCACGATTTTGAAAATCTGGTGATGACAAGCATTGAAAGCGGCAAAACACCGCTGTTTTTGATATTAGACCATCTTTCGGACGTTCGCAATTTCGGCGCCATTATCCGTTCTGCCGAATGCACGGGCGTTTCGGGCATCATCATTCCGAAGAAAGGCAGCGTTTCCGTTACTGCAGACACGGTAAAAACCTCGGCGGGAGCTGTTTTTAACGTTCCCATTTGCAAAGTGGACAACCTGCGCGATGCCGTGTACTACTTGCAAGGCAGTGGCGTTAAAGTACTGGCTGCCACCGAAAAAACTGATTCCCTGCTGTACCAAGTTCCAATGACCCAACCGCTGGCAATCATAATGGGTGCCGAAGATACGGGCATCTCCCCCGCCCTGCTGAAACTCGCCGATGCCAAAGCCAAATTGCCTATGGTGGGCGAAATCGGTTCACTGAACGTTTCCGTCGCCTGTGGCGTATTTTTATATGAAGTAATGCGGCAGCGATTGTAATTCCGCATTGCCGAAAAATACCAAAATCGATACATTACAATAATTTTCAACTGCGATGAATTGTGTGATTGAACCCTATCTGCAAAACGTAAAAACCCAAAATCCGGCGCTGACCGACGATAACCTTGCTTTTTTCGCACAAGGATTATCCGTTTCGGTGCTTTCACCCCGTGAATTTTACATCAAAGCCGGTGAAGCGCAAACGCAAATGGGCTACGTCACGCACGGATTGCTCCGCACGTTCTACACCAACGAACAAGGCGATGACATCACCGTGAGTTTTATGCAAGAGCAGATGGTTGCCGCCTACTACACATCGCTTGAAAGCCCTCAACCCAGCCGCTACAACATACAGGCACTTGAAAAAACCACCATCATCAACCATTCCTACGAACATTTGCAAGCCTGTATGCACCAAATTCCGGCGTTTGAGCGCTACGGAAGACTCGTCATTGAGGAAGTTCTGCAACGTATTTACCGCCGAATGGAAGGCTTTTTGTTTGACGATGCCGAAGTGCGTTACCGAAACTTCCTGAAAGAGAACCCGACACTAATCCATCGGGTTTCGGTTTCACATCTTTGCTCCTATCTGGGTATCAGCCGGCAGGCACTTACCCGTATTCGTAAGAAAATCATACAACCTTCTGCCTAAAAATGACGCATTTGTGTCAGTGAGGCAACTCTTTTTGTCGTATCTTTGCCCCCGTTTTTCAGTCTTTAAACTTATTGATAATGAAATGTACAAAACGCATCGCAAGTTTGTTACTTGCACTTTCGGCAACTGCGGTAACGGCGCAAATCTCGGTATCCCCGTCAATGGATACTGCCATCCGCGCTGCAAAACAGAAAAGCCAGACACTCAAACAAAAGGATATCGAAGCCGAGAAGATAACTCTGGAGCGCCAAAACGCCCTGCAACGCTACATTCCGCGTATTGAGGCTTCCGGAAGTTATATGTATTTGAACAGTCAAGAAACTTTTGACTTCGAAACAGTGCAAACGCCGCTGCTCGGAATCCCTTTATTTGACGGAAACCGAACCAGCTCTTTCAAAGGCAACCTATTAATGGCCGGCGTAACTGCCAAAACCGTGCTGTTCAGCGGACTTCAAATTCCGTATGGAGCAAAAGCCTTGGAGCAAAAGCACATCGGCACCCAACAACTTGCCAAAAGCACCGCTGACGCCCTAACGCAAGAAGTCATAACTGCCTTCGACCAGCTTAAAGTGCTTGACGCCGTACAAAAACTTATCGACGAGAGCCAAAAACGCCTACAAACCGAAGCCAAAAGAGTGCAGAAAGGCATCGAGCAAGGTCTTGCCATTCCGCTAGATATGGATAAAATCAAGCTCGCCCAGCTTGAACTGGAATCAAAACAGGTGGAACTCAACGGAAACAAGCGTCTCATACACCAAAAAATACAATACCTCACCGGTTTAGACCAACTTCAAATTTCACAAGTTACCAACTCGTTTGAACCCTTCGTACTTTTAGATGCCGGAAATAACCTGACTGCCGACGAGAAACCCGAAGTCAAAGCACTGGAATCATTCGCCAAGGCACAAGAATACGTTCTCAAAAAAGAAAAGTACGCATTTTTGCCGCAAGTTATGGCGCTCGGAGGCGTGCGATACACATCGCTTTACAATGCCGACCTTAATTTGGGCGCGTTACCCCTGTCGGGCAGGAATTTTACCCTTGGCATAAACGAAATTACCTTTGCGCCGACTTGGTTTGTGGGTCTCGGCGCCAAATGGGAGCTGTTTAGCGGGCTAAACCGCACAAACAAAATCAAACAAGCCCGACTTGACATCGCTGCTACCCAAAGCAAACTTACCGATGCCCGAGACAAGCTGATGTTGTTACTTCAAAAAAACATAGAACACTATAACGTTGCCAACGACAAGCTTTCCATCAATGCGCAAAAGGTCAAAATCGCTCACAACAACCTTTCCCTTGCCATAAAACAATATGAAGAGGGGCTAATCGACATTTCCGAGCGATTGCAAGCCGAAAGCGACTACCAAAAAGCCATTATCGAGCAAGCCCAAGGTATTCAACAGCAGCGTGAAGCCGCAATGGAAGTTATAAAAGTTAGCGGAAACATCGATAACTACCATATCCAACAATAAAAGAATACCGGAATGCACGCATTCCAACAGCTTTAAACATCAAACTTTGACAAAGTTTCAAAACTTTGTCAAAGTTAAAAACAAAAAGTTATAAGAATGCAGCCGCTCTGACAACTTTCCAACTAAAAACTTTGTCAAAGTTTGCAACTTTGACAAAGTTAAAAAAACAAAAGATACAAGAATGCACGCATTCCGATTATTCTAAAAATAAAAAGCTACAAGAATGCACGCATTCCAACAACTTTAAACATCAAACTTTGACAAAGTTTTGAAACTTTGTCAAAGTTAAAAAACCAAAAGCTACAAGAACGTACGCATTCCGGTTATTCCAAAAATCAAAAGTAATAAGAATGCACGCATTCCGATTATTACAAAAACAAAAAGCAACAAGAATACATACATTCTTATTATTCCAAAAATAAAAAATTATAAGAATGCACGCATTCTGGTTATTCCAAAAACAAAAAGCTACAAGAGTTTAAACACTCCAATAACTTTTTACTCAAAAATTTGTCAAAGTTGTAAACTTTGACAAAGTTACAAAACAAAAAAATAAGCTATATCATCAAAAACACCTATTAAAAACATCAAGAATAATGAAAGCAAAAAAAATCATCAAACTTACGGTTATCATCATTTTATTGATTGTTGCCATTTTGGCTACTGGTCATTTATTAAAACCCGAGCCTCAGTACTGGCAAGGACAAGCCGAAGCCAAACAAATCAGTGTTGCACCCAAAATACCCGGTCGGGTTGATAAAATATTGGTAAACGAGGGGCAATCTATCAATAAAGGGGAATTGTTACTTACCATCGAGACCCCTGAAATCAACGCCAAACTTACCCAAGCCAGTGCCGCTCAGAGCGCCGCCGAAGCCCAGCTTGCAAAAGCTAACGCCGGCGCAAGAAGTCAGCAGATTCAGGCTGCAAAAAGTATGTGGGAGCAGGCAAAATTGGCTGCCGAATTTGCCGAAACATCATTCTTGCGTGTTGAAAGTATGTTCAAAGAACAATTAATTTCCGCACAAAAGCGCGACGAGGTATATACAAAATACAAAGCTGCCATCGAGCAGGCTAACGCAGCCAAAGCGCAGTACGACCTTGCTTTATCGGGCGCACAATTGGAAGACAAACAAGCCGCAAAAGCAATGGTGGAGCGTGCCAAAGGCGCCGTAGAAGAAGTAACAGCCTACAAGAGCGAAGCCAACCTATATGCACCCGCAAAAGGTGAGATAATGAAGATAATCCCCAATGAAGGCGAATTGATAAATACCGGATATCCCATCATCACCATTGCCGACCTTTCCAACATATGGGTAGTGCTCAATATCCGTGAGGATTTTATGCACCGATTCCAAAAGAATGCCACCTTTCAGGCTATTATTCCAGCGCTGAACAACAAGCAAGTAACCTTGCAGGTTAAACATATTTCCGTAATGGCTGATTTCGCCACGTGGACGGCTACCAAAGCACAAGGAGACTTCGATCGTAAGACCTTTGAACTAAAAGCCTATCCTACGGAACCCGTTGAAGGCCTGCATCCCGGCATGTCCGTACTCGTGAAACAATAAGCATTTAGGATTTCTGATAGTTTTTGACTCCGCAACTTTGTCAAAGTTTGCAACTTTGACAAAGTTAAAAAAACAAAAGCTACAAGAATGCACGCACTCCGATAACTTTTAACCAAAAACTTTGACAAAGTTTTGAAACTTTGTCAAAGTTAAAAAACCAAAAGTTACAAGAATGCAC
>NZ_JAUNKD010000005.1:0-43832 GCF_030532915.1 Capnocytophaga sp.
ATCCGCTCAATAACCGCGCATACGGAAACATCGCAGGGGCGGACTTCCTTGATGCACAATACTCCAAATCGTATTTGATTTACCACGGGTCGATTGAACCGAATACCAATGCGGGGCTGTCGAATACCTTTCAGTATAAGAATTGGGAGTTTTCATTTTTCATCACGGCACAAGCAGGCAACAAAATTCGGCTCAACCCGTCATTTGACCCCGCTTTTGCCGACCTGAATGTTTTTTCAACCGAATATTACAACCGATGGTTGCAACCCGGTGATGAGTGGCATACCGAAGTACCCGTTTTGCCCTCGCAAGATTTGATTCGCCTTATTGGTCAGGAGAACATCGAAAGGGCTTACAACACCTATAATTACTCACAAAACCGTGTGGCAGACGGGAGTTTTATCCGTATGAAAAACATATCGTTGGCATATACCCTTTCGCAACAAATTGCCAAGAAATTCGGAATGAAAACCATCAATTTACGGGGGCAACTTACCAATCCGTTTTTGATTTATTCCGATAGTCGTCTTAAAGGACAAGACCCCGAGTATTACCGCTCGGGCGGGGTATCATTGCCAACGCCGAAACAGTTTACATTAACGGTAAATGCTGGTTTTTAACTAAAAAAACACGACGAACAAGCATTTTTACAAACAAAAAAAGTAAAAAAACATTTGTCTCAAGCTTTTGGGCATTTGTCAAAAAAGAGAAAATTTGTATTTCCAAGCTTTGTCAAAGTTTAAAAAATTTGACAAAGCCAAAAAGAATATCGTTTACAAAACTAAAAAACCAAAAAGCATAGATTTTAAGCCTTCGGGCAAATGCCCGAAACAATAAAACACACGTTTTGAGGGTTCGGGCATTTACACAAGTGGACATCCCCCTTGCCCCCTTCAAAGGGGGAATGAGTAAAGGATATTTTCCTAATTAAAAAATGACGAAAGTAAAAATACATTACGAATATCCTCCCGTTCCCTTCAAAGGGGGAATCAGTAAAGGATATTTTCCTATCTTACGGAAAAGATAAATAGAATACAATCAATAATGAAAAAAGACTAAACCTTAAAGTAAACTCTCACCAAATCCCCCTTTGAAGGGGGCAGGGGGATGTAAAAAAACAAAATACACCAAACCTAAAAAAGAAAAATAAATATTAAAAATATGAGAAACAAAATAATCCCATATAACCCCAAACTAAAAGATTTTGCAAGATATTTGCGAAAAAACAGCACACTCAGTGAAGTATTATTATGGAAACAAATAAAAAATAAGGCTCTCGGAGTTGAATTTCATCGGCAGGTACCTATCCTTGAATATATAGTAGACTTTTATTGTCACGAACTAATGTTAGCTATCGAAATAGATGGAAATATTCACGACTTTCAGTATCTGGAAGATGCTAAACGACAAGGAGAAATCGAAAAATATGGCATTACGTTTATTCGCTTTTCAAATCAAGAAGTAAAATACAATATGCTTAGTGTTATTTTGTCACTTGAAGAAAAAATCGAAGAATTAAAAATTGAACAGGAAAATTTATAATAACATCCCCCTTGCCCCCTTCAAAGGGGGAATCAGTAAAGGATATATTTCTATTTTACGGAAAAGATAAATAGAATACAATTAATAATGAAAAAAGACTAAACCTTAAAGTAAGCACTCACCAAATCCCCCTTTGAAGGGGGCAGGGGGATGTAAAAAAACAAAATACAACAACCCAATAAATAAATACAACGGCTGTGTGACCCACACTCCCCCTTTGAAGGGGGCAGGGGGATGTAAAAAACAAAACACAGCAACCCAACAAAAAAACAATTGAAATCATAATTAATTACATATTAAATGAAAAGAAAACTTGAATTAGGAATCACCACTTTTGGTGAAACCACACCGCTTGAAAGCACCGGCAAAGCCATTTCGCACGCCGAACGCATTCAGAATTTAGTAGAAGAAATAGAATTGGCTGACCGCGTGGGGCTGGACATCTACGCCATCGGGGAACACCATCGGGCAGACTTTGCCGTATCCGTACCCGAAATGGTTTTGGCTGCCGGCGCCGTGAATACCAAAAACATACGGCTGTCGAGTGCCGTTACCGTGCTGTCATCGTCCGACCCCATTCGCATTTACCAAAACTTCGCCACACTTGACGCACTCTCAAACGGACGTGCCGAAATTATGGTCGGAAAAGGCTCATTTATTGAATCGTTTCCGTTGTTCGGATATAGTTTGGACGATTATTACGGACTTTTCCACGAAAAACTGGATATGCTTTTGGAGATTCGTTCCAATGAATTACTCACTTGGGAAGGTCGCCTCACGCATTCGGTTGATGGTAAAGGGGTTTACCCGCGTGCCGTGCAAGAAACACTTCCTGTTTGGGTTGCCACCGGCGGAAGCCCCGAAACAGCAGTACGCACTGCCAAAATGGGACTGCCCATAGCCTTTGCCATTATCGGCGGTGAGCCACGCGCCTTTAAACCACTCATTGAACGATACCGCCAAATCGGAAAACAATGGGGGCATACCGACGAGCAACTCAAAGTAGCTTCCCACTCGTGGGGATTTATTGCCGAAGATAACCAAAAAGCCATTGACCAGTACTTCTACCCCACCAAACAGTTAGTCGATGCCATCTCAAAAGACCGCGCACACTGGCAACCGCTCACCAAAGAGCAATATATGGGGTCGGTAAGTGAATACGGAGCTATGTTTGTAGGCGACCCCGAGGTGGTAGCCGGCAAAATCATCAAAACGGTAGAAAACTTACAGTTAGACCGTTTTATGCTTCACATTCCGATTGGTTCACTCCCGCACGCCGATGTGTTAAAAGCCATTGAGCTGTTCGGAAAAGAAGTCGCTCCAAAAGTACGGGCTTATTTTGAATAATATGTAGCGTCTCTACCTCCGCCAAAGTTTTCGAACCTTAATCGGGGTAAAGAAATATAATTTACAACCCTAATCTCCTTTGAAAAAAGTAAAGGAATGTAAAAAACAAACAATATTGGATAAAAAACAACCGTTCCAAGCCTTTGTAAGAACTTAAAAAAGGAGAAAAGAAGCGTTTTCAAGCTTTGTTAAAGTTCTAAAACTTTGACAAAGCTAAAAAGAAGACCATTTACACCCCTAATCCCCTTTTGAAAGGGGCGGGGGAATGTAAAAAACAAACAATTTAAATAAAAAACATACGTTTTGAGCTTTCAATTGTTTAGTTAAAACAAGAAAACACGTGTTTTGGACCTTCGGGCAACTAGCAAAAAGGAGAAAACAAGCGTTTTGAACCTTCGGGCAAATAGCAAAAGGCTCAAAACACGTGTTCCGAAGACTCGGGCAACTAGCAAAAAGGAGAAAACAAGCGTTTTCAAGCTTTGTCAAAGTTTAAAAACTTTGACAAAGCTAAAAAGAACATCATTTACAACTCTAATCCCCCTTTGAAGGGGACAGGGGGATGTAAAAACAACCATAAATCGACATAAATAACCATATTGTAATGAAATCAATCATAAAAATAACCTTATTAAGTGCATTTTTGGCATCGTGTCAGGGATTTTTAGAGAAAGAACCTGACTCGTCGTTAAATGTTGCCATCGATTCGGAAGAAAAAATAGCGGAACTACTCACCGGCGCATATCCGCAAGCCAGTTATTTTCCGTTTTTGGAAGCACGTACCGACAATGTTGCCGAACGCAGTGGCGGGGAACACTCCCGCCTGAACGAAGTGATGTTCTTCTGGGAAGATTATGACCAAGAAGATTTAGACACCCCCCTAAACTACTGGAATGCGTGCTATGCGGGTATCGCACAAGCCAACAAAGCGTTGGAATTGCTTGCCGCCTATCCCAAAACCAACCGCATCAAAGCGCTGTACGGCGAAGCCTTTTTGCTCAGAGCCTATCTCCACTTTATGTTGGTCAATATCTGGGCAGAACCCTACGGCACCGAGCGCTCCCGACAAAGCCCCGGCATTCCGTATCTGACCAAACCCGAAAAACACGCCTTGGTGGATTATGAAAGAAGCACCGTAGCCGAGGTTTACAACAAAATTGAAACCGATTTAAAGCTCGGCATTTCGTTGGTGGACGATAATTATTACAAAAAACCAAAATTCCACTTCAATAAAAAGGCTGCCTATGCGTTTGCTTCACGCTTCTATTTGATGAGGGGCGAATGGGATTTGGTTATCGAGTACGCCAACTATGTATTGGGTGCTGACCCCAAGCAAACGCTTCGCAAATGGAATGCCTACGAGCGGGAGCTTTCGTTTAACCGCCGTTCCCTCTTTGCCAAATACACCGATACCAACGAAGCGGCTAACCTACTGCTCACCACCACCGAATCGCGTTGGGCGCGCAATCTCCCCCGCGAGAAGTATGGCGTTACGCGCAATTCCGTTCGTGAAATTTTTGACCGGCGAGGCGTTGATGGTTGTGGCGACCCGGGAAGAAACTTGGTTTTTGCTCCGTTTTATTTGTTTTTAGATTCGGAAAACGGTATCCGAGACGGAAGGTATATCGCCAAGTTTGACGAACTTTCGCTTTTGGGTTCCACCGGTACGCGTCCGCGCGATTTATATGTAACCAATGTGCTTTTCACCGCTGATGAGGTGCTCCTCAACCGAATGGAAGCCTATGCAATGCTTAGCGAATACGACAAATCACTTGACGACCTTTTTGATTACCTGCGGGGCAAGTTCGGCATCAATCTTTCGTGTCCGCGCGATACCTTCACATCGATAAGCAACAGTTATTACGACATTTACACGCCATTTTACGGGCTTACCATCAAGCAATTGGCTTTGATTAAAATCTTTTCGGACTTGCGCCAGAAGGAATTCTTGCACGAAGGGCTGCGCTGGTTTGACATTCGTCGGTTTTATATTCCGGTTTCACGCGATTCGCGCAGCAGCAATTATTTGCCCCTTCGGAAGGAAGACCCGCGCAAGCTGTTGCAAATCCCTGCCGAAGCCATCAACCGCGGATTGGAAGCAAACCCGAGATAGAAAAACAATGAGCAATTGGTTTTAACTTTGTCAAAATTTTAGAACTTTGACAAAGTCTGGAAAAACCTAAAAAACACGAAAATCACAGTTGATAAAATTAAAATACGATGAAAAAAATCTATTTTTTAATCTTACTAAGTCTGCTTTTGGGCTGTTCAAAAGAAAAACTCGCTGACCGCAGCGTGGTGGACGATAACACCATTACGCAGACCCTTACCGAGTTGGATACATACATCGAACAAGCCTTTGTCAAGCCCTACGGCATTTCGGTTGAATACCGCTGGGACAAAACCAAAGCCCCAAACGGCGAGCATCTTTTTCCGCCCCAAACGGATAAGGTAAAAGACGTTTTGGAAACCATCAAATACCTTTGGCTTGAAACCTATACGCTCCCCAATATGGGCGGAAACGATTTTTTCAAAGGCAAAGCACCCGTGAAAATCTATATGTACGGCGGGGCAAACCTCGATGCCAACGGTGTGGAACGCATCAGCAATGCCGAAGCGCCCGCAATTGAAATGCACCTTTACAACGTAAACGCCTTTCAAAAGAAAGACTTTGCCGATGTTTTCATCTTGATGCGAAGTGTTCACCATCAGTTTGCCAAACGCCTATTGGAACTGTATCCGTATGAGCGCGATGCGTTTTCACGTATCAGCCAACAAAAGTATGTTTACAGCACGCAAAACATCATCAAACGCAGGGACATCGAATCGAATTATATCCGAAAAATATCGGATTGCAGAGGCAGCAACCTTGATGAGTTTATTTACATTATCGCCTCCGATGCTGATTTTGCCAATGTGAAACGCGGGTATTTCAGCACCGGACGAATCATTCCCGCCATACGGGTTGACAAACGTTTTTGCGACATTCGTGGCGACGATACGGTCATTACCGAAGGCTATCGCGCCCATCAAAACGGCTTTTTAACCTTGCACGCTTCGTTGTCTCCGGAAGATGACTTTGCCGAAATCATTAGCGCCACGCTAACCCACACCAAAAGTGAAATTGACCAAGCCCTGACCATCGCCAAAACGCCCGACCGCGACCCGAACCCCGAAGTACAAGAACGAAACAACCAAGAAGCCCAAGCAGCGTTCAATGCCATCAGCCGAAAAAAAGATATGGTGTATGATTATTTCAAAAAAGAAATCGGCATTAACCTTGACCGTATGCAAATAATTAGTATACAACGCATTAAATCCTTAAACAATAAATAAAATTACGTATGAAAAAAGGCTACATCACTGCATTTATTTGCGCAATTATATGCTTTTCGTGTCAATCCGAGGCGAATAACTTTGAGCAATCGCCCTCGCAGCGCAATGCAGCTCATATTTCGGCACTTCGGCACGAACTTACCCAAGCCCCCAACGGCTGGAAGATGATTTATTTCTCAAAAACAGATTCGCTTTTATTTTCTAACAAAGATGAAGTAATTGAAAGTCTGGGTGATTTCAGGAGTTTGTACGGTTATGGCGGACATTACTTTCTGGTGAAATTTAACGAAGACGGAAGGTTGCAAATGCTTTCGGATTACGATGAAAATTCGGTAAAAGAGCCGAAAGAAAGTCTGTTTGAAGTGAAGCAGAACTCCTTCACGCAACTCAGTTTCACAACCTACAACTACTTGCACCGATTGGTAAACGACAAATTTGAAGGCGCTTCGGATTTTTTGTACGTCGGAAAGGATTTTCGGCAGAATTTGCTGTTCAGAACCTCAAAAAGTTTAGAACCCGCCCGTGAGTACATCGTTTTGGAAAAACTACCCTCAACCGAGGCGTGGCAGGGCAATGCCGAAACCAAAAGCCATATTGAAAAGGCCTACGATAACCGTCTTTTTTTCGATGAGATGAAAAATCCGCAAATCCGCATCCGACAAAGCGGAAAAACCTTTTTTGAAAGCGATGTGAAAATCAAAACCGATTCGCGCTTGCCTTCGTACATTCATTTTTTGAACAATATTAAGGTGAAACGCTTTTACCTGTTCCGATTTAATAAAAAACCCGATTTGGTTTATCCCAATATTCCCAAAGAAAGTACCGGACTGGGGTCGGGGTACGTCGGCACCGAAGACGGAATATCGTTCCGAGCCGGACTTCGTTACAACGCCAACATTATTTTCTATGATTTCAAGCGTGAAGGTGATACTTTTGTGTGCGAACTGGTGAAGGTGTATGACCCCATTGGCAAAAGATATATGTACGAAAGCAAACACCTATTCCCAAATGGTGAACCTACTTTCTTTATCGCCGAAATTTTCGACAAAAAGTAAAACACAACTTTAAATCATCAAAATGACTTATTAAAAAACAAGATAATGAAACGAAAATATAGTATAATCGCACTTGCCATAATCGCTTTTTCGTGCAACCAAAAGGACAATGACCCCGCCGAAGAAGATTACGGCGCCCTTTTCCCGTGGAAGGGCATCGAAAAACCCGAAAGCGGCTACGAAGACCTGAACATCAGGCAGTGCGACCCCAATTTAGCGCTAAACAATTATCAATACATAGGCGTGGAACTTGAAAATAAACGCATTTACAAGGTAACGCTCAAATGCAGTTTCACCGAAGCGCCGAGCCTTTTCGGAGGAACTTCATCGTATGAGGTTCGCTTCATCGGGGCGGATAAAAAACTCAAAGTGATAAGCTCTGCCAACAATCCCGAAGCGTTTCATCGGCTTGTGAGTGGCCAGGAGTACACCACCTCGTTTGAGGTTGTTTCAGGCTTCCCAATTTATTTATCGGTAAACGGGCGCGGAAACCGATTTTCAAACGTAAAAGCCAACCTTGAAGCCGTTTCAACCGACGGACTGTTCAGTATCCCAATTTTAAGCACCGAGCAATATCAAAATGACGAAGGCGTGGTGCAATTGCGCAACCCGTATTGTGAGTACGTGATTTTGCCTTAATCAAAATTTTATCGGATTTTCAAAATACTTAAAAAAATAAATTGACAATGAAGAAAATATACATACTAATGCTTGCGAGTTTGGTCATTGCCTGTAACAAAGGCGAAGGTGAAACAGTGGAATCGGCATTTATTGACCCCACCACCCTACCGCAGCTTTTCAAATACAGCTTTTCACGCAACGGAACCAGTAGCGTTGATGTGCTGGAATGCAGCTTGTTGGAAGAACCTATCAATGCACTCTACACCAGTTACTTAAAAAGTGCTTCCATAACCAATCAAGTAGCATACGATTTGGCGCTGTCTTACTATAAAAACGGGCTGTATCACATCAAACCCGAAGCAGAAGTGGCGCGTTCACCGTTGCATAACGGCAATCGTGAGCAAATTTTGCAAGATATTTTGCAGATAATTAACACATCGGCAAAAATAGGAGGCTATGGTTCTTCATCTGGACAGAATTTACGCCGCAGGGAAGCCGCACCGGGACAAACAGGATATTTGGGTTTCAGCATTGGCGACCCCAACCGCTCCTTTGCCGACGAAAAAGGCGTTGTCATAGCCGAAGTTTTTGACGGAATGCTCAAAGGTGCCGTTTATTTGGACAAAATTCTCAATTATCACCTAAACGAGCATTTACTTGACAATGAATCGCTTCGCACCAATCACGAAAACGTGGTGTTGCCATTGGGGCATAATTATACCGAGCTTGAACACCATTGGGATTTGGCTTACGGGTATTATGCCTTCTGGAAAAACCTCGCCCGCCCCGAAATTCCGATACTCAAAAACAGCGAACGCACCATTTTCAATGCCTTTGTTCAAGGGCGAATTGAACTGGGACGTTACCGATATGATGCGATGAAACAACAAATCCGAATCATACGGGAAGAACTCTCAAAAGTAGCGGCAGCAAGAGCTATGAACTACCTGATTGGCAGTAATACGATTGCCAATCTCAAAGAAGGCAACGGAAGCGATGCCTTTGTGTTTATTTCAAAAGGAATCGGATTGGTGTATGCCCTACAATTTACCCGAAAACCCGACGGAACGCACTATATGACCTACGATGAATGCCAAAACCTGCTCAATCAATTTCAGTCGGGCAACGGATTGTGGCTGCAACAACAACTCCTTGCCGACGAAACCACTGCCGGCTCACTGCTGAACATTGCCGGCGCTATCGGAAAAGCATTCGGCATTTCAATAAACGATTTAAAACGATAACACTAAAAAACTTATTTTCAGATGAAATACAGATACATTACCGCATTTTTAATCGCCTTTGTTCACAGCCTTACGGCACAGACCAATCTGGTGGAAAACGGCGATTTTGAACAAGTGGAAAGCAACCGATTTACAGCTTGGAATTTTGACCGATTTTTAAACGTGGAAATTGCAACCGATGACGTAAAATCAGGGCGTTATGCCGCCAAAGTATATGCCACGGGAGCTTCGTTCAGAACCTCAAAAGCGGGTGATTTTGCCACCATTCAGGTGCAGGAAGGCGCTCGTTACACCTTTTCATATTGGAGCAAATCCGAAGGCAGAAACAATTCGTGCGATGCCTTCATCACTTGGTATGACCAAAACAACCGCTTGCTTTCGGTCAGAACCAACCTTGAACGCTCCGAAAAAAACAACACTTGGCAACCAGCAACCTACGAAATTACTGCCCCAACAGGTGCTTTTAAGGCGAGCATCGGTTTTTTTATTCCGGTGGCTTCATCAGGGGCGCTTCTTTTCGATGATATTTCTTTTGTTTTGAAAGATTTAGGAGATGCCGGAAACTTAACTCCGCCTTATGACATTCAATCAGATGCCTTTCAACGGGAAATTGAACTCTCGTGGGGCAAAAGCGCAAATGCCACCGCTTGGGACATTGTAATTAACGATAAAGACCCCATACGCACCGAAAAAAACAGTTTGGTGATTGAAAACCTGCAACCGCAAACCGCCTACGAAGTGAAAGTGCGTGCCGTGAAAGGAAATTTAACCTCACAATACAGCCCCGCCAAACGCATCACAACCACGTCGATGGCATACCAAACAGAGGACATTGAGCGCATTCCGCATTTACGAACCATCAACCGAAACGGCAATTGCCCGCAAACTATTTCTCTTTATTACAACGATTTGATACCCGAAAATACTCAAATCGTGTATTTTATTGACGGAAAAACCGTAAATCCGGACAAAAACACGCTCACTTTCCCCAAAAAAGGTAAACAAACACTCAAAATATATATCAAAGAGACCGAATCAAGGGAATGGGAATTACAATACAAACTAAATATTCAATAAAATTAGAAAAATAATGAAAAAATATATCATAGTAAGCAGTTTTTTGGCTTTTTTTGCTTGTGATAAAGAAAATAAAACCTATCCCGATATCAAAATAGGCAAAGAAACCACATCGCTTTCCGAAGTTTCAATCCATAGGCTGACCGAACGCAAAATTGTTCTTTCGGGCGGAAATGAAAAATTTGCCGTAAATATCGAAAATTCAAAAATTGCTCAAGCCAGTATCCATCAAGACACGCTAAAAATCAAAGGTTTGCTGGAAGGACAAACCTTCGCCACCATCATTTCACACGATAAAAAAGCCCGATTGGATATCAATATTATCCCTCCTGAACTGAGTTTGAGTCAAGATTCGGTTCGGTTGTATCCGAAGGACGAAAGCAAATTTATCAGTATCAATGGCGGTGGCGACCAAGTAACCATCACCGAAGACAACCCCGAAGGTTGTGTTATCGTTAAATGGAACGGAAGCAATAACATACTGGAAATAAAAGCATTATATGAAGGAGAAGCTACGGTTCGGTTTTCTTCACCCCAATGGCAAGGCGAAAAAATACTGAATATCAGCGTACAACCCGAAGGCGTGGTGGAAGAACTGGGCATTTACACCACCCGAAACCGCAGTTACTATCACGAACTGAACCCGAAAATGGTTGTCAAACGCAAAAATGTGGGCTATTTACTCTCGCAAAGTGCCTCACCCCGAGGATATTCCGAGGGGCTGTTCGGTAAAAAAATCGTAGCTCGTATCAGTCCGACCATCAACCCGAAACAAGGCGAATATGTTGATTTAACTTTTGCTTTCTCACCTTTTGAATCCTCGTTTGCGGGCATTGGGCAAGGCACACACACACTGTATGTTGAAAAAATAACGGAAGAAGCAATTTTTCTGCGTGGTAAGGGATTTAAAGTTGTTTTGCCGCGTTAAAAATTGATTTTTGCCTCACCGACTTGTTTTTTTGAAATAGCCAAACTTTCTGTCAGAGAAGTTTGGCTATTTCATTTTTTATAATTCAGTCCATAATTTTTAACTAAACTTTTACGATTCTTCTTATAAAAACCATATTATGTAATACATAAAACAAATAAAATGATAATATAACAAACTTAATTCTATAAAAAGAACAATTAAAAAAAATTGAAACGTTAATATTTCCTATAAAACATTATTTAAGCTATCGAAATGTTTCATTTATCAGTATAATTTTATTTTTTCAAAAAAAGTTTTAAAATAATTTGCATACTTCATTTTTTTTTTTTTTACTTTGCAGTGAAATATCCTAAGCACTATTAGTTATGAAAAAAAATTTAAAACACACTTCGGTAATGGGGCTTGTTGTGATGGTCATTGCAGCAGTAGTTTCGTGTAGTAAAAAAGATGACGCCCCTGATAGATTCAGCGCTGTAATAAGCCAAAATTTTACAGACCCGCTGAAAAATGAACGCAACATACAGGTAGAAGATTATATTCCCTACACTATCGTTATTGATGACAGTCAAAAAGAAGAAAATGTAGAATACCGATTGATTTCAGTACGTGAAGACCAGCCCTATCATCAAACTATTTGGAAAGATTTTGGGTTGCACCTCTCATCTGATGATAAAACGCCTCCTGACGTAACCAAAAAATACATATCGTTTTACAAACAGGGTGAGCATACTTTTTACATACGTCCTTACGTACCCGGAACTTTTAAGCATACATATTATTTGCAAAAATTAGTAAACGGTAAAGAGGCAGGTGAAAAAGTCAAATTAAACACCATATTTAATGCGGTGAAAATTGAAATTGGGAAACAATTCTATCGCTTATCAGGGGAAAGATTTTATTTCAAGATTAATGATGGAGATGAAGATACAGACACCTATTTTGACTTGCCGACAGAGAGTAGCCAATGGTATGAACTACACACTAATACGAACAAAAAATATGAGGGCGAGTTCAAACCGGTATTTCGCAATTATTTTTTGTATGTTAGTGAAAATCCAACCTTAGGAGGAATTATAAAACACCTCAAAATCAGACAACAATTACAAGGTGGCTCTGAATATATCATTGAATATTATAACATTAAAGTCGATTTATAATTTAAAGAATCTGACTGATTATGAAACAACTAACACAACTTTTAAAATTTTACTTGCTGATTGCTATGTTTATTTCGTGTAACAAGCAGGTTGATGAAACGAATTTCTCAATAACAATGCGAGAAAACTTCACAGACGTAACCAAAAACAAATCAAACATACAAGTTAATGATTATGTTCCGTATGAAGTAATCATTTCAGATACAGAAGATAACAACGAAATAGAATATCGGTTAGTCCCCGTTCGCAAAGGAAATAATTTTCATCAAATATTATGGAAGGATTATGGCTTGTATTTGAGCGATACGGATTCCATTACAAAAAACAAGCCTAACTACGTGTCTTTTTCAGGCAAAGGAAAACACAACTTGTACATACGTCCGTTAGTGGCTGGTACTTTTAAACATGTCTACGAACTGCAAAAATGGAAAAACGAACAACAAATAGGCAATTCCATAAAAATAAATGAGAATTTTAATGCCATAAAAATTAGTGCCTACTATGATGACAGTTTTTTCTCTTTTGCCAGAGGTTGGTTTTTAAAAGTTGATGATGGTCAAGAAGAAACAGACAAATATCTTACAGAACAAAGTGCAACATATAAATACACTCTCAATATCATAACAAAAGATAAAATTAGAATGATACGGGAGGGCTTCCCTGATTTTTTCGGAAACATTCGCTTTTTAGCTCCGAATGATTTATTTGACAACGATAAACCAGAGCACATACAAAAAGTGAAAGTTACAAAAAAAGTGAAAGATATGCCTAAATTCGAAATTGTTTATTACGACATAAAAATAGAAAAATAATAAAAAAACAATCCAATGAAAACAAAAATTTTTAACCCCATAGTGGTGTTGCTGTGCCTATGTGCAATGGCAATAGTGGCTTGCAGCAAGCCCACCAATGATGACCTCGGTGAAAAACTTGCCGAACTCAAACCCATAACGTTTCCCGATAACAGTGGTGAAGTGGTTAGCGCAAAAGTGATACGTGATTTAGGAAACGGAAAAAAGGAAATTTTAAAAGAGGTAAAAAAATCACTTCCTATTGACCCGGTGGAACTGATTGACATTTCAGGGTTAGATGTTATCTACCCCGGTAGTATTTTAAGAGGTGATTCATTTTTGGAAGGAAATCTTGACCCTGTGGCAATAGCGAATCCCAAAGAAATGACCATCTCCATTTCATTGCGTGGCAAAGGTTTTTCAGTTACAAAAACCGCATTGCCTTCTGTGGGCAACGTTCGCAAACAAATGAACGATTTGATAACAGACGATAAAATCAATCACGAAGCAACCCCTACTTATCTAAAATATTATTCAAACAGTGTTACAACATCGGCAAGTTTTAACAGAACAATGCGCACGCACGCAAAGGCAAGCACCCTGTTTGGATTAGCTAAAAGTAGTTTTAACCTTGAGGACTCATACTTATCATCAAACAGTTCACAGTATGTATTGATTAAGGTTCGTCAGTTTTTTTACAACGTGGCGGTTGACCCGAAACCTTATGACCAATGGGGTGATATGAACAGTAGTAATTTAGGCAGTTACGAACCTGTGTACATAAGCAGTGTGGATTATGGTCGTGTGGTTCACTTGCTCATCAAAACAAAACAAAGTGCGGAAGAAGTTCACCGAAAAGTGGAAGGTGCCTTGAAAGCCGGCTTTTTGGTACGGGCGAGTGGTGGTTCAACCGCCAATGAAGATTATGCCCGAAGTTTTAATTCACAAGAAATGAGTGTAATGACCCTTGGCGGTCCTTTAAAATGGGGGAAATCTATTCGTGATTTAGACTCATTCTTAGATTTTTTACACGTGCCTTCTACCAAAGAACTGATAGAGTCTGCCGTACCAATAGGCTATAAAGTACGAACACTCAAAGACAATAAAGAAGTGCAAGTCAGAACATTTTACACTGACAAAATATCCGTGCGAGAATAAGTAAACTTTAAACTTTTTAACATATGAAAAATTTAATTCTAAAATCAGCATTGGTAGCAAGTTTAATCTTGGCTGTGACATCTTGTAGTAAAGACGACGGAGGTTCTACCAACCTCACCGATCCGGTAGCCATTCAGTTGGCAGCTCTGAAAAAAGTAGAGTTTCCCCAAGAAGCTTCAAAAATTGTTCCTACAACAGGCTCTTGGAAAACGGTTGGTAATTACGAACTTATAACCGAGCGCAAACAAGTGTTAATGAACCCTATGCAGTTGGTTGATGAAACAAATCGTGATATCATTTATCCGGGTAGCGTGTTGCGAGGCAGTTCGTTTTTAGAAGGAAAATATGACCCTTTGATAATTTCAAACCCAAAAGAAATTACATTTTCCACCTCATTACAAGGAAAAGGACTTGACGTAAAAAAACAAGCCTTCCCTACGGTGAGCGACGTTCGCCAGAAAATCAATGACCTTATCAAAGATAACAATGAAAAAATTGATTACAAAAACGCACCCACTTACCTAAAATATGCTTCCGAGAGTGTAGGTTCTATCAGCAGTTTTAACAAAACATTTCACTTACACGTAGGGGTTGATGTATTGGCAAAATTGGTCGAAGTTCAATTTAACTACGACCCGAGTGAATTTCGCATCAACGGAAAAAGCTATGTGTTACTCAAACTATATCAACCGCTGTACAATATAACCGTTGACCCAAAAGAAGCCAGCCAGTGGGGTGAACTTAAAGATGTAGGCGATACCGAACCTGTGTATGTAAGCAGTGTTGAGTACGGCAGAGCAGCCTATTTACTTGTTGAAACAGAACGCAGTGCCTCAGAAGTGGTTGATTATTTTAATGCCTCGGTTAGTGTAGATGTCGTGAAAGTTGTGGATGTTGATATAGATGGCTCACGCAGAAAAGTTGTTAAAGACTGGTTCACAAAAGGAAAAATTTCTGTTGTTGCCCTTGGGGGACCTATTGGGCACTCAAACAAAATTGATAACTATGATTCCTTTATTTCTTTCTTAAAAGACCCTAACCCTGAAAGTTTAATCAATTCAGCTGCCGCAATCAGTTATAAAGTGCGTACCCTCAAAGACAATAAAGAGGTGGAGGTAAGAGGTCTTGTCTTCGATGAATATTTTAAAGAAAAAAAATAGCATATCAAAAAGCGGTTACAATTATCTAATAATAAATTATGATTAAGCGAATCATTTCTGAAATTCAGAAACGATTCGCTTTTTTAACTTCATAAAATAACTAAAAATCAAATAATTAACACCATTTTAATTATTTTTAAGCCTAATTCCTTTAAAAAAATCAGTTGTTTTTATGTTTATTCAGTCTAAATAACTATATTTGCACTTCATTTTACTAACATATAAATATATTCAACAATGAAAAATTTTAAATTTATGTATGGCGTGTTAGCCTTGTTTTTGATAGCCGTAGGTTGCGGAAAAGACAACGAAACACCCACAGAAGTAATCAATGAGCTTAAAACCGAAGCTACTGAACTGATTATCACCGAAAAAGAAAGCAAATCAGTTAAAATCACTTCCGGAAACGGAGCGTACAAAGTTGCATCGTCTGATGACAAAGTGGCAACCGCTACCGTAAAAGACAATACCGTTTCCGTTGAAGCCAAAAAAGCAGGAACTGCCAAAATTACCCTAAGCGACTCCAAGAATAAATCGCTCACAATCAACGTAATGGTAGATGCCTTAATCGCTTTGGAAGACCTGCAACAGCCCGTAACCCTAAAAATCGGAGCCGAAAAAACCATCTCAATTAAATCAGGAACAGGTACTTATAAAGTTGTGACTGATAACGACAACATTTCAGTTTCGAACGAAAATAATACCCTGAAAATCGTTGCCAAAAAAGCAGGAAATTCAAAAATCACGATTACCGACACCAAAACGAATAAAACCTTGGTGGTTGATGTGGTTGTGGAGCATCTTGATTTGGCAATCGCCGAAACTGCTGTAACAATGGCACTTAACACTTCAACTGAAATCGCTATAACCGCAGGTTCAGGGACTTACGATATTGCTGTTAATAACGACAACGTAACGGCAACAATAAATGAAAACAAAGTAATAATTATCCAAAGTAACAAAGGTGGAAATTCACAAATCACTGTTACTGATAGCATTACAAAAAAGACCGCTATCATTAACGTAACCGTATCACAACCCGATTTAGGGGTTTCTGTCAGTGAACTTGTCATTACCAAAAACACAAGCAAAACAGTTACAATAACCTCAGGTTCAAATCAATACGAAGTTACTTCTTCCAATGAAAGCATTGCAACTGTTACTCGTGAAAATCAAACCATTACCATTAATGGCATCAAAGAAGGAACAACCACCATCACTGTTAAAGACACGCAAAGCAATCAAACAAAACAAATTACGGTGAAAATTGTGGAAAAACTTGAATTACAAAGAACTTCATTGAGAAATCTTTATGTTAAAGATGAAGCGGGTATTCGAATAAATTCAGGAATGCCCACTCCTGAACTTTGCGTATCTGAGAATACGGAAATCGCTGTTTTTGAACGTATTGGAAAGATGGGTGACGATAACTATATATTTTTTAGAGGTAAAAAACAAGGAACGACAATCGTTAGGGTTTCCGATGGTACAACAACAATTAACGTCAATATAACCGTACTACCGGTGGTCAATATGACTATAAATGAAAATGAATTAACTACACTTATTGATGAAATCCAAACCATAACGATAACAGGAAGCGGTAAATACACGTTTGCGGTAGCGAATCCGGAAATTGCACAAATCGGAGATATTGAAAATACTGGTGGCAATAGTCTTTATACATATGTTGATATTAAAGGACTTAAAGCGGGAGAAACAACAATTACCATCACTCAAAATTCAACCAACATTAGCAAAACAATCAAAATTATCGTAGAAGAGGAAGAAGGTGATGAATAAATCGTTGCGTCTATATGATAATAATATAATACTAAAAAACGCTCTATTTGAATAGAGCGTTTTATTTTTTTGTGGATTATTTCAGCAAAAAACTAATTTTCAGCATAATACAATTTTACTTAAAAAAATTATAAAAACAACTACATTTATTCAGTCTAAATAACTATATTTGCACTTCATTTTACTAACATATAAATATATTCAACAATGAAAAATTTTAAATTTATGTATGGCGTGTTAGCCTTGTTTTTGATAGCCGTAGGTTGCGGAAAAGACAACGAAACACCCACAGAAGTAATCAATGAGCTTAAAACCGAAGCTACTGAACTGATTATCACCGAAAAAGAAAGCAAATCAGTTAAAATCACTTCCGGAAACGGAGCGTACAAAGTTGCATCGTCTGATGACAAAGTGGCAACCGCTACCGTAAAAGACAATACCGTTTCCGTTGAAGCCAAAAAAGCAGGAACTGCCAAAATTACCCTAAGCGACTCCAAGAATAAATCGCTCACAATCAACGTAATGGTAGATGCCTTAATCGCTTTGGAAGACCTGCAACAGCCCGTAACCCTAAAAATCGGAGCCGAAAAAACCATCGTAATTAAATCAGGAACAGGCTCTTATAAAGTTGTGGCTGATAATGATAATGTTATGGTTACTCACGAAAATAACACCCTGAAAATCGTTGCGCAAAAAGCAGGAAAGTCAAAAATCACGATTACCGACACCAAAACAAACAAAACCGTAATGGTTGATGTCGTTGTGGAACAACCCGATTTAGGTTCTTCTGTCAGTGAACTTGTCGTTACCAAAAACACAAGCAAAACAGTTACAATAACCTCAGGTTCAGGTCAATACGAAGTTACTTCTTCCAATGAAAGCATTGCAACTGCCTCCCGTGAAAATCAAACCATTACCATTAATGGCATCAAAGAAGGAACAACCACTATTACCGTTAAAGACACGCAAAGCAATCAAACAAAAGAAATTACAGTGAAGGTTGTGGAGCAATTAAGTTTAGGGGGCAATAGCCTCACAATTTTTGAAACCGGAAATGAGGCAATTGAATATGCCGGTTCACCAACAACATTTATCTCAAAAGACCCAAGTATAGCCACAGCAAGCATCGGTGAAGATATGTACGGCACACAGGGGATTGTTATCAAAGGTATTTCACCCGGCAAAACTACTGTTGACATTTCTGACGGTGACACCACAATTACGGTAAATGTTACCGTGAAAAAAGCAGCTGATTTAGCTCTTGTTGGTTCAGATAAAATTAACCTTTCCGTAGGCGGATATGCAAGTGTTTCTTTTTTTGGAAGTAACAACATAAATGTAACAAATTCCGATGCGGGAGTGGCAACAGCTGAATTTGGTCGCCCTTATCCGGATGAAAATCAAATTTGGCATCTTGACATCAATGCAAAAAAAGCCGGAACATCAACCGTTACTATCAAAGATAATCACAACAACAAAACGATAACTATTTCAATAACAGTACAATAAAACATCATAAATAAGAAAGAAAAAAGAGTAGTTCACAGATTTGAGCTACTCTTTTTTAGTAAAATAACTCAGGATACTTTTAATTTTTGTATCTTTGCTCACTATTTAACAAAATTGAAAACAATGAAATTAAAAGCCGGTGTTTTAGGAGCGGGACATTTGGGAAAAATTCACTTGCGATTGTTACAACAATCTGAAAAATATGACCTTGTCGGATTTTATGACCCCAATCAAGAAATTGCTAAAAAAGTAAGTGAAGAGTTTGGTTATCAATATTTTAAAACGATTGATGAACTTATTGATTCTTGTGATATGATTGATGTGGTTACCCCTACCCTAAACCATTTTGAGTGTGCCGAAAAAATCATTACCCGCAAAAAACATTTGTTTATCGAAAAACCCATTGCCAACACCATTGACGAAGCCGAACAAATCATCACTTTGGCAAAAAAATACAACGTCAAAGGGCAAGTAGGTCACGTTGAGCGTTTTAACCCTGCTTTTTTAGCCGTAAAAGAACAAATTACAAACCCAATGTTCATTGAGGCACATCGTTTGGCTGAATTTAACCCACGTGGTACGGATGTTCCCGTTGTACTGGATTTAATGATTCACGATATTGACGTGATTCTCAATGTAGTAAAATCAAATGTAAAACATATTTCTGCCAGTGGAACGCTCGTTATCAGTCAATCACCCGATATTGCAAACGCCCGTATTGAATTTGAAAATGGTTGTGTGGCTAACCTGACCGCGAGCCGAATTTCATTGAAAAATATGCGAAAATCGCGCTTTTTTCAAAAAGATGCCTATATTTCGGTAGATTTTCTTGAAAAAAAGGTAGAAGTCGTTAAAATGAAAGACGCCCCCGAAACGCCGGGCGACTTTGATATGATTCTGCAAAATGCCGAAGGAGAAAGAAAGCAAATCTACTTTGAAAACCCTGAAATTCAAGCTAATAATGCCATTTTAGACGAGTTGGAATCTTTTGCCGATGCCATAAACAACAACACAACACCTATTGTTACCCTTGAACAAGGCACCGAAGCCTTGCGTATCGCCAAACAAATTATCGAAAAACTTTAATATCGTTTGTTGTTTTATTTTGTATAAACAACTAATCATAAAACGGAAAAGAGCCGTTCGGATTTCCGAACGGCTCTTTCACATTCATCTTAAAAAATTATAAATATGAAAAACTAAACCTTCCTGCTTAATTATTGTCCTAAAATATAGGCGAAAATAAGGGGTGCTACGATAGTAGCATCTGACTCTACGATGTATTTCGGTGTGTTAATATCCAATTTTCCCCAAGTGATTTTTTCGTTTGGAACCGCCCCCGAGTACGACCCGTAGCTGGTTGTAGAATCTGAAATTTGACAGAAATACGCCCAAAATGGAACATCTTCCCATTCCAAATCTTGATACATCATCGGCACTACACAAATCGGGAAATCACCGGCAATACCACCACCAATTTGGAAGAAACCTACACCTTTTCCGGCAGAATTAGCTCTGTACCAATCCGTTAAGTAAACCATATATTCAATGCCCGATTTCACGGTTGAAGCCTTCAATTTCCCTTTGATGACATTTGATGCAAAAATATTTCCGGTGGTTGAATCTTCCCAACCCGGACAAACAATAGGCAAATTTCGTTCTGCCGCAGCAACAATCCACGAATTTTTAGGGTCAATTTCGTAATATTGCTTCAACACGCCCGAATTTACGACTTGGTACAAAAATTCGTGCGGAAAATAACGCTCGCCATTCTTCTCTGCTTTATGCCAAATGTCTTCCAAATGCTTTTGTAAACGACGAAATGCCTCCTCTTCTGGAATACAAGTATCAGTTACTCTATTATAATGATTTTCAAGCAACTCCCACTCATCTTGTGGTGTAAGATCTCGGTAATTCGGTACGCGTTTGTAATGTGAATGCGCCACAAGATTCATCACGTCTTCTTCCAAATTGGCACCCGTACACGAAATAATATCCACTTTTCCTTGGCGAATCATCTCTGCCAACGATATACCAAGCTCTGCCGTACTCATCGCTCCCGCCAATGAAACCAGCATTTTTCCACCTTCCAAAAGATGGGTTTCATAACCTTTTGCCGCATCAACCAAAGCCGCTGCATTAAAATGCAAAAAATTCTTCTCTATAAATTGTGAAATAGGTCCTTTACTCATTTTTTTTACTCATTTGCAATTCGGGGCAAAGATACAATTTAAAAATCAAATAACCTATTTTTATTTAATTTCATAATAAATAAAATAGTATGATTTGGTTTTCAATATTTTGTATTGCCATAACTATTCGTTTTATGGTAAGCTTACCAAGTGGTAAAATTTTTCAAAAATAATTTTAAACCATTCGGTGTAATGTTGCGGATTTTGAGCGATGTCTTTTTTGATATTTTCAGGAAATTCCCACTTCCAATCGGCTACTTCATCAGGGTTAATTATCGGATTACCATCATAATAGCCCAGTAGAATATGGTCGAGTTCGTGTTCGGTAAGTCCGTTATCGAATGGGGCTTTGTAAATGAATGAAACCACGTCGGAAAGTGCCACCGAAAAGCCCATTTCTTCCTGCAAACGGCGTTGTCCGGCTTCGATATTCGTCTCATTTTCACGCTGATGACTGCAACAAGTGTTTGTCCACAAACCCGGCGAATGATATTTATGTAGTGCCCGACGTTGCAACATCATCTCCCCTTTTTGGTTCATAACGAACACCGAAAAAGCCCGATGCAAAACCCCTTTTTGGTGAGCTTCCATCTTGGGCATCAACCCAATCGGATTGTCGTTTTCATCAACCAAAATCACTTTTTCTTCTTCCATAAAATTCTTGTTTTCAATATTTTATAAAATACGGAAACTTTTTTATAAATCTTTTAAGCTCATTATTTGTTTTTTATCCTTGTTCTTTTGTCTTGAAACAAAAGAACCAAAAATTCAAGGCTTTGGATACTCCGCTAAAAATCAATTCATTTCGCTGAAAATCTCCAAACTTGCTCCCTCCGGTCGCTTCGAACAATGGATATTTTCTACGCTCCATTCATTGATTTTTTTAACGCTTCGTCTCCAAGGCCGAGGGGGGACGCCAAAAAACACAAAAAATCAATACTAAATCATAAAAGTTCTGTATCTAAGCTATGACCTCAAAATGAAGTAACTGTATTACAGCACCTATTTCTTAACTTCAATAAAATCGCCCTTTTCAATACCCCATTTGTCGGACAAACCGCCGTTAATTTCCAAAACGTACATCGCAGGGGCTTCTGACGGTAACGAAGTTTCATCAAAAGGTTTAGCATTCTTGGCTATGCTAACTACTTTTTTATCCTTATCCAAATAAATGATATCTAACGGAATTTCAGTGTTTTTCATATAAAACGAACGCATTTCTTCGTCCGAGAAAATGAATAACATTCCTTGGTTTTCCTGCATTGACTTGCGATACATCAATCCCAAAGCGGTTTCTTCGGGCGTATCGGCAAATTCTACATCAATGGTTTTTAGCAAATTATCACCTTTAAAGATTGAAACTTCGGCTTCTTTGGTAAATTCAATTTCAGGGGCTTTAATTTCTACCTCTTGATACGTAATCGATTGATTTTCATTTGAAACAAACGACGGAATTACATACGCCAAAGCCGCCAACGCTACAAAACCCAATGCCAAATGCACAAAATATTTTCTAAAAAAATTCATTTCTTTATACGCTTTTCTTTCTAAATAATAAATAAAATCCTGCTACGATAAACGGAAGGCTCAACCACTGCCCTGTGGAAAACATTCCTAAACTGCTTTCAAATCCGCCTTGGCTTTCTTTGATGAATTCCACCGCAAAACGAATGCCCCACAAAGCCACCAAAAACAAACCAAAAATGAAGTACGGCTGCTTCTTTTTATCTGTTTTCCAGTATACAAACCACAAAATCCAGAACAAAACAAAGTACCCGAAAGCCTCATAAAGTTGCGTTGGATGTTGGTACGGAATGCTTGCCAAAACCTCTGAAAATCGCGGATCGTTGGCTATCAAATCATAAGCCTGCTTAGGCGAATGCGTTTCTGTAATCATCATCGCTTCACGAGCCGAAATATGTCCGCCTTGCACAAATTTTACGCCCAACGGAAAACCGGCACCCACAACTTTTCCGTTAATTTCCGAGTTGAAAAAATTACCAAACCGCACGAACATTCCGCCTATGGTAATGGGGATTACCACACGGTCTAAAATCCACGAAAGCGAAATATCTCTGTATTTTTTGACGTACAAAATCATTGCGATGATGATTCCGACTGCCGCTCCGTGACTTGCCAAGCCCGAAAAACCTGTGAACTGAAATTCGGGTTCAAAACGAATCGGCAAAAATATTTCCAAAATATGGTCTTTAAAATAATCCCAATCATAGAAAAAACAATGCCCAAGCCTTGCCCCGACCAAAGTTGCCACTGCCGTGTAAATGAACAAGGTATCTAACTGCTGTAAGGTCTTACCCTCATTGAGATAGATTTTTTTCATCAAGTACCAACCCAGCCCGAAAGCCACAACGAACATCAAACTGTAATATCTAAGTGAAAAACCTGAAAATGAGAGTAATGCCTCATCAGGATTCCACACAAAACTTAACGTCATCATAGATTAATTTTTTAAAGTTTCGGTTTATTTATTTGCGGAAACCAATGCCGATAATCGGCTTGTAGTTTCCTCTTTTCCAATGATTTCCATAATATGAAATACATCAACGCCTTTCATCTCGCCCACCAAAGCCAAACGAAGTGGCGGCATTACCTGTCCGAAGCCGTAATTATTGTCCGAAATGTATTTTTTTACGCTTTCTTCCAAAATGGAAGCCGAAAAATCAGTCGTTTTTTTGATAATTTCGGTTACTTCGGTCAAAATTTCGGAAGTATTTTCTTTCCATTGTTTTTTTAAGGCTTTTTCGTCATATTTTTCAGGTTTTTGGAAGAAATAACTGCCCAAATCCCAAAAATCGGCAACAAAAGTAGCTCTTTCTTTGATTAAAGAAATGATTTTTTCAAGTTTTTCGGAAGAAATCGTTATGTTTTTCTCCGCAAGAATTTTCCGGAAGCCGCCCGCCAATTCCGCATCTGATTTTTTCTGTAAATACTGATGATTAAACCACTGGGCTTTTTCGATATTGAATCGTGCCCCTGATTTATGAACTCGCTCTAAATCAAATAGTTCTATTAATTGTTCCAATGAGAAAATCTCCTCGTCCGTACCCGGATTCCAACCCAAAAGTGCCAAAAAGTTTACCAAGGCTTCCGGAAAATAACCTTCACCTTTGAAACCCTTTAACATTCCGCCCTCTTCTTGCCAATCCATCGGAAATACCGGAAAACCGAGTTTTATTCCGTCGCGTTTGCTTAACTTTCCGTTTCCTACGGGCTTCAAAATCAGCGGTAAATGTGCAAATTGCGGTGCCTGCCAACCAAAAGCACGATACAATAAAATGTGCAACGGCATTGAAGGTAACCACTCCTCACCGCGAATTACGTGCGTGATTTCCATTAGGTGGTCATCGACGATGTTCGCCAAGTGATACGTGGGCATTCCGTCGCTTTTAAACAACACTTTATCGTCCAACGTTTTTGTATCAACGGTTACCTCTCCGCGAATTAAATCACTCATTTTCAATACTTCATCGTGAGGCATTTTAAATCGGATTACAAATTCATCGCCTTGTTTCAAACGTTTTTGCACCTCTTCTGCCGAAAGTGACAATGAATTTTTAAGCTGTTGCCGATTGCTCCAATTGTAAATAAACGTTTTACCTTCCGATTCGTATGATTTTCGCTGATTATCAAGCTCTTCTGCCGTATCAAAAGCGTAATATGCCCAACCGTTTTTAATCAATTCATCGGCATATTTTTTGTAAATTTCTTTGCGTTCACTCTGGCGATACGGAGCGTGTTTTCCTTCTTTCCCTACGCCTTCGTCATACGGAATTCCGCACCAGTTCAGTGCGTCAATGATGTATTTTTCAGCACCTTGTACGTAACGTGTTTGGTCGGTGTCTTCAATACGAAGCAAAAAATCACCGCCGTGTTTTTTGGCAAACAAATAGTTAAACAAAGCGGTGCGCACCCCGCCTATGTGTAAAGCCCCCGTCGGGCTTGGAGCAAATCGAACTCTAACCATTTTTCAATCATCTAAAAATCAGATAGTAACCAAAAAACCTGTTTTAGTTACTTCTGTTTAAATTTATAACAATTTTAAATCTTTAATCACTTTAAAAGCCACATCTACCTGATATTCAGGAACAATAATAGTAAACTCGTTGGCTGTGGAAATCACTTCATTCATCGAAACGCCCTCCCACGCCAAACGTTGAAAAATAAAATAATAAATCCCCGGAACAGAAATATTTTCTTCCGGAAGTTTCACACTAATAGATCCCAAATTAGTGAATTTGTATAAACACCGCTCCTTCTTAAAAATACTTTCAACCAACGCCTCTGTTGAGTTACTCACTATCAAACTCGTTTCATTAACGCCCCGCGAAGTGGTAAAAAAAACATCCTTCGTGTTTTGAATGTTTTTGAGCAGTTCTGCTTGGCTGTTCAAAAGGGTTTCCGAGACCAAAAACGTGTAATCCGTTAAGTTGGAACGCACGATAATCTCTCCAATATTTTTCAAAACTTTAACAATTCGATGGGTGGAACGAAATTCCATATCTGTTGAAAGACGTTTGAGCGCCATCACAATAGCACCATTACGCACCTCACGACTGGTAGTTTCATTCTGAATTTCTTTACGAATGACTCGAGCCAACGATGTTAAGTTTATAATCCCTTGTGAAAGAGCAGTTTGCAAAAAAGGTTTTGATTTAATATAATTTTCAACGGCTGCCGATACTGTTTTCATCGAGTTACCACTTTTAAAGTTAACGTTATTTTTCTGTTACAAAAGTACAATAAAAAATTATTCTACAACGAAAAAAAACTTTTTTGGCATTTTATTAACTTTTAAAGAAAAAAATAACTCGTTACTAATCGACAAAAATGGAGGCTGTCATCACAACAGCCTCATTTTTATTTTAAGAAAAAGTTTTAGTAAAATATTACTTCAAACTTCCCACCATATCTTCGGGTTTTACCCACGCATCGAAATCTTCGGGCGTAACGTATCCCAAACGAACGGCTTCTTCTTTTAGAGTTGTGCCGTTGCGATGTGCCGTTTGTGCAATTTCGGCTGCTTTATAATATCCGATTTTGGTGTTCAATGCCGTTACCAACATCAGCGAATTATCAACCAACTCTTTGATACGCTTGTGGTTAGGCTCGATTCCTTTGGCACAATGCTCGTCAAACGAAACACAAGCATCGCCCAACAATTCCGCTGAACGCAAGAAGTTTGCAGCCATCATCGGTTTGAATACGTTAAGCTCGTAATGCCCTTGCGCACCACCCACCGAAATCGCTACATCGTTACCCATCACTTGGGCTGCAACCATCGTAAGCGCCTCACACTGAGTAGGATTAACTTTCCCAGGCATAATTGAACTTCCCGGTTCGTTTTCTGGAATCAAAATCTCACCAATTCCGGAACGTGGTCCAGATGCCAACATACGAATGTCATTGGCGATTTTGTTCAACGAAACCGCCAATTGTTTCAACGCTCCGTGAGCCTCAACAATGGCATCGTGTGAAGCCAACGCCTCGAACTTGTTCGGAGCCGTAACAAACGGATGCCCAGTGAATTTGGCGATGTACTCGGCAACTTTCACATCGTATCCTTTTGGGGTGTTCAATCCCGTACCAACGGCAGTTCCGCCCAACGCCAATTCCGACAAGTGAGCCAAGGTGTTTTTCAAGGCTTTCAAGCCGTAATCCAACTGAGCGGCATAACCTGAAATTTCTTGCCCCAAAGTAAGCGGCGTAGCGTCCATAAGGTGCGTACGTCCGATTTTTACTACATTTTTAAAGGCTTCTGCTTTGGCTTTCAACGTATTGCGAAGTTGCTCCACACCCGGAATGGTTTTTTCAACCACCATTTTATAACAAGCAATGTGCATTCCCGTTGGAAACGTATCGTTTGACGATTGCGATTTGTTCACATCGTCATTGGCTTTCAAAACCGGTTCTCCTTCGCCGATTTTTCCACCTGCAAGTACCTGAGCTCGGTTGGCAATTACCTCATTTACATTCATATTCGATTGCGTTCCAGAGCCTGTTTGCCAAATTACCAGCGGAAATTGGTCGTCCAATTTTCCTGCCAGAATTTCATCGCAAACCTGTGCAATGGCATCGCGTTTTTCGGTAGAAAGTACCCCCAAATCGCAGTTGGCATAAGCGGCGGCTTTTTTCAGGTAAGCGAAACCTCTAACGATTTCGATAGGCATCGAAGCAGGAGCTCCGATTTTGAAATTGTTGCGTGAACGTTCGGTTTGGGCTCCCCAGTATTTGTCGGCAGGGACTTTCACTTCGCCCATAGTGTCTTTTTCAATTCTGTAACTCATTTTGTTATATTTAATTTATTAAACAATCAGTTTTCCGGCTTTAAAAACCCCACAAAAATACTAAATTTTAGTTACATAAAATAATTTTACGACGATTATTTTTTATCAATATGCCTGCTGATAACCAATTTTTGAATTTCGGTCGTTCCTTCGCCTATGGTACAGAGTTTTGAATCGCGAAAGAATTTTTCCACCGGAAAATCTTTGGTGTATCCGTATCCACCGTGAATTTGAATGGCTTCGGTTGCGACTCTCACGCACATTTCAGAAGCATACATCTTCGCCATTGCGCCGGCTTGGGTTACTTTTTCCTTATTGTTTTTCAAATAAGCCGCTTTATGCAGCAACAATTCCGAAGCCTCAATTTCAGTTGCCATATCCGCCAACTTAAATGCAACAGACTGAAAATCAATCAATCGCTTTTCAAATTGCGTACGTTCTTTGGCATACTTCACAGCCGCTTCATACGCTCCTTTGGCAATGCCCAACGCCAACGCCCCGATGGATATGCGTCCGCCGTCCAGTACTTTCATCGCTTGAATGAAGCCTTCGCCAACTTCGCCCAATAAATTTTCTGCCGGAATGTGACAATCCTGAAAAATAATCTCAGCGGTTTCACTGGCACGCATTCCTAATTTATTTTCTTTCTTTCCGCTGGTAAATCCCTGTGTACCACGCTCAACAACGAAAGCCGAAATGCCGTGTTTGTCGCCTTTGGCTCCGGTGCGGGCAATTACCACAGCAATGTCTCCCGATTTTCCGTGTGTAATAAAATTTTTAGCTCCGTTCAAAACCCAAAAATCACCTTCTTTAACTGCTGTCGTTGCCATTGCTCCTGAATCAGAGCCCGTGTTATGCTCGGTAATCGCCCAAGCGCCAATCCACTCACCCGAAACCAATTTCGGAAGCCATTTTTGTTTCTGTTCTTCACTTCCGAATTCATATATATGATTGGTACAAAGTGAATTATGCGCAGCAACAGAAAGCCCTATTGAAGGATCAACTTTTGAAATCTCTTCAATAATGGCGATATAATCGTGGTAATTTAAACCCGAACCTCCGTAAATTTCAGGTACCAAAACCCCCATAAAGCCCATTTCACCTGCTTTTTTAAACACTTCTATCGGAAATTCTTGACTTTCGTCCCATTTCATTATGTTGGGACGAATGTATTTTTCAGAAAATTCCCGTGCCGACTCGGCTACCATTTTTTGCGTGTCAGAATAGCTAAAATTCATCTTATCAGTACTTTTTTAATTTATAATTCTTATAAAAATTAGGAAAGGCGACAATTTTACGAAAAAAAAATGAATTTACAAAAAATATTATTCAGATGCGGCGTACAAATAAATTTGAAGCATTGTTACTCTTTTCTTATCAAATCCACTGATTGTCAGTAAATCATCAAGTTTTTTAATCCCTTCTAATTCAGAACGAAGTGCCACAACTTTTTTTGCATCATCAAAGGTAAGGTACGGAGTTTTAGCAAGTTCGTATAAATTCAGCTTGTTTATGTCTTGTTTTTGAATATTAGGCAACGTTTTTACCTCGAACTGCTCCACTACCCTATCAAAAACTTCTTTTTGCAAGCCGTAAACTTCCGAAACCTGCGAGATATACGTAAATCCTTGTAATTTATTGCGGAATTTTAAAATCCGTTGTGAAAGTACCTCCCCAATGCCGTATATTTCCATAAAATCTTCTTTCGTTGCCTGATTTACGTCTTTTTTAACCGTTACTTTTTCGTTTTTCGGGCTGCTTTCGGATTTTGTTTTTTCTGTTTTAAAATACTTATTTTCAGCCGATTTATTATTTTTAACCCATTTCGGAAATTTAAAATAAGGAGCTATTTCTGCAAGCAAACTGTCCGAAATTTGTGTAACGGTTTGAAACTCTTCCGCTGAGTTTACAAATTTATTTTCACTGCGAAACGCCAACAATCGGTCAATTTCATCAGGTTTCATACCTAACATAAATCCCTTATAATCAGTTATAAAATTCGGATTAAACGGATAAACCGTATCTTTTTTGGGTTTCAAAGCTATTTGCCGCAACGAATCCAACTCCTTATTAACTGCCATAAGTTGCTTATTATCAACATCAATTGTCGCTCCTGTAAAATCAACGGTAAAATAAATGACCTGCAACACAATGATAATCAGAAGCAACACAACAATCCCGATACGTTGATTTCGGTTGAAGATAAAAAATCGATTCATAGCTTTGAAAAACAATAGTTTGACACAAAAATACCATATTTTTTTAAGAAAAACCTTTTTGCAAGTAGAATTTTACACAAAAAAGGAGAATCGTTTTGTGATTCTCCTTAATTTTTAACCCGAATACGTATGCACGCTCATTTGTGCCGTCGGGAGGTAATTCACTCCAAACCAACACACTAAAAGCAATAAAAATGCAATTACGACAATCAAAAAATTGGTAAAAGGCTGTTTTTCTTTGTGTTTGTATTTATGATGAATGTACACCAAATAGGCAAGCCACGTGATGAACGCCCAAGTTTCTTTGGGGTCCCACGTCCAGTAATGCCCCCAGGCTTCTTTTGCCCACAATGCCCCGAAAAGCAATCCGAAAGTCAGAAAAACATAACCGATTCTGATAAGCTGGTCGGTAACCAAAGTCGCCTTTTGCGTGTCTTTTTTCTTTTTGTAGCGATACATTCCGTAAATAGCTGTCAGTGAAGCCATTCCAAGCATCGCATAGGCAAAAATATACACAATCACGTGCGGAATAAACCAAACGCTCTGCAACGCCGGCATCAGAGTTTTGTTCATTGTATCCGGACGGAAAAACGTTACCAACAGAAACACAATGCCCATCAGCGCCGAATAATTCAGCATCCATTTTTGGCGATACAGCAAATAAATCGAAAAACCGATAAGTCCCATAAAAAAGGCGTACCAAATACGCGTTTCCGCTAAGGTTCGCAACGGCGGACGGTCGAGTTCTATCCACAACTTGGCGATAAAAACCCCGATAACGAGCGTTGCCAACAGATGAAAAAGTAAACTTATCTGTTTGGTAATCTTACTTTTAGAATAAATCATTACGCCCGAAGCTATCCACAGCAACAGGCTTGAAACGGTAATGTAATCAAAATATTTCCACATAACTTTACTTTCTGTTTACAAATAAAAAGGCAATTCCGCCTGCCATCAATATAAAAATTCCTGTATAAACCACCGGTAACCAAGGGTCTAAAATCAATTCCACGACACTGAGGTCTGACCAACGCCCCATTCGCTCGTCATAACTCACCTGATATATTTTCCAGCCATCAATCTTAACGGGGTGATTTACTTCGATGGTTTCAGTGCGAACTTGTTCGGTATCTTTCTGATAAATAATCACTTCCGATTGAAATTTACGAGCTTCGGGAGGAGCCATCAACAGCGTATGTTCCTCATCGAGATGAATGGCTCTGGGCGGAAGTTGGAAATTTCCGGCAGAAATCCAATCTTGTATTTTTTTTCCGGTTTTGGTATTTTCCACCGTGATGAAAGCTGCATTGGTCGCTCCCCACATTCCGTGGCTTACGTAGGTGCTATCCGACTCAGGAACAGCGTTTTCAAAGTATTGATGTTGCGTAATTTTCCAATCAAGGATTTTACCTTCCGAGCCGTCTTTTTCAAGCATAAATCCTTCGGGTTTTGCTTTTGGAAGCGAATTTCCTAAGGAATCAATGATAAACAATTTATTCGGATAAATATCTATGTCAAAGGATTTTAGCTCCATTGCAATAGGAAGTTGAATGACGTTTCCGTAGTCGTCTGTGGCACGCCATTCGATTTTGTCTTTGCGTAAATCCATTTTCAACCGAATCAAATCGCCCTGCCCCAACACGCCGGCAAACATCACCAGCCAAAGCCCGAAATGATTCAGTAAAAAAGTAATGTTTTTGCTTTGATAAACCATTGAACGTTTGAGGATTGCCAGCCACAAATTGGTTAAAGCCATCAGAAAAACGAGTGCAAAATACCACGTTTTGGTGATGTCGTCCAAACCAAAATGAAGTAAGGTTTGCGAAGTTCCGTGATGCCCCTTATTAATACTGATGCTCCCCAACCCGATGGTAAGCACCCCCAACGTAATGACCGTAACGATGGCAAAAGGCGTACTCGAATGCAGGTTAATAAAGTTTTTCTTCTTGAAAATGAAGAATATAGCCGTATTTAGAATAACGAAAGCCAGTCCGCCGAAAATATTTTGCGGAAAACTAAACCAACTCTTGGGGATACTCCCAAAAACGTATTGCAAAATTCCGCCTACCAAAAGCGACAGCAAGGCAATCATCACCGAATACCGATACTGATTGCTTTTGTGAAATTCCTTGTCTAAATTCATAAATTATTTTTCAGTTTAAATCCATTTGTTAAATTGCATACGCAAAATCCCGCCCAAAAATATAAAAAAAACCGTTGCGGAGTTATTTTTTTGCTAAAAACCCAGCAACGGTCGGTAAATTTGTTATGAAAAAACTATTTCTGTGAAATCAAATTACCTTTTTCTTTGGCTTCTTTTATCCATTTCGGAACGATGGTTTTCATAAATTGTTTTTTGTTGGCTTCTTCTTTTTCCATATCCAAACCGATAACTGCCTGAGCTTTTGCTTTAGTGCTGATGTCCGGCATTTCAAATTTGGTTTCGATTTTCAGTTTGTCAGTCAGGCTGTTCATATCTGATTCAGCTTGCATTGCGAAGAACATTCCGTCTCCCAATACTTTTTGCGACTCAATTGGTGCGTGGAAAGCCGCTCCGTGTGAAGCTGTTATGAAATCCCAACGCCATTGTGATTTACGGATAAGCTCCAAAATAGGCTTCATTTGCTCTTCCGTAGCACCGTTATCCCACAAGAATTTAGCTTGGAAATGCACTTTTGCTAACTGTTTTTCTAAACGATTACGAAGCGTAAATACATAATCCTGACGCTCATACACGTTTTTTCTAAGCTCATCTTCAGGTTGTCTGTGGCACACTTGGCAACTCGCATTGATGTTTCTAAGCGGGCTACTAATATGGTGGTCGGTGTATTTTACCCCGCCTTCCGTTTTATAAGGCATATGGCAGTCTGAACAAGAAACTCCGCGTTGTGCGTGAATTCCTAATTGGAAAATCTCATAATCAGGGTGTTGCGCTTTCAAAATCGGTGTGCGACTTACTTTATGAACGAAATCCACCCAACCAATGCTGTCATAAAATTTCTCAACATCTTCCACTTTTTTACCTTTATCCCACGGGAAAGTCAAGTGGTTGCTTTCTTTTTTGAAATAATATTCCACGTGACATTGCGCACAAACAAGCGAACGCATTTCTTGATGAGTGGCTTTTGAAATGTCTTTGCCTTGACGATTAAACGCCTCAACCAAAGCGGGTTGCGTAATGGTCAAATTCATCGTTTTAGGGTCGTGGCAGTTAGCACAACCAATAGGATTTACCACTTCGCTTCCCCACTCGTCCCATTGAGCTTTGTAATATTTTTCTAAACCTACTTTGTTCATAAGTCTCGGAACGTCAGGGCTTTTACAAGTCCAACACGTACCAGGTTGTGGTGAGTGTGTCGAATCTGTTGGGGCACCTGTACGCAAAGTGTGCGTAACATCATTAATGGAATACATATGCCCGCGCGGAGCTGTGTAATCCTTTGAAAATGCGTATCCTGCCCATAAAACCACCATTTCGGGGCGTTCTGCCAACAGGTCGTCATTATCACTGCTCATATATTTGGCTCGGAAAGTGGTATCGGCAGTTTGCAACCACGACTGGTACTCACGCTGATAATACTCTCCCCAAATCTCGTTTCGAGCCTCAAATTCTTTAATATCCGTATTTGCTCTCGAAATAATCTGTGCTTCGGCTTTTCTTCCCATAATGGAATTTGCAAGCATTCCTAACAGAAATGTCACTGCCGCCAAAATTCCTACGATTAACCAATTTTTCTTTTTCATCGCTAAGTGTATTAATTGTCAGTCTCTTATATTTTGTTAATTTTAAACTTAATTGAAGGTTACTTCCCTTTTTGATTCACGTCAATCATATTTTTCAACCAATCGGGAATGGGCTCTGAAACCAACGGAACTCTCGCATTTGGGGCTGAATTCAGGCCTCTTACGTTTCCGTGCGGAACGTCGGTATGGCATTCCCAACAGAGTTTCCCCTGATCGGCGTGCGCCATTTGAGCCGTTACATTGCCCGTACCCACCACGCTGTTAAGCTGGTCGTGACAACGGATACAGTTCTCTTGAACCACCATTTGCCCCGGTTTGTGCATCGTTATTACCTGCGGTTCCATCCGGAAAGTAAACATCGTGGCGTGTCGGAGTCCGTCACTCGCCTTGAAATAATACTTTCTGAAAAAATTATCGTGCGGAACGTGACAGTCGTTGCACACCGTATTTCGCCCGTGTGAGGAGTGAAACCAAGTGGAATACTCCGGTGCCATAATATGGCAATTCACGCAGGCTTTCGGATCATCAGAAAGGTAAGAATACGCCTTCGAGATATAAAAAATATATCCGCTAAGCCCAAGCAATATCCCCACCAAAGAAGGAATCAAGTACTTAAAATACTTGTTCTTTTTCACCTGTTTTGTTTCTTTATTTGTTGTTGCCATCGTTAAAAAAAGATATTTGTATCTTATTGTCGCAAATGTAAAAACTTTTTACTATATTTGCAATGTCAAACAACAGATTTTGAGTATTTTATTTTCATTCTAAATAAGAAATCATAGATGAATGTATATACTATAATGGTGTAAAATAAATACGATTTTCGCAATGAATTTAGGTTATTAAAATACTTTTTTATCTTAATTTGAACAAATCGAATATTTTTCACATAAAAACAGCCGATTTATCAAAATAAATACAAAATTATTGACTATTTTAAAATATTTTTAATTTAAAACTAACTATTTGATTATGAAGAGAAATTTTCTTTCAGTGGTAGCGTTCGGATTTTTAATGACGCTTTTTTCCGGCTTGGCAAATGCCCAAGAAACGGAAAATGATTTTTCGATTTCGGCTCAAATTCGTCCGAGATTTGAGTACAGAAACGGGGCATATCGTCCTTTGCAACAAGGCGAAGAGCCTGCCATTTTGGTAAACAATCGGGTGCGACTCAATTTTGACTACAAAAACAACAACAATTTGCGGTTGTACGTCTCGCTTCAAAATGTGAATGTTTGGGGGCAAGCTCCTCAAATACAAGTTGCTGATAAAACCGGCGGAGCTTCTATTTTTGAGGCTTATGCATCGTTTCCGCTGGCTAAAACGTTGGAAGCCAAGATTGGGCGACAAATGATTGTGCTTGACGATGACCGCATTTTCGGCTCGCTTGACTGGCATCCCGCGGGTCGTAGCCACGATGCGGTAAACCTGAATTGGAAGGCTTCCGATAAGTTTTTGTTACGTAGCTTTTTGGCTTTTAATCAGAATTATGCAGAGCGAGATATCAACAGTCCGGCGGAACAATTCTTTACCAAAGATGCTCAGCCTTACCAACATATGGAAACTTTCCACGGTTTGTACAACATTTCTGAAACCAATCGTATTTCGTTTTTATTCAGCAATTTAGGCTTCCGAGATGATGCTGTTGCCGATGCCAAAACGCAAAATATGCAAACATTTGGTTTTCATTACGTTGGAGCTTCCAATGATTGGAAATACGGACTTACTTCTTACTTCCAAACGGGGAAAAACACCGGCGGAGCTACCAAAAGTGCTTATATGTTTGCCTTCAATGCGGGTTACAAATTTTCCGATGCGTTTAGCTTAACGGCTGGTTTAGACTACCTTAGCGGAAAAGCTGCCGATGACACATCGGACAAAGACAAGGCATTCAATCCGTTTTCAGGCACCAATCACAAGTTTTACGGATTTATGGACTATTATTACGTTCCTGCCGTAAACCCCGTGGGATTGGTAAATCCGTATCTTACGGTAAACTTCCGTACGGGCGAAAAAAGCAGTCTGTCAGCCACTTGGCATCATTTCAGAAGTGCCGCCACGACCTACGACAGTAACGGCAACAAAAAGTCCGGCTTAGGTAACGAAATCGATTTGGTGTACAGCCTCAAAGTGCAGCCTTACATCGGTTTGCAAATGGGCTATTCAACGTATTTCACCACCGATGCTCTCAAAACTTTGAAAAATACGCCCAACGCACGAGCTCATCAAGATTGGTTTTGGTGTAGTTTGAATATCAACCCAAAAATTTTTTCGGCTAAGTTTTAATAAAATATTAATTTACAATAAATTGCGTCTAAAAATTTATAAATTTTCAGACGCAATTTTTATTTGAATAAGTTTTAATTCTTCTTAAAATAACCATCAATATTGCCAAAAAATAGCACTTTTATTTTTTTGTATCACATTTTTATAGTACTTTTGAGACCTAAATTTAAAACAAGATAATTATATGAAATATTGCTTTTGGATTTTTGGTTTGGCTTTTGCACTCATTTCCTGCGGAGGAAATAATAACGAATTATCAAAGGAAGAAAAAGAAAAGATAAAGCAAGCAAAATTAGATTCTATTGCCGAAGCGAGATTTAACGAAATCAACCAAGATGATGTGGATACTTTCCCAATCTTTACCGGAATTTGTGCAGATTCGCTCCCGAAAGAAGAGCAGAAAAAATGTTTTGAAACTTCATTCGTAAAATTGTTACACGGAAAACTTCAAAAGGAAAAATTTGAAGCCACCGCTCCGATTAACGATAAAATTCTGGTAAACATCAAAGTTGATAACTCCGGAAAAATAACACTCGTAAATATCGAAACACCCAATGAAACAGTTGAAATGCCCGCAACTGCCAAACAATCGTTTCAAGAAATTATAACCACACATTTGAATAATATTTCCAACGAAAACCCCATAGTGCCCGCTACCAAGCAAGGATTGGAAGTTGGCACGCAATTTACCTTGCCGATTGTAATTAATGTAAAATAGTTTTGGAAAAAATCATTCTAGGAATTGACCCCGGAACCACCATTATGGGTTTCGGACTGATACGGGTTGAAAAACAACAAATGAGTTTACTGCAAATCAATGAATTACAACTAAAAAAATACACCGATCACTACTTAAAACTCCGCGTTATTTTTGAGCGAACCCTTGAACTCATTGATACCTATCACCCCGATGAGTTAGCCATTGAAGCGCCCTTTTTCGGTAAAAACGTACAATCAATGCTAAAACTGGGCAGAGCGCAGGGCGTAGCGATGGCTGCCGGTCTTTCCCGACAAATCCCCATTACCGAATACGAACCCAAAAAAGTGAAAATGGCAATCACCGGTAACGGAAACGCTTCCAAAGAACAGGTCGCAAAAATGCTTCAACAATTACTGAGCATCAAAGAATTACCAAAACATTTTGATGCCACTGACGGTTTGGCAGTTGCTGTATGCCACTTTTTCAATAGTGGGCGAGTTTCTTCACAAAAATCATACAATAGTTGGGAATCTTTTGTCAAACAGAACGAAAATCGTGTTCGCTAATGCTTTTGTGTGATGCACAGTCTTTACATTCACATTCCTTTTTGTAGGCAAGCCTGCCATTATTGTGATTTTCACTTCTCTACAACCTTAAAACGGAAAAGTGAAATGACAGATGCCATCTGCAAAGAACTCATTCTGCGCAAACAAGAAGCATCAGGCAGTGAATTACAAACCATTTACTTCGGAGGAGGAACGCCCAGCATCCTTTCATCTGATGAACTGCAACGCATTTTGCAAACCATACACGAAAATTACGCCGTCAGTGTTGATGCAGAGATTACTTTGGAAACCAATCCTGATGATTTTTTTAGAGAAAGTACCTCCCCAGTCGGATTACTCACAAATTTGAAGCAATTAGGCATAAATCGGTTGAGTATTGGCATACAATCGTTCTACGATGCCGATTTACAACTTATGAATCGCGCTCATAATGCCTGCCAAGCCGAAAATTTACTCCGACAAGCCTCTGAGTTTTTTGATAACATTTCCATTGACCTAATTTACGGTATTCCGAAGATGGATAACGAACGTTGGAAACAAAACATTCAAAAAGCGCTATCATTTAACGTTCCGCATATATCGGCGTACGCACTAACCGTTGAGCCTAACACTGCCCTACACAAATTTATCGCTTCGGGGAAACTGCCCAACGTTAATGACAAGCAAGCGCACGAGCATTTCACTACGATGATTGCCCTTTTGGAACAAGAAAACTTTATTCACTACGAATTTTCCAACTTCGGGAAGCAAGATTATTTCAGCCGAAACAACACTGCTTATTGGTTCGGTAAAAAATATATGGGAATCGGACCTTCTGCCCATAGTTTTGACGGCGTTAAACGAAGCTGGAACATCGCCAACAACATAAAGTACATCAAACAAATACAAAATAACATCATTCCCGCACAACACGAAGTGCTTTCCGTAAACGACCGATACAACGAACTTATCATCACACGCATTCGTACAATGGTTGGTATCGATATTAAAGAAGTGTATTCCGTTTTTGGGAAAAAATATGCCGATTACCTGCAATCACAAGCCAATAAACACCTCAATCAAGGCGTTTTAATATTAAAAGACAATCATCTTGTAACAACCCTTAAAGGAAAGTTCCTTTCCGATGGCATTGCCGCCGATTTGTTTATGGTTGATTGAAATATAGAATCAATTAATCCTAAATTACAGAATATTAACCTCTCTTTTAGAAAAGATATTTTGAAAATAAAGAGTGTTTTCCTGAAAATAAAATAAAAAATCCGATAAATGAATATCATTTATCGGATTTTTTCAATCGTTTTTAAGTTTACAATACCGCTACACACGAAATTTCAACTTCAACAAACTTCGGTAAGTTCGCTACTTGCACCGTTTCACGAGCCGGAGCCGTTTCTTCATTAAAATATTTACCATATACGGCATTTACTTCGGCAAATTGATTCATATCTGCCAAAAATATGGTCGTTTTTACTACATTTTCAAAAGAAGCGCCCGCAGCTTCAAGCACTGCTTTTAGGTTTTCCATCACTTGAACGGTTGCCGCTTCAATTCCTTTAACAACTTCATTGGTTTTAGGGTTCACCGGAATCTGTCCGGATACATACAAGGTATTCCCGGCTAAAATTGCCTGATTGTAAGGTCCAATGGGAGCCGGAGCGTTTTCTGTAAAAATAATACGTTTCATATATCTACTCGTTTTTAATTATTTACGTTATCGTTTATGCTTAAATTGTTATTTCCTTTTAAAAGATACTTCCAGTTTTTGAACATTTCCAACCCCGTCTTTGGCTGTCATTTCCAATTTATAAGTTGCCGTCTTGGGAGAGGTTAAATCCGAAAAGTCAAACGTTAAGGTGCGTGTCTTCGGTTCGTATTCAAACAAAATCCACTCACCATTGAGTGAAGCCGAATAGCTTTCCACACCGCTTAAATCATCTTTTATCTCCACTTTTAGGGTTTTTGCCGTTATTGTCGCATCATTTTTAAAGTTTATGGCACGCAACACCGGCGGATTCTCATCTTTCATCAGCGTAAACCTACCCAAATTGCGCGTTCTGGTGGTAAAAATACCATTTTTATAGATAGTTCGCTCGGCTGACGGCTTATTTTTGTCGTCCAATCGGGCAATGAAGACCTGTTGCGCTTCTTTTTCGGTGAATTTTTTATTCTCAAATGATAAATTAAAGAATTTATGCACCGCCAAGGTAGGTTTATGAAGCGTTAAGGTATCATTTTGGCTGTTTATCTGCAACAGAAAATCGTCATAGAACGTTTTTTCAGGAAAAAACACATTTCCGCCTTCAAAAGTGAAATATTGGTCACGACCTGCCACTAGAGGCACTCCGTTTTCAATGGGTCGGGCTTCCGTTACGGTTTCTTTTTTGCCTTCTATCGGAATTTGAATTCGGGTTTGGTTTCCTTTAATATCCTCAGCCACAATTGTTGCCAGATAAGACATTCCTGCTTGAATTTCAAGCATTCCGTTGTTTTGATTAAGGGTATAAATGGTTGAAATTCGGTTTCCTTTGGTTTTATAAAGCAATTGTACGCGCTTTTTTTTCTCGATATAAGTTGGATAATCAATAAATGTGTTGATATAACGGGCTTCGGTAAAGCTCAGTTTATCAAAAACATACTGAAATTGCGGATTTCCGTTAAGGGCAAGCGTAACTTTGTACAGCCCGTTCACGTGATGCGTATCGTTTTGCTTATCAATGGATTCGATACCGAAACCTATAAGCCCCTCGGCAGTAATTTTATCCGTTAGATAACTTCCGTCAGCCTGTTTGGTCATTTTTAGCTCTTGCGGAAGCTGTGATGCGTTAATTTGGGCTTCATTCCCTAACGGATATCCCATTATTTGGAACACATCGGGGGCAATTTGGTCTTTGATTTCATATCCGTGCAACAGCGGATTGACGGCTTTGGCGCTTGCATCACGAATTTCAAAATGAAGATGCGGTCCTGCACTGCTTCCGGTGTTTCCGCCCAATGCGATAACCTCTCCTTTTTTCACGACAAGCTCCGAAGCTTTTGGATAAAGCTCAATTTCAAAGGTTTTTCGGGCATATTGCCTCTTTTTAACATACGCCTCAATCACCGGAGCAAATTTTTGCAAGTGCGCATACACACTTGTGTACCCGTTGGGGTGCGTTACGTACAGCGCTTTGCCATATCCGTAAGCCCCGACCTTAATTCGGGACACGTAACCTTCTTTTATGGCATAAATATTCAGACCTTCTTTGCTTTGGGTTTTAAAATCAACGCCCGCGTGGAAATGATTGGGGCGTAATTCACCAAAATTACCCGATAATAATAAAGGTATGTCAAGCGGACTTCTAAAATCAGTCTGCGCCCACGAAAGTGCGCACAGCAACAGCGACCCCAAAGCCGTTAGTATTAATTTCATATTCTTTTTCCTGTAATTTTGCAGAAATCGTATTCTTTTCTATTTGGTTATCAAAAAACTTTGTCAAAGTTTCAGGCACTTTGACAAAGTTGGTTCTATTTTTGTGTTTGTTTATCCTCTAACTAATTTTGCGAGGCTTTCCAAGAGTTGGGGCTTGTTTTCCAAAGCAATTTTTGCCACGTTGTACATCTTGCGCGCCCATTTTTCAAGCTCGGTAACAGCCTGATTTTTATCTTTGGTTGCCTGCTGGCTTTCGCCTTTGGCATTTTGATAAACGGCATAAGCTTTTTCGGCTTGCAAAACGGCTTCCAACTGTGATTTAACGTGTTGCCCGTCTATTTTTAACGATAAAAGTGCATCGCGCAAGGTTTCATCTTGGTCAAGCGTGCCATAAAAATGTTTCATATCCTCCACCAAAGCGGCGATACTCTTTGATTCTAACGCTTTTAAGCGAAGTGTACGCAAGTTAGGCTCATCATCTTGAAAAGCAATCTTTCCTTTCTTGCGGTCTTTCATAAAAACGGACGTAACAGCCTTGTATTTCTTATCGAAATCGGCATACGTATCCGTTTCATTCTTGGAACTCATCTGATTACTTCTGTGTAGGGCAACAACCTTGTCATATAAGGCTTTACCTGCCTCAACTTCGGTATCTCCATACCCGTACTCTGCCATTTCACGGGCAATTTCAGCATTGTTTTTCAAATTTTCAAACAAAATTCCAAAATTTTGCATCATAATGGCAAATGTGTAAAACTGTTTTTTCATTTTCAATCGGTTTTATTTATTAAACAACTAATTTTTCGGAATTATTGCACTTGTTTACATTTAAAAACAAAGTAACAACCATTTTTTTATTGGACAAATATAAGTATTTGATTTATAAATTCCAAAACATTTAACATTTAATTAATAAAAACAACCTTTTTTTGGATTTTTTTGCATTGACAAAACACGTTTTACCTTTATCAATGCTCTTTTCACCTTTGTCAAAGTTCTAAACTTTGACAAAGATGCTAAATTATGGTATATTTTTCGTCATTTAGGGTTTCACTACGGCGTCATCGGCTAAACTTTCGTATGAAACATCTTCAAAATGATTAAAAACCTTTAACGAATCAGGATTTTTTGAACAAAAATCATACGTTTGGTCAAGTGTTTTCTCCTTTATCCCCAACCAATGCGCATATCCGTCCAGAAAATGAAATGCCGACTTATTTACTTTTATATGCCGATGCAGTGTATCTTTACTTGTCACCAAAACGAACGGAACTCTGTAAACCGCTTTGTTAGGTTGGGTATCGCCGTGCGTAAGTGTTGCAAAAAAACGGCTTTCCCTATCCTGCGTCATTAATCCGTGGTCGGAAAAATAAATCATTGTAAACGACTTTGAGTATTTTTGTGTGATTTGATATATTTTTTGCAAGAAAATATCAGTCTGTTCAAGCGTTTGCACATAAGCCGATAGATTTTTGTTTACATAATCATAATGAATCGGATTTTCCAGGCGCGATGCAAACTGTGTGTGTGAGCCCAATAAATGCAAAACAATCAAACGCCTCTTATTGGAATTGGGTTGCAATTGTTTTTCAAAGGTTGGCAACAAAACGGAATCCGGATAATTCATCGAGGCATACTCTGACTTCTTTGTAAATATCTTTTTATCACATAAGTTAGCGATTTTCGTAACCGGGGAGTCGTGACCACCGGCATATCCTTGATTTGACAGCCAAATGGTTTCAAATCCGGCTAATTTAGCCAATGAAATAATATTATTGGCATACAAAAACGCTTCATTTTGCTGCTGAACAAACATTCTGAGCAACGATGACGAAGTATTGGGAGCCGCTGCCGTATATCCTTCAATAACCGTACCATTCACTGCCTTTAAAAACGATGAATTTTCAAGCGGAAACCCATAAAGCGACATATAATCACGCCGAACACTTTCGCCAATGACCAATATATAATCGTTAAAAGGCGGTTGCACATCAGTTATTTGCCAAGAAGGATTACCCACAATTCCTTTTTCAAGGTCTTCCTTTAATTTGTGATAATCTTCAATATCTTTGACTATTTTTCCGTAAAAACCAATAACGGCGGTTCGTGAATATGCCCAGAGAAAGGGTTCTCCTTCACGAAATTTCTCTATCGGGCGCAAAACAGTAAGCACACACGACACGATTGCCAATAAAACAGTAATAACAATATATTTTTTAGTGTAAACAACTGATTTTTTCTTTCCTAAATAGAGGATATACCCTCCAAAAAGAAGATAAACTAACGAGATGGCATAGGCATACAACGGCAAGGACTGCACAAATTCTTTGGATTCCTGAAAATCGGTTTCAAAAAAAGCTCCTATCATCGTGGCAGGCGGATGCCCAAACCAGATTATCTGCGGCAAAAACAACACACAGGTTATCAGCACAAAAACAAACCCTATTACAAACAATACATAATGAATTCGTCTAAGGACAAGGAAGATTAGAAACGTTGCTATAATTCCATAAAAAGCCGGACCCATACTAAGCGCAAACGGAACCGAAACAGAAAAAAGAAACAGCAAAATTTCAAACAAATACGTAGAAACTATTGTTTTCAACTTCATTTTCATACAAGTTTATCACATTTTTCAAGTTGTTTTTGTTTTAATACTAATTAAAAACACCTTTTTTGTTTTCACCAAGGTTTTTATATGAAACAAAATCCTTCTTTTTATCTTTATCAAAGTATTTTTTACCTTTGTCAAAGTTTGGAACTTTGACAAAGGCGCTAAGGTGCAGTTCGTTTTTGCACTACCTCAAACACTTTTTTCTCATCACACTTCAAGGTTTTGGACGGAAACTTCAAAATAAGGGCATAATCGTGCGTCGCCATCAAAATTGTGCGCCCCGAAGCGTTAATTTCTTTCAGAACTTGCATAATTTCAACGCTTGTTTCAGGGTCTAAATTCCCCGTAGGCTCATCTGCAAGGATAAGTTCAGGGTCATTGAGCAAAGCACGCGCAATTGCGATACGCTGTTGCTCTCCTCCAGATAGTTCGTGCGGATATTTATCTGCTTTTCCTTCCATTTTAACCTTCGCAAGCACTTGGTCGATTCGTTTTTTGATTTTTTCTTTGTCTTCCCAGCCGGTTGACTTCAAAACGAATGATAGATTTTTGAAAACGGTTCGGTCGGTAAGTAATTTAAAATCTTGGAACACAACGCCGAGTTTTCTGCGAAGCAAGGGTATTTCATTTTCTTTGAGATTCTTTAAATCAAAGCCAACTACGTGCCCCTCCCCTCCTTTTAAAGGCAAATCACCATAGAGAAGCTTGATTAAGCTGCTTTTTCCGGTTCCTGTCTTCCCGATTAGGTAAACCAACTCTCCTTTTTCAATAGTCAAATCAATTTCAGTCAACACCAAACTTGATTTCTGATATATTGATACATTTTTTAAATCTAATACTATATTTTCCATATTATTTTTATTCGTTTTTAGCTATTTTTCATTAATTTTTGCTTTACACGCTTTTAAATTCACACAACCAAAAGCCATTTTCTATTCTAAAAGAATCAACTATCATTATATGCCTACCAAAACAACTCATTTGCAAATCACCAACATTTTTCTTATATTAGATAACACACAAATATTATCGGATAACATATATTTTTTACTGGATAACATATACTTTT
>NZ_JAUNKD010000005.1:43842-112807 GCF_030532915.1 Capnocytophaga sp.
CAGATAGCGCATACTTTCCATCGGATAGCGCATACTTTTTATTAGATAACAAACAATTATATCCAATTTTTAAATAAATATGTAGTGTTTTCCTAAAATTTTACCACAAAAACACGCTAAAAAAGGCATTTTTTAAACAAACAACACCATTTTTCGTGTTATTTCAAATCATAAAAACTATTTTTCATTCAGCAATCGCTTTAATGAAGCCATTTCTTTGTATTTTTTACGGGCTTCTTCTGCCGGATAACCGAAATAAGTCCGTCCTCCTTCCAATGATTTTGAAATTCCGCTTTGAGCAAGGATAATTGCTTTTGCTCCGATGGTAATTCCGCTTGTCATTCCCACTTGTCCCCAAATGGTAACCTCATTTTCAATAATTACACAGCCTGCTATACCCGTTTGAGAGGCAATTAGGCACTTTTCACCGATAATTGTGTCGTGCCCCACGTGAACCTGGTTGTCTATCTTGGTTCCGCGCTTGATTGTCGTGTCGCCCGATACACCCCGGTCAATGGTACAAAGCGCTCCAAGGTCTACATCATCTTCTATCACTACTCTCCCACCGGATTTGAGTTTATCAAAACCTTCCGGACGCTTTTTGTAATAAAACGCATCAGCCCCAAGCACGGTTCCTGCGTGAATGGTAACGTTATTCCCGATGATGCAATCGTCGTAAATGCTAACATTGGCGTGAATCAGGCAATTGTTACCGATTTTCACATTATTCCCGATAAAAGCCCCGTGCTGAATGGTCGTGTTTTCACCAATTTGAGCCGACGGAGCAATAGTTGCCGTGGATTTCTGAAAAGGTTTAAAAAAATCAGTCAGTTTATTAAAATCCCTGAACGGGTCGTCAGAGATAAGGAGCGCTTTCCCTTCGGGACAGGCTACTTCCTTGTTGATAAGCACAATAGTGGCTCGTGATTGCAATGCTTTGTCGTAGTATTTGGGGTGATCAACAAAGACTATGTCTCCCTCTTCCACGACGTGTATTTCATTCATTCCCAACACAGGAAAATGGGCATCGCCTACAAACGAACTACCTATGATAGTGGCTATTTGCTGCAAAGTATAAGGCTGCGGAAACTTCATTTTATGTAATTTTATGTGGATTTCGTGTTATTGCGCGCGTTATTCGGTAATTATTTGCACGTTTTTCATTAAAAAGTCAAGCGTATTGCCTCCTTCGTGAAAAAGGAGGTCAATTACGCTTAAATTGGATAAAAATCCGTGCTTGTCGGCAAAAATTTGGTAGTATTCTTCCGTTTTTACGGGAAGCGGTTTCTTGGCAGATGTCAGCTGACGGAAATCTTGGGCGTATTTAGGCTCGGCTTCATACGTTTTGGTCTTCTCGAAGTTCACGTCGGTTTGCAAACACGCCATTACAAGGGCGATTGTATCTAGATTTACATCCAACAAAAACGTATATTGCTTTTCAAACAACGGACGAAACTCATCTTCATAAAACTCAAAGAAAGGCGAGGTGCGATAGGCCGTTTCGAGGCTCTTCCAATGCAGTCGCTGCCACGGAAAATGGTTTTCAACACGCACATCTTTAAAGAGTTGCCGCCCCGTTTCGCCTCCCACGTGCTTGATGGGCAAGTTCAGAGCTTGTTTCCCGTTAGCTCCGTAAATATAGGCTCTGTTGCGAAGGGTTTGCTTCTGATAATTGTCTGAAACTTCCAGCACGCAAGGTCGCGTCAGCATCAAATGAAACTGAGCAATGCTCGGGAAATATGTCGGGTGAATAAGTGCTTGATACATTTGTATTTTTGTTTGTTTTTAAATGTAATTATCTGTTTCTTTCGTTTGAAATCGCTAAAAATTGCGTGAAGCCTCAATGGGCAAACTTTCCTTAAAACCCAATCATACGCAAACGGTCGTAATATTTAGAATCCTTACCAACGGCAATATTGAATTGCACACCGAAGGTTATCCCTCTGAAATACCGATTTTTATCTATCGGAATGGCATAACCCATGTTCAGTGCGAAAAGGTTTAAGACATTGAACTGCAACTGAGGCTCCACCGCATAGGGCGTAACGGAAACACCCGCCACCAAAAAGAGCCCATACTCCACGTTGAGTTGCGGCACTACTTTGGGTTTCCCTTCCACGGAAGTGTAATAAGCCTTTACCCCGACATTACAAGTCATTGCATCTTTATGCGGAATGCGGTATTCAAAGCCCAACCCCGCCGCGTTACGCCCCAAATAGCGATATTCAGTACTCACGGCAAGTCGGTTCCACACCGATTCTTGGGCTTGCACACTCACTCCTAAAAACAAAATCAGCAAAGCAAATATCGGTCGCATAAGCTTTTACATTTTATTGGTCATCAAAACTTTGCATTCAATTCATTAACAAGCTCCACCAACTGATTATACCCACCACGAATGTCTCTGTCGTAACTCACGTGCAATAATGTTCCTTCTTGGGAGGTATATAGCCCGTCAAAAGTCTCTATAACAAGCCGTTGAACGCGAGGCTCATTCGGATATTGCTTTCGGAATTGTTCCGCCTTGCGAGCCAGTAATTCAATCGAGGCGTAAATAACCCCGAAATCGTGAAATTCATCGTTTGCTTTTTCCAAAACGGTTCGGTCGTTCGGGTTATTTTTATAGTATGTTTTCAATCCCTCTATATGCTTTACCCCTTCGGAATAGGCATATTTTTGAAGTTGGTACAAATCATCAGGCAACTCGGGCAATTTGTTAATTTCGGCAATCAAACTGTTGTACCGTTCCACATACTCGGCAATTTGTGTTTTTAACTGCTCGTCGGTTTTCATATGCGTGCCTTTAAACTTCGGAAGCGACTCTTGTTTAGGCACTTCAGGCAAAAAAACCGTAATGGCAAGTGCAAGCGTACTTCCCTTTTGGGTGTCGGTGAGCGAGGCGGTTATTTTGCCTTTCCCGATGCCTTTCACCACAAAAGCCTGTTTGCTTTCGGCAAGAGTAACTTCCGCCACTTGGTTGCTTCCTTCCGAAAGGGCAATGGTGTAAGTCTGGTTTCCGGAAAGGATTTTCACCTCGGCACTTTCGCCTACAAGAAGCTCAACAGCGTTCTTTTCCAAGGTAAAATCTTTGGGTTTTTCGCCTTCATTTTCAGGCTGCATCAACTCTTCTTTCGGCTTTTCAACATCTGCCGAATTGTTTTCTTTTTGACAATGTGCCGACACCAAAGCCAGCAATACAAGTGCAGTAATTTTAAATATGCGTCTCATAAAATTAAGGTATTTATTTAATAAATTATTTTTTCTTTTATAAAAATTTGTTGACGACACCGTGTTTCCGCTCGGCGAGAGATTTTCGGGAACTTCCGACAGATATTTTCCACCAAAAAACAAACTTTCGGGAACTTCCGACGAGTATTTTCCAACAGAAAACAAACTTTCGGAAACTTCCGACAGATATTTTCTAACGGAAAACAAACTTTCGGAAGATTTTTCCCACCCTTTTCGCCAAAAAAGCACCCATTCGGGGATAATTCTTCCGAAAAACGGAATTATTCCCTACAAAAAAGGAATAGTCAAGGCTATTCCTCCGTCAAAAAAGACCATTACAGCGATTCTTCTTTGTTCTTTTTGCGTCTGCGGCTGTAAAATTCGTAACCACCCCACACCAACACGATGATTACCAATGCGTAATAACGATATGAAACCGGCTCGCCCTCGCCATTTACCGTGGTGAAAAGTCGGTTCCAACGGATTTTATTCAAGCCCGAAGCATTGCTGTCCAAACTCATCCACACCATCACGGGTTTGCCCAAAATATGGTCTTCCGGCACGAAGCCCCAATAACGGCTGTCCTCCGAATTGTGGCGGTTGTCGCCCATCATCCAATAATAATTCTGTTTGAACGTATAAGAATTGGCTTTTTGCCCGTTGATGAAAATATCGCCGGCTTTGATTTCTAAGGAATTATTTTCATAAACCTTGATAAGTCGCTCATAAAACGGCAGATTTTCAAGGCTTAGCGACACGGTTTGTCCTTTGGCAGGAATGGTTACAGGACCGTAATTATCTTCGTTCCAAGGGAATTTTTCCGAATGCGGAAACACGGCAGGATTGTACTTGCCCGCCTCCTCAATGCGTTTCTGTACCGAAAGCACATTAGGGCTGTTTTTCAAAGTGTTAGCCACTTCTTCCGTCAATGAAGAAAATATGTAAATATCGGGCTGTACTTCTTTGAAATAATCGGTAACGCCGAATTGCTGATACATAAACGGAGGTGTGAGTTTGCCTATATTCGGCTTCATTTCAACGATATACGAAGTTTGCAGTTTTGCCCGAACCGGATAAATTTCCTTTTTTCCGTTGATGAAAACATCGCCGTCTTTGATTTCAAACACATCGCCGGCAATGGCAACGGTTCGTTTCACGTAATTCGAACGCTTGTCAATGGGTTTATCCACGTGAATTTTGGAATCATCACGGAAGAAACGCACCGTATCGGTAGGCCAGTTGAAGACCGTAATATCATTACGCTCAATCTTTTGCAAAGCGGGTAAACGCAAATACGGCAATTGCGGCAGCTTCAAATATGATTTTGTCCCGACCACGGGAATGGAATCGTGTACCATCGGAAGCGAAAGCGGTGTCATCGGTACGCGCACACCGTAATGAAACTTGCTAACAAACAGAAAATCACCCACTAACAATGTCTTTTCCAATGATGAAGTCGGAATCATATACGGCTGAATGAAATACGTATGAATCGCCGAAGCCGCCACCACGGCAAAGAGCGTGGCACTTATCCACGAGGATACGTTCTTTTTGATGGCTTCTTCTTCTTTTCCGATGTATTTCGTTGTGGGTAAATAGGTTACGTAAGCGGTAAAAAGCCCCAAAGTCAGTACCGAAAGCAAGGTAAAACGCTTTTTGCGATAGCCGAACACGTGCAACCACTCGTAATTCATTACAATGAGAATAATATTCCCAATAACAGGCAGATACATCAGGAAAACCCACCACCAGGGGCGCTCAATAATCCTTAAAAAAAGGACATTGTTATAAAAAGGCACGAACGCTTGCCAGGGTTTGTACCCCGCCTTTTCGTATCCTTTCCAGAAATATAATCCGTTGATTATCTGTGCTGCGAGGAGAATATAGATATATAACATACAATTATTTTTAAATTAAAACTTACAAAAATATAAAAAACACAATAGTTTAAAAGGCAATCGTCAGGTCAAAAGCTTTACGAAAATCATTCAATTGCGGATTTATTTCAAGCAAACGCTCGTATTTATCTTCCGGAGTTATCAAAAACTTCTTCACAATCTCTTCATTAACAACAACTTCCAACGAAACATCGTAATTGCGGAGCGATTTGCGCAAGTGTGCCAAAAGCCTGTCTTCCTGATTTAAAATTTCGGTTTTAGAAGTTTGGTTCGGCACTTCCAAATAAATCGTTTTTTCGTTTAACTGAGGGGCATTCACGCTAAGTGTCGCAGCCTGAATGCGTTCGCCTTTGGATTCCAAATCGTGAATATAAGCATTCCAGTACTTGAAAAAATCAACCTGCGAAAAGGCTTCACGAGGCAGCGAATTGGGGTCAATAACTTCCTCTTTTATATTCTTCTGCGCTTCCGTTTTTACTTGAATACTGCGAATGGAAAAACTCGAAACCACCTCAGAGCGTTCCTGCTTGGTCATAAGCGGAACGTTCAAAACCGCATTTGTTACTCCCTGTGATTGTGGCATTTGTACATTCGTATTCGGAATTGCTCCACTCGTATTTTCTGCAATCGGCTCTTCTTTTCCGTTAAAAATATACGCCGGAATTATGAAGCGTCCATCATTTTTTTTTTATCCCCTTCAAAGGTCAATGATGCCAGCTGCATCAAAGCAATTTCAACCAACAAACGCTGATTTTTACTGGTTCGGTACTTCAAATCACAATCATTGGCTATATTAACAGCTTCCATCAAAAAAGGAACGCTTGCCCTTTGGGTCTGTTGTAGGTATTTCTGTTGCGTTTCTTCACCGACTTCCATCAAAGTAATGGTCGATTGATTTTTACAAACCATCAAATCGCGGAAATGACTTGCCAATCCAGAAATAAAATGCTGACCATCAAAACCTTGTGCAATAATATCATTAAACTTTTTCAGCAAATCAGGGAGTTTGTTATTCAAAATCAAATCCGTTGCCGAAAAATAAGTTTCATAATCCAAGACGTTTAAAATCTCGGAAGTGGCTTGGCGCGTAATCTTATCGCCTGAAAAACTCACCACACGATCAAAAATAGAAAGTGCATCGCGCATTGCTCCGTCAGCTTTTTGTGCGATGATTTGCAAGGCTTCATCTTCGGCTTCAATGCCCTGTTCTTTGGCGATATACTTCAAGTATTCACGAGCATCATTTACCGTAATTCTTTTAAAATCAAATATCTGACAACGAGAAAGAATCGTTGGGATAATTTTATGTTTTTCGGTAGTTGCCAAAATAAAAATGGCGTGTTTGGGTGGCTCTTCCAACGTTTTCAAAAAAGCATTGAAAGCCGCCGTTGAAAGCATATGCACCTCATCAATAATATACACCTTATATTTCCCAACCTGCGGCGGAATACGCACCTGCTCAATGAGTTTACGAATGTCATCAACCGAGTTGTTCGATGCCGCATCTAACTCAAAAACATTAAACGCAAAATCATTATCATCTTGAACACCAGCGGTTTGTTCATTAATTTTTTTAGCCAAAATCCTTGCACAAGTAGTTTTCCCTACTCCGCGCGGTCCCGTAAAAAGCAACGCCTGTGCCAAATGATTATTCTCAATGGCATTCATAAGCGTATTGGTAATTGCCTGCTGCCCAACTACATCACGAAATGATTGCGGGCGATACTTCCTTGCTGATACTACAAAATGATTCATACTGGCAAAAATAAGATGTTTTTATTACATACGCAAATGTTTTTCTGCAAAATAAACCAAAAACTGAATATCAAGTCATTACACCAAAAAAATTTTTCTACTTGTCCCATTTCATCGGTTAATATTTTTCTGCATTTTAACTTTCAAAAACCATTTATTGTTTTTATTTTTGCAGATAATTTATCAAAATAACTTCAAAAGATGAAAAAAATTATCACATTAACCGCTTTATGTAGCCTGTTTTATGCCTGCAACCAAGAAAAACCTGAATATTCTATCATTTCAGGAAAGTTGGAAAATGCCACTGACGGCAAATTTGTCATAAAAGGAGATTCCTTTAAGAGAGAAATCACCCCAAATGCCGACGGTACCTTTACCGATACGCTGATACTTACCTACAACGGGGTGTATCACATTGCCCGACAACCTATTTATTTGCAAAAAGGCAAGAATTTAATCTTAAAAGCAGATGCAAAAATGCTCGATGAAATCACTTTTTCAGGGGATTTAGCCCCCGAAAATAATTACATCGCGCAGAAACGCAAAATGAGCAGTGAATTTATGGGCAGTCAGCGCGAATTATATTCTCTTAATGAAACAGAATTCCTTCAAAAAGTAAACGACTTAAAAACCAAGCAAATTACCCTATTGAATGACGTTCAAGCATTTACTGTTGATAACTTCAAAGAAAATGAACTAAAAGAAATTGATTATCAAAGGGATATATACCTTTCCAACTATCAAAAAAATCATCGAATACTTTCAAAAAACAACGAATTTACCGTATCAGAGAACTTCCCCAAGCCACAAACTACGGATTATGACAACGCCGAAGCCTATTACCTATCGCCATCTTACCGCAATTTGGTGTTGGACTACTTTACCACTAAGAGTTTCGATACTTATAAAAAAGAATTTGGCGATGCCTACAACCAAGAAGGCTTTTACAAACATCTGCTTGCCAATTTCTCCAAAATCAAAAGTGCAAACATCAAAAACGGCATAGTACCCTACGAGTTGGCATACGGCATTTCGCCATCCAATAAAATAGTTGAGCAGCTTTATAATGAGATAATGGCAAACACAACCGACCCATATCTAAAAGAAGAAATCACCGAAAAGTATAACACTGTAAAAGCACTCACACCGGGAAATCCCTCGCCGAAGTTCAGTTTTGAAAATCACAAAGGCGGAAAAACATCACTCGATGACCTAAAAGGCAAATTTGTATATATCGATGTTTGGGCTACGTGGTGCGGACCTTGCATTCGCGAAATTCCCGAACTCAAAAAAGTGGAGCAAAAATACCATTCCAAAAACATTGAATTTGTAAGCATTTCAATCGACGAACCGAAACACCACCAGAAATGGCACGATTTCGTAACTTCGGAAGGACTTGTAGGCACGCAACTAATAGCCGACAATGCCTGGCAATCCGATTTCGTCAAAAAATATGCCATCAGCGGTATTCCCCGCTTCATACTTCTTGATACCAACGGCAACATTATCAGTGCCGATGCACCAAGACCATCAGATGAAGAACTCATCAAAACGTTCACTGAATTGGGTCTCTAATTGCAATAACCCCCAAAAAATAAGGCTATCCGATGATTTGGATAGCCTTATTTTTATATTTTATACCAGCACCTGCAATAAGTCGGGTTTGTCATTGAGGTAGTCGCCGTAGAAGTTTCGCAGTTTCATTCGGTCGATAAGGGGTTGCAGGTCTGTTTCGTGCTTTAATTCAATCCCGACAACTGCCGAACCGTTCTCGCGATTGTTCTTTTTCATATACTCAAAGTGCGTTATATCGTCCGTTTTGCCCAATACTTCAGTTACAAACTCCTTTAAAGCCCCCGCCCGCTGCGGAAAGCGAACCACAAAATAGTGCTTCAAGTTCGCATACAGCAAGGCACGCTCCTTAATTTCTGCCGTACGGGTAATATCATTGTTACTTCCGCTGACGATACACACCACGTTTTTGCCCTTGATTTCCTTTTTATAACTCTCCAACGCCGAGATGGTCAAGGCTCCGGCAGGTTCTACTACGATGGCATCGCGGTTGTACAGCTCTAAAATCGTTTGACAAACTTTCCCCTCGTGAACCCCGATTACTTCGTCTAAATAATGCCTACAGATGTCGAAATTCAGCCGTCCGACTTTCTTTACCGAAGCCCCATCAACGAAGGTATCGACCGCAGAAAGCTCGGTAGGCTCACCCACTTCCAAGGCTTTTTTCATCGACATCGCCCCTAAGGGTTCTACGCCTATAATTTTGGTCTTCGGGGAAAGGACTTTCAGTATGCTCGAAACCCCTGCCGATAGTCCGCCCCCGCCTATCGGAACAAATACATAGTCAAGCTCGACCGCCGATTGCTCCAATATCTCCAAAGCAATGGTCGCCTGCCCCTCAATCACCTTTTCATCATCAAACGGAGGTATAAAAACCTTGTCATTTTCCTGTGAAAAAGCAATCGCCGCATAGTTGGAATCGTCAAAAGTATCGCCTTCCAATACTATGGAAATCATATCCTCGCCAAACATTTGCACTTGCTCAATTTTCTGTTGGGGCGTTGTTACAGGCATATAGATAGTTCCCTGAATGTTTAATTCTCGGCAAGAGAGCGCTACCCCCTGTGCGTGATTTCCGGCACTGGCACACACGATGCCTTTTTGCTTTTGCTCATCGGTTAAAGCACTGATTTTGTTGTACGCTCCCCGAATTTTGTACGAGCGAACCGGCTGCAAATCTTCCCGTTTCAGGAATATTGAAGCCTCAAACTGCCTCCCAAGCCGAATGCTGGGCGACAAAGGCGTATGCACAACGATATTTTTTAGGCGTAACACCGCCTTTTGTACGTCTTCAATCTGTGGTATGTACATCTTTTTGATAAATTTTGTCTTTTAATTATTACAGGAAACTACACAATAACAGCATATTACAACCTAAAAGCAATTCCTTTTAGCTTGATGATTCAGCTTTCGGGAGTGATGAATACAAATTCGTGTCCGTTATCGTATAAATATGATTTTTCTTAGCCGTATTTTTATGGCTTACATACCTATTTTTATATTTCATAAAATAGGAAAACAAGTGATTTATAAAGATTTCAAAATCCATTTTTAAGTCAGAAGCACCCATCACAAGCTGTTTTTTATTCTTTTTATACGTAAAAAAGGGCAACTGACACCCCACTTCTACCTCTTCAAATAGAAAAATACGTACGCTTTTGTTGAAATATAGCATTTGCAATTGCACAATCCGATTCCAATCTGCGGAAAAAGTACGATAACCATCTCTAAAATCGATGCCTTTCTTGGAAATTATGATGCTATTTTCTTTTGAAAACAAACGCTTTACCATAATTAGTAAAACATAAAAACAGCCAATCAGAACAATAGCAAATAAACACTGAAGCAACCAATTACTTGCCGAATAGATAACTATCGGAACATACACAATAACAATCAACAGATTTATTAAAAAAAATCCGAATTGTTTTCTTTTACCAAATAAAACACGTATCATTTTTTCCGATTTTATCCCGATGCTACCCCGTCCCTACTCCATTTTTAAGGATAAAAACACTCAAATAGCATTCCACGCACAACCTTTGTCAAAGTTTGAAACTTTGACAAAGGTTTTTTACGCATCAGTTCGGAATTTTCTCTCTTTAATTACCGTCTGCGTTGCTTGTAAGCGATATTTACGTCATCAATCAATTTATTGACCGATGCCACAAACTTGCTTGCTTCTTCCGACGGAGTTGCTACACTGCTGACAAAACCACGGGTTGTAATCTCGTCGTATTGCTCATCGACCTCCTTGCGTAGCTTTTTGGCATTATCCAACGGATTGGCAAGCTGACTTTCCGTGCGATTGGCAGCCAGTGTTTTGTACGATTCGTTCACCGTCTTCAACTCTTGCAGACTCTCAAACAGCCCCAGCAGACGTATATTTTTAATATGTTCCGGCTTTTCAAGGTCTAACACAAGGCTTTCAATGGTTTGCGTAAGCTGACGCACCGGCAACTTTTCCGAACCCGTATAGGTTTTCGTTGCGTTAAACAGCTCCGTAGCTGCCTTTCTGCGGACTTCCACAGGGCTTTTACGCTCCATCTTAAAAAACGAAAGCAAATACCGAAATACGCTAACCCTATTTTTGCTCAATTGCAACAAGTTTTGCGTTTCGTTATGCACCCGTGCCTGCTTGGCAGTGTCCGTTAGCAAAAGGATATTCTCCTTAAACTTATCCAACAAAGTAGGTTCAACACCTAACTTTTCAGCGGTAGCCGTTTCGGCATACCCTTTCACCGCACCCATAAAATGAGTGTACTCCGCATTATTGAGCTTTGAAAGTCCAATAAGTTTAATTTTAACGATTCGTCCCATAAGGCTGTGATTTAAAATTTCTTGCTACAAAACTAAACCTTTATTTTCTGATTTCCAAATATTTTAAGAAAACTTTATAAAAATATATTTTTAAGAAGCCAAATTTATTATCAATATGCCTCACTCTACCTTTGTCAAAGTTTGGAACTTTGACAAAGGTTTTTACACATCGGTTCGGATATATCCGACCCCTACAATTCCCCTACAAATACCTCTTTTACATCTGAGTGTCCCCTCTCCTTGGGAACAAAACAGGATAATGAATTTAGTCCTCGACTTCGCTCAGCCTGACAAACACTGCTTTTACATCTGAGTGTCCTGTATCCTTGGGAACAAAATAGGATAGTGAATTTACGCTTCGACTTCGCTCAGCCTGACAAACACCCCTTTTACATCTGAGTATCCCCTCTCCTTGGGAACAAAATAGGATAGTGAATTTAGGCTTCGACTTCGCTCAGCCTGACAAACACCCCTTTTACATCTGAGTGTCCCCTTTCCTTAGGAACGAAACAGGATAGTGAATTTAGGCTTCGACTTCGCTCAGCCTGACAAATACCACTTTTACACCTGAGTGTTCCCTCTCCTTGGGAGAGGGATAGGGAGAGGAATACGTTTCTACGCCTCCCCTATCGGATTTGCTTCATATTGGTCATATAATCACGCAAATACGTACCCACTTTTTCGATTTCGTGGGATTGTATCGCCCGATTCACGGCAATAAGCTCCTGATTATCCACTTCATCGGAAGCCGAAAAATCACGACCGATTACTGTTTCCTCCAATCCAAAAATATAATCTTTAAGCAACGGACGACACGCATTGTCAAACAAATAGTTCCCGTACTCGGCGGTATCAGAAATGGTTTTGTTCATTTCGTAAAGTTTTTTGCGTGCAATGGTATTGGCAATGAGCGGAAGTTCGTGTAAAGACTCATAGTAAGCTGATTCCGATTTCATTCCGGAGGCGGTCATTACCTCAAAAGCCAATTCCACACCGGCTTTTACCAATGCCACGAGCAAGGTTCCGTGATTGAAATAGGTCTGATTGCTGATTTCTTGCTTCGTTATCGGGGTTTTCTCAAAATGAGTTTCGGCAGTTGCGGCACGCCATTGCAATAATTCGGCATCGTTATTTGCCCAATCTTGCATCATTTTGGCAGAAAACGCTCCGCTAAGTATATTGTCTTGATGTTTTTCAAACAACGGACGCATCATAATCTTCAATTCATCGGCAATTTGTGTAGCTCGTATTTTTGCAGGGTTTGAAAGTCGGTTCATCATATTGGTTATACCGCCTTGTTTGAGGGCTTCGGTAATCACTTCCCAGCCTTTTTGAATGAGTTTAGCGCCGTAATACGGGTCTATTCCCTCCTTTACTAACTTATCAAATGCCAAGACCGACCCCGTTTGTAACACTCCGCAAAGTATGGTTTGCTCGCCCATCAGATCGGATTTCACTTCCGCAACGAACGAAGAACGCAACACGCCTGCCGTATGACTTCCGAGGGCTGCCGCATAAGCTTTCGCTTGCTCAAATCCCTTTCCTTCGGGGTCATTTTCAGGATGCACGGCTATAAGCGTAGGCACGCCAAACCCGCGTTTGTATTCCTCACGCACTTCCGACCCCGGTGACTTCGGGGCAACCATAATCACAGTAATATCCTTGCGTATCTGTATACCCTCTTCCACGATATTGAATCCGTGCGAGTAGGACAGCGTAGCCCCTTGCTTCATCAAAGGCATTATTTTTGCAATTACCGAAGTGTGTTGTTTGTCGGGCGTAAGGTTGCAGACCAAGTCCGCTGAAGGGATAAGTTCTTCAAATGTACCCACCTTGAAATTATTCGCCACGGCATTGGTATATGACGGACGTTTTTCGGCAATAGCACACGCCCGTAAAGCATAGGACACGTCCAACCCTGAGTCTCTCATATTCAGACCCTGATGCAATCCTTGCGCACCCGCCCCTACGATGACTATATTTTTTCCTTTTAGCGCTTCCACACCATTATTAAATTCTTCTTTATTTAGTAATTCGCACACACCTAACTGCGCTAACTGCTGTCTAAAATTCAACGAATTGAAATAATTTTGCATATCTATATTTTAATTAATTCTTATATTTTTATCTTTGTCAAAGTTCGGAACTTTGACAAAGATTTTTAAACACTCACAATCCTCTCCCTATCCCTCTCCCAAGAACAGGAGACACTCATACCTATAAATATTATAGAGTATCAAATTTTATTATTTGTATCTTTGTCAAAGTTTAGAACTTTGACAAAGACTTTCAAACACTCACAATTCCCCACTCTAACCCTCTCCCAAGAAGAGGAAACACTCATACCTATAAATATTATAGAGCAACAAGTTTTATTATTTGTATCTTTGTCTAAGTTTGGAACTTTGACAAAGATTTTCAAACACTCACAATTCCCCACTCCAACCCTCTCCCAAGAAGAGGAAATACTCATACCTATAAATATTATAGAGTATCAAGTTTTATTATTTGTATCTTTGTCAAAGTTTGGAACTTTGACAAAGATTTTCAAACACTCACAATTCTTCACTCTAACCCTCTCCCAAGAAGAGGAAATACTCATACCCATAAATATTATAGAGTATCAAGTTTTATTATTTGTATCTTTGTCAAAGTTTGAAACTTTGACAAAGATTTATTACGACATCTGTTTTATTATCCAAACACTATAAAAAACCAAAGAAAAACCAACAGATTTCTATTTTCAAAATAACCAAATACAAATTTATACCTCTAAACTATTATTTTCCTTTTACAAAAGCAAAAATAAAGACATCTAAAATCCAATTTATAAAAACATCAAAACAAAAGACAGAACTCCAAATTTTATTTTGTAAAATCAAAAAATATTAAGAAAGACCTCTAAATCATATTTTACAATATTAAAACATCAAAAGAAAGAGGTCTATATTTCCATTTTCAATACATAAAACCCTAAAAACAGGCTATTTTCTGAATATTTTTAAAATAGTAATATCATCAGATACGCAATAAATTGCGTATTTACGCAGGGTTATTGCTCTAAAAACTTAGAAACCTCCATAATTTCTTTGGACACTGAAATCCGTGCCGAGCCTGCAAATTGCAATATCCCAAAAGGTTTAAGTGCTTCATACAAGCGTTCAATACTTTCGCGGGTTCCTGTTTTTGAAAGCACGCAGAAATCCTCATATACTGAAACAATCGTAACATTATGATGTTCAATCAACTTCTTGATAGAATTTTCCTCACCATAAAGCGAGACCGTCGGCATCTTAAATAGCGAATTTTCCAAGAACACGATTTGCTCATCGGTGTGATAAAATACTTTGATAATCTCCACTTGCTTCTCAATTTGCTTCACTAAATGGTCTATCCAATAGGGAGTTGTGTATGTTACAATCACAATTCTAAACACATCATCGATTTCCGATTTGGACACATTGATGCTTTCCATATCAATATGTCGGCGTAAAAAGATACCCGTTACCCGATTGAGCATTCCCAATTGGTTTTCAGAGTATATCGTTAGCGTATATAACTTTTTATCTTCCATAATTATTAGGTCTTTTTTGTGGTTTTTTACTTTTTAAAATTTTAGAACATCTCCCTATTCCCTTCAAAGGGAGATTTCAGACTCATATTTTGTTCCTCCAATTCCCCCTTTGAAAAAGATTAGAGGAATGTTTTTAATACCAAAACTATTATTTTCAATACGGTTCGGATATATCCGAACCCTACAAACTTCCCTTCGGAAATAATTAAAAACCTGCTCCGCTCCTCCAATTCTCTCTTTGAAGAGGGTTAGAGAGATATTTTTGACTTCCGTTTCCTTACATCTGAATATCCCCTCTCCTTAGAAAAGAAACAAGAAGAGGATTTTAAGGCTTCGACTTCGCTCAGCCTGACAACTCACCTCTTATATCCGAATATCCCCTCTCCTTGGGAGAGGGATAGGGAGAGAACTTTTTGCTTTACTTACTGCAACCGCACTTCCGAAACGGAGGCTCCCGTGGGCACCATAGGGAACACATTGCCCTCTTTCTTGACCTTTACCTCCAAGAAAAATGCCTCGTTGGATGCTATTAACTGCCTTACGGCTTCCTTCAAGTCGGAACGCTCACTCACACGGCGGGACTTGATGTGGTAGCCTTCGGCAATTTTGATAAAATCCGGATTGGTCATCACCGTGGAAGCATACCGTTTGTCGAAAAATAATTCCTGCCACTGACGTACCATACCCAGAAAATCATTGTTAAGTACCACTATTTTCACCGGAATTCTGCTCTGAAAGATAGTCCCCAGCTCTTGTATGGTCATCTGAAATCCGCCATCGCCGATAATGGCAACTACTTCACGCTCAGGCGAACCCAATTTCGCACCAATGGCGGCAGGAAGTGCAAAGCCCATAGTTCCTAAACCGCCCGACGTTATCTTACTTCGCGATTGCTTAAATTTGGCATAACGGCACGCCATCATCTGATGTTGCCCCACGTCCGATACGATAACCGCCTGATGGTCAGTTGCCTCATTGATAAGTTCAATAACCTCGCCCATTGTGATATTTCCTTTGGAAGGAAACAGCTCGTCTTTGATAACGGCTTCATATTCTTTATTTTGCAATAGGGCGAATTGCTCACGCCACTGCGGATATTTTTTTTCGTGAACTAACGGAAGTATGGCTTTCAGAGTATTTTTCACATTGCCAAGTACGGCTACATCGGTCTTTACATTCTTGTTGATTTCCGCCGGGTCGATGTCAAAATGAATAATTTTGGCTTGTTTGGCATAGCGATTGAGGTCGCCCGTAACCCGATCGTCAAATCGCATTCCGATAGCTATCAAAACATCGCACTGGTTGGTAAGTATATTGGGAGCGTAATTGCCGTGCATACCCACCATTCCCACATAATTGGGGTGAGACGTATTGAGGGCGGATAAGCCCAGCACGGTTGCCGCCGCCGGAATGCCCGTCTTGTTCAAAAATTGCAATAGTTCGCTTTCAGCTTCTCCGAGAATGACCCCCTGCCCGAAGATGACGTAGGGTTTTTCAGCCTGATTGATAAGCTGAGCAGCATTTTCCACACTTCGGAAGTCCGTTTCAGGCACAGGTTTGTAGCTTCGCACGTTGGTGCAAGGCTCGTAACGGAATTCGGGCATTGTATCGAATTGTGCACTCTTAACGATGTCAATCAATACCGGTCCCGGGCGACCCGAGCGAGCCACGTAAAAGGCTTTGGCAACCACTTCGGGGATTTCGCGAACGTCGGTAATTTGGTAATTCCACTTGGTTACAGGGGTTGAAATCCCGATGATGTCCGTCTCTTGGAAGGCATCTGTTCCTAATAAGTGCTTTGCCACTTGCCCCGTGATGCATACTAGCGGCGTGGAATCGATTTGCGCATCGGCGATTCCGGTAATGATGTTAGTCGCTCCCGGTCCTGAGGTTGCGAAGACCACTCCTACTTTTCCGGAAACCCGTGCGTAGCCCTGTGCGGCGTGTATTGCACCTTGCTCGTGCCTTGTCAAGATATGCTTCAACTGATTTTGGTATTTGTAAAGCTGGTCGTAAACGGGCATTATGGCACCTCCGGGGTATCCGAAAGCCAAATCCACGCCTTCGGCTAATAGAGATTTTATTAGAATTTCTGCTCCTGTCATCATATTTTTGTGCTTTGATTTTGATTTTATTTTACGTTTTTCTGCTCGAAAAACCATTTTTATTGTGTTATTTCTCTAATTTATATACCGACCACGTATTTTCAGCGACTTCGATCAGGTAGTACATTCGTACTTTTTCGTTAGAAACTTTTAGAACTTACTGAATCTGCTGATAAATTCTGCAAAACTTCCTTTCCGTATTCGGCTCGGTTTTCGTTGTTTTGTTCTTCTTCCACAATTCGTCTGCCAATTTGCCAATAGGCTTCCACCATCGCCGAATTGATAGCCGCATAAGCCCGTTGCCTTGCCTGTGAAAGAATATTTTTTATTTCAGCAATATAGTCTCTCTTATACAAATAGCTTTCTTTCATCATATTAAGTTTTGCGTTGAAACATAAAAACCTTATATTTTCTTCACTTATTGCCTTTTTTTAGCAACATTTCAAGCATTTTCTGCAAGCGTTTTTCTTTGGTTTCCTGCTTTTTAGCTTCGTTCATCCATTTGATATACTCATTTCGGTGCGAAGGAGGCATTTTCTGAAACACCGCATACGCATTGGGCGTTTCTTTCAAAAAAATTTCTATGTCGCTATTGTTGGTCATTTGATTTTTTAATTTGCTATTTAATTTTTATTTCTCTATTAAAACTCATCGGTTACGCAGCCTTGCGAAGCGGAACTTACCGTACGGGCATATTTGTAAAGCACCCCGCGTTGGGCGGTTTCTTTCAGGGGGTTGGGTACGAAATTTTTGCGCCTTTGGGCGAGTTCTTCCTCAGTGAGATGCACGTCAATGGTGTTTTTCACGGCATCAATGGTTATCAAATCGCCATCTTGTACCAACGCGATATTTCCGCCGTTTTGGGCTTCGGGCGAAATATGCCCCACCACAAATCCGTGTGAACCACCCGAAAATCGTCCGTCGGTGATGAGAGCCACTTTTTTGCCCAAACCTGCTCCCATTATGGCCGAAGTCGGTTTTAACATTTCAGGCATTCCCGGCCCTCCTTTCGGCCCTTCGTAACGAATTACCACCACCGTTCCTTCGGTAACTTCGCCTCGTGCAATCCCTTCATTAGCAAGGAATTCCCCCTCATAAACTTTGGCTTTTCCGGTGAATGAAAGTCCTTCTTTGCCCGTGATTTTCGCCACCGCTCCTTCGGTTGCCAAATTTCCGTATAGGATACGAATATGCCCCGTTTCTTTGATGGGTTTTTCCAAAGAAAAAATAATATCCTGATTTTCAGAAAGCGACGGAACATCTTGCAAGTTCTCGGCAAGTGTTTTCCCCGTAACTGTCAGACAATCACCATATAACAATCCTTTTTCGAGCAAATATTTCATCACGGCAGGAATTCCGCCGATGTGATGCAAGTCTTCCATAACGTATTTTCCGCTGGGTTTGAGGTCGGCGATGAAAGGCGTGGTTTCACTCAATTGAGCAAAATCGTCAATGGTCATCGGGATTTGAGCCGCCTTGGCGATTGCCAAAAAGTGAAGCACCGCATTGGTTGAACCGCCCAAAGCCACCACCAATCGGAAGGCGTTTTCGATGGATTTTCGGGTAACGATGTCGCTGGGTTTGATGTCGTTTTCTTGCAAATAACGGAGGTATTTCCCGACTTTGAGGCATTCTTGCTGTTTGTCATCGCCCGAAGCTGGATTGGAAGAATTGTAAGGCAAACTCATTCCGAGGGCTTCAATTGCCGATGCCATTGTGTTGGCGGTGTACATTCCGCCGCAAGCTCCTTCACCGGGGCAAGCCTTGTGAATCACGCTTTTATATTCTTGTTCGGTGATGGTGCCCGCCACTTTTTGTCCCCACGCCTCGAAAGCGGAAACCACATCGAGTTTCTTTCCGTTGTGGCAACCCGCAGCGATTGTTCCGCCATAAACCAATATCGAAGGACGATTCAGCCGAAGCATCGCCATCAAAGCCCCGGGCATATTCTTGTCACAGCCCACCACCGTTACCAAAGCATCGTAACACATTGCCTGCACGACGGTTTCAACCGAATCGGCGATGATGTCACGCGAAACGAGGGAATACCGCATTCCGTACGTTCCCATTGAAATTCCGTCCGAAACGCCTATCGTATTGAAAATAAGCCCCACCGAACCCGATTCTTGCACGCCTTCCTTGATTTTTACTGCCAATTTATTGAGGTGCATATTGCAGGGATTTCCTTCGTAACCCGTACTGGCAATTCCCACGAAAGGTTTTCGTAAATCATTGTCAGTAAGCCCCAAAGCGTGGAGCATCGCCTGTGCGGCGGGTTGGGTGTCGTTTTGTGTTACTTGTTTGCTGTATCGGTTTAATTCCATCGTTTTGAATTATTTAATCGTGAATTAAAAAATTATAAAACTATAAAAAAACCTGCATCGCTTTAATTTGATGCAGGTTTTCTTTTACGTGTATGTATGAAGCCTCACATCAATTTGATGAATTGATGATACGAATTTGGCTAATAATTGTTCTACTACCGAAAAACATTTTTTTATAATTGCTGGGGCAAATTTAGAAATTATTTTTTAAAGAACAAATGTTTTTCACTTAAAAGAAATAAATAATTGAAAAATGAAAGAATTTTTTTAGGTATTTTGACATACTAATCAGCAGAAGCTCACCATAAAGTATTGATTTACAACGAATGCAAATAAACTCTAAAATTACCTTTCCAATGGAATTTAAATAATTCACATATTTTTTTTCAATTAAATTAAAGTTCCTAGAAAGGAGAATAGAAAAACCCCCGTTGTTTTTCACGCACGGGGGTTTTGTTTATCATCGGTGGAAACTTGCCATTACCCACCAAAATCGTCGAAGCGGATATTTTCATCGGGCAGACCGAAATCCTGACCCATTTTCTGTACCGCTTTGTTCATCATCGGAGGTCCGCAGAAGTAAAGTTCAATATCTTCCGGAGCGTCGTGTTTGCTCAAATATTGGTCAATCACCGCATTGTGAACAAATCCTGTAAATCCGTCGCCTTCCGCATCGTGAATGTCTTTTTTCACTTTCCAGTTATCCTCAGGAAGCGGTTCGGAAAGCACCACGAAAAACTTAAAGTTCGGGAACTCACGCTCCAACTCCCAGAAGTGCTCCAAGTAGAACAACTCACGTTTTGAACGTCCTCCGTACCAGTACGTTACCTTACGTCCTGTTTTTAAGGTTTTGAACAGATGGTACAAGTGCGAACGCATCGGTGCCATTCCTGCTCCACCGCCCACGTATAGCATTTCGGCGTTGGATTCGTTGATAAAGAACTCTCCGTAAGGTCCTGAAATCACCACTTTGTCGCCTTTCTTACGCGAGAAAATGTATGACGAAGCAACCCCGGGGTTTACGTTCATCCAGCCGTTTTTGGCTCTGTCCCAAGGCGGCGTAGCGATACGAACGTTCAGCATAATCTCACGTCCTTCGGCAGGATACGAAGCCATTGAGTAGGCACGCTCCACCGTTTCGCCGTTTTTCATCACTAATGGCCAAAGACCGAATTTGTCCCATTCCATTTTGAATTTCTCCGGTTCGCCGGGGTGCTCGGCAGGGTGAGCCGTGATGTCAATGTCCGAATATTTGATTTCGCAAGGCGGAATTTCAATCTGAATGTATCCCCCTGGTTTATAGTCCATATCTTCGGGAATTTCCACCACAAATTCTTTAATGAACGAAGCCACGTTGTAGTTACGCACCACTACGGCTTCCCATTTTTTGATACCGAAAATTTCCTCAGGAATGGAAATTTCCATATCTTGTTTCACCTTCACTTGGCACGCCAAACGAGCTCCTTCTTTGAGTTCCTTTTTGGTAAAGTGCGGCGTTTCCGTCGGAAGAGCCTCTCCCCCGCCCGAATGCACGTGGCACTCGCACTGAATACACGAACCACCGCCCCCGCAAGCCGAAGGCAAAAATATTTTCTGATTCCCCAAGGTGGAAAGTAGCGACCCGCCCGAAGGCACTTCAATTACTTTTTCCTTATTGATGGTAATTTTTACAGGTCCCGAAGGGGCTAATTTCTGCTTGACTACCAACAACAAAGCCACCAACAATAACGTAATTACCAGCAAGGCAATCACCGTTACGGCTACCGTTACTAATATACTGCTTGATAATATCATCTTTTAAAAATCTTTTGTGTTATGGGCTAATTTTTCCTTTTTTTCCACTTTTTGCTCCATCATCGTTTGGATTTGCTCCTCATCGGCTTTTTTCTCGCCACCGGTAAGCATTCCGCCGAAGCTCATAAACCCGATTGCCATAAGCCCCGTGATGATGAAGGTAATTCCCAACCCGCGAAGTGCCGGCGGAACGTTCGAGTAGCGGATTTTCTCGCGAATGGCAGCAATGGCAACAATGGCCAAAAACCAACCGATGCCCGAAGCCAATCCGTAAGTAGCCGCCAAACCGATAGTCGGGATTTCACGCGACTGCATAAAAAGCGAACCCCCTAAAATCGCACAGTTTACGGCGATAAGCGGTAAGAAAATCCCCAAAGAGTTGTACAACGCCGGAGCAAATTTCTCCACGATGATTTCAACAAGCTGAACCATCGTTGCCACCGTAGCGATGAACAAAATGTAGGTCAAAAAGCTCAAATCATAGCTTGCGTATTCCTCGCCAAGCCACTTCAACGCTCCTTCTTTGAGCAAATATTCGTTAAGCAACCAGTTGATAGGCACCGTTACCGCCAAAACGAAGATAACCGCCGCACCCAAACCAACCGCCGTAGATACTTTTTTAGATACCGCAAGGTACGAACACATACCCAAGAAGGTAGCGAACACCATATTATCTACGAATATCGATTTAAAAATCAGTTCTATATATTCCATCTTCTAATCTTTATAAAATTAACCAATTAGTCCTCAATGAGGGATTTGTTACGCGTACGTTGAATCCAGATTACGATTCCGTAGGTAATAAGTGCCATCGGGGCGAGCAACATAAATCCGTTGTTTTCATAGCCCAAGGCATACAAGCCCGTCTTTTTGATAGGGTCGCCCAACACTTGGATTCCGAAAAGCGTACCCGAGCCTAACAACTCACGGAAGAAAGCCACAATCACCAAAGCGATGGCATAACCGCCTGCGTTTCCAATCCCGTCCAAGAACGATTTCCACGGCGTGTTCCCCAAAGCGAACGCCTCAAAACGCCCCATAATGATACAGTTGGTAATGATAAGCCCCACGAACACCGAAAGCTGTTTGCTCAGTTCATACGAAAAGGCTTTCAGCACCTGATCAACGATGATAACGAGCATCGCCACCACCAACAATTGCACGATGATACGGATTTTTCCCGGAATTACATTTCGGATTAATGAAATTACCACGTTACCCACGCTGAGTACAAATATTACGGACAATCCCATAACAATCGCCGCTTTGAGCTGTGCCGTGATAGCCAATGCCGAACAAATCCCCAATACCTGCACGGTAATCGGGTTGTTATCCCATAGCGGGTCGGTAACTAATTTTACGTCTTTTTTCGATAGTCCCATACGATTACTTGTTTAAGTTTTTAATATAATCAACATACGCCCCTACGCCTGTTTTCACCATTTCGTTCACGCCGTTTACGGTGAGGGTGGCTCCGGCGATGGCATCTACTTTACCGTCTTCTTTGCGTTTGTTTTCAGGGTCGCCGTTTGATTTTGACCCCTCCACGCTTTGGAAATGCCCCGCAGCGTCTAACAAATGCTCGCCGATGAAATCGTCCATAAAGAAACGCTCTTTGATGTTTGAACCCAATCCGGCGGTTTCGCCTTTGTGGTCAAAGAAAACCCCTTGCACGATTAGGTTTTTATCCACGGCTACGTAGCCCCAGATAGCGTCCCAAAGTCCTTTTCCGAAAACGGGAATGATGTAAAACGTTTTTCCGTCTTTCTCACCCACGAAAAGCGGTAAGCCTTTATCGTCTTTGCTGAGCGGATTTTCAATGAGGTTACGCTCCGAAGCCTGTCCGTTTTCGATAACCAATTGCTGTTTGATGTACTTCCCGAACTCGGCTTTCACTTCCGAAGTAGGCACGAAGGTAACGTCGCCCTCGCCCAAGTTGGTGTTCTGATTTCGGTTTACGCCCATTGCGTAAAGTACGTTCTGTTGCTTTTCGAATTTCTTGTTCTCGCTGATTCTATCGCTCAATGCCGAAGAAACCCCCGCAAGCAACGCCCCTACGATAATTACCATCACGATGGCAAAAATCACTGTATATGAATTACTTTCAGTTCTGTTTGACATACCTATGCAGTTTTAGCTTTTAAACGTTTCTTTCTTCTTGCCACATTTGCCTGCACCACGTAATGGTCGATGGTCGGTGCAAATACGTTCATCAGCAAAATCGCCAACATCACCCCTTCCGGATAGGCGGGATTGAAGCAACGAATCATAATGGAGATGAACCCTGCCAAGAAACCGTAAATGTATTTACCCGTGTTGGTTTGTGCCGCCGTAACGGGGTCGGTAGCCATAAAGACCGTACCGAAAGCAAATCCCCCGATAAGCAGATGCTGCCACGCCGGCAAGCTCCACAAGGCGAAAAACTTCGTGCCTTCCATTGACGGAGCAAAGGCATTGAAGATATACCCCATCGCCAAACCGCCGAGTACCATACTGAGCATCACGCGCCAGCTTCCGATTTTGGTGAAAATCAAGAACAAGCCCGCTAAGATAATCAGCACGGTAGAGGTTTCACCGATTGAACCGGGCGTGAAACCAAAGAACATATCCGACACCGAATATTTCGCGGCAATGTCGTGCTGTTGTGCCAAATGCCCGAGGATGGTTTCCCCCGAAATGGCATCTAAATTCGCTCCTTTGGCGATTTGGGCAGCACGCTCGGTAGCGCCTTCCACCCAGATTTTGTCGCCACTCATCGAAGTCGGATAGGCGAAGAACAAAAACGCACGAATGGTCAGTGCGGGGTTTAAGATGTTCATTCCCGTTCCGCCGAAAACTTCCTTACCGATAATCACCCCGAAAGCCACCGCAACGGCAAGCATCCACAGGGGTAAATCCACCGGAACAATCAGCGGCACAAGCATACCCGTTACCAAGTAGCCCTCTTCCACTTCGTGCCCGCGAAGGGTTGCGAAGATAAACTCAATGCCCAGACCCACGGCGTAGGAAACCACCACGAGCGGAAACACTTTCACGGCTCCGAACGAGAAGTTTTGCCACGACCAGAACGTCGGGTCACAAAACGATAGCCCCACTGCGTGCGAAAACTCGCCCGTGGCTACATAATGCTGATACCCCACGTTGAAGATACCGAAGATAAGACACGGAATAAGTGCCATAATCACGGTGTTCATCGTACGTTTGAGGTCATCGGCTGCCTTAATGTGCGTCCCGTGGTGGGTCGTTTCATTAGGCATATAAAGGAAGGTATGCAACGCATTGAAGGTCGTTTCGAGCTTCGTTCCTTTATACTTTTCTTTTAACGTATGTAATTTACTTTTTAAACTCATTTTCTTATGAAAATTATTTACTTTTTAATTTCTTTTAAACGAATATTTTTCCGGATACGGATTATGGATTTCTTTGTATTTCCGTAGAAAATCACCCATTCGGGGAAAAATCTGTACGGAAACCGCATAAAAAAGACGCTTTTTTGCCTTTTGTCGTAATCCAATCTGTTTATGAACATTTCAGCATTTGTCGCCACTGCCTTAAAATTCAATGTCGGAGACGATTATTTTTTCTCCTTTTTTAAACTTTTCCGAAGCAGTTTCAACGCCCAATCATAATGACTTGAAGTTGCCGAAACCAAATACGCCCCCAACGAAGTACTTCCCGTCCAGCAATACATTTTCTTGGTAAAAAGCTCAGTATCAGTATGTTTTTCAATAATAGAAAACACTTGCCGATGCGATTTTTCGAATAGAATTTGCATCGTTTCGAGCGGTACGCCTTGGCATTCTTCCCAAATGGTGCGGTTCAATCGTGGTGTATCAGTAAAGGTGTAACCCTCCTTCGGAATGGCAGGTTTTTCGCCTCGCATTCCTATCTCGTACCAAGTCAAAAACAGCAAATGCCAGTGGTACAAATGCCCAATGACATCTCGCACATTACGGTTGAGCGTTCCCTCTGGAAAGTCGGTTTCTCTTTGGCTTTCCGATAGTTCGTCAATAAACAAACGAATTTTTCGGTAATTTTCTTCTGCCAAAAACAACAACTCTTCTTTTGATTGTGGGCGTGGCATAGTTCAATGTTTTTATTTCTTGATTATATGTTTTTTAATGCATTACACTTCGAAAAACACGGATTTTGCTTGTCAGGTTGAGCGAAGTCGAAACCTTTTACTCAACAAACACGCTTGCCCCTTGACTCCGCTCGGGGTGACAGCCTTCTTCCGAAGAAAACCGCAACCTCGTTTGGAACGGCGACCCGAAAATCGGTGGCGTAACACAACAAAAACACGAAAAATCACACGAAACCCTTATCCCAATTCTTCCATCATTAGGTCTAAGCCCTCGCGGATAATCTTCTGATGCGGTTGTTTGGACACGCAAACGAACTCGGTCAGTGCAAAATCCTCAGGGGCAATCTCGTAGGCTCCTAAATTTTCCAGCTCGTCCAAATCTTTGTACAAGCAGGCTTTTAGCAACTGCATCGGATAGATGTCCAACGGGAACACCTCTTCGTACATACCCGTCATCACAAACGCACGATGCTCGCCGTTGGTATTGGTGTTCAGGTTGTACTTTTTCTTCGGATTCAGCCACGAGAAGGTCATCGCACGCGTGGTGGATACCTTGTTGAAAATAGGTTTGTTCCAGCCGAAAAATTCGTAATCGTCTCCTTCGGGAATGGCGGTAATTTGGTCGTCATAATAGCCCAAATAGCCGTTTTCACCTACCTTTTTGCCCGTTAGCACATCACCGCTGATAAGGCGGGCTTTGCCGTCTTTGAGGTTTCCGGCAACGATGCTGCTCACCTCGGCTCCGGCAATTACCGAAACATACTGCGGTTTGCTGATGCACGCCCCCGTGAGTGCCAAAGTGCGGGTCAGGTTGAGCTTTCCGGTAACGAACAGCTCGCCGATAACCACCAAATCTTGCGGGGTTACCACCCAAACCACTTCGCCTTTATTAATCGGACTGATTTGAGCGATTTGCGTGCTTACGTTACCCGCCGGATGCGGACCTGACACGTTGTGAATCACCAAATCTTTCAGATTACGCAAGGGCGACTGCGGGTCGTTTTTAAACACCGACACGTGAACCTTGCCCGGAGTAAGTTTGGAAAGAGCCGTTACGGCAGCCTGCAAGAATTTTTCCTTTCCGTTTAGCACATAACCATAATCGGGTGCCAGCGGATTGGTTTTGCAAGCGGAAACGAAAATCGCCTTGGGAGTTGTATCAGCCCCGGCAATCACATCATACGGACGCTGTTTGATGAGCGTCCACGCACCGCTTGACAGCAAGAAGTTTTTGATTTGCTCGGCTGTCATTTGGGTGGGGTCTTGGCTTGCAAAGTCTTTGAAGACCTGCGTCGGGTCGGGAGTGATTTTGATTTCTAAAATCTTACGACGCTCGCCACGGACAATTTCGGTAATTTTACCGCTCACGGGTGAGGGGAATACCACTCGCTCGTCTTTTTTGTCGTGAAAAACGGCTTCTCCGGCTTTAACCTCTGTGCCTTCCTTAGCGATAAGCTTCGGCACGACAGAATGAAAATCAGTGGGTTTGAGACCATACGATTTTGCCAAAGGCACTTGCCGTGTGATTTTCTCGGCTTCGCCCTCCAAATGTATGTCTAACCCTTTTCGAATACGGATGTCGTTTGACATATTTGTAAAATTGTTAGTTAGTTTTAATTAATTAAAATCGGCACAAATATACTACTTTCTATTTAGAAAAGAAGATAAAAATGTTTTTTTTCGCCTACATAAAGTCGGTTTACACAAAAAAGAGGAGAAAGTCCGCTAAAAACGAGGCAAAATAAAATCCCTTTGGCACAAGTGCCAAAGGGATTTTTATCTTCTTGTTAAACTATTTTACATTAGTTCACAGGGAAAACCACTCGGAAACTGATGTTATTTTGGAACGAATCGTTTGCACCCCGGTTTGCTGAACGGCAATAGTTTGGTTTGCAATAAACACTTGCTCCACGACGCACAAACCTTTTCTTAGCATTATCGGTTTTGTATGGTTGAGGGTCAACCTTATCGGCAGATGTGTAATTTGAATAGTACTCATCGGCAGTCCACTCCCACGCATTTCCACTCATATCGTGAATACCCAACTCATTGGCTTTTAGAGTTCCGACAGGATTTAGCCCTTTTGAGTTTCCTAAGTGATACCCCACTTCATTAACGTTGTTACTTCCTGAGAATTTGTATTTTTGGCTTTTTGTTCCGCCCAAAGAAGCAAACTCCCACTGTGCTTCGGTTGGTAATGAACCTCCTACCCACTCGGCATAAGCCTTAGCTCCGTACCACGACACATAGGTTACCGGATAGTTTTCACGACCTTTTACCGGCTCAAAAGTATTTCCGTTTTTAACTATACCTTTTTCTCTTTCCTTTCCGATACCGTTGTAGTAGAGGAGTCCGTTTTCAATTTTATTACCTACCGCATTCAAAAACTTGGCGTATTGTGCATTGGTAATTTCGTACTTACTGATTCGGTAACTGCTTAGGGTTACGTTGTGGCGCACTCTTTCATCGGGGTCGCCATCATCGCTTCCCATTCTGAAAGTTCCGCCTTCAACCAAAACGGTATCAGCATCTTCGGGTGATACAGCACCTTCAAGTACATAAACCCCTAAAATTACTTCTTTTCCTGAGACTTTGTCTTTTATCGTAATCTCCGTTTTAACAGGGCTTGTTCCTGTTATGGTTATCGTACTTCCGGAAACGGTTACTTCCACTCCGGCAGGCACGCCCTCCACCCCATACTCACCACTTCCGTCAATTACTTGCACGGCAACCGATTCATATGGTTTTAAGCTGATATTGCTCACTTCGAGATTCAAAGCGTATACGTGAGCTACGATTTCTTTGGGTTCGTCCACATCATTGGCGATGGTAATAGTTACGGTTCCGGTTTTGTAGCCGTCGATGTAAATTTCATTTCCTTCTACACGCACTTTTGCGATGTTTTCATCACTTGATGTTACGGTGTAATTACCTGCACCTGAAACAATTTCTATTTTTGTACTTTCTAGTTTTTCCTTTTTTACAGCAGCCTGCTCTCTTTCAATGTCTGTATAAGCCTTAACAACAAGCTCATCTTCCTCAATATTTAATTCAATCAGCTGCTTTTCAGTTACAACAACAGGGAACTCAATTTTTTCTTCGCTTTCGGTATCAACCACTGTGATGGTTGTTGTTCCAGCGCTAAGAGCTTCCAAAACAAGAATGGTTGTTCCGGATAGGGTGGCCTTAACGACGGTCGGGTCTACCGACTCTACTTGGTAGTTTCCGTTCCCTTGTATACCGATTTCGGTTTGTGCTCCCGAAAGCAAGCTCATCTCATCGTCAATATCAACAACAAGTTCCACCAAACCGGCACTTACTTTAACCTTTACGGAATGCTTTTGACCTGATTTTTTGTCTGTTACCAAAATGGTTGTTTCACCCTCCTGAACGCCCGTTACCAGAACGTTTTTACCTGAAAGAATTACTGTTGCGATTGAAGTGTCGGCGCTTTGCACCTGGTACTCACCGCTTCCTGATTCAATACCAAAAGAGGCTTCTTTATCGGCTCGCAACACAACTTCGGTACTGCTAACCTTCAAGGTGTCATAAACAACATCTTCTGCGATGTCTTTTTTAGAACAATTTGCAGCAACCACAACAAACAACGCAGTTATTGCGTAAATGAAAAACTTTTTCATAAAACTAATTATATTGAATTAATTAATAAATAATATTTATTTTGGGGGACAAAGCTACGGATTAAATGTTAAATAATTAGAAATAAATTCTTAATTTTTTCACAAAAGTTACTTCTTACCGAGAATCAGCAGCATAATTTTAAGAAATTGCTAATAAAACCCTGTTTTTACAAAAAAATCGTTTAATTTTAGCGAAGTACTCGGTCGGGTTCTCTGTTTTTCTCCCATTTAAGGTCAGAAAGCATTGATGATTTTATACCGATGAAGAAATACCACGAACTTCTGTACCCGAAAGGCGTGAACTGAAAACTCATTCTGAAGCTGTTCAAATCGCGCTCAAAACGCAATTGGGTGTAGGTAATCCCTTTATTTACAAAATCATAACCACTTGAAACCCCCACCTGCCATTTGGGTGACAGTTCCACATTACCCGAAAACATCACCGAATTATTTGAAATGCGTTTTTCGCGGGCTATATTACTGTACGTAAGCGAATACGCCAAATTAATATCCCACGGAATAGAGGCTTTGTAATGCGTTACTTTTTCTTCTTCATCCTCTTTCTCTTCGGTGTTTTTATGTGTGGACTGCATATCATTTAAAGGACGCGATGAACCGAATAAATCATCAGAACGTCCCCCCGAAGCCGTATTGTCTTCCCGATTGGATTTGTCTTTATTTCGATTTGAAAATGAATAACTTGTAGAAATATTCGCATTGGTTAAACGGAAAAGACTGCCACCATTGTTAATATTGAATTTTTCCATTTGCCTTCCGTTTTCATCAATCGCATAAGGGTTTAAGGTCATACCGAAATTCAGCGGAAGTTTCCCGTCAAAAAAAGTGGTACCGCCGGTTACCGAAACTGGACTAAATTGTTTGGTAATCACGTTGTAACTTGAACTGAAATTCAAGCTGTTAAGCAACATTACTTTTTTAGGTTCGGTTTGCGTACTGTCTTTCTGGCGCACTTTGGCTTCGAGCGTATTACTCAATGAAAACGAAACGGATTGCGACTTGCTCAGCCCCGGCGTTCCGTATATACCACCTTCAAAACGAGTATATTGCGATTTATTTCCGTAAGCATCTGAAATATATTCTTCGTAGTACCGGTCAAAAGCGGGCGTATATCCGTAGCTCACTGACGGGCGCATCACGTGCCGAATGGCTTGCACTTTGGCGTCTTTATTAAATCGGAAAGTTCCGTAAACCGTTGTCCCCAAGCTCGCTCCTATGTTATAGGTCAAAAATCGGTCAAAACCACTAACAGTATCGATGGGTATCCTGCCCGTATTATCGTTAAAATCTCTTTTTCGGATAGTTTTAAACTGCCAAGTTTCATTCAATGAGGAGTTTACACCAAAAGTTACGTATTTAAACAATTTAGCCGTAGTGCTCACAGGAATGGAATGGCGCACTCCGTTTCGGGCTTCTTGAAACATTTTTTTCGAAAAGAAAAGGCTATCGGTGGTTGAAAAACGATTGTCAGCCTGCATACTATACTGAAAATTAAGGCTTTTCAAAAGTCCTTTTTTGGTTTGCCCTTGTTTTACAAACGGATAGATACGCTCCACACTTGTTCGTAAAGCCGGCAAAGTCATTTCAATATTCTGCGTGTTCGTGTTTTGCGAATGTGAAGCCGTAACAGACAGATTAACAGATGGGTATGCAGGAAATGTTTTTGAATACGAAATCGAGGACGAAAGCGTATTGTTCAGCACGTTTGCCGAATTAATCTGATTGTATGAATTTTGATAATAACGGCTGCTCCCCAAATTAACGGAAGCCGAAAAACTTGAATTCGGGTTTGATTTAGAGTCCTTTGAGTGCGTCCACTGAATGTTATAAAGCGTAGTTCGGTTGTAATCAGGAAGCCCACGAATGCTGTAAATCTGGTTTTCGTAATTCAAATTGAAATTCCCTGAAAACTTATAGCGCTTGCTATAAGCCGATTGTGCTCTAAATCCGTAACTTCCGTTGGTAAAATAATCACCCGTGAGTGCCAAATCCATATAATCGCTAATCACGAAGTAATATCCTCCGTTTTGGATAAAATACCCACGATTGTTTACCTCGCCAAAAGTAGGGAAAATAAGCCCCGAAGTGCGCCCTGAAACCATCGGATAATAAGCAAACGGAATGGCAATAGGTGTCGGGATATCAACAATATACATATTACTAAGCCCCGCTACGACCTTCTTTTTCGGCACAAACTTGGCTTTGCGAATTTTGATGTAATAATCCGGATCGTCCAAATCTTCGGCTGTGGTGAGAATGGCATTTTTCATAAAATAAGTGGAATCATTTTCTTTTTTAATGATTTCACCTTTAATATTATTCTCATCTTGCTTGGTGTACGCATTGCGGATAATTGCCCGCTGGGTTTTGTAATTAAACCGAATGGAATCGGGTTCAATAACGTCATTACCTTGCTTAAAAACAGGATGTTGCGTGTATTCGCCCAACGAATCTTTCAAACGACCCGCATACACCTCGCCCACATCAAACTTAATCAGTTCAATACCCGCAGTAATGTCAATATCAGTATATTGCACCTGCGTTTCGTTATAAAGAATAATTTCACTGCGCACTTTGTTAAACACGATACTGTCTTGGGCTTTGTACTTCACAATATCTTCCAATTCGCCTTTGGGTTTTTGCAAGGTATCATTTTTCAGTGAATCAGCAACTTGCACAACCGAATCCAATTTAGGTGTTAATTGTTTTATGGTATCTTTAGCGTTCCTTGTGCGTTTTAACGTATCAAGCAACGAAAATCGGTTAATATACGGGTAATCCGACTTTTGGGCAGCAAACAAACCCGCATACCAAAAACAAGCGGTTGCGATTAACAAACTGATAATTAAGATGATTTGCCCTCGGTGTTTTAACAAAGTTCTTCGTTTTGAAATTCAAAAAATTAGCGTAAAAACTCACGCACTTCGTCCTTTAAATGGCTGATAGCACTTGACGAGGGCGAAGGCTTATTGATAAATTCAGTAAAAATAAACTCGGTCATTGCCTTTGCATCGGGCAATTCCTCATCGTGTGTAGCTTTACGAATGATTTGAATGGTTGCCATTTTAGCGGTACGAATAATATTCCATAATTTTTCGCTCATATAAATCTGTTGTGCCAAATTATGCTCAAATTCCTCATCAATGGAATTGACCAAAAGCGCCTCATATTCGCGCTTGGGCAAATTACGCGCCGGAATGCGAAGCAATAAATTTTGCGGACTAATACGCTCCAAAAAAAGCGTCATCCGTTCGTAGGCTTGCAAACGTAAAGGCAACGCAATCTTCTGATTTTCTTTATGTAATAAAAAATCACGACGCTTTTCCTCATTCTTTGTATGCAAACTAAAAAAATAGTAGGCAACAACCCCGACAATTGCCGATGGGATACAATAAAGCAAAAAAGTAACAATCTGGCTTTCCATTCTTATGATTATTTTTTTCGTGGACAAAAGTAGTATTTTTTGTTTTAAAAAAAAAATCTTACCTTTGGAAACTTATTTTAATAGTTCACTTTATGAAAAAACGACATCTAATATGCGTAATAAGTCTGTTGTTTTTTGCCGTTTCGTGCCAAGAAAACAGCTCGCCTGGCAAGGCAACGACTTTCACTATTGAAGGAAGCGTTCCGGCAAATATGCAGGGAAAAGTACATCTGTTTGAATTTAAAAACCAAACATACACACCGGTTGATTCCGTGGAAATTAACAACGGAATTTTTAAGTTCACCGGAAGCGTAACCGAGCCTTTGCTCTATTCGTTACGGCTGAATAATATCGGTAAACGAGCCAATTTCTTTTTAGAAAACACTGCCGTGAAAATGCAACTCAGTACCAATTGGGAAATCACAAAAATTGAAGGAACGGCAAACACGCTTTTGTTCAAAAAATACGACGATACCAATAAAAGGAAATCCGTAAACTTGGACAGCCTTTTGAAAACGGACAATTCTTCACCTGTAATTACTTATTTTTTAGGCAGAAACGCTTATTTGTACGATTTTGACGCACTGGTATCACTTCGCAATCAAATTGCTGACGAATTAACGCAAAACACTTATATTAAAGAACTTGACAGTGCCATTACCAAACTGGCAAGCGTACAACCCGGCAAACCCGCCCCCGAAATAACGATGGAAGACACAAACGGCAACACCTTCAAGTTAAGCGACTTAAAAGGAAAAAACGTGTTAATTGATTTTTGGGCGTCGTGGTGCCCCGATTGCCGAAAACAAAACCCGAATTTGGTTACGCTTTACAGCACTTATAAAGATAAGAATTTCACCATTTTAGGCGTTTCTCTCGACCGCAACAAAGACCATTGGAAACAAGCCATCGTCAAGGACAAACTCACTTGGCAACAAGGCTTTGTGGAAGGCGGCTGGAAATCAGACGTTGCAAAAACATACGCCTTGCGGTGGCTGCCTACCAGTATTTTAATTGATAAACAAGGCATTATCATCGCCCGAAATATCGAAAACGAAAAGCTAATTAACGACATTGAAAAACTAATATCAGAAAAATAAAATGAAAGACCTCTTCGGACAAGCCATTTTAGACTATCAGCAAGGTAATTACACGGAAGACATCAAAACCGAAACCACCATTTCGGAAGAAGACGTATTGCCCCTCCCCTATTTATTTCGCTCTTTTGCCGAAATGCCAAAATTGGAACAAAAAGCATTGCAACTAACACGCGGCAAGGTACTTGAAGTGGGCTGTGGTGCCGGAAGTCACGGGCTTTACCTGCAAAATAAGCGTGGTTTGGAAGTCCATTCCATCGACGTCTCACCCAAAGCCATTGAAGCCTGCAAACTCAGGGGATTAAAAAACGCCTCCGTTGCCAATGTTATGGATTTTGAAGGAAAATTCGACACCATTTTACTGCTGATGAATGGAGCGGGAATGTGTGGAAAGCTCAAAAAAATGGGCACTTTTCTTAGCAAAATTAAAAGTCTTTTAGCTCCAAACGGACAAATTTTCACCGATTCATCAGACATTATTTATATGTTTGACCAAAATCCCGACGGAACGTATGATGTGCCATTGCATTTTGAATATTACGGCGAGGTGGATTATTTAGTTAAGTACAAAGGGCAAAAAGAAAAACCGTTTCCGTGGTTGTACGTGGACTACAATACGCTCCAAAATGCAGCTCACTATGCGGGACTACAATGTGAACTCGTTGAAGAAGGCACTAATTTTGACTATTTAGCCAGATTATTTTAAGTCAATAACTTCTCTATTAAATAAGAGTAACATCAGAAAACATTCATTGCCCTTCTGCTGATTGGCCATTCCTACGAGGCTTCTTTCGAACAAAAATTTTAAAAGCATATTAATTCGGGACTATATCAGCTGGTCAAAATATCAAAAATTAATCCAAAAAATTGCATCTGCTAATGGAATTTAGTTTAGCAATTGATTACGAATAATTTAAAATTACGAAATTCATAATTTAACAGCAAATAATTATCAATATGATAAATTTATGTAGCATACGTTAAAAAAAATTTAATTTTTATTACTCCAAGTCGGATAAAAGCAGTATTTTTGCGCTCGGAAAAATTTTAAAATATTTAACGTATGGATTGGATAGTAAATCTGTTTTCAAACCACGAAAGCGTGGCTTACACCGTTATTATTTACAGTATCGTGATTGCCTTGGGGGTGGCTCTGGGCAAGATTCGCATTTGGGGAATTTCATTCGGGATTGCCTGTGTACTTTTTGCCGGAATTGCCGTAGCGCATTTCGGGTTTACGGTAGATGGTCACATTCAACATTTTATAAAAGAGTTCGGGCTTATTTTATTTGTCTATACCATTGGTTTACAGGTAGGTCCGGGTTTTTTCGCTTCGTTTCAACAGGGCGGACTAAAATTGAACAGTTTGGCAATTTTGTCGGTACTTGCCTGCTTGCTCACCGTCATCGGGCTACATTATGTCACTGGCACGCGAATGGCTGAGTTAGTGGGAATTATGTCAGGTGCCGTGACCAATACGCCCGGTTTGGGCGCTGCTCAACAAGCCATTGTTGATGTTTCATTAGAAAGAGGTATTTCACAAGAAGCCATTAATGAAACACTTTCTAACGTATCTAACGGATATGCAGTAGCTTACCCATTTGGTGTATTGGGTATTATTTTGGTGATGATGGTGCTAAAATCGGCTTTAAAAGTGAATTTAGATGCCGAAAAACGATTAAATCAATGGAAAATCAACAAAAATAATTCAACGGTTGATAAAATTGCCGTATATGTTGAAAATCCTATTTTATTTAACAAACATATTGCCATCATCAAACAGACTTTGGGAATGGATTTTGTGGTTTCTCGCCTGTATCGCGAAGAAAATGTGCTTTTGGTGGATAAAGACACGCTACTTAAAGAGGGTGATATTTTGCTTTTGGTTGCCAATCCGAAAGATTTTGAGCGTCTTAGCACTTTGGTGGGCAAAAAAGCCAACTTGTCGTTATTTGACGAAGAGGCAACCAATATTATTTCGCGCCGAATGAACGTTACCAACAAATTGGCATACACCAAAAAATTAGGCGAAATTAACGTTCGTGAAAAATACGGAGTTACCATTAGTCGTGTATATCGTGCCGGTATTGAATTTGTTCCGACCAAAGACACAAAACTTCAATTTGGTGACACCATCACGGTGGTGGGTGATGAAGAACATATCAAACTGATTGAAAAAGTTTTTGGAAATTCAAAAAAACGCCTGCAACATCCGCACATTGCCGAACTTTTCTTCGGAATTGTACTTGGTGTGATTTTGGGTTCTATTCCTTTGTATATTCCGGGAATGTCGTCGCCTGTAAAACTTGGACTAGCGGGTGGTCCGCTTATCGTTGCGATTTTAATCAGCCGTTATGGCGGACGTTTTTCGGTAACGCATTACGTTTCACATAGTGCTAATTTGATGGTTCGTGAAATTGGTATTGTATTGTTTTTGGCAAGCGTGGGGTTGGGAGCCGGACAAGGCTTTATCAAAACACTTTCCGAAGGTGATGGATTGCAGTGGATGCTGATGGGTGTCGCCATTACACTTATTCCTTTAATTGTTGTGGCACTGACGGCTCGTTTTTACTTTAAATTGAATTTCCTTGAAATTTGCGGACTTTTATCAGGCTCACAAACTGACCCTCCGGCGTTGGCTTTTGCGCACGATGTAACAGGTTCAGATGCTCCGGCAGTAACCTATGCAGCCGTTTACCCACTCACGACTTTTATGCGGATTATGGTTGCACAATTACTCATTGTATTATTTTTATAACACTGAAAAAATAGTTGTTTATAAACCGAAAACGCTCAAATCCTTTACTGATTTGAGCGTTTTGTTTAAATCTTTATAATCGGGTATAAAATTAATCACAGACCGAAAACCACGAAGCACATCACGGATGTCTTAATTAAAATTTATTTCAAGAATTGTAACACAAAAATTTACTCTTGATGGTTGAATGTGTACTCCCATTGATTTAATTATTATTTTTTTCTATCTTTGCGGTCATTTAATTTAGAATTATGAAACGTTTTTTGAAATTTCCGACCCCTTACACCGTACTTATGATTGTGATTGCCTTGGCAGCTTCTTTAACGTATTGGCTTCCGTCAGGAACCTATGATACACTGTCATATGATAAAGAACAAAATCTTTTCATCGTTAAATCAAAGGATAAAACCTACTCACTGGAAGCAACACAACAGACTCTAAACGAGAAAGGTATCGGAATTCATATCGATAAATTTAAACAAGAAAAAATCAAAAAACCGGTTTCTATTCCCAACACATATCGGCAAAGTGAAGCCAAACCACAAGGTATTTTAGAAATTCTTTACGCTCCCATAAAGGGAATTTATGAAGCCATTGACATCGTTCTTTTTGTCTTGATTTTGGGCGGATTTATCGGTGTTTTCAATAGCTCAGGAACGCTCAATGAAGGTGTTGGGTATTTGGCTTATCGGCTTAAAGGGCGTGAAGGAATTTTAATCATACTGATTTCCACATTGATAGCCTTGGGCGGAACCTCATTCGGGCTTGCCGAAGAAACCTTGGCATTTTACCCAATATTAGTCCCCGTTTTTTTAGCCGCAGGATATGACCTCATCGTTCCGTTGGCGGTTATTTACTTGGGGTCATCAATAGGTACAATGGCATCAACCACCAATCCGTTTTCAGTAATTATCGCGTCTGACTCGGCAGGAGTGGATTGGACAACCGGATTTGCAAGCCGAGCCATTATGCTTGTTTTATCGCTGATAATCAGCATAGCTTATATCATTCGGTATGCTGAAAAAGTACGAAAAAACCCGCAAGTATCTATTGCTCACGGAGTTTCTTTACCGGAATCACTCGCTGCGGAGCAAGCCGTTCCTGTTGAAAAATTGAAGTTTTCAAGCAAATTGTTACTCATTGTTTTCGCACTTTCATTTATCGTAATGATTATAGGCGTTTCACAATGGGAATGGTGGTTTACGGAAATGACCGCCCTGTTTTTGGTGGCTTCGGTGTGCATTGCTCTTTTGCAACGCATTGATGAAGAACGATTTATAACCACTTTTATCAATGGCGCAAAAGATTTATTGGGCGTGGCTTTCATCATCGGGATTGCCCGAGGGGTTAATTTTATCTTAAATGACGGACAAATTGCCGATACCATTTTGTATCATTCGTCTAATTTGGTAAACGGAATGTCGCCCTTGTTGTTTCTCCCCGTGTTGATGTGCGTATTTGCCTTTTTAAATCTGTTTATTTCGTCATCATCAGGAATGGCAGTAGTTACAATGCCCATTATGGGTGCTTTGGGAGCTTCGGTAGGCATTGAAGGTCAGAATATTGTGAATGCTTACCTCTTCGGAATGGGGTTGATGAGCTTCATTACGCCAACGGGACTCATTCTACCATCATTGGCAATGGTGAACATCAATTACAAACAATGGTTGAAATTTGTTCTCCCGCTTTTGATGATGCTAACGCTTTTGGCGGTGATGGTACTTTTGGGTGAATACTATCGCCAATCTGTTTAATTTTAAGCTGATTATCACAACTTTAAAAGCATATTTAAGGTTGTGATTTTCCTAAACTCTGCAAGTTTACTAATTATTTTTAAAAAAGCGATGGCTGTCAGAAAGGCATCGCCCGCTGCGTTGTGTCGGTCGTGCGTGATGATGTTAAGTTCTTGACACACTTCATCTAAGGTGTAATTTTTATCATTTTGCAGAAGATAATTAATTATCTTTATTTTTTTAAATAAATAATTGGTATCCAAATAGTTGTTGTTCAGAATTGGCAATTGATGTCGCTGGAAAGCCGCATTTATCATTTTGATGTCATACCCCACGTGGTGCCCTACCAAAACGGCATCTTGAACGTAATTAAAAAACAGTTCAACCGCCTCTTTTTCAGGAAGTTTGTCATATTTATGATTTTTGATAATGCCGTGAATCGGGATACTTTCAGGGTTGGATTTTTCTTGTTTTAGAAACACTTCCAAACTGTTTTTCAAATCAATACGATTTTTAAAAACCGTTACAGCTCCTACAGATAAAATTCGATCTGTAACAACATCAAAACCGGTAGTTTCCGTATCAAAAACTACAAATCGGACTTCTTCCAACGGAATAGCCAACTCCTTATTTTTATCAAAAAAACGATGAAAAAATGATGAAAACACCCTGTTAATTTTTCAAAAAATGTAATAATTTCTCAAAGGCCCTTGCTCGATGACTGATTTGGTTTTTAATTTCAACAGAAAGCTCGGCAAAGGTTTTTGAGTATCCACAAGGCTGAAAAACAGGGTCATAACCAAAACCATTATTCCCTTTGGGGAACGCCGTGATAACGCCTTCAACTATGCCTTCAAAAAGATAACTTTTTTCACCTAAACATAAGGCTATCACGGTTTTGAATCGTGCTTGCCTATCAGTTTTATCGTGCATATTTTGCAAAAGCAACTGTATGTTATCAGCATCACTTTTATGCTCTCCGGCATAACGAGCGGAATAAACCCCCGGTTGATTATCCAACACACTGACTTCCAATCCCGTATCATCGGCAAAGACATCATAACCATATCTTTTTTTTATGTATTTCGCCTTTAACAGCGCATTGCCTTCAATGGTACTTTCAGTTTCGGGAATATCTTCCTGACAATCAATATCATTCAAACTTAAAAGCTGAATATTTTCAGGCATAAGTTTCTGAATTTCTTTAAGTTTATTTATGTTATGAGTTGCAAAAACAAGTTTTGTTACCATTTTATACTTTTTTAACAAAAGAAGAAGAGACTCCCGCCTCTTCTTCCACTTAATTCAACCTATTATTACTCACTCACTTGCTCTTCATCTGCTTGTGATTGATGTAATTGCTTCAATTCGTGTAATTTTGCCTTCCAAGTTTCGAGTGTTTCTTTCTGGGCGGTTATGTTTTTAATCACATCGCGCAACAACGGATTTTTCTCATCTACATTACTGAAAAACTGCAAGTTATTTTCCAATTGTAAAATTTCGGACGTAAGCTCATCAATTTTGCGACGCACAAATATCATTTCATAACTGAGTGAATTTTCATCCTCATCATTGGCTAATTTCTCCAATTTGTTGTTGTATTTGAGAAGTTCAATTTCCTGTTTGTCAAAATTCAATTTTCGATAAAAACCATCAATAATTTTATGGAATTTTGTATCAATGCTTTTTTTAGACAGAGGCACTTTACCCAATTCATTCCATTGATTTACAAAACCTTGCAGAATTTCAATTTCCTTGTCTCTATCCGCTGTTAATTGGTGTTCTTTAACTTTATCAAGAAAATTTTTCTTCTTTTCAAGAACTTCAAACTCTTTATTTTGGTTATTTTTGATAGCCTTACCAAGTGCGTTAAAATACTCATTACAAACCTTTTGGAATTCCCGCCAAAGTTTATCGGCATTTTTTCTGGGCACATTGCCAATTTGCTTCCAATCTTCTTGAATTTTTTTCATAACGGGTGTTACAGCCTGCCAATCCTCACTGTTTTTGTTGGCTTTGGCAATCTCCAACAGCGCCATTTTTTTCTCTAAATTTTCCTGTTGCTCTTTTTTGAGTTTTTTGTAATAACTATTTTTCTTGCGATTGAAAGAACGTGCCGATTCGTTAAATTTTTTCCAGATTTCATCAGCTGAATGAGCCGGAACCCGACCTAAATTAAGAAATGTTTCACGCAAAGTTTCCATTTCCTTAATAGCTTTTTGCCAAGCCCCGTGGGTGGCGAATTCACGTGATGCAAGTTCTTTTATTTTTTCAATAATTTCGGTCTTTTTCTGAGCATTTTGCTCAAAAACTTTGTCTAAATTGGCAAAATAAAACTGTTTTTTCTCGTGAATGGCTTTGGTGGCTTCACTGAATTGTTGCCAAATTTCTTCGCGATATTCGCGTGCCACAGGCCCTATGTCTTCCTTCCAAACCTTGTGCAAAAGCTGCAATTCACGAGATGCCCGCATTGCATCAACTTCCTCTTTTGCAAGTTCTTGGGCTTTTTTAATTATTTTTCGTTTTTCTTCCAAATTGCGTTTAAAATCAATATCGCGCAAATCGCGGCTTAAATCAATAAAATCATAGAAATTTTCAACGTGATGGTGATAATTTCCCCACAAAACATCATAATCTTTGTGTGAAACGGCACCGGCTTTGCGCCAACGCTCCTGTAATTGCTGAAAATGCTTGAACGTGGTGTTTATATTTTCTTCAATATTTATCAAATTCTTGATTTCTTCAATAATTTCTTGGCGTTCTATCAAGTTTTGATGATGAATTTTCTCCAACTCACGGTGATAACGATTTCGTTTTTCACGATATTCATTAAACAGCGCATAAAAAGTTCTGTGAACGGGACTTTCGTATTTAAAATCATAGCTTTCGCCCCCGTCAGCAATAAATTCTTCCTTTTTTTCTTCCAGAAGAGCCTCATACTTACGGTCAAACTCGTGTTTGATTGCCTCTGCGTGCTTTTTAATTGCCTGTACTTTTTCAGAATGGAGCAATTTTTTCAGTTCGTTGGATAATTTTTCCATCGACATTGCTTCGTAATCCAAAAAAGGGATTTCGTGCCGTTTTGATTTTTCCGAATCTTCGGCATCTTCGGCATTTTCTTGATGAATTTCTTCAAGAATACGGTTGGTAGTTTCAACATTCTCTTGAAGTTTTTGCGCTTGATTGAAATCCTTGCTCTCTGCCGGATGCAGATTATCGTTTGTTAGTTCTGACATAAGACTTATGATTTATGTTTATATTGTCCTTGAATTAAGCGAAATACGTCCTAAAATTACAACAATTTATTTAATATCCTAATTTTTTTTGATTCTTTTTTTAATTTTTTTTGGATTTTTAATTGCAACAAACAGCTAATTAATTAACTATCAATAAATTAAACTAAAACACAAAAATCACTATTTTTCTGTTCTTTTGATAAGAAAACGATGTAATTTTTGCATTTTTCTCGTGAAATGACTCCTAAAAATCTGCTGCTGAAACCAAAAAAAATGCGTATTTTGAATTCATCTGCAAATGTCATACTTTTGCAAACGAATTAGAAGTTTTCTTCTTATCCCATAAAAATAACGTTTAATCTTTTAATAAATTGAAAAAAAAATGAAAGTAGCCATCGTAATGGGAAGCAAAAGCGACCTTCCCGTAATGCAAGAAGCCATTGACATCTTAAAAAATTTTGGAATAGAAACGCTGGTGGATATTGTTTCGGCTCATAGAACGCCTGAAAAATTGATGGATTTCAGTACCAACGCCCACAAAAACGGAGTGAAAGTCATCATTGCCGGTGCCGGTGGTGCCGCTCACCTGCCGGGAATGGTAGCCTCAATGTCGCCACTGCCCGTAATCGGGGTTCCGGTTAAAAGCAGTAATTCAATTGATGGTTGGGACTCGGTGCTTTCCATTTTACAAATGCCCGGTGGCGTTCCCGTAGCAACCGTAGCGCTCAACGGAGGCAAAAACGCAGGTATTTTGGCAGCGCAAATCATCGGTGCGCAACATTCCGAAGTGCTTGATAAAATTATTCGGTACAAAGAAGCATTAAAACAAGCAGTTTTAACCTCAGCTGAAGAACTAAAAAAAGGATTTTGATTTTCTCAAAATCCTTTTTTTACACATAATTAGATATTTATTCCACATTACAGCCTTCTTTGGCAAGCGTTGGCTTTTCGTTTTTAACATTCAAAATCATATACCCCAGAACACCGCCAAGGATGGAAGCCGCAAAAATTCCGATTTTTGCCTGATCCATATAAAGCGGATTAGAAAAAGCCAAGGTGGTAACAAACAACGACATCGTAAAACCAATTGCCGCTAAAAGCCCCAATCCGAAGAGGTTACGAACGTTCATTCCTCTGGGGAAAGACGACACGCCCAATCGTACCATTAATAAAGTAGCACCTGCCACACCGATTACTTTTCCGAAGAACAAGCCCAAAGCTACACCCCACGCAATGTTGGTGCTGAACAACATATCCATATCAATGGACAACGAAACACCGGCATTAGCCAAGGCAAATATAGGAATCACCACAAAAGTAACAAACGGATGCATTGCGTGTTCCAATCGTTGTAACGGCGGGATTGACCTGCGGGTATCAACCGCCACTTTTTCCAACAATCGAAGTTGGTTATCGGTAAGCGTCGGAATTTTATGATTCGGGTCTAACCGTTTGAATTTCTTCAAATAACTTTGTATGTTATGCACAAATTCATTTTCTTTAAGTTGCACATCAGCAGGAATCATAAAGGCTATCAACACGGCTGCGATGGTGGCGTGAACCCCCGAAAGCAGAAATTCTATCCAAATGGCAATACCGATTAAGGCGTAAAACAACACTGTTCGGATACCGATACGTTTACCTATATACAAAACAGACAACAACGCCAGCCCCAATCCTAAATTGGAAAGCGATATATCGGACGTGTAAAAAAACGCAATTACCAGCACGGCTCCGAGGTCGTCCACGATAGCAAGTGCCGTTAAAAATACTTTAAGCGTGAAGGGAACTTTATCGCCCAAAAGATACAAAACCCCCAATGAAAAAGCAATGTCGGTCGCCATCGGGATTCCCCAACCGCTGTGCACATCACCCGACGGATTGAGCAGTATGTAAATCAATGCCGGAACTACCATTCCACCAATGGCAGCAACAATGGGCAGTATTGCCTTTCGCGGATTTGAAAGCTCACCGGCAACAATTTCACGTTTCAATTCAAGCCCCACCACAAAAAAGAACAGTGCCATCAATCCGTCGTTAATCCAATGCAATAACGACATATCCAAGTAGGTTTTTCCGTTAAAAACGAACCCCAAATGTTGCTTAAAAAAACTAAAATAGGTATCTGACCAGGGTGAATTTGCCAAAAAAAGCGCTAAAATAACGTTTATGCCCAACACTACGCCTCCTGATTTGGCTTGTTTGGTAAATTTATAAATAAAAGAAGAAATTGTACTGACAATATATTTGTTTTTTCTCATTTTTTGAAGTATTTAAAACGTGGTAAAGATACTTCTTTTTAAACAAAAAATCAAACTTTCAAGCCAAAAACAAACAATTAAATCAGTAAGCAAGTATTATTTAATCAGTTACGAAAACAATCGTTTCGTTAGTTCCAACAAAAAAGAGTGAATATCCGATAACTTCGTTATTCACTCTTTTATTTTGTATTTTATTGTTTGTTAAACCTTTAAAATCTCGGCTTCTTTGACTGCCAACACTTCCTCTACTTTTTTGATGTAAGAGTCGGTAAGTTTTTGTACGCTTTCTTCGGCTCCTTTTTTGGCATCTTCCGAAGTTTCAGTTTTTTTAATTTCTTTATTGGCTTCTTGGCGGGCGTTTCTGATACTTATTTTGGCATCTTCGCCTTCGCCTTTGGCTTGTTTTACGAGTTCTTTACGACGCTCTTCGGTCAGAGGCGGCACACTGATAATAACCACATCGCCATTATTCATCGGGTTAAAGCCCAAATTGGCAGCCTGAATGGCTTTTTCAATGGGTTGAATCATCGACTTTTCCCACGGCTGAATGGTAATGGTTCGTGAATCGGGGGCGCTTACGTTAGCAACCTGACTCAGTGGCGTTTGTGAACCGTAATAATCTACAAAAACGCTCCCTACCATTTGCGGACTCGCCTTTCCGGCTCGAATGTTGCCCAACGACTTGTTAAGATGTGCCAATGCTCCTTGCATTGCCTCTTCGGTGCTGTCTAAAATAATGTCTATCTCTTCGTTCATATTTTCAACATTTATTGCTTGTTAATCTGCCTTTGTTTTTTTGTGATATGTCACAACCAAAACTGCAAATTACGGAATTTTTTACCAATTTTTATCTATTTTCAAACCAAATTTATTAATTTTCTTAAAACAATTCATTCTTTCTAATTGGTTTTAAAATGATTACGTAAAAAACATTTCAAAAAGATATTCATTATTTACAATAGAAAACCGTACATTTACAAAAAACTTTGGCAAACCTCAATCACACAATCTGTTTTTGTGAGATGAAAGTTTGCCAAAGCAACTATTCCCTTTAATATAAATGTAAGATTATTTCATACGAGCTGCCAAACCGTCGCTATCACCGCTAATGCGTGATTTGCCAACCGGCATCAATACAGAATTACTTGTATCACCATCTTTCCAAATGAGGGTATAAGCGGCTTTCAGGTTTTTAATTCCTTCTTGGGTAACTTCACCCGACAGAAGCGTTATATTTTTCTTTTTGATACCGTTTTCAGCACCTTCCAACTGGGAAAAAATCGTAAAGCGATTGCCGCTTCCCATCACATAAACACCCGTACCCTTTTCGGAGGCATCAGAGGCTTGCACGCTCAACCGGGCAGTGCTTACCGTCTGATTATAAATGGTGTAAGTACGATTAGGCCACACGTACCCTTTTGGACGACTATCTCCCGCATACGGGCTCATCAAAACGTGCGGTTGAGACAAAAACGCCCCTTCAATAATCGGCGGATTTGCTCCCTGATGGATTTCAAAACCGCGACTTTGAATGTCATTAAGAACGTTTTGCGGTACTATTTCTTTAAATTTGGCTACAACGTCCAATTGGGTTTCTGCCCCAATGTTTAACACCATTTCACCAAGCGGAAGGAAAAATTCGCCGTCGGTAACCGTTACAACATCACCTTTCTGATTTTTGGCAGTAAAGGCAAAAGTTCCTTTGATAGTTTTTGCCGTCAGTTCAGTAATTGTAAGGTTTCCGAGGGTATTTCCGTAGTGATTATGTTCATCAACCGACGTATAATCCTTATGATATTTCGCCTGATTTTCAATATTTTCAGTCGGATAATTAATAGAAATACTCCCCGTTGTACTCGTAAATTTTTGTATTGAAAAGGCAATTCCTTCGGTGGAATTACTGCCCCAAACACCAAAAATTCGCAAGGTTTTCTCAAAAACGGAAACGTGATGTTTGCTCGCCTCAACTTTGGTTCCGTTTACGGTTGCTCTGAAATAATACGATTCGTTTTGTGAATTTTCATTTTTAGAACAACTGAAAATCAATGCCAATAGGGCAAATACCGACAAATAAAAAGTTTTTTTCATATAAAAATAATTTTGTTACAAATCAACGGTAGTTCCCACGTTTTCACCTTGAACAACTTTTAACAAGTTCCCTTTTTTGTTCATATCAAAAACGATAATCGGCAAGTTATTCTCTTGGCTGAGGGTAAAAGCAGTCATATCCATTACTTTCAACCCCTTGTCCATCACTTCGTTAAAGGTTATTTTTTCGAACTTAACGGCTTGTTTGTCTTTTTCAGGGTCAGCCGTGTAAATGCCATCAACACGCGTACCTTTCAGGATAACATCAGCTCCGATTTCAATGGCTCGAAGCACGGCTGCCGAATCGGTTGTGAAGTACGGATTCCCGGTTCCTGCTCCGAAAATTACCACCCGCCCTTTTTCCAAATGACGAACGGCTCGGCGTTTGATGAACGGCTCGGCAATGGCTTCCATTTTAATGGCGGTTTGCAATCGGGTGTAAATCCCTTCGTCTTCCAAAGCACTTTGCAAAGCAAGTGAATTGATAACCGTGGCGAGCATTCCCATATAATCGCCTTGCACTCTGTCCATTCCGTTGCTAGCACCTGCCACCCCGCGGAAAATATTTCCGCCACCGATAACAATGGCTACTTCCACGCCTTTTTCAACCACTTGTTTGATTTCGGTTGCATATTCTTTTAAACGGGCAGGGTCAATTCCGTACTGACGACTTCCCATAAGTGCCTCACCGCTAAGTTTTAATAAAATTCTTTTGTACTTCATATTATTCCTATTTATTTTGGATTGTAAAACGATTTAAAATTTTTCACAAAGATATAAAACTTATAGATAACCGTTGTTATTGATTTGATAAAATTTCGTTAAAACATAAAAAAATTGTTCCCCACAAGTGAGAAACAATTTTTATTATTAGATTATGACCATTTTTTTGATTAATCGGCAAAAGCGTGTCTGTATTTTTGTACTTTGTTCCAAGCTCCGCGCGTAAAATCAGGGATTTCAACAGGTGCGCTTCCGTTTTCCAATGAAAGTTTTGAAAGCGGCACAAGGCACGACCATTCGGCTAAGTCATACACGTCCATATCCAGCGGAAGTCCGTTTCGCAAGCAGTACACCAAACGATAGTCCATAATGAAATCCATACCTCCGTGTCCGCCCACTTGTTTGGCTTTTTCTTCCAATTCAACGTGAATGCGATGTTTGTATTTTTTCATCAAGGCTTTTTTCACATCTTCGGGTACAAATCCGTGCGAATTTAAGTTTTCGTGATTTGGCACATCGTCTTTTGAAATATTCTCAGGTTCAACGGTATAGCCTTGCGTTGGATATTTGTTGGCAAACCCTTTTGTTCCGGTAAGCTGATACATACGCGAATACGGGCGAGGTGTCATCACATTGTGCTGAATTTGCATTGTTTTTCCTTTTTCGGTTTTAATCATCGTCATCGTATGATCACCGTTTTGGAAATTATCGCCGTTTTTCCCCGTAAGTTTTTCGTAAAGTTGTTTCCCTTTAAATGGCTTTGTATCAAACGAAACTAAATAATTCATTTTATCACCTCGGTGAATGTCAAGTGCTTGGCAGGCAGGTCCCATTCCGTGCGTTGGATACACATCTCCCCTATTTTTTGCATTGTAATCCAAACGCCAGTTGTTCCAGTAGGCTTTCCAGAAATCATCCAAAGCGTGAATGTACGAACCCTCGGCGTGGATAATTTCACCAAAAACACCTTTTTGAGCCATATTGAGTGAAGTCAATTCAAAATAGTCGTACACGCAATTTTCAAGCATCATACAGTGTAGGCGTTTTTTTTCAGCCATATCAATAAGTGCCCAAATTTCGTCCATTGTCATTGCTCCGGGAACCTCGATGGCTACGTGTTTTCCTTTTTCCATCGCATACAAAGCCATCGGAACGTGTGTTTTCCAGTCGGTTACGATATATACCAAATCAATATCGTCACGCTCACAAAGGGCTTTCCACGCATCTTCCGAACCACTGTATGCAGGCACTCGGCTTTGTCCGGCTTTCTCCAAAATGGCTTGTGTTTTTTCAACACGCTCCGGACGAATATCACAAAGTGCGGTTACTTTGGCTCCCGGAATGTGTGTAAAACGCTGTACCGCTCCCGGTCCGCGCATTCCCAAACCGATAAAACCAACGCGAACGGTTTCCAGTTTCGGGGTTACCAAATTCACCACATCGGTTTGACCCGCAGGGCGTTTGGGTGTCATTACCTTGATGGGTTGGTACATCATCCTGTCAGGAGCAGACACCGTTGTTTGTTTTGATTTACAAGCAACAAGGCTCAGGCAGAACATTCCACCAACGAGCAATTTTGTCATTTTATTCAACATAAAAAAAGTATTATGGGGTTAATTTAAACTCTCGCAAAGGTAAAATTTTAATCAATAAAAAACAAAGATTATTACCAAAATACAACAAAATTTGTATCAAAACATATTTTTTATAACCTAAAAAGGATAAAACGCATCTTCAATATAATTGATATTAAACTCAACACTGTTTTTTACAATCGAAATAATGTTGAATTGCACCTCCAAATCCAAGTCGTTTTTCTGCACATAATGATTCGTAGCTTTGACCAACAAATCAATTTTTTGCTTGCTAACAAAACTCTCGGGCTGACCGTAAGCCGTTGATGTTCTCGCTTTTACTTCGGTAATATGAAGCACATTTCCCTTTTGGGAAATAATGTCAATTTCGGCGTGACCAAAAATAAAATTCCGTTCCAAAATAATATGCTCCTCGCCTATCAAAAAATCGGTTGCAATTTGCTCGGCTTCCTTGCCAAAATCATTATGTGCTGCCATTGCGTGTATGTGTTAATTTTCTTCCAATTCCATTTCGGGCATTTCGTCAGTTTCTTGCTCTTCGTGTTTGGATTGCGTTATAAGCTTTTCCATTCGCCTGTCGTTGAGCATATAAGCAATTCCCGATTCTTCCAACTTGCTTAAAAATTCTTCAGTAATATGAACTTTCAATTGCCCGTTTTCCATTTTCAGATGTATGTTTTCTGCCGAACTATGTACCATAAACGACAGCGGAAAACCTCCTTTATGACCGGATATAAGCGATTTACATCTTTCGGTAAATCCTGCGTTAATTTCGTCAATATTGGTATGAAAACATATTTTCTTTGATAAATTTTCAAGCACATCGTGCAACAACATTATTTGCTGGAACTGAATGCGCGGTTCGCCCCGTTGATTGGTTTCTTTATTGCGCCAACCTTCGGCAACAACAAACTTACAGAAGATAAAACTCCCCGAAACCATATAGTTACGAAACTTTAAATAATCTTCACCAAACAACCGAAACTCATACGAGCCGTCATAATCTTCCAAAACAAACGAACCGAATCCTTTTCCGGTTTTCGAGGTGCGATGTTGCGCATCGGTGAGCATCCCGCCAACAGATATTTCTCTGTTAATGAGCGGATTTAAATCTTGTAAATTAGACAGAGACAAGTTACAAAAATGGTTCAGCGTATGGCGAAAATCATCTAACGGATGTCCCGAAATATAAATTCCAACCACCTCTTTTTCACGGCGTAACTGTTCCAAATTACCCCAAGTTTCACAATTAGGAATTGTCGGTTCGGGAACGTCCACTTCACTGCTTCCGCCAAAGAGACTCATCTGTGCCGAGTTTTTGCTCTCCTGATATTTATTCCCGAAACGAATGGCTTTTTCCAAAAACGGAATGCCGTCAGCTTCTGCGTGAAAATACTGGGCTCGGTGGACTTTCGTGAATGAATCAAAACCGCCTGCCAAAGCGATATTTTCAAAGGCTTTTTTGTTAATATTCTTATAATCAACACGTTTTGCCAAATCAAAAATGGAGGTGTACATTCCTTCCTTGCGATGCTCAACGATGGTATCTACGGCATTTCTTCCAACACCTTTGATAGCCCCTAATCCAAAGCGAATATCTCCGTTTTTGTTTACCGTAAACTTATAGAACGATTCGTTTACATCCGGACTTAAAACTTTGATTCCCATTCGCTTACATTCTTCCAAAAAGAAAGTAACTTGCTTGATGTCGTTCATATTGTTGGAAAGCACCGCTGCCATAAATTCCGCCGGATAATTGGCTTTCAAAAATGCGGTTTGATAGCCAATCCACGCATAACACGTAGAATGCGATTTGTTGAAGGCGTAACTGGCAAAGGCTTCCCAATCTTTCCAAATTTTTTCTAATTTTTCGGCATTGTGTCCTTTTTCAGCAGCTTGGGAAATGAACTTAGGCTTCATTTTGTCCAAAACATCTTTTTGCTTTTTCCCCATCGCCTTACGCAAAACGTCTGCTTCACCTTTGGTAAAGCCCGCCAACTTTTGCGAAAGCAACATCACCTGCTCCTGATACACCGTAATTCCGTATGTTTCTTTGAGGTATTCCTCCATCGCATCAAGGTCATACACAATGGGTTCCGTACCGTGTTTTCGGCGGATAAAACTTGGAATGTACTCCAACGGACCGGGTCGATACAGGGCGTTCATCGCAATCAAATCGGCAAAAACGGTGGGTTTCAGTTCACGCATATATTTTTGCATTCCGGGCGACTCGTATTGGAAAATCCCAACGGTTTCGCCTCGTTGGAAAAGTTCATACGTTTTTTTATCATCTAACGGAAAAGCCTCAGGGTCAAGCTCTAAACCTCTTCGCAATTTGATGATTTCCACCGTATCTTTGATAAGCGTAAGCGTGCTGAGCCCCAAAAAGTCCATTTTCAGAAGTCCGGCACTCTCCACCACCGAGTTATCAAACTGAGTTACAAATAAATCCGAATCTTTTGCCAATGAAATCGGAACGAAATTCGTAATGTCGTCAGGCGTGATAATTACCCCGCAAGCGTGAACCCCCGTGTTGCGTACCGAGCCCTCCAAAACCCGCGCTTGCTGAATGGTTTGGCTACTCAAATCATCGCCTTCTAGTAACTGTTTGAGTTCGTTAACTTTGGGAAGGTCTTCGGAGCGTATTTTTTCTTTGAGTGTTTTGTCATCGGCGTTGAAAATCTTTTTGAGCGATGGCATTTTATCGGGAACAAGCCCCGCCAACCGAGCCGATTCCTGTAACGGAACGTCCAGCACACGAGCCGTATCCTTAATGGACGACTTGGCTGCCATCGTTCCGTAAGTAATGATTCGTGCCACTTGATTTGCTCCGTATTTATCTATTACATAGTCAATTACGAGTTGGCGACCCGAATCTTCAAAATCGATGTCAATATCGGGCATAGACACACGGTCAGGGTTCAAGAAACGCTCAAAAAGGAGGTCGTACGAAATCGGGTCCATATTGGTGATTCCCAAGCAGTAAGCCACCGCCGAACCTGCCGCCGAACCCCTTCCCGGACCTACCGAAACGCCCATATCACGTGCCGCCGCAATAAAATCCTGCACAATCAAAAAATAGCCTGGGTAACCCGTTTTTTCGATAATAGAAAGCTCAAAATCAAGACGTTCACGAATTTCGTCAGTGATTTCGGCGTATTTTTTTTCCGCACCTAAATACGTTAAATATCGTAAGTAATTATTCTCGCCTTTTTTTCCGTCCGGGTCGTCATCTACCTGAAATTCAGCAGGAATATCAAACTTCGGGAGCAACACGTCACGCCCCAAATCATAAGGTTCTATTTTGTCAATTACTTCCTGAATGTTCAAAATCGCCTGCGGAAGGTCTTTAAACAAGGTTTTCATCGCTTCGGCGGACTTGTAATAATACTCCTGATTGGGCATTCCGAAGCGGAAACCACGTCCGCGACCCACGGGCGTTGCTTGTTTTTCGCCGTCTTTCACGCAAAGCAAAATATCGTGTGCATTGGCATCTTTCTGATTGATATAGAAGGTGTTATTCGTAGCGATGAGCTTCACATCGTGTTTTTGAGCCAGTTCCACAAGTGTCTGATTTACACGATTTTCGTCCTCTTGATTATGACGCATAATTTCGATGTAAAAATCCGCTCCAAACTGCTCTTTCCACCACAAAAGGGCGTCTTCGGCTTGTTTCTGCCCGATATTCAGCACTTTGGACGAAATTTCGCCGTTCATTCCCCCCGAAAGCACAATCAAATCGTCTTTGTATTGCGTGATGATTTCCTTGTCAATTCGCGGTACGTAATAAAATCCCTGCGTAGAGGCGATGGACGCCATTTTTGCCAAATTGTGGTATCCTTTTTTATTTTTTGCTAAAATAACTATCTGATAACCATTATCTTGACGAGATTTATCCAAATGATTTTCGCAAACGTAAAACTCACACCCCACAATCGCCTTGATGATGGTTTCGGTGGGAGTTTCGCCTTTTTCAACAGCTTCGGCATTTTTGGCTTTCGCCGATTTGTTATGCCCCGAAACCTCTTTCACGAAATGAAACGCCGCCATCATATTCCCGCTATCGGTCAAAGCCACGGCAGGCATTTTCTCTTGTGCGGTTTTCTTAACTAAATCAGAAATCGATGTAGTTGATTGAAGTACAGAGAATTGCGTATGATTATGCAGATGAGCAAACGGAGCCTCGGCAAGCAGAGCGATGTTGGCTTCGATTTGCTGTTGCGAAAGTCCGCCTTCGGTTTTTTGCGTTTTTCGGATTTTGTCGGAAGCCTCTTTTAAATTGATGTGTTTCAGCCCGACAGACTGAATTTGACTTGGGTTATATTGCTGAAATTCAGTGATATATTCCGCAGAAATATCTTTCGTATCGAAACCCTCGCCTATGCGGATAAGCTCGAAAAAACAACGCGTGGTCGCCTCCACGTCGGCAGTGGCGTTGTGGGCTTCGGCAAACGGAACTCCGAACAAAAATTCGTGTAACTCGGTGAGTGTCGGCAACTTATAACGACCACCGCGACCACCGGGGATTTTACAGAGATTTGCCGTAATTTCGGTACACGTATCCAAAACAGGCATCGTAACAAGCGGACTATCAACACCATAACGATGAAATTCCGCTCCCATAATGTTGATATCGAAACCGATGTTCTGCCCGACTACATAGGTAGCTTTTTGGAGAGCTTCGTTGAATTTCTCGAAAACCTGCTGAATAGGAACTCCCTGACTTTCGGCAAGTTCGGTGGAAATTCCGTGTACTTTTTCGGCATCATACGGAATGTTAAAATCATCGGGAGCAATCAAAAAATCTTGATGCTCAATGAGTTTCCCCATCGAATCGTGCAACTGCCAAGCAATCTGCACGGCACGAGGCCAATTGTCTGAATCTGTGATGGGTGCGTCCCAACGTTTGGGCAAACCCGTAGTTTCGGTATCAAAAATTAAGTACATAATCGTGGAAATAGAAACCGCAAAAATACGATTTTTTTGGCAAAAATGCCATAAATATTACGTAAACCAACCAAAAGACAAACAAATTACAGTTCTATCTGATATTGAATGACATACGTACCTTTTCGGCTGCTTACTTTTCGGGTATCTTTTTCAAAAATCGGACGATTGTGATAACTAAACGTCAATTTACTTTTATGTTTATTAAAATAGACATTTAACCCCAGCGCATACGAATTCACACTTTGGTTAAGTCCTTCAAAATTAGCATATTTCCACCCGAAATTAGGCTGATAACGAATTTTGTTTTTTTCTGATTTAGGCAAAAGATATCCGAATTGGAAAAGAAGCGTATTTCCGGTACCTACCACCGGAAAAGCATTACCTCCTCCGTTAAAAGAAGTCCCTTCGGTATCAAAAATACTGTTTGTTTCCACATTTCGGACGTAATTATCACCCAAATTTATGTTATTGTAGCCCAAATAAGCCGTTATAGCATCATTTTTTTCAGAAATAGGCGTATCGATGAAAAAATCAGCAGCTAAATTCAAATAATCATCATACTGAACGCTCAAATTATCCATTTTTTGCAGCATTTTAGGCTGATAAGCATAGCCCAGACCAAAATTCATTATTTTTTTTGTCCCTATATATGTCCCCGTACCGCCACTATACGGAGTTCGATTGCTTTCATTGTCCCAAAATTCGTATTTCACGTACGAAGAAGTATAAAATCGAGAGCGATTTTTGGCATACCCAAAGTCCTTAATTTGGGTGTCAGTGGGCAATGCCGCGCTTTGCAGCGAAATATTGTAATCAATTTTTCCGAGCTGTCCTTTAACGTATATACCTAAGTTTCTGCCTACATCATCATAATGATTTAACGTAAAAAGCTGATGCACAGCAGGGTCTAAATTTAACATCGAACCATTTGAAAAAGCTACAAAACGTCCGGCTCCGGCAAAAATAAGTTTCCCGACGCCTATCGAAATTTTCTCATTAAATGTATATTCTGCCAATAAATCAAGTAACCTAAAATCGTTTGAACGCAATGTTTTTTGATTTAAATTATTGTTTCCCAGCAACATATAAAAATACAACTTACGATTTATTTGTGCCTGAAAACCAACGCGATAACGCCTTATTGAAAAATCAAGCGAATGGCTCAACGGCTCTTTGTTGAGAGTTGTTCCGGGGTTGGTGTCCACATATCTTGCCCAAAACTGACCGCGAAACGACCCCTGAATGTAGGTATCACCTTGCTCATCAAAATTGTATCTGAGCGATTGTGCATAAAAAGTTATTGAAAATAAGAACAATACGATTAGTAGGTTATTTTTTTTCATTTTGGTAGTTTTTTTGCCAAAATTAGCAAAGATTATCCAAAAAAACAAATAAAAAAACAGCTATTTTCGACCTATTTTTAGCAAAAATGCACGCAATCACGGAAGCGTTTCTTCGGCTATTATATACGCTCCTTTTTCAGCGGTGGCGTGAAACGGAATGCCAAGTTCTTCACTTTTTGCCTGCCATTTTTTGATAAGATAAGATGCATTACTACCATCAGCAATCACCTTTTTAGGCTTAATTTTCAGCAACATACGTTCAAAATTTATTTTAGGAGATTGCGTAATAATTATTTTATCAATAGGAATATTTTCAGAAATGGGAAAAACACCCAAACTATCCAAACACAATATATTTTTATTTTGATAATCAAACAAATGTGGTATTTTTCTAATGGAAATATCCGAAGTACCAATCGTTTTGGCATAATTAGTTACGATGTTATTTTGTGTCGTATCATTTTGAAAAACAATCAATTGCTTTGCGTTTCGTATTAAAAATAAACTTTTTTGATGAATTTGGAAAACAGTCATCGTCTTTGAAGTCTCCAACTTGTATTTTTCATAGAAAAGAACTGACTGAAACAGCAAAACTGACAGCAAAAACAGCATAATTCTTCTAAAATTTTGTTTATTTAGCCAAAAAATTAGCAATAAAATCACCACAAAGGAACAAATCAATAGTTTTTCATTAAAATAAACATTTCTAACAATAAAATATTCTTGCGAAGCTATCATTTTTGCCAAAAAATTCATCAAATTAATTATTTTTTCCAATAAAAACACTAAAAATGACGGTAATATATCAAAAAAACCAAGAAAAATCATCAAAAATCCCAGTACCAAAACCGGCGACAACAACGGGACTATCAATAAATTTGACGCGAAGAAAAGTAGCGGAAATTGATGAAAATAATACAAACTTATAGGCAACACCCCAATTTGAGCCGAAAAACCAATGATTGTCAATGACCAAACATACCGCAACAAACTATTTTTGGGTTTCCACCATTTTTCCATACGAGGATAAAATGTTAAAATTGAAAAAACTGCGGCATAACTTAACTGAAAACCAAGAGCATACAAAAAATTTGGATACACCAATAACAGCAAAAGCATTGAAAGCATCAAGGCATCAAAACGCCCCTGCCTGCGATTGATTTGCAGTGAAATCCCTATAAAACTGAACATTGTAACGGCTCGCAAAACGGAAGGTGAAAGTCCGGCAAGAAAGGCAAATGTCCATAAAATCAACAATAACGCAACAAATCGGAAGATTTTGAAAAACTTTGTGTTGGGTAATCTTTGCAGAAAAAACAATAAAATTACCGTAATAATCCCGACGTGCAATCCTGAAATTGCCAAAATATGAACCGCTCCGGCATCAATATATTGCTGGTAAATCGTATCATCCAATTGATTGCGTTGCCCTAAAAGTAAGGTTTTTAAAATAGAAGACGTTGATTTTGAAAAATTTGCATCAATAATTTCAAATGCTTTTTCGCGGATAATTTCGGCATATTTCTGTAAAGACGCTGTTTTTGAATCGCTTTTCAAAATATGATACGAACCTACATTTGTTCGCCAAAAAACACCTTGACGTTCCATATAAACTTTATAATCAAACTGATACGGATTTTTAGGCGGTGATATGGTTCGTAACTGAGATGTAAACGCAAAATAATCATCTGTTTGCAAATGACTTTTTCTGAGCGTATCTGTCGGAAAAAAACACAAAATATCCCCCGTAACTCTTTGATTATCTGCCGAAATGAGCCGTACTTTATAGGTTGTACCAAAATCTGCTTCCGATACTTTTTCTATGACTCTGGCTTGCAACAAATAACCGGTATTTTCTTTTAATTGATTGGTGTAATGATTTGATTTTGAAGTAGGATTACGCAAAACACTCACCCAAGCACCCAATACAATAGCTACGATAAAAGTGTGAAAAGCAAAAAACTTTCTGAATTTACTTTTCTTCACAGAAAGAAACAAATGTACTGATATTGAAAATAGTAGTACGAAAAACAATAAAGAAACGCCCCATAACGGCACAGAAAAAACGCCCGAAATTGCAATTCCTGTTACAATTCCCGAAAGTAAAATTAATATAGGCGTGTTTACAAATTTCACATAACTCTTCTTGCTTTTCGGTAGGCTTTTGACCAATATCCCTCATTCATTGACGAGATAATAACGCCTCTCGAAGTTGATGAATGTATAAATTTTATTTCTTTTTCAGTTTCCACAACAATCCCTACGTGTGAAATGCGTTTGCTTTTTCCTGTTACAAAAAACAGTAAATCACCTATTTGCACGTTTTTCAAATCCACAGGTTTACCCTGTTCAGCCATCTCGTGCGATGAACGATGTAACGAAATGGCAACGGGTGCAAAAGCGGCTGATACAAAACCCGAACAATCAAAACCCGAACGTGTTGTGCCTCCGTATTTGTATGGAGAACCTAAATAAGACAATGCCGTGTCAAGCACCACTTGTTGCTGTTCGCCAAGTGAATACGAATTTGTCCTTTTTGTTTCTACCGTTTCAGATTCGTTACGTTTTGTGGTTCTTACTTCTTTTTCAGTGTTTTTTTTCTGATTTTTAGTTTTTTGAAAAACTGCCGAATCGGTTGTTTTTGGTTTCCTCACCGAAGTTTTTTCTTCTATAACAGCTTTATTTCCTGTGCGTTTACGTGAACTATAACGTTCAGCACACGAAAAAAGCAAAAAACCAAAAACAAATAATAAAGTTATTTTTATAATTTTCATTTTTTGTTGTAAAACCTTTAAAGGCAATTAAAAAACTTTGGCAAAGTCTGTGTAACTTTACCAAAGTTCAGCATCTAACTTAATAATTTTGTAGTTATTACAAGATTTTCTTCGTTTGCATCTACATCAAAATAAATGGTATCGCCTTCTTTTATGTGAGTCGCTACGATTTCTTCTGCAAGCAAATCTTCTACATATTTTTGAATGGCACGTTTTAAAGGACGCGCGCCATATTGCTTATCGTACCCTTTTTCAGCGATAAAATCACGGGCTTTTTCTGAAAGTTCAATGGTGTATCCCAAATCCTTGATACGTGAATATAACTTATTCAGCTCAATATCAATGATTTTGAAAATATCTTCTTTACTCAACGGATTGAAAGTTATCACATCATCAATTCGGTTTAAAAACTCGGGAGCGAACACTTTTTTAAGCGCATTTTCAATGATGGATTTTTCGTGGCTGTCCGATTGTGCCATTTTGGCAGAAGTCCCGAAACCGATTCCTTGTCCAAAATCCTTCACCTGTCTTGCTCCAATGTTCGATGTCATAATAATAATGCAATTTCTGAAATCGATTTTTCGTCCTAAACTATCCGTTAAAAAACCGTCATCAAGCACCTGTAAAAGCATATTAAACACATCGGGGTGTGCTTTTTCTATCTCGTCAAGCAACACTACGGAATATGGTTTACGACGCACTTTTTCAGTAAGTTGCCCACCTTCTTCGTAGCCCACATACCCCGGAGGTGCACCGATTAAGCGCGTAGTGGAAAATTTCTCCATATATTCGCTCATATCAATGCGAATCATAGTTTCTTCTGAATCAAACAGTTCACGCGCCAAAACCTTTGCCAATTGTGTTTTTCCGACCCCCGTTTGTCCCAAAAAGATAAACGAACCAATGGGTTTATTCGGGTCTTTCAGTCCGGTTCGGTTGCGTTTAATAGCTTTTATAACTTTCTCAATAGCAACATCTTGACCGATTATTTTCTTTTTAATGGTATCCGAAAGTGTTGATAATTTGCTCATTTCGGTTTGGGCAATTCGGTTTACGGGAATGCCGCTCATCATTGAAACCACATCGGCGATATGCTCTTCCGTAACCATATCACGATGCAATTTTGCTTCTTCTTCCCATTTTCTATGTAATTCGGCTAAATGTTGCTCAATTTTTTTCTCATCGTCACGCAAACGGGCGGCTTCCTCAAATTGCTGGCGCGAAACCGCATCGTTTTTTGATTTGATAACTCCTTCTAATTCAGACTCTAATTCCAAAATTTTCTTCGGAACTTTCATTTGCGTGATGTGAATACGCGAACCTGCCTCATCAAGGGCATCAAGAGCTTTATCGGGCAGAAATCGGTCGGTCAGGTAACGACTGGTAAGTTTCACGCAAGCCTCAATGGCTTCATCTGTGTATGTTACGCTGTGATGATCTTCATATTTTTTCTTGATATTATGCAGAATTTCAATGGTTTCGTCAATTGTAGTGGGCTCCACGATTACCTTTTGAAACCGTCGCTCCAACGCTCCGTCTTTTTCAATGGACTGGCGATATTCATCCAAAGTTGTTGCACCAATACACTGAATTTCACCCCGTGCCAAAGCCGGTTTAAACATATTCGACGCATCAAGGCTTCCCGTAGCGCCACCCGCACCGACAATCGTATGAATTTCATCAATAAAAAGAATGATGTCGTCATTTTTCTCCAACTCATTCATTATGGCTTTCATACGTTCTTCAAACTGACCGCGATACTTGGTTCCTGCCACTAACGAAGCCAAATCAAGGGTTACCACTCGTTTGTTGTAAAGCACGCGCGAAACCTTTTTTTCGATGATTCGAAGTGCAAGTCCCTCAGCAATAGCACTTTTACCCACTCCCGGCTCTCCGATTAGTAGCGGATTATTTTTCTTACGGCGACTCAAAATTTGTGAAACGCGCTCAATTTCTTTTTCGCGTCCCACCACGGGGTCTAACTTACCTTGTTCCGCCAATGCTGTTAAATCGCGTCCGAAATTGTCAAGGACAGTCAATTTACGAGGATTTTTTTGAGTTCCTGCCGGTTCAGATGTCTGCTCCCGATTTCTGTCATAAGGCGGTCTTTCTTCACGCTCCTCCTCATCAAATTCATTGGTGGGCGAGGTGAAAAAATTATCATCACGAATGGGCTGTGTTTTTGTTTTAACCAACTCATAATCAACACCTAATTTATTAAATACCTTAGTTGTCGGGTCATTTTCATTACGAAGGATGCTGAGCAATAAATGCCCTGTGTTAATCTCCTCACTTTGAGAGCGTTTTGCTTCCAAATAGGTTGCCTGCATCGCTCTTTCGGCTTGTGTTGTGAAATGAATGGCGTTGTAATTAGGCGGATTTAAGCCGCGCGCCGAAGTAAGCGTGTGAATCCCCTGTCGCAATCGGTCAATATCTGTTTTTAAACTCAACAAAATATCAATTGCGGTTCCGGCTCCTTCCTGCAACATTGCTAAAATAATATGCTCAGTACCAACGGTTGATTGCCCCAAACGAATTGCTTCGTCTTTGCTGTATGTAAAGATTCTCTTAACTCTTGGCGAAAAATTATCACTCATAAAAATTTATTTCTAATGCAGGTTAGGTAACAAAAATCATTCCTTTTATAAAAGACTGAAATATTGTCATAATTTTCGGGTAAAGGTATGCAAAAATTTTGAATATGCAAAAAGAAAAAAGACGAAGGTTTATTCACCCTCGTCTTTTTCAATCATTTATGATATTTTAAATATGAATCACTTCGTCATAAGCGGCGGCTACGGCTTCCATAACTGCCTCACTCATAGTTGGGTGCGGGTGAACGGCTTTAAGCACTTCGTGTCCTGTGGTTTCGAGTTTTCGGGCAACGACTGCTTCGGCAATCATATCGGTAACGCCCGCTCCAATCATATGGCAACCAAGCCATTCGCCGTATTTAGCATCAAAAATTACTTTTACGAATCCGTCAGAATTTCCGCCTGCTTTGGCTTTACCCGATGCCGAGAACGGGAATTTGCCCACCTTAATATCGTATCCTTTCTCGCGAGCCTGTTTTTCGGTAAGCCCCACCGAAGCAATTTCGGGCGTGCAATAGGTACAACCCGGAATGTTTCCGTAGTCAAGCGGTTCAACGTGTAAGCCTTTGATTTTCTCCACACAAAGGATTCCTTCGGCAGAAGCCACGTGTGCCAATGCCTGCCCCGGCGTAACGTCGCCAATGGCATAATACCCCGGAACGTTGGTTTGATAGAATTTATCCACCAGAATTTTATCACGATCAGTGGCAATTCCAACTTCCTCTAAACCAATATTTTCGATATTTGTTTTAATTCCTACGGCAGAAAGAAGCACGTCCGCTTCCAACACTTCCTCGCCTTTGGCCGTTTTCACGTAAGCCTTCACGCCATTGCCCGACGTATCGACTTTGGTTACTTCCGAAGAGGTCATAATTTTGATGCCGTTTTTCTTGAAACTGCGTTCCAATTGTTTTGAAACGTCCTCATCTTCAACAGGAACGATGTTCGGCATAAATTCCACGATGGTTACTTCGGTTCCCATTGAATTGTAAAAATAAGCAAATTCGATACCGATGGCGCCGCTTCCGACCACAATCATTTTTTTGGGTTGCTCGGGCAGGGTAAGTGCCTGACGATAACCGATGATTTTCTTTCCGTCTTGCGGAAGAGCGGGCAATTCACGTGAGCGAGCCCCCGTAGCGATGATGATATGGTCAGCGGAATATTCGGTTGTTTTGCCGTCTTTGTCTTTAACTTCCACTTTTTTGCCGGGTTTTACCTTTCCGTAGCCTTCGATAACGTCAATTTTGTTCTTTTTCATCAAAAATTGAACGCCTTTGCTCATTGAATCGGCTACATCGCGGCTTCTTTTTACGACTTTTGCAAAATCTTTATCAAATTCCTTCACGGAAAGCCCATAATCGGACGCGTGTTTTAAATATTCAAACACCTGAGCCGATTTTAAAAGTGCTTTGGTAGGGATACACCCCCAATTCAAGCACACACCACCCAAGTTTTCTTTTTCAATAACGGCTGTTTTGAAGCCCAATTGCGAAGCTCTGATGGCAGTAACGTATCCGCCGGGACCGCTTCCCAATACAATAATGTCGTATTTACTCATTTTATGAATTATTTATTTGTCAAATTAAATTTAGGTTACGAAAGTACGTATTTTTATTTGATTTTTTAACTTTTCAGGAAAAATTTATTTTTTGATGCTCAAAAACTTGAAAACTTTATCAAAATTTAGAACCTTGACAAAGTTGAATGTCATATCGTTTCGCTCACTTTGTATCTTTCGGTTTTATTTTTGGTTTGCAAAATGATTTCACCCAAAAAACCCGCGATGAAAAACTGCGTGCCGATAACCATTGTGATTAAGGCGATGTAAAACTCCGGACGATTGGCTATCAATCTGTTATGTGGATTAATAAATAATTTATCAACCCCCAAATACGCTGCAAAAACAAATCCGATAAAGAACATCAGCACGCCCAAAGCCCCGAAAAAGTGCATTGGTCTTTTCCCGAAATGGGAAATGAAACTGATGGTTATCAAATCCAAAAATCCGTTGATAAACCGACTCATTCCGAATTTAGTTTGCCCGTACTTACGTGCCTGATGCTGAACTACTTTCTCGGTAATTTTTTTGTATCCGGCGTTTTTTGCCAAAACGGGGATATAGCGGTGCATTTCGCCTGAAACATCAATATTTTTAACCACCGCTTTTTTATAGGCTTTCAGTCCACAATTGAAATCGTGCAAATGCAATCCGGAGGTTTTCCGTGCCGCCCAATTAAACAATTTTGAAGGCAGATTTTTAGTCAGTTTTGAGTCATAACGCTTTTTCTTCCAGCCTGATACCAAATCATATCCGTCTGTGGTAATCATTTGATACAGTGCAGGAATCTCATCGGGACTATCTTGCAAATCGGCATCCATTGTGATGATAACATCACCTTGCGCTTGAGCAAACCCCACGTGTAAGGCTTGCGATTTTCCGTAATTTTTAAAAAACCGAATGCCTGACACGGAATCGTTTTGCTTTGATAATGTTTTGATTACCTCCCACGAACTGTCCGTACTGCCGTCATCGATAAAAACAATTTGATACGAAAACCGATGCTTTGTCATCACATCAACAATCCAATTATGAAGCTCTTGCAATGATTCTTCTTCATTGAAAAGCGGTATGACTATCGAAATTTGCATTTATTGAACTATCTAAAAAATTTAAAGCCAAACAACTAAAAATCAGCGTAATTGACCTTGTTTATTAAATCCGAATTCCAGCGGGAAGAAATTCTTTGTATTCTTTATTTCTTCTGAAAAAAGCCGTCGCTTCACTACACGTAGGCACAACCCTGAGTTTTCGGGGGGCAATGCTTTCAAGTACGGCTTTGAAAAAATCATCGGAAAACGTCTCATCCACACTTTCAGGAATATACACTTTTGTGAAAAATATTTTACGCTCTTGTATGGAATATTCCACAAAAGCAATTTCTTGATTTACCCGAGTTTGAAACTGGCGTGAAAACTCACTATTAATCACTTCAATCATATTACTATCAAGTATTTATAAACTCAAATATTTTTAAAATAATGGTTTGTGTTTTTTGTTTTACCAAAAAATTGTACCTTTACCCTCGTATTTAAGTTTGTTATTTGGGTGCAAATTTACAAAATAAATCGTTAATTATCAATTTTGAAATGATAAATCATAAAACGCACATATATTTAATGCCCGGAATGGCGGCAAGCCCTAAGATTTTTGATTTTTTAAAATTTCCGCCCCGATATGAGGTTCATCTTTTGGATTGGATTTTACCTTCAAAAGAAGAAACCTTATCGGAATATGCCTTGCGTTTGTCAAAAAATATCGCACACGAAAAACCCGTGTTGTTAGGCGTTTCATTTGGCGGAATCATCGTACAAGAAATAGCAAAACACATTGACTACGAAAAGATTATAATTATTTCAAGCGTTAAAACAAAATACGAACTGCCCAAAAAAATGCTACTGGCTCGTTATACCAATTTGTATAAACTATTGCCCGTAAGCCTGATCAATTCACTTGAATATTGGAAGCATTTTTCTTTCATTGATTCCGTGACCAAGCGTATCGAACTTTACGAAAAATACATCGGGATGCGTTCGCCTTTTTATTTGGAATGGTCTATTGATAAAATCGTAAATTGGCAACAAGAAGCCCCTCTACCCTACACTATTCATATTCAAGGAGATAAAGACCAAGTTTTTCCCATAAAATATATTTCAGATGTCATTACCATAAAAAACGGAACGCATATTATGATTTTAAACCGCCATAAATGGTTTAATGAACACCTTCCTTTATTGATTGATAAAAAATCAGAATAAAATGCTGACAACAAAAAAATTGAGAATGATTTTAAAAAATTCAAAATCATTCTCAAACACTATTAGGAAAAGACTATTTAAAAGTAAATCAACTGATTTTCAAATTATTATCTTTAAAATTCCATTTCACCACCATCGTCCATTGAGCGTTGCTGTTGTTTTCGTTCTTTTTCTTTTTGTTGCCCTTTCATATTTCCGAAGCGATATGTGAAATTCAGCATTATTTGGCGTTGTCGCCACTGCATTTCCGAATGGCTGATAACCCTTTCCGTTATGGTGTTGCCAATCATTTTACGGGAATTAAACAAATCACTGACATTTAGCGATATAGTTCCTTTTTTGTTTAAAATTTCTCTGCTCAAAGCCAAATTTGCCGAAAGATTTCCTTCAATATCCGATTGAGCCGATTTTCTAGGAGCATTATACATCACATTAGTCTGAAAATCAACTTTATAAATCAACGGAAATTTAGCCGTAAACCGTGCTGACCACGAATTGGCTTCGGTGTTAAATTCTTGTAATACGCTATTTCCTAAATAATTAGTGTACGAATATGAACCGTTTGATTTATAATGATAGAAATTCATATTTAATGAAAATCGCCAATTTTGTTTGGGCGTGTAATTGGCTGTAAATTCGGCACCTACTCTATCCTCATCAGAAAGGTTAATCGGGCGACGCAACATCACCGGAACCGAAAGCCCGTTGATGGTTATAAAATCACCCGTTTCAAGTGAAATCATCTCAAAAACTTCGGTGGAATGATTGTAATAAATCGATGTATTTAAGCTGATTTTGTCCCATCTTTTCAAGTACGAAACGTCAAACGCATTGGTAAATGTCGGGTCAATATCCGGATTTCCACTAAATAAATTGGTGTTGCTCGACCTTCTGACAAACGGATTGATAAATCGTGAATGCGGGCGACGCAAACGACGGCTATAACTCACACTAACTTGCTGACTTTCTGAAAATTCATATCCCAAATACACCGACGGGAACAAACCTCCGTATGATTTTGAATAATTCTCATTGGTGTTTTTTAACAGTGACGTAACCTGCGTATGCTCGTAACGCAACCCGCCCATAAAATTCCATTTTCCGAACTTAGTACCTAATTGTGAGTAAATTGCGTTCACGTGTTGGTCATACACAAAATGATTGGTGTAATTGTTATTGACAATCAAATTTCCGTTGGTATCCAAATCACCAACCACATAATTGATGTCGGTTTCGTCAAGCGTACCGCGATAGCCCGCCTCAAACTGTGATTTTTTATTTTTCCCAAACGGAAGTACGTAATCCAATTGCACCAAATGTTTTCTTTCTTTCTCATTTCCAAGTGTTTGCTCGGGAAATAAACGAGTGTTAGCGGTCAGGTTACGTTCTTCGATAATTCCGTCTCCTTCTTCGGTTGAACGTGAAAACTGGTAATCGGCAGTTAATTTATGTCCCTCATTATCAAACTTATGCTCGAAATTGAAGGAGTATTGAAACCGCTTATCATCTTCCTTTTCAATATTGCTTCGATAGCGTTGAGCGGTTAAATTCCGATGCATATCATAATTGTAAAAATCAACGTCAGAGGTATTTTCGCCATCACTCAACCCGTACACGATGCTGTTTGTGATTGACGATTGATCGTTAAACCGATATTCAGCACCAAAATTTAGGTTCAAGCCTTTTCGAAGGCGGTAATTTTTTCGAAATTCATCTTGATAATTAAGCACTTGCCCCAAATCATTTAAATTAGATTGATTGATAAGCGTGCTTCCGGGTGATTTTCTTTTATTTAACGAAATATTGGTGAAAAACATCCAATCTTGCTTGCGTAAACTCAAATTTGTACCCAATTCATAGGCTTGCGGACTGCCCACTGAAGCCGTTACCGACCCCATAAAGCCCATTGTACTTCCTTTTTTGAGGATAATATTGATAATTCCCGCCGTTCCTTCGGCTTGATAGCGCGACGACGGATTGGAAATAACTTCCACTCGTTCAATAGATTCTGCCGGAAGCTGACGCAGCGCTTCATCATTGACTCCCGACAAGGCGGAAGGTTTTCCGTTAATCAAAATCTGAACGCTTTCATTGCCTCGAAAACTTACCTTCCCTTCGGCATCAACCGAAACCGAAGGCACATTATCCAACACATCAGACACCGAACCGCCTTTGACGGTCATATCTTGCCCCACGTTGTATACTTTTTTGTCCAAATGCAGTTCCACAGTGGTACGCTGAGCCGTAACTTCCACGCCTGTAAGCTCTTCAATGTCCAAATCCAAATAAACGGGCGGTAATTTTTTGTTAGCGTTTAAATTAAAGTTTTTTACTTCATAATTTTTAAAGGAAAAAAATTGTACTTTCAGGTGATAATTTCCTTTCGGAGCTTTTATCTCAAATTCTCCCTTTTCATTAGTAACTCCACCTGATACAATTTTCCCGTTGATTTCCAGTGATATAGTTGCATATTCAAGCGGTGCTTTGGTATCGCTTTCAAACACTTTTCCGGAAAGCGAATATTCCTGTCCCCAAAGTGGCATCGCCAATAAGGAAAGTAAAAACATTATTTTTTTCATCCTAAATACTACTTTTAAAAAATATCTTTCGGTTAGACGAACAAAAAAACGAAAGGTTTAATGCCCAAACCACAAAAGTTGATTTTTTTTCATCATTTTTTTACGTTTGAAGTCTATTTTAAACAGAAAACACCTAAAAATCAAATCCTTATACATTTCTAATTAAGCGAAAAAATCAAGTTGTTATTTTAGTTTAAAAATCCAAATTTTTCTACAAATCACTGATAATTAATTGTTAAAATTGATGATTTAGTTATTACGCTATTTTGTTTTTACATTTTTTAGGCTATTTTTGCCGACAAAATAATGAAAAAAACGATGATTACATTTTTAACAAAACAGCTCATTACGCCCGTAATTGAGCAAGACGCCCGCAATTTATTCGCTTTACTCAGCAAAAGGAAACAACTATCTCTTTCCGAGTTATTTAAAAACGAAGATGAAGCCCCTTTCATTGCCTGTTACATCGAAAACGGACGCTTATTAGGGATGGCTTCAATGGCTGTTTACAAAGTGATTTCAGGACACAAGGGCTGGATTGAAGACGTGGTTGTCAGCGAATCACAACGTGGAAAAAAGATAGGAAAACGCCTCATTCAAGCACTTATCGAAAAAGGAAAGTCGTTGGATTTGGGTGAAATTTTGCTTTTTACTTCTGCCGACAAAAACGGAGCTATCAAACTCTATAAGCAAGAGGATTTTAAGGATAAAGGCGTTTTGGTGTACGTAAAAGCATTGAAGGAAATTTATCCGAAGTAGTGAAAATTTATCTTTGCCAAAGTTTTAAAACTTTGGCAAAGATAATAAACCTATAAAAGGTTGTTTTTTATACAATTGCCATTACTTCATTGGCGATTTGCAACTCTTCATTGGTAGGGATAATCAATATTTTCACGCGACTTCCGTCCTTTTGAATTTCAACGGTTTGCTTGGGTCGGTTGTAGTTTTTGTTTTTCACTTCGTCAATTTCAATACCCAAAAACTCCATTTCCCGACAAGCCAACAAGCGGATTAAATCATCATTTTCTCCCAAACCGGCAGTAAAGGTGATAGAATCCAATCCGTTTAAGATAGCGGCATAAGCACCGATGAATTTTTTAATTCGGTAGGCATACATTTCATAGCATAAAACGGCATTGACATCGCCTGCAAAATATTTATCGGACACATCACGCGCATCAGAACTGCCTGTAAGCCCGAGCATTCCGCTTTGTTTGTTCAGTATGGTGCTGATTTCGGCGGCTTTTAGGTTGAGGCGGTCGGCAAGATAGAAAATCACACCGGCATCAATGCTTCCCGAGCGTGTCCCCATTACCAGTCCGTCAAGCGGCGTGAGCCCCATCGTGGTGTCCATACACTGTCCGTTCTGGTTTACGGCAGCCATACTCGACCCGTTGCCCAAGTGAATGGTAATGTTTTTGATTTGCCCCCCCAGATGTTGGCGCGCCTGTGCATCTACATACTTGTGGCTGGTGCCGTGAAAGCCGTAAGCACGCACGCCGTAATCGGTATAGTACTGATTCGGAATGGCATAGCGGAATGCCTTGGCAGGCATCGTTTGGTGGAAAGCCGTGTCAAAAACGGCAACGTGTTTGGCTTTCTTGAAGATTTTTTCAGCGCTTTTAATCCCCTCCAAACAAGCCGGATTGTGCAAAGGCGAAAGCGGAATGAGTTTTTCGATTTCCTGTTTCACCTCTTCGGTAATCAGCGTGGGTTGTACGAACTTTTCGCCCCCGTGAACCACCCGATGCCCGATGGCTTTGATGTCGTCCGGATTGGAAATAACGCCCACTTCACTGTCCGACAGCAAGTCCGTTACCACTTTCATAGCCGCTTCGTGATTGCTGATGGGCAGTTGCTTTTTTATTTCAAGTTCTTTTGCGTTTTTCAGCGCCACGTATTTCACGTTGCTGCCCTCAATACCGATTCTGTCCACAAGTCCTTTGACGATGGCAGTACCCGTATTGGAGTCAATCAATTGATATTTAAGCGATGAACTTCCGGAGTTTATGATTAAAATTTCCATAATAGTAATGTGATATTTTCAAAAATTCGGCGACAAAGGTACTAAAAATAACGAAACAATTTACAATGAACAAGTAACAATTTTTTAGTGAACCGTTATTCAATGAATAATGAACCATTTATTTTAGTGAGTAACGTCCTTTAACAAAGTTTGGGGCTTTGCCAAAGGTTAAATTGATGATTAATGGACAATGTCCTTTACCAAAATTCTCAATTTTGATAAAGTTTTTTATACTACTTACCAAGTATCTCAAACCCTATTAAAGAGTGAAAATACCTTACCGAGGGGTATAAAATACCCTTCTGATAGGTATTTTGATAGTTCAGAAGGGTATAAAAAAAGTTATGGGAACGGATTTTTGTATTAAAATAGCGCTTCATTGGCTCATTTTAGTCTTTTTTGATGCAAAAAGAACCCTATTTTAGTAGTTTGCTACTGCTTTTAGTACGTTTCTCATCAAAAAAGGTGGCTCGACCTGTGAAAAAACAACCGAAAGTTAGTCCGATGTTTTTTTACGTCCGCCTTTAAAGAACTGTTTAAGCTGCTCGTAAAGGGTTTTGATACCCGGAATGTTTTGTGAGCTTAAAAATTTTAAATTTCGGTAAAACGTAATTGAATTATAGTAATTGTCATTGTCAAGCAATACTTTGGTGTCAGAGAGCTGTTCGGTAAGGGTGTTGAGGCGAATTAGCCGTGTTTCAATTTGGTGGCGTGATTGATAATCGCGGAAAAATTCGTCTTTATCCAAAAACGAAGGCACAAATTGCGGGTATTGCTCCATCAACTCTTTGCATTTATTAACAAAAAGTTTGTTTTGTTCGGCGATGCTTCCGTACTGCCTGCGCTCATCGGGTGTAAGGTTGTAGGTTTTTCCTTTAAGCACATTTTCAATGGCTTGCAGTGCGTCATCTAATTTTTGTAATTCTTCGGTAGTGAAAACTACACTGGCTAAATTTTTGTCAGTCATAATTGATAAATTTTAAGGTTATGAATACTATGTAAGGTGCTTGCCAAGGGGGCTGATACCTTTCTTTTATGGTATTTACCCTATTTGCTACAAACAATTCGTTGCAAAGGTATAAAAAAAAGAAATAAATTACAATGAATAAATAACAAATTTTTAGTGAATAATTTTGCAAAGAATGGCTAATA